>JAOTRX010000002.1:0-600000 GCA_030247675.1 Desulforhopalus sp. | reverse complement strand
AAACGGGAATACCGGTCCTGCCGAGCTCATAGGCCATCCTGGTTGCGAAGTGGTTGGCAAGGAGCATGATGTCTTCACCTCGATAGCGCAAGGGGGGCAGAAACAGCACCTCAAAGGACAGGCGATCAAGGAGATCCCTTTTAAAATCTTCCCGTTCAGCGAGCATCGCCAGGTCGACATTGGTGGCCCCAACGATGCGCACATCGACTTCAACCGGCAAAGAGCTGCCCACCCGTTCGAAGGCGCCGTACTCAACGACGCGGAGGATCTTTTCCTGGGCCTCCATAGGGATCGAGCCAATCTCATCGAGAAACAGGGTACCGCCGTCGGCCGCCTCAAATCGCCCGGTCTTGCGCTTGTCGGCGCCGGTGAAAGCGCCCCTTTCGTGACCGAAGAGTTCGGCCTCGATCAGCGAGGGAGAAAGCGTCGCGCAATTCAGGGTGACAAACGGCCCCTGCCAGCGCTTGGAAAGGAAATGCAAACGGTTGGCCGCCAGCTCCTTGCCGGTGCCCCGCTCACCAATGAGCAGCACTGGCCGGTCGACCGGAGCCACGCGCGAGAGCTTCTCCTGAAAATCGAGAAAGACCTCGGATTGCCCGAGGGCCTCGGTTCGGGTGGCACTGAAAACCTTGTCGTTATCCATCACCTCTCACATAGTTGGCTATTTTGACCGCCTATTAGTATTTTTAACTATTTTCTTGCCATATTTACCATATACACCAAGGATGTCAACGCGCCAAGGGCATGATTTTCCATTATTTTAATTTTCCGTCAATCCAGGCATGGTTCCTGCTTTAGTAATGGCAAAGACCAACAATCTACCCACATGGAGGACATCATGGGAATTTTTACCCGCTTTAGAGACATAGTCAGCGCCAACATCAATTCAATGCTCGACACCGCGGAAGATCCGGAAAAAATGATCAAGCTGATGATCCACGAGATGGAGGATACCCTCATCGAGCTGAAAACCTCTTGCGCAGGGGTCATTGCCGGCCAAAAAAAGGTTGAAAGAAAGCTGGAAGAGATCAATGCCAAGACCGAGCTGTGGAAAGATCGTGCTGCCCTGGCGGTCGCCAAAGGTCGCGATAATCTGGCCCGCGAGGCCCTTGTCGAAAAACGGCGGTTTGCCCATATCGGCGAATCCCTCGAAAGCGAACTGAGCGAGTACCGCGGCCTGATTGAGAAATACCAGGAAGACATCGTCGAGCTGGAAAATAAGCTGAACAGTGCCAAGGAGAAGAAGCGGGTGCTGGTGCAGCGGCATAAAAGTGCCACCGGCAAGAAACGCGCCCAGGAAGAGATCCGCCGAAGTACCAGCAGTGACACCATCGCCCGTTTCGACAAGCTGGAGAGCCGGATCGAACAGATGGAGGCCGAGGCGGAACTGGTCAATGCCGGCAGGAAACCGACCATCGACGAGGAGTTCGACAATCTCGCCGGTGACACCGAGATTGAAAATGAGCTTGCCAAGATGAAGGCCGCTCAATACAGTAATAAACAAGAAACCGCCTAAGCTCAATACCATACAACACAGCACCACCCAACGGAGAAACCATCATGCTGAGTATTATTACCGTCTCCATAGTCTTCGGCTCAATCGTCGCCCTGGCTGCCCTGATCTGCGGGACTGTGTTGATCATCCTCAAGGCGCGAAAAGGCTGCCAGGGAGCCGGTGACAGCGAGGAAACCCGGATCATCCAGGAAATCTACCAGAGCCTGGAACGCATGGAAGAACGGATCGAATCCCTTGAAACCATTCTGACGGAAGGTCAGAAAAAGGATGGATACACTAAATGACAGACTATTACTTTAAACAGGGCGGAATATATCGCGCCAGAGACGGGGTCTTTCTCGGGGTATGCAAAGGGGTAGCCAACTACTTTGATTTCTCGGTGTTCTGGGTACGCATGGCGCTGGTTGTGGTCTTTATCTTCAGCGGCTTCTGGCCGGTCATCGGCGTCTACCTGGTGGCGGCCTTCTTTATGCGGCCGGAACCGGTGCGACCCATCACCAGCGACGATGAGCAGGCATTTTACGACAGCTACGTCCACTCACCGCGCAGCGCCGCCCAGCGGCTGAAGAAGAAATTTCACGAACTGGACCGGCGAATCCGCCGCATGGAAGACAAGGTCACCGGCAAGGAATACGAATGGGAGCGGCGTTTTAACTCTTAGGACCGGCCGCTGCTAACCGGGAAAAAAGGGGCGCTCGCTGAAAAGCGGCCGCCCCTTTTGTCTTTCGGGAGGTTTATTCCATTTCTAAATCAAGATGAGAACGAAGCTGCAAGCGAGCAGCGACGAGACAGTACAGTTTGGTACGGCGAGAAGCCGCACAGCGCCACAGCTGAAGTAATTGCTTGATTTAGAATTGGAATTATTCCCTACTCCCCCACCCCCAACAGAATCTCGACGATACGCCGCGCGGCCTTGCCATCGCCGTATGGATTGTGCGCCTGGCTCATGTTCTCATAGGCCTGTCTGTCGGTCAGTAACAGGCTGGCTTCCTTGACTATTTTTTCTTTATCGGTGCCGACGAGCTTGACGGTGCCGGCCGTTACCGCCTCCGGCCGCTCGGTGGTTTGGCGCATCACCAGCACCGGCTTGCCAAGGGACGGCGCCTCTTCCTGCACCCCGCCTGAGTCGGTAATGATCAGATGCGACCGGCTCATCAGATACACAAAGGGCAGGTAATCGATCGGTTCAATCAGGTGAATGTTGGGTATGCGACCGGCCCCGAGATTTCTCCGCACCGGCTCCTGTACCCGGGGATTAAGGTGCACCGGATACAAAATTTCGACGTCTGGGTGCTTGCCGGCAATATCGGCCAGGGCCAGGCAGATGTTTTCAAACCCTTCACCAAAATTCTCCCGCCTATGGCCGGTGACCAGAACAAGCTTTTTATTCGGGTCAAGAAAGGCAAACTGCCCTTCAATAACGGTACGCAAGTCACCCGGACCCCGTAGCTTTTCGACCACTCCAAGAAGGGCGTCGATGACCGTGTTGCCCGTCACAAATACCGATGATTCCGGCACACCTTCAGCCAGCAGATTGTCCCTGGCGGCACCGGTCGGGGCAAAATGGAAATCTGCCAGGCCGCCGGCGATCTTCCGGTTCATCTCCTCCGGAAAAGGTGCGAATTTATCAAAGGTCCGCAATCCAGCCTCAACATGACCAACCTTGATGCGGCAATAATAGGCGGCAAGGCTTGCCGCCATGGTAGTGGTGGTGTCGCCATGAACAAGGACGATATCCGGCCGCTCTTGCTCCAGCACCGGCTTCAGTCCCTTCAGGACACTTGCGGTAACGTCAAACAGATCCTGCCCGGGCTGCATGATATCGAGATCATAATCGGGAACAATGGCAAAGAGTTCCAGCACCTGATCAAGCATCTGTCGGTGTTGTGCGGTAACACAGACACGGCTTTGTATGGCACCCGGAAACTTTTCAAGCTCCTTGACAACCGGGGCCATCTTTATGGCCTCCGGTCGCGTGCCGAAGATGGAGAGGACTTTTATTGTCAATTGAATTTCCTGTTTTTATACCGCAAGGGCATACGTTTCGTTTAAACAGACAAACTGCTCAGCTCAGCTTTAACTACACCATTGTCAAAAGCTGTATCCCTCAGACTCGCCCCGCAGGATTCGAGCCACATTTTCACACTCACCTCGAACAAGGTCGCTCAAAAATGGCCAAAAAGACCCATTCTCAATAGTCTGTTTAACGATTTGCGCAGGTAGAAATCGTCGCATCTCACCTCTAAAGTCTTCGCCGATCGCTGAGTCTTTTTCCAGAAGTGCTGCCCGTTCGTCTAAAACGTGCAGAAAATCAGCTACACTCGTCTGTCGATCCAGAATCTTTTTCTCAATTAAATCATTGGGCAAAACGACCCCCTGCTGCTTGAGCCAAGCGATATCCCAAAGATCACGATTTTTTAGACGGTTGGGCCTCAGAGCAAAGGCTATCATTTTATCCGCCAATATTTCTTCGCGACTTTCCGCCTGCAAAATAAGGCCCGATGTGCCCATTTCCACCTGATATATATTTCGCAACATCAGAGGCCGGCGATCATAACTGGGAAGTGCGCAGATATCGATATTGATCCCCTGAACCGGCAGCATTTTTCTGGCAGGCTGGGTAACAATTCTCATCTTCCAGGTATCAACATTTCCAGTTTCTTTTTCCGGCTCCTCTACCGTTACATCAAGACCATACTTTGCCTCCAAGCGCTGCACCAACACCCTACCAAGATCGCACAACATTTCACGCTTGAAGTTTTTTCCGCCGGTAAAGTCAAGGTCTTCGCTTAAACGGTTAGATCCATAACAAGCGCGCAGACACGTGTCACCAATAAAAGTCAAATTGTCTAGCAATCCACAGGATGACATCTCCCGCAAAATATCGTGATGCAGAAGTTCCTTTTCAACGACCGTGCGGAGAGCAACAAGGTCACTCTGGTTTCTCAGCGCCTCATTGACAAGCTGATCAAACAGATTCATTCACAGCCTCCCAATCTACAAGATCGGTATTCCTTCCAGTTGCCCGCATGTCTTTCATTGCAAGATTGACCGATGCCCGCCATAAGCGACAACGGGAGTCATAGATCAGGTGGTCGACTAAATCCGCCGGTTTTTTCTTGGTGTGGATATACTCGATTTGGCCAAAGGTACCACAATTGATGGTCTGACTGCGACCGGAAGACATGAGGGTGATCCAGCTAATCGGCACCTGAGAAATAACCCCGGCATCACTGAGCACAGTTTCCAGACTGAGATAATTAAAACAGTGGGCGCGTAGCCGAGCAGCCGCATGAAACAGAAGCAACCCGCCGCTCTGGCCGACCTGTGGATACAAATAGAGGCCGTAACAGACTCGCTGGAGCAAGCCTACCTGCACACAGCGGCTCAATAATGCTTTGAACGCCCCGGAACTCTGCCCCGGGATAACGCACCGCAAGTCGGCGAGAGTAAAAAGGCAGTGTTGGTCATCCGCCAGCAAGGCCAGCGTATTGGCAAGTTGTTTAATAGGTTGCATAGGGCTGTATTGGTACTCGAAAGGTTACACTTATTGTTACTTTACGAGTACCAACGACCATTACATATGTCAAATGAAAACCTGCTCAGCCGGATCAGAAACTGGTCGACAGGCCTGGCTATAGCGCTACTGCAACAATTGACATTTGCATTCAACTCCCGGCCATGCCGGCCGTTTTTACCGAGCGCCCTTTCCGCAGAGGACGGTCTTAACGGTATTGAAAACAATGACGAAATCGAGGGCGATGGAGAAATTCTTGAGGTAGTACAGGTCGTACTCAAGTTTTCTGAGGGCGTCTTCCTTCGAAGCGCCATAGGGATAGCAGATCTGTGCCCAGCCGGTGAGGCCAGGCTTGATGACATGGCGGATGCCGTAATAGGGGATCTCTTTCACCAGTTGCTCGACGAAGACCGGCCGTTCCGGCCGAGGTCCGACAAAACTCATCTCGCCCTTGATGACATTCCAGATCTGCGGCAATTCATCAATCCGCAACTTGCGGAGAATCGAACCAAAGCGGGTGACCCGGGCATCATTTTTCGAAGCCCATACCGCCCCATCCTTTTCGGCATCCTGGCGCATGGAGCGAAGTTTTATCAACTGAAACGAGGTACCGTACTGGCCAACACGCTCCTGCGTGTAAAAGGCAGGTCCCGGTGATTCAAGCTTGATGATCATTGCCGAAAGCAACAGGATAGGAATACTCAGCGGCAACAGCAGGCAGGAGAGGCAGATATCCGCCACCCGTTTCAGCGAACGCTTCAACCGCGAAAGGCCAAACCCGCCGGAGAAGATAATCCAGCTTGGATCAACACGCTCAACCAGGATCTTGCCGGCAATACGTTCGTAAAAGCTTACCCCCTGTTCAACAATTATCCCTCGTAATTTACATTGCAAAAGTGTCTGCACGGGCGTCGAACCTCGTCTATCCTCCGGTGCCACAACGATTCGATCCAGACTTTTTAAAGATAAAGCATCACTCATGTCTTCAAGCTCTGGAAAGACAGGAACCTTATTAGGATTATACTGCGGCTCCTCCTTGCCGACAAAGCCGAGGATTTTATAGCCGGAATCCCTCCTGCCCTCGACCTCTCTGGCAATAGCACAGGCCAGTTTGCCGGTCCCGATGACAATAGTAGTTTGGACAAAAAGTCTTTTGCGCAAGATGTAGTAATAGAATGACCGCCAGAGGAAGACCGTCACGCAAATCATCAAATAGCCGGTCCAAAATACCCGGGTGGATATCAATAAATCCGGCAGAAAATAATACAGAACAGCGAGAACGATGCATCCAACACCGAAAGCTTGGGTGATTCTTGTCACCGTCTCCGGCATTGATATGCCTGAGTTCAAGTCATAGAGATCAAAAAAATACAGACAGAGCTGAAAGATAATGGTGACCGCCATGGCCTGCCTGAAACAGTCAAACAGGTCGATCCAAAAGATGACGTTGCCTTTGAAAACCCAGTTGACCAACATGATCGACAGGAAGATGAGACAACCTTCACCTAAGAAAAAGCTCAGGTTTCTATTGGAGTAATATCTATTAAAAAGAGTCGGCATTGCAGGATCTCAAGTTCCTCATCGGTAAATACGGCCCTGATGAGAAGGCCAGCACACATCTAGGAACAATACGTACCCGGATAAAGGCGGCATCATTCTCCCTCCACCCCACTTCGGCTATTCCCAAACTCATGCTGCAAAAATTTCTCAAACCCCTCCGCCAGCGGCACCGGTGGATGAAAATCATAGCTCAGCAATGCCTCGATGGGAATGACTGTGTCGGCGCAAAATTTTTTCACTCGAATAGAACTTATCGGAAATTTCCTGCCGGTAATCCGCCCCAACAAATCAAAACATGCGCCACCGGCCAAGCCAGCCAGATACGGAATGCGCACAGGCAGGGAAGCATCCTTGCCCAGATAGGTACGAACCAATCCGACAAGCTGGTTCATCGAGAGATCAGGTTTATCGGCGTAGTTGAATACATGCAGGCCATTGCTCGCCTCCTCTCCGACCTGCTGCAAGAACGATGAAATATTGGCAATATACGCCATTGATTTTTTATTCTTGCCATCGCCGACCATAATGAAGCGGCCAGAGGTGATCTGCTTTACCAGATTGTAGACATTACCACGATTTCCTTCACCAAAGACGACCGTAGGGCGCACGATCGTCAGGGAACATGCAGGATTCCCTTCAAGCCATGTCTGCAAAGCCTTTTCGCCCTGGAGCTTGCTGTGACCATAGTCATTGAACGGCCTGGGCGGTGAGGTTTCACTGGGTTGCCCGGCGTTCAGGCCATAGATGGCGACACTGCTGGTAAAAACCAATCGGCAAACGCCGTGAGCCTGGCAAGCTGCCGCAAGATTTTCCGTCCCTCCGACATTTACATCGTAATAGAGTGACACTGGTCGCACATCATCACGATGCTCGGCTGCTAGATGATATACCAATTCGACTCCCTGAACTGCTGACAGCAGCGCCTGGCGATCACGAATATCGCCAACAAGGCATAACTCAGGGTATTTTGTACTCGGAACCTTATCAAAAATGCGCACCTGATGGCCACTCTTGAGCAGATCGCCTACAAGATGTGTTCCGATAAAGCCGCTACCGCCAACAACTAAAATTCTCATAACCAATAAACCTTCGTCAACATATCTGCCATCCGTTGCCACACGCACCAGCAGCCACTATTGAACCCCTTGTACTAAGTCAATGCTTCCTGATGGGTTCCCATCGGGAAAAATCCTCACCTCTGATAATTTCCATAGCTGCCAGCATGGGTGAAAACACTGCGAATACCAGCCGGGAAAACCTCTTCTTCCCGAGACCAACTATGAGCAGGGCTGCTACGCCGAGATAAACAGCGGCAAACCAAGGCCAGATCCAGGCAAAGGCAGCCATAATCATAACGATCCAGAGAGGCAGCGCCCAGCGATTAACCTTGTGCGCAAACACTAGAACAAATAAGGAGGGCGATTTGACAAGCCTCGGCAGCAGACGCTTGACGACATCCATGCCACCGACAATAACACGCTTCCGACGCAATATTTCGGTCTCTTCGTCAGTCTTCTCAGAAGAAACCAAAAGAGTATCCACCTGCATAGACTTCGATCCCTGCAAGAGGATATTCAGCGGAATCCACAGGTCATCAGCCATGACTCCCTCTGGAATCTTTGTATATAGTTCTTTTCTAAAGGCGTACAACATACCGGTAACGACAATCAGCTTGCCAAGACTGGACTCAGCTCGCCGGATCTGATCCTCAAGGTTCCAGTAATACTTCTGGTTGCCTATCTCCTGTCCATAGAAGTTTGGGACACATGACAAACAACCGAGCTGACTATCGAACCGAAAGGCCTCGACAACAAGATTAATGGCATTCTCAGGAAGCAGGATATCAGCATCGGTGGAAATGATGACCTCACCGCGAGCAAGGGCAACGAGCTTATTAAGTGTCTGACACTTGCCTTCGTTGGCAAAGGTGACCATGCGCCAACGCGGATCGCCGATTGCCCGCAACGCTACCTCGGCAATTTCCACCGTTCTGTCAGTACTGCCGTCTGCGCCGATGATTACTTCGTAATCAACCTTGATATGTTGCAGGGCCTGGCGTAGATTCTCGATTTTTTCGGCAATATTCTTTTCCTCATTATATGCCGAAACGATGACCGAGATGCTCAGATTCGGTAATACTTCCCCGGTTTTCTTAGTTCTGGAAAGGTACGATAACACCCGGAGAAGCGGTGCCAAGAAGAAATTCCCGGAAAGAGAAAATATCCCTAAAAAAATCAAAATGATGCAAACAATTGTCAACAGCTTGGCTTCCAAACGTGTCCCCTAATCATTTTTTCACCCTACAAGCAATATACACCTTCTTGATTCTTTCTAATTCAATAACAAAAAATCCCCGTTCAGGACAATAATTTACTGAAATACCCAAGCATTTTCTCTCCAATACGGCGCCATCCATACAAGCTTCCAGCAAGTTGAACGGCATTCTCACCCAATTCCCGACGCAACGATTCGTTGCGCAACAGGCAAATGACTTTTTCGGCAAAATCGCTTGCTTCATCGGCAACCAGCAATTCCTTGCCATGCCTGCAGATAATCCCCTCACATCCCAATGTCGTCGAAACCACGGCTTTTCTCATAGCGAACGCCTCAAGAATTTTCAGTCGAGTTCCACCGCCAAATCGCAGGGGAACAACATAAACCTGAGCGTCCCAAACATATGGCCGCACGTCATCTACCGTGCCAGTGACACGTACCCCGGGTCTTTCCTTTAATCTTATCACATCAGCGGGAGGATTCTTACCAACAATATCAAGGCAGATTGACGGAAACTCATTTTGTATTTGCGGAAAGATTTCAGTGACAAAATACAAAATCCCATCACTATTCGGTTTCCAGCCCATCATGCCGACAAATACCAGCCGTAACTTTTCCAAGTGCTCTGCCGGAGCCATATGGAAATACTCAAGATCAACGCCATTTTCCAAAACCACGGCGTTCTTTGCCCTATACTTGTCGGTATAAAAAGCCCTATCCTGCTCTGAGACGGCCAGGATTAAATCAAACTTTCGCGTAATTCTCCCCTCATACCGAAGCATTTGGCGAAAATTCCAGAACAGCAGGAGCTTCTTTAGCCGATGACTTTCGACATTCATCAGCCGTTCAGCAATCTGAGCCTCGACATTGTGCGCGTCAAGTACCTTGGGTTTTCGCTGTCCGGATGAAACACACTGGGCCATATGCATATGCTCGCAGTAAATGACATCATGTTCCGGCACCAAGGAATCGATCGCCCTGCGCATTCTCCTGTCTCGATACTTAGCGACCGTCACCGGCAAACCAAACAAGACGCCAAGGATAAAATCCCGCAAGCCAACGGAATTATCAATACGAGGTAAAAGGATAGGAACGAGCTTAACTCCCAGATCGGTTATACACTTGAAGTACTGCTCTTCACCCTCAGCACCATAGAAGGTGGCAAGCGTAACCTCATGTTTTTCCGCCAAAGCCCGCATCAATTGAAACGCCCTGATTTTGGCGCCGGTATCCTGGGGGTACGGCAGCCTTGTCGAAAGAATCAGGATCTTCATACCCGCAAACCCTTTTCCCGGCAGAGGTCCATGTACAGTTCTTCGGTCTCCCGAATTTGACGTTCGATGGAAAACCTCTCAAGCATCAGACGACGGCCATTTTCTCCCATCCGGCGCATTGTATCCCTATTCTCGATAGCAAAGAGCATGGCATTCGCAAGCTCTTCAGGATTTTTGGCCCTTACCAGCAGGCCAGTACTTCCAGGAATCACCAATTCCGGAGTCCCGTCAACCGCTGTGGCAATGACCGGCTTTTCCATTGCCAAGGATTCGATAACGCACAGCGGCAGCCCTTCGTACAATGAAGGCAGAACCATAACATCTACCATGGACAAATACCCCGGCATGTCCTTCTGAAAACCGACAAAAAAGACCTGATCGGCAATAGCATAGTCATGGCACTGGCGGCAAAGTGGTTCTTGCAACTCCCCATCACCGACGCATACAATTATTGTCCTTACCCCCCGATCCTTGAGAAGCTTAACAGCCTGTATCAGATACACATGGCCTTTCTGATGGTTGAGCCTGGCAAAAACACCGAATACATATTCCTCCGCCCCAATGCCTATTGCTTGCCGTATCTCGCCCCTTCGGTTTATCTTTGCAGGCTTGAAATTGGCGAGATCCCTTCCGTTCTGCACGACTACAATCTTTTCCGGAGTAATGCTCTTTATGGAGACGAGGTCACGTTTGCAGGCATTCGATACGGCAAGTACCTTATTGAGCAATCTATAGAAGATCCTGTCTATGATAAAAGAATGCCTGCGCAAAAACCCCTTGCCTAAGCGCCATTTTTCGAGAAGATGCGTGGTTTCGAGCAGGACCGGCACCCCTGCCAATTTCCCGAGCGGCGCATAGTAGAACGTGGCGATAAACATATGGGTGTTAACGATATGGATCTGAAACCTTTTCAGGAACCGATAAAAGTCAACTGCCCCGCGCCAATCGCGCATATTGTGAATTCGTAATGGAATCTTTGTTGTATCAACCGATTGCAGATCATCTTCGAGGGCGGCAAGTAGCTTTGGAGGGGCAACGATGAATGTCTGAAACCTTCTCGCATCGACGCCTTTCACCAATGACAACACATGCTCTTCAACGCCGCCTCGCACTTCAGTAGGAAGTATATAGGCGATACGAATCCGTTCCGGCATATGCTTTGAGAACATAGCCATTCTACCGCGACCTTACTCGATCAACTTCACTCCGCATGACATGATATAGATCGACAATCGATTCGGGTTGGTAATCGGCCACCGAGGCAAGGTAGGAACCGTTGGAATGCCTGTCATCAGGATGGAAGCCATGCATACCAGCAGGGCAGTGCGAGCCAAATAAATTCGGGAAAATCAGTGTCCCCGGATGCATGAGAAAGATTAACTGTCCATACCGGCCATCCGGGAAGTACGTTCGCATCGCCTGGAGTTCTTCCCTGCTGAGGAGTTTTCCCTCGGGACAGTCCTTCAGGGTCGCGGCGATCTTTTCCAGGGCGAGCGGATTGTCACTCCAGAATCGTGCCATGGTGGAATCAAAGACTGCGAGGCAATCATTTTCCAGATCGATTTCATTGTTTCGCAGTATTCCTATGAGATCAAATTGCTTAACAATGGGAGCCATGCCATGGTCAGAAAAGACAAAAACGCGTACATCTTCGGAAATAGCCTTCGCGTCATCAATGATTTTCCGGATTCTTTCTTCATACCAGGTGATTCTATCGGCAACTTCACCAGGCCGGTCAGCATACCTATGAAGAAAGGCATCAAGCTCAGGCAGATAGGCAAAGTATACGAGGCTTCTATCATCATGCAGGTCACGCTGCAGGCAGTCAAAGGCCTGTTCGTCGGTATAATCATGGTAGGAGTAAATCTTATGCGGGGTGTGGGTTTCTTCAAGGTAGTCGATAATCGTCGAACAACCATCGATGCCGCCCTTGCGGTAAATATTGTACTTTTCACAAATGTCGAACAGCCAGAGCTTTCTGGTAGCCACATACCCTGAGAAGTATCCATCGGCCTTGACCAATCTTTTAGTAATCAGAGTTATCAGCTTTCGGGTCACTCTGTTTTCAAGCAGTGTATCAGGAAGAAAGTGCAGGTATTTTGTCCAGCGAAAAGGCGAAGTGAGCGGTGACAGAAAGAGCAGGTTCCATCTGCCATGCTCATCAGGATATTTACCGGTTAAAATTGTGGGAATTGCAGAGGAACTGAAACCGAAAATGGTCTTAACAGGCTGACGATGTCTAAAGTGATCATTTAAAAAAGGTTTATCGGCGAGCCATTCCCAACCCATCGCATCGATGAGAAAAAATAAAACAATCGGCCGCCCTCCCATTATACGCTCCTGATGAATTTGTCCCATGCATCAACCACGGCAGCTATCGCTTCGTTTTGATCGGTTGCATACGCTTTCGTCGGAAGATAATCCATCACCTTCTTTAAATCACAACCTTTCTCCTGGTCCAGGCTGAAGTATATCTGAGCGGCAGCACAATAGATGAGCATCTGCGGAGGCCCGAAAAAAAGCAATTTGAAAATCTTCAAGAACGATATTGGTTCACCTATTCTCCATGCAATTCGGAAGAATTTGAGCCATCCACGTATGCTGGCTTTTAGTGAAAAGTTATTCAAAATAACTGAATAACTTTCGCTTATTGATTTCATTTCAGTATTCCTTGAAAGAAAACGGATCTCCCACCGCCATAACTGACGCACATATTCCACAGAGCTACGGAACAGGCCATTTATTTGGGCATGAGACATTCCGGACATGCTAAGCTCTTTCGTTGGCTGCAGCTTAAAACGGGTCATTTCGCCCAGGCGCTCCAAAAAAATGGTCAACATGCTACCTTCAATAAAGCAATCTTTACCGCTCATTTTGGAAAATTTTTCATGTCGCAGGAAATAAGAGGGTTCATACTCTCCGGTAATGACGAGAAAAGACCCAGCCATGTCCATATACAATTTCACAAATGGATAATATGCATTCAGGCCGGTTAGGTCACCGGAAGAGAGTTTTGTTATAAAGAACAATTGCTCAACTATTCTATTACAAAGAAGATAGAAAGCATCTATCTCAGGAATTTTAGACGTTGTAAGTACAGGGATTTCACAGAGGATACCTGGATCTCCATACACGACCTTACCATTAAGAAAAAGCTCGTAATTGAAGATGGTCGGCCTCGCCCTTCTCAGGAAATTTCGGGCGACAGGTGAGAATTCGATAGCACAATGGATATTTTGTTCCCGCAATGAGGCCTCCACCTCCCTCGCAATCGTATCAAGTATAATTGCCGTATTACCCAGATCTGTTCCCTGCTTTGTGACAACAATAAATTCCATATCACCCAAGACAAAGACTCCGACAGAATCCTCGATGAAGACAGAGCCCTCACCTCGGGAAAAACTACCTGTCAGGATAACCGATATAACAGATCCATACTTTTCTGTTAAATTTTCAAGAGAAGAAATACAATTCAAAAGTATTTTTTTTGCAAATTCATTTTCGACAACTTCAATACACAGAGAATAGATAGGCGTAATTTGCATTTGAATTATAATAAGAGATTAATTATGAGGAGACTATTTGTGCTCAAACTGTTGATAAATTACATGAATGTTTTGTACATTCATTTTTTAAAGGCGGTGGATAAGTATAAACATCCAAGTAATGCTAAATGTCTCTTAGTTTGTTCTCCGGACTTTATTCAAGAAGATCTAAAATCTTATTTCTAAACACTTGGGGACTAGCTTGAATCCAAGCTCGCTTTTTTGCTTCCAATCCTATTCTATTACGTAGCTCTTTATCACTCATTACTTGTTCAACACAACATCTCAGAGATTCTACATCTGCATAATTTAAAACAAAACCAGAGAGTTCATGTACCATATAGTCAGGAGCGCCTAGCGGCTCGGTAACAATTACAGTTTTCCCCATAGCCATGGCAGTCGTCCAAGTCATCATTCCTGTAATTCTCATGGGTTCAGGTTTTATTGGAACCACAACACAAGAAGCATTAGCCATCGCTCGATAATATTCTTCGGAACTTGAATGCTCAATAGATACATTTGAATTCCAGGGTATTATGATTTCTTTCGTGAATATTTTCACAATATAAGGTGTGTCTTTTAGTGCAGCAATTAATGTATCCCAATCACGAGATTGGTATCCGCCTGCAAAGATATATCCACCATCTTTTGTTTTAAACAAATTCCTTTCATCAAAAGGAGCATGTACCAACTTAAATTTATCAATTTTAATTTTATATTGAAGTGAATATCGACGAATCTCTTCAGTAGTAAAACAACATAAATATCTACTCCCTTGTGCGGCAAGTCTATTTAAATATCCATGCTTTACCTTTGGCCATTCAACATCAGTTAGTACAATATTTCGTTTCAATCTTAGTATTTTCGACAACACAGGAACCCACAATCCATATCGACCAACTGCAATGCTACTGAATTTTGGTGTCTGCAACAACATTTTACAAGCAAACCAAAACTGAAACCAACGACGGATTATATTTTGCAGGAAAATTGGAAAACGAGCAACGCGAGAATTTACGAACCCACGCTCATTTATAATTTTGACATCGTCACCCCATGAGCTTTCTGAATCAAAAGTAACGGTACGACAGACATATTTATTCATAGAAATAACAAGGGAACAATTAAATTTTTATGAATTTTCACTGAATATTTTTCTATTTGAAATTATCAAATATATTTCTCTTTCTAATTCCCATTTTGTAGCTATACCGTGAACAAGTATACACAAAAGAGGCGATATAAATAATTTTGAAAAAAAAGTGAAAATGCTAACATTCAAAAATTTATCAAAATATATTATGGAGATTATTGGCAAAACCGCTATTACAGGCAACAGAGTCATAATTAGATTTTTAAATGATAAAATTAAATCTTTTAAAATAGTATTAAGGTAGACGCAATATTGTACCAAGCAAGCTAAAGTGACTGATATTGCGACACCTTTGAGTCCATAAAGATTTATTGCTGGATAAATTAATGCGATTTGTAATATTACTGCTGCAATATTTGCCCTTAATACTATATTGGGTTTACCCATTGCCATACAAGTGGTAACAAATCCTTCTTGAATCATTCTTAATAAACCATATAGACAAAATATTCTTAAAACCGAAAGTGATTCAATCCATTTCTCAGTACCCGATCCAAGAATTACAACTATGAAATCTCTAGATATGACAAATAAGGTTACATAAGCCACTGCACCAATAAATGCACAATATTTTAGGACTTTCAAATATCCCTGCCTTATAAGAACAATATCATTATTAATTCTCGAGAAAAGAGGAAACACTACGGTTTGTATTGTAGAATAAGCAAGTCCACATAGTATTGACGACCAATTAAATGCTAATGAGTAGAAACCTAGACTTGCTGATCCAAGGACATATCCAACGACAAAATTATCAGAACTAACTAAAACCTGTATTAAAACCTTTGAAAAAAAAACACTGCCCCCAAAGGAATAAATATAAGAAGCAAAGTTCTTTTCGAATGTGAATATAATTGGTATTGGCTTTGCGAAATTATATAAAATAATGTTTAAAATGTTATTAATAATAGTTGCTAAAACTAAACTCCAATAACCAAAACCGCAAAAAGCCAATATTACTGTGATAACAGTAGTAATTATCGTTGAAATAGTGTTGATTTTATTAATCGTCTTGAATTCGACATTTCTTACTAATAGCACATTTGGCAGAAGCCAGAACGCAGATATTATAAAACTAATGGAACTGATCTTGATTACATTTATTATAGCTTCGTTATTCATAAGAAAAACAGAGAATGGTGCCAAAAAAAATGCTGTTCCTGATATTAAAAGGCCCAAACCGAGTTTGATAAATAGTGCAGTAGATAACTCTTTATTATTCAATGTCTTTTTTTGAATTAGCGCAGAATTTACCCCAAAATCATTGAAGCTTAAAAGCAAATTGCTTATAATATTAGCAAAACTAAATATTCCAAAATCGCTCGCAGTGAGTAAACGTGTTAAAACTATGTTGCCAAATGCCTGAACAATAGAACCAACTGTTTTGCCTATAAAGTTATATGAAATATTCTTAACTGCCTTTTGCTTTATTTCAATTATTTGAGCTTTTGTATTCATGTCTTGAGTAAAATTCTATCGGGTTTTCAACAAACAATTAAGCAATTTAAAAGAGATTAATTACAAAAGTCCTGTTTATTATCAGAATCGAGAATTAAATCACGTGATATTGAGTAGACATCTCTTGAGAACCTATCAACCGGATACATCTGTGCTTTTATTTTTGCATTTATTCCAATCGTTTTACAGAATTCAAAATTATTCATTACTGAACTAATCGCTACCCTCATTTCACTCACATTCTCAGGTTGAATAATTATTCCATCAACTCCATTATTTATATATTCATCCGCACCGTTATCATCTGCCACAATTACTGTCTTACCCAGAGCCATTGCGTTTAAAAAAGTTTGTTGTCCTCCCGCTTGTAGTTTTCTTCCAAATAGTGGCAAAATCATTGCCTTGCACCCTGCTAGTAATCTAATAAACTCTTCGGAGTTAACCGTAGTTATAATTACATTGCCAGGGATATCAATGCCGTCAAAATGATATCGTTGCAGTGCAGCAATGACAACCTTACAAGAAAGTCCCCGAACAGCTTCTATCAGCGTTTTGTAGTCTCTTCCCGTATCACCGCCAGAAAATAAATAGTCACCAGTACACAACTCTGATGGATAAAATGGCAGAGTTAAATGGTAATAAACAACAGGAAACTTATTTTGGGATTCATTGAATGCATTAGCATGGAGAGCTTGTTGTTTATAACTAAAAACAATTACTTTTGAAATTGCTTTCAAAATAATCTTATACTTGAATAATTGAATGTATTTCCTAAATCCCTTGTCCGAAATATTCCATAATGCGAACAACAAAATGTGATGTTTGGGATTTCTTCTGAAGACCAACTGAAATATCGAAAACAATAAAAAACATTTTTCTGCATTTGTTACAATTACATCATATTCTCTACTCTTTCGAAAAAGTTTAATCGCCCATTTTATATTAAACAATATTGAATCAGCTTTTTTTGTTCGCCACCTCGGGGAAAGATCTTTCAGGTATTCTTCATATAAGCAAACATTTTCCTTCCAGTAAGAACAATTGTTTTTTGAGTTGGTCGCAAGTACTTTTATAGGTTTCATATTAGAATTATTTTTCAAACAACCAACCTCAAAAAGGGTTGACTAATTTTGTTGACTCTCTGTCATTCGAATTGTCAGGAAAATAAGAATCCAAAATATTTTAGTGTATTCTCCGCTTAAAAAAGCACAGGAAAATAAAAATCCTGTTAACGTGACAATTAATGTATTAGCTAGAAAAAATCCCCTTTCATCTAGGTTATAAATTTTTCTTAAAAAGAATAATTCTCGAAAGGTAAATACAAGGACAGATAAAAAGAAAAGTATTGAAGGTACCCCCATTTCTGCCATAATTTCAATATAAGTACTGTGAGCTATTCCAGGGTGCCCTAGTTTTGGATAATAATCCATAGAATTATCTTTGAATTTTCCAAGGCCAACACCTGTTAATGGTTTGTCCTTAATCATTTCTATTCCAGCAAGAAACAGATGCCAACGTCTGGTTGTAGATGCTTCATCGCCGCTTACCGCCTTTTCTTCTGAAACTTTAGTTTCCGTGATTCTTTTTTTTAAATTATCCGGCATAGCGAAAATGCCTATACAAACAATAATTGAGACAACCACAAGCGTTTTAATTTTTCTATTTGAAATAATTGAACCAACAAACAACATCATCAATAAGCCAACAAGTGCCCCTCGTGATTGGGTAACAAGAAGACCGATAAAAAATATAATCATCATAACAACAAGTGCTGCCTTTAGAAGTTTTCCTCCTATTAATTTAAATAAGTAATAGATAAATGGAACAACAAGAATTGCAGAGAGAGCATAGTAATTTGGATCTCCAAATGTTGCACCAAACGTTCTAAATCCTGCTCCCATTACTTCCCTGTAAGTCAAATATTCTTTGATTATATATATCGAGCCGAGAAACATGCTAACCACTAGCGCCCAAATAACCTGATCAATTTTCTCCCTAGTATTCACCAGTTTCATTGTCGCATAGAAAAACAGGAAAAATGAAAGGAAAGATTGATGTGCTGGCCCAACTACTCCGCCTCCTTTTCCAAGCCAGTCAATAAACGCCATTAGGCAATATAAGCCAAATGACTTAGCAATTGGAGACGCGAACAGTTTTATTTTTTCTCCATTGGGTTGTTCATAAAAAAAAGCAGCAATCAATGCACAGATTCCAACCAATTTAATAACTGACAGCCCCAAAATGTTGGATGAAAATATTGAATGTGTTTGATATGGTATAAGGAATATAAGAAACAAATAAGCATACATTAGATGAAGTATTTGATGGAATTAAGAATAGTTAGTCTTTTAAAATTTTTCTATAGCTCGTCATAAATAATTGTTCACGTAACAGCACATTCAACTTTTCAGGCTTCATACCAGTTATTGAATCATCGCTAAACTTGAGCAGACACAAGGCTTTAACGCCTAGCAAACGGCAAAATAAATGGTTAATTTTATTTATTATTTTGCCAGTGATTGTGTTATTTCTCGACTTTATAGCTTGAATATTTTCAAGAATTCTTTTTACCTCCAATTCAGCCTCAGATTTCCCAACTATCATCTTTCTTTGCCCGTGAATTCTGTTGCTTGCTAATATTTTGTTCACATAAATGAACTTATATCCTCGATTGTACAACCTAAGCCAGAGCTCATAATCCATTGCAAAATGCAACTTTTCATCCAATAAATTGTCTACAACTACTTCTTTTAGAAAAAAGGTTGCTGGTTGAGAAATAATATTTTTCTTGAGCATTATTTGATAATCAAAATCTCTCATTGTCCTTTTAAACAAAAAATTTTTATTCTTATCAATCAGCACATCATCACCAAATATCACTCGTGCATTCTCATAGTTTGCAAACTGTTGTACTACATACGATATCGTTTCCGAACTAAAATAAACATCATCAGAATTTAGCCATCCGATAATTTGGCCATCAGCCATCCTAATTCCTTTGTTAATAGCGTTTGACTGGCCTTCATCTGGCTCTGATATCCACCGCATGTTATATGTCTTTTCATATTTTTTAATCACATTTAGCGTGTCGTCGTTTGACCCACCATCAATGATAAGATGTTCGATGTTGGGATAATTTTGATTTTTTATGCTTAAGATAGTGTCCTCAATAAAATGCCCTTGATTGAAAGATGGTGTTACAACAGTCACCTTTGGCATGCTAATTATTTGGTAGGAACTTTTATTATCCACTGTTTCATCCTAAATCTTAACTTAACTTGCTAGTACAACATACAGTTTAATAACCTTAAATTTCCTGCAACATGATTCTATCGACATATACAACCCCACTTCCCCAGAGACGCATAGCAAAGTATTCTGCCCGGCAATCTTCATCCGGTTCAAATTCAAGCCACACATACTTCCAATCTGATGTCCCGCTCATTTTTTCACTCATAACATCTGCTACCCCCCCATTTCGGACCGCTGCATAAAGCATAGCGTTGCGAGACACCTCATCTGTTTTCAGCCAGGCAGAGAGCCGATACTTAGTTCTTCCCTTGAGTATAATATTCGGTTTACTTAAAAAGATAGCCCCATTGTCGTCTTTACCATCGCTGGTAATAATTAACTTGAAAACCTTTCTTTGTTGGTAGTTCTTCTCGTTGTATTCACTTTTTCCACTCCCTTTCCAAAACTGCGGTTTCCATTCACTTAAAGCCCCCCCCCATCGGATATTTTCCAGCAAATCTGGTGAATTTTTTTGGGATTTAGGTGGAAGAAACCAATCTCTTTCAGAAAGTTTTCTTAAAATATCTAACTGTTGGGCACTATTCATTTTTCGAATTTCAGACAACGCGCTCTTTTGTTCATTGATCAACGTAAGAATTGAATTGATCGTTTCATTTCTGAACATCACAAGTTCTTCAGGAGAAACACCTACGGAATTGCTCTCTGGCACATCTGTACCACGTAGAAAATTCAGGTTGATTTTTTCGACTGTTTCATCTTGTTTTTTCTTAACTTTCTGAAATACAATGCTATTTTTTGTTTTTTCCGTAAAAATAAGCAGGGAAGAAAGAGTATAAATATACCTATAGTCGTCGATTCCTTCGCGAATCATTTCCAAACCGACTGTCGGTAAAAATCCTGTTTTTGTTTCAAGTGCGTAGTCCTGTCGCTCATCCCTGAACGGTTGAGAAAACGGGTTTCCTCGCCAGCTATAGACCCACTGCCCACCACCTTTTGCGCCAGTCTTCCAGAAGTACCAACCATAAAAAAATCTCTCTTTAATGGGCTGTTCATTGAGTGACGCACCATTATAAACCCAGTAGTCAGATTTATACTTTTCGATCCTACCTACAACCTCCTTGGTGAAATAATTTGTGCAGGTTACATCAAGGTTTGGGGTGAGCTTACCGACCTCGTCATAACCACGTTTCAGTCCTCCTCCAATAGTGACAAAGGTTTTAAGAGCAGGATATTTTTTTTTGAAGATTTCAAGATAATGCGCCGTCGGGTCAATGTTTTCGGGCCTCATGCCCCCAGGCTCATCAGCAATATAATGATAAAATTCCGGCCATTTACTGCTTGATTGGTTATCAATATATACCTTTCTATATGTTTCTAGAAATTCGTCATCCAACTCCCGAGTGATAGGCCAATACTTGAACCATTTAATGTCCTTGTCCCAGTAATGGGTAATCTGGTGACCAGTAATTCCGCCGATTGGATTGTCCCTAAAACCCACTCTGTGATAATACCCGAGATGCTTCTCAATATTCTTGATAATATGATCAATATCTTCAGGGCCTACATGTTGATCTCTTGTTTTCACTTCACCGTGGATCAACATAGACGTCATCCCATGCTCGGCAAGGTCCTGGTACATCTTGAGCTCGTTTGCCTCAGTAATGGCACTGGGTGCACTCCACATAAAACGAACGACAGGAGGGTCAAGGAGAGTGAAAGGCATGACATCCATTGCAACCGGTATTGTTGCCTTTTGGAAATTCTTTCCTTCAAAATGAATTGCTCCACGATATGATGCCGCTCTTGCGGTCGGTGGCACATAGACAGTCAGCCAATATCGGCGTGAGGTTTTTTCGCCTATCCAATCCGGCCCCTTACCGAGAGTAAGTGGCATCATATAATAGGTTTTCTTTTCTTTATTTTTGATTTTGCGGATAAAATTTACCGTTCGGATATCAACGTTTTTTTTATCAATGACCTCGCCATCAGCTGACTTGAGATCAGTTATGCTAACCCGAATCCCTTCTAAGTCCTTGGCGGCATAAACCGAAAATGTCACCGGTTCGTATTCCCCTGGCGTAGCCTGAACATTGAGGTTGGTTATCAACTCCTTTTCTTTGGGTACCGACTCGAGATAGACCGGAGTTACAGCTGGTCTTGTGTAAAGAAGATAGCCTGTGTCTTTAAGGCGGGGAACCAACGAATGTTCGATTTCCGCTCGCTCCATCGGTACCTGCCGCCAGCCAATTGGCGGAGGAGGGAACTGATCCTCCTGCATCCCCCAAATCCTGAACTGGAGAGGTGCATCGTCTTCCGGCAGAGGCAGGGAGGGCACATACGGTAAGAAGACCTTCTCCAAACGTTTTGAGCCGCGATTTTTAATTTGATCGGCCAACAATCCCTTACTCTGTTCAAACTCCTCTTTCGTTAATTCAGTTAAATAGAAGGGTTTTGCGTAGATCTTCCCCTTTCCATTCAATCTAAGCGCTATGTATTTCGGAGTTTCATCCTCCAACGGATTAATGAGCAGTGTCAGTGTTTCCCAATTTTCTGTCCCTCCTGTGTACTGCTGATGAACATCTTTATTACTGCCAAGGCGTAAGGCAGTAATAAAGTCAAAATAGTTTTCAACAGAGCTGGAAAGAACTTCGACCTTGAGGGCATAGTAGTGTTGCGATCGGAGCTGAAAATCAATTTTGTCGGTCACGATAACAGTTTGCGAATCATCTTCAGTGCTTTCAGCAAACAAAACCTGGTCAGATGTTAATTTTTCAAATTCACTGGTTGCTCCACCGCCGCCCTTGCCTTTCCAGGCTTGGACTTTCAAACTTTTCTGAATTATTGACCTATTAGAAGCGGTCTTCTCCTTCATATTCGAATCTATCGGCCAGCAGTATGAATTTCTCAAAACGCATACTAAGAAAAATGCTGCAAGCAATATGGGGAATACAAAACGGCTGGATTTGGTCATATGATTACCTTCAACTTTCCTAGCAGCAGCTCCATCAGCCCCAAGAACATGCTATCAAAATTTTCTTCTGTAATCGTCATGTGCGATTTTTCTTTGCTTGGTTGGACATACCGAACATCCATCGGTCGTACTGAGTCTAGATATTGCCGGACGACACCATCTACGCTGCGGCCACGTTCTCTTACATCGCGAACCAGCCTGCGTATAAAACGAATGTCCATATCCACATCCAGATAGACTTTGTGATCAATAACTTCGAGCAATTGCTCGTGATACAAGACATGAAGACCTTCAATGATGATTATGGGCGATGATGCGACTGGTACAGTCCTATGCTTTCTTGTGTGAGTGGTAAAATCATACTGTGGCTTTTGAATAGGATAGCCAGTCGCCAGGCTGTTAAGATCCCTGGCAAACAAGTCGATCTCTATTGAGTCAGGCAAATCAAAGTCTACCAACTCTCTCACGTTTTCCGGTAAATCTGAAAGATCCTTGTAATAAGAATCTTGATCAAGGACTGAAACGCTTCCATGGGGAAGCTGCTGTACAATTTTATTTACAATATATGTTTTTCCAGACCCGGACCCACCGCAAATGCCAAGAACAAAACGTTTTTTCATTATAGTGACTTAATTAAGACTAAATAATGAAGCAGCAAAGCCACCATTGCTCTCGAACGAACTCGAAGCTGTTTCGAAGAAGATGCAACAGCTACTTTCGACCGGGGTTTTCACTGCACTTGAGGTCTTTTTTTGCCAAGCACAGCGTTAACGGCCACCAACATTCCCAACCCAAGAAAAAACACCACCATCCCGGAAAACTCATGGAGAAAACCCTGGGCGGCATCCGAGCCAATCTTCGTTGCCAGGATCGCCGTAAATGTCAGTCTACAGATATTGGCAAAGATGGCAATGGGGGCTGCGGCTAAAAAGAGAATAAGCTTTTTTGATTTAGGCAAGGCTGAGAGGATCGCCAAGGCGCCGCTCAAGGCAAACAGGGTAACGAGGGACCTCAGTCCAGAACAGGCGGCGACAACCTCAAGGGTGGTTTGGGCGAGGTGAAGGACATTGCCCTCACGGTAGATGGGGATACCCAGCAGGTAAACAACCTTTTCGGTGATAGCCGAGGCAAAGAGCTGCATGGGGAAAGCCAACTTGTTCCAGATAATTACCGGCAGAGGCACCATAAAGATGAGGTAGGCGACCGGGAGAAAGAGCATCTTCAGATACTGGTATCCGAGGAAAAAGAGCACCAGCCCGAGGAGTACTATTATCAGCGAGGTCCTTTGCAGGAAATACTCGGAGCCGATTTTGGCAACGATCAATTGGCAGAGCCCGGCAACGACAGCAAGCAGACCGTAGGTATTCGGTTTAATGACCAGGCGGCGAAGCTCATCGCGCAATGTGTATATAAAATATCCGGTCAGAACAGGGATGAAATACCCATGGGAGTAGTCGTCGTTTGTTCCCCAGTCAACCGCCAATTTTTTCAAGAAGGGGAAATACAGGGCCAGCAGGGCAGCCAGTATGATCAGGCAGGAAAGGGTTTCCCGTCTTCCCCACGCAGATTGCGACTCGCTCATAGCTGTCTCCCCGGCAGATGCTCTTCGAGAAGCGCCATGGTCTTCTCGGCAAATTGCTTTAATCGGGCCTCTGTCGCTTCGATCTGTTTATCCGGTACCGTCGACATGATCCGCACGAAGGTGCCGTCCCTGCGCTGCAGAAGCATCGCATCAAGAACCAGATAGATCTTCTCCCAGTATTCCGAGGCGATTATCCGTCCCCGGTTCTGGTACCAATACATGACAATCTGATACTCTCCGCCATTTCTGATAAGCATCTGCGAAACGGTAGCCCTGCCTTCGCCTTTGCCTCCGGCCGCCAGTTCAACATTTTTCACCCCGTCGATACCCCAGCCGCCGCCGGGCAGGCAGTTCTTCGGGGAGTGATACGCCCCACTGACCCCGACTGCCGTATAGTACCCGACATAGAGGTTTATCCGCGAGCCGGCATCATCGACATAGTTGTATTGCAGGTAATCGTCCACTCCCAGCATGTTGAGCACTTCGGCGGAAGACTGAAAGGTCTTGGCAAGATGGTATTCCCCGACCTGATGGGGAAAGTTGGCGAGACTTTTCTTGATCGGCACCGGCGTCACTGCCGAGGTCGTCCGCAGCATAAACCAGGTAGCCGCAAACAGCGCCAAGATGGCGAATACTCTGATGTTGTTTGTCATGCTTGTTTGTTGTCCAGCATTTTTATGTTGTATTCACCTCATGCCAAGCCGTAAGGTAGTCGTCCCCTGAACAATGCGGTGGTTCACCAGGTAAACAGCTCCATCTCAGCAGCCAGAGACAGTATAAGCCGGTGTTCATCAAAACTGTCGTTCTCCTTGTCCGAGTCCTGGCGCAAATAGTCATAGGTTAATTTCATTGTATACCACTGAGCGAACCTGTATCCCAGGCTGGATCCGGTACTCAGACGCCGGCGTTTGATGGTATCGGTCTCGGTGACGATGCTGTTTTCCTCCCCGGAAGAAGCCTCGGACTGGCCCTCGGCGAGATATTGGGCGGTAACCTCCTCCAGGTCCTCGTTGCGATAGAGGGTAAACAGAGCAAACTGGACATTCTGCAATACTTGGTAATTGAAGTCAAAGCGCGATTGCCAGAATTCCCGCCTTCCGCTCTCTTCGGCACCCGTAAAGTTCTGCACCTCAAAACCACGATTGGCACTGAGGAGGAAGGCGCCCCGTTCCAGGGCGTACTTCACCTTGGCGTTGGCATTGTAGCCCCATTCCCCGCTCTGGCCCTCGGTCACCTGCACGGATGGCCCAGTACCAAGGTTCAGGGTGAAATTCTTAGCAATATCCCATTGCCAGCCACCGGTCAGGTCATGCAGGGCGAGGTTGTCACGATCGGCGGCGTCATAAACTACCCCAAGGTAGTTATAGGTAAGGCTCAAAGGGTGATGGTCGATGATGCGGGAATCAACAACCATTGAGCCATGATACTCATGCAGATTGCGGTCCTGCAGCGCTTCAACGGCCTCTTCTTGCTCAGTATCTTGCCGAATAGCGTCATACAGGCCGCGGACATAGCCCCCCGCAACATTGACAGCCCACACGGCATCGAAGCGATGGCCAGCCGTCAGCGTGGCGGCATGACGATCATAATCCTCCAGATTGCCGTCTGGGTCGGCATCAATGTGCCGGAGGTTACCGAGGGAATAGCCAAGGGACAGAAGGCGGTCCTGCCCATAGGTATAATCAGAAACAAACCCAAGGTCGTTGGTCCAGTAGCGTCGGCGCTCAGCGGTGTCGGAGAGTCGCGCGGTATCATCGGCTACCGCAGTTGCAGTAGCATCAGCGGTCTTGTCGGTCAAAAGATAGCGTTCATTGAGCTTGAGCGCCCAGTTGGAGCTTATTGCCCGTTTGAGTGTCGCCGTCAGATCGTGGTCGATATCATGGTCATAGTTTGCCATGTCGTAACGAAAGCTCGGCAGATAGCGCAAGACAAGATCATCGCGAGCCGAGACCGATGACACGGCTATCATCGGCGACATCCGCAAGCGGTTATAGTCGCCTGCGGAATTTGCGGCGGTGGTGCTTGATGCCCGCTCGCCCGTGGATTCCTCGGTGTCACTTCCATCTTCTTTATCATACTGCCGGTCACTGTATTCATAGCTGGTCGTCAAACCACCGCTCACCTTTATGTCCCGGGCCAAGGTCAGAGACGCCCACATAACAATCCCGGTAGCAAGGCAAGATGTAAAGACGGCGGAGAGATGGCCCACCGATCCTCGTGACGACGCACCTTCTTGCATAGTCTCTCTGACTAATCGACGATTATGATATCGTCGGCTTCAATGGGCAGGTTCTTGTCGAGATCCTCACCTTCAAGTAAATCCCCGTAATCAAAGTTGAGGGTGTTTCCCTTGAAGAGCTGCTTATTCTTTTTCGGCCCCTTGCGCACCAGGGTTATGTCCTTTTTCGCCCACTCGCTGAAGCCGCCGCACCGGGCAATGACCTGCACGATGTTTATTGGATAGTCAAGAAAGTACACCCCTGGTTTAGCAACCTTACCCATGACCGTGTACCGCTTGCTGTTCCCTTGTACCAGTACCACGGACACGATAGGATCAGAAAACACGGATGTATACAGCTCTTTCAGGTAGTCAGCCAGCTGGGTCGGGGTAAAGCCGACGGCGTCAACATCGCCGATATGCTTGAGCGAAATCCGGCCGTCAATCCGCACCTGCACCCCCGAGGCACCGGCCCTTGGAGAATCTTCATTCTGCTCGCCCTTGCCTGCTGTTCCGGCAGGAACAGCAAAGGGGGCCATATCTCCCTCACCATAAATCTGGACGTACAGCACATCCCCGTGGCCTATGACATATTGTTCTTCAGAAGGCAGCGACGAGGATTTGCCCAGCACCTTCTCACGGGCATCGGCCATGGACTTCTCGGTGACCGGAACATCCGCCGTCGACTGGGCCGCCCAAGCGAAGTCAACAGAAGAGACGGCAAGAGCCACCCAGAGTAACAAAATCTTAGATATCGGCATATATCCCCTCAACTAGGTATCGAACTATTCAATTACTCTGTACTTTTGCCAGTGTATTCATTGCTTCTCCATAGAGCACAGTCATCAGCCATCTAACACAATGTATCTCGAATCATAGTTGCCCACTCATGCCGAATACAATCCGGGTAGCACTTAAATACCTCGCCGTTTTTGGTTCGGAACAATTTCTTCAATTCCTCATCATTGACTGAATTGTCATAAACATAGCCACGATCAGCTAGTGTAAGCCCAAATGCACAATTAGCCATTGATCTATAATATCTGGAAATAATCTTGCTTATTGGAACATCGTGGCCACCGGCCATAACTCTCCTTGCCACATGGGCGGCATTAATTTCCGGGTCGTCGGTGCCGATGAAGAAAAAACGTATAAAGAAACCGCACTCCTTTGCCCGATCCATTGGGACCCGCAATAACGATGAGTTTTGGCTTTTTCATGTCCTGCTCGTACGCAGGGTAAGTTGGCGATTCCGTACAGCCTGAAGTTCCTGCTGTAAGTTTTCCTTAACTTTATCTTTTAACTCTTTTGACTGAAGCCTTACCCACACCCCGATCTCGTGGGTAATTTGATCTAACTCTTTCTCAGACAACTCTCTATTTTTCATATTAAACCCTCATTTCGGCCATGAGAGGAAATCTCCTCTTCTTCGCCAGGAAAATAATCCCTCGCTTTTTAAAGCCACCTAGCAATAGTATTCGTGTGGCGCGGGAGACAAGCTACCCCATTTTTACCTTGCGCATTCGAATAATATCGTCTGAAGTTTCATCCACATGAATTAGTCTTCTTTAGTGTTTACGGCCTTGACTATAACACATATCCCTATCACTGCAAGTTTGCCACTACTAAGCCATTTTGGGCAATCCGATCGACCAGCCACAAACTTGGTTACCTTCGCTGTACCCATAAACTGTTTATGGAGAACGTGGGAAAAATGAATAGGAAATCTTCGTAATTTTATATAGACTATCAGCAGTCTATTTAACTTTATTCTTCAAGAAGGATACTTGCCTTTATGGTTTTCTGTCTAGAGTGCCTTCACTGACCTCAATTTGTCGCGGCTTGACATTACTGTTGAACTTATTTCCCATCCTCTCCTTTCATAAGGTCCCCCATGATTTCCAACCGTCTTTTTAATATCGTATTCTTACTGATCTTTTTCTGTTCAGTACCTGCCTGCTCCGATGACAACCAGAAAAAGGAAAAGCATTATTTAAAGGCCCTCGAATACATCAAGAAGGCTGACGATAAGGCGGCTATTATCGAGCTAAAAAATGCCATTCAGCTCGATGGCAAATTCGCCGACGCCAGATACCAGCTCGGGTTACTACACCTCAAGAGCGGCGATGCCCGGACGGCCTTTGCCGAGTTGCAGCGGACCGCAAGCCTTGATCCGAAAAATTTCGATGCAGCGGTAAAGGTCGCTGAATTCTACTTCCTGTCCCGCAACAAGGTTGAAAGCCGCAAGTATGTCGAACAGGTGCTGGCCTCCGATCCCGAATACCGTGATGCCCTTGCCCTTCTCGCTAATCTCGAATTGATCGACGGCAATGTTGCGAAGGCCAATGAGGCCATCGACAAGGCCCTGAAAAATACCCAGGAAAGCGACAAATTACATAATATCAAGGGACGCATCCTGGCGGCGGAACAAAAATGGGACGAGGCCGGAAAGGAGTTTAACAGGGCCATAGAACTCAGTCCTGATAATTTCAGCAATTATCAGACCCTTTTGATGCTCCACGAGCAGCGCAAGGATCAACCGGCCGCCCAGCAACTCCTGGCAACGATGCAAGCGAAGTTTCCGGAAAATGCCCAACTGCACCTTTTACTGGCTGGGATGTATCAAAAATCCGGTGACCTGGAAAAGGCTGAAAAGGCCATTTTGCAGGCAATCGAGCTGCAGAAGGAATCGGCACAGCTTCGCTTGACCCTCGCCGAGTTTTACAAAAACACCCAGCAGTTCGACAAGGCCGAACAATGCCTGAAAGACGCGGTTGCCGCATTTTCAAAAGAACTGCCAATTCAGGTAAGCCTAGCCGAGTTGCAATTCGATTTGCAGAAGTTCACTGAAGCTAAGGCGATAATCGACGCCATACTGGCATCCAACCCGGCCAATGGCGGGGCTAACCTGCTTAAAGCACGCTTTCTCATCAAGGATGGGAAAAACGAAGAGGCAATCCAAGTCCTTACCCCCCTTATGACCGATTACCCCAAATGGGCAGACCCGTTTTATTTCTCAGCCCTGACTCACTTGCGTATCGGGAAAATAGAGTTGGCGCAAAATGCCATTGAACTCGCTTTGCAAAACAATCCGGCAAACGATCGTTACCACACCCTCGCCGCTCAAATCCATCTGGTCAAGGGCAGCAGCGCCGATGCCGGCAAAGAGGCCACCACCGCACTGCGCATTAATCCGCGCAACTTTATCGCCGTGAAGATCCTGGTGCAGTCTTTCGTCCAGGGGAAAGAGTTTGAAAAAGCTATAAAAGTTGTTGAGTCCATCGATTCCAAGGTGGTTGCTGCCGATGCCGAACTGCTCGGGACCAGCGGCATGGCTTATCTCGGTATGAAGAATACCGAAAAAGCCAAACAGACCTTTACCTCTCTGCTTGCCCTCGTTCCGGATAATCCGCGAGCACTTGGTATCCTAGCCGCTTTAACAACCGGCAACGACCTCAACAAAGCTATAGCCTTCGTCAAGAATCATATAAACAGCCATCCGGCCGGCGGCCACTACCTCCTCCTCGGTGATCTCTACAGGAAGAATAAAAATCTCAACGAGGCCCTGCAGGCTTTTGAAAAGGCGCAAGAACTCAGCCCGGAAAACCCGCAGGGCTACATCCTGCGCGCCCAGCTGCTCCACGCAATGGGCAAGACAGAAGAAACAATCGCCCAATTCAATGAACTTTTACAAAACCAGCCAAACTCTGTTTCAGCCCTCATGGGGCTTGCCACTGCCTATGAAAGCCTTGAGCGATACGCCGATGCCAAAGCAAAATATCAACGAGCCTTGGAACTCCAGCCAAATCTTCCGGCGGCGGCCAACAACCTCGCCTGGCTGATAGCCTCGGAGGCGAATGGCGATCTAGGTGAGGCACTGCGGCTGGCGATGCAGGCGAAACAGGCCCTGCCCGATCAGTCGAACATTGCAGATACTCTTGGATGGGTGCATTACAAACGAAACTCCTATGGCCTGGCTATAACCCAATTCAAGCAAGCCCTGGAGACTCACCCCGATGATCCGGCAATCCGCTATCATCTCGCCCTCGCCCAATATGCCCAAGGTGAGAAACAGCAGGCTATGGATCTATTGGAGCAGGTTCTTGCCAGTGATATTGCTTTCAAAGAGCGGGAAGAGGCAAAGGCGGCGCTGAAGAGCTGGAAACAGTAGGATGGTATAAGGTTCCTGGCCATATGGGCCGGGAGCCTTTTTCTACCAGAGACCCTTCGCTTTCAAGCAGGGCCTTGTCAGACCGGCATGATCCGCGGATTATTTCCCCAAACAGAATTGGGCAAAGATGACGTCGAGGATGTCCTCGGTGGTAGTTTCTCCGACGATTTCCGCGAGGGCATCCAGGCACTCCTTGAGATCGACGGCAATAAGATCGTTGGTAAGCCCAACTTGCAGGGAAACCAGCACCCGCTCGTATGAATCAAGAGCTGCAAGCAATGCCTGTTTGTGCCGGAAATTAGGCGCACAGCCGCCTTCCTCCCACTGCTCACTGCCTGAGGTAATGGCTGCGAAGAGGGCTTTCTTCAACTCCTCTATACCCGACTGTTTTTTTGCCGAAATTGGGACACAATGACCGATACCGCTGAGCGAAGAAAGGTCGGGCATATTCTCACCACAGATATCGGTTTTATTCAGCACAGGCAGGACGGGTTTGTGACGAATCTGTTCGTACAACTGCAGGTCACCATCGGCAACAGGCCGTGAACCGTCAAGGAGAAAGACAACCAGATCGGCCTTATTAATGAGTTCTCTCGCCCTTTGGATGCCGAGGACCTCCACATCACCGGCATTGTCGCGAATTCCGGCGGTATCGATAATCTTCACCGGCACACCGAAGATGTCGATAATTTCTTCAATAGAATCCCTTGTCGTGCCGGGAATCGCGGTGACAAGCGCCCGGTCTTCCTGCAGTATGGCATTGAGAAGGCTTGATTTGCCGACGTTCGGCAGACCGGCGATGACGATAGCAACTCCCTCGCGGTAGACCCTGCCCCTCTCAGCATTGCCCACCAGGCCTTTCAGTCGGCTACCGACTTCAGCCTGCAATGATTCAATCAGGAGAGGGCGATCAACAATCTCCACATCCTCGTCAGGAAAGTCGATTGCCACCTCGACCAGGGCCCGCATGCGCACAAGGCTTTGGCGGATCGGATCGATCTGTCGGTAAAGTCCTCCTGACAGCTGTTCCTGAGCCAGATCAATACCTTTTCTGGTTTTTGCCGCGAGAATATCGATAACCGCCTCGGCCTGAGTCAGATCCAGCCGGCCATTGAGAAAGGCCCGTTTAGTAAACTCGCCGGGGCTAGCAAGAGTGGCACCACTTGCCAAGATGAGTTGCAGAACAGTATTCAGGACAAGAAAGCTGCCGTGACAGTGAATTTCGACAACATCTTCTCTGGTATAGGTGTGGGGGGCGGCCATATACACGGCCAAGACTTCATCGAGGATTTTACCATCTTCCGGCTGGCGGACATGACCATAATACAACCGGTGGCTGGTATAAGAACAGCCCGAGTCCTTTGGTGTAAAAATCTTTTGCAGAAGAGGAAGCGATTGTTTACCGCTTATACGAATTATGCCGATGCCGCCCGCACCCGGCGGGGTGGAGATGGCGGCAATAGTTGCATCACTGGCTGGAAGATTCACTTCATACTCCCGGACATGCTGCTCTTGGTGGAACGATCACGATTCGCGGTTTTGCTTCGAACCATTCTTTCCTTGTCGGCCCTTTCCCTGGGGGCGTTTGCGGCCGCCTGGGCGATTGCCTTTACCGGGTTTATAGATGAGGATCTTTTTGAATAACCCGTCACCCACCGACCGGCTGCGGATCTCCTTATCTTCTTGAAAGAACATGTGAATAACCCTGCGCTCGGAGGGGTTCAAGCCCGGCAGTACCTGGGTTTTACCGTCTAATTTGACGAGGCTGGCCAGTTCGGCTGCCTTGATTTTCAGTTCTTCAAGTCTTTTTTCCCGGAATGTCCCAACATTAATGGTAATTCTCAGCCGCTCAGGCACCTTGCGGCTGACAATCTTGCGCAGAATATACTGCAGGCTGTCGAGTACCTTGCCTTCAGGACCGGCAAGATTTTCTTCAAAGTCACCACGCAGGGTACAGGTGACTGCCAGGCCTGCTGTTTCCACCTCAATGGCCGAAGGAAAGCCCATGAGCTCAATAATCTGTAACAATTCCGCCCGGACGATCTCAACACTTTCCGGGCTGGCGTCGTCTTCCTGTTCTGCTTCGCCGAGGATCTCTTCGTCCTCTTCTTCGTCGTCATCGGTGACAGTCGCCGAACTCGCTGGCACCTCAACCGGATTGGTCTCTTCCATCAGTGGTTCTGTAGTCTCTTCCTCACTGCCGGCTACGGAATCAGGTTCAATATACGCGGTCTGCTCATCGGCCGCGATTTTTATCCCAGCCCTAATACGTGCTTTTTTGCGAATCAGACCAAATATTCCGGTAGAACCAGTTTCCACAACCTCGATATCAAGATTTTCTTGAGGAACACCAAGTTCCTCACAGGCCTTTTTAATCGCCTCAGCGACATCCTTGCCGTAATAATCGTTTTTGTCTACAGACATTGAGTTACCTTTTTCAAAAATATCTCGGTGCTATCCACGCTTTGAATGTTGCGTCGTGGCTTGTATCATTCAGGCGACCTGCGTAGCTTTCTGCGAATCGCGGTTGATCAGCACCTGTTGCAAGATAGACAGGAGGTTGTTAACAAACCAATACAATACAAGACCGGAAGCAAAATTGAGAAACATGAAGGTGAATATCACCGGCAGAAACATCATTATCTTGGCTTGTGCCGGGTCGGCCGTGGTAGGTGTGAGTTTTTGCTGGAAAAACATTGATGCGCCCATAAGCAGGGTCAACACCGGCAATCCACCTAAATACGGAATATCGAATCCAATCCATAACCGGTCCGGAGCAGAAAGGTCGGTTATCCACAGCATAAACGGGGCATGGCGCAACTCAATCCCCATCAGCAAGACCTTGTATAGAGCAAAAAATACCGGAATCTGCAAAACCATCGGCAGACAACCACCAAGAGGATTCACCTTGTAGGTTTTGTATAGGTTCATCACCTCCTGGTTCATCTTGGCCGGATCACCTTTGTACTTTTCCTTGATCTTGACCATCTTCGGCTGCAATTTCTGCATATTCTTCATCGACTTCATACCCTTCTGGGATATCGGCCAGAAGACCGCCTTGAAGAGTATTGTGACTAAAATGATCGCTATGCCGTAATTGTGAAAGTAGGTATAAAACCAATTGAGCAACCAGAGAGTTGGCTTGGCTATAACATCAAACCATCCGAAATTGATTGATTTATCAAGATTGTAGCCGATTTCTTTAAGCATCGTCAGCTTCTTCGGCCCGTAAAAGACATTATATTTGTACTCTTTTTCGGCACCGGGCTGCAGGGTATCGAGACTTCCGGCAAGCACCATTTTTGTTAAATCATTGTTGCCCTGCATGGAAAAGGAAACACCCGAACCTTCAAGCGGAACGAGGCCGCAGAGAAAATAATTGCCCTCGTACCCCGCCCAGTCGATCGTACCGGTAAGGGTCAAGGGACCATCCTTGAATTTATCGGCAGCATTTTCTTCGAGAGTACCGTTGACATAGGCCGCTGGCCCGGCAAACAAGAAACTCTCAGCAGGGCTGTCGACTCCCAGGAAATGCTTGTTGACGAGATGCATCTGCGGCATCCCCTGGACCATGGTCGCAGAGGCATTTTTCACTTTAACTGTTAACCCGATCAGGTAGTTATCGTTGGTAAAACTAAAAATTCTCTCAACAGTCAGACCGTTGGCAGCCTGGGCAACCATCCGCAAGTCGGTTTTTGCTGCATCACCAGTAAGTTTGATGTTTTCTTTGTCGCTGTCGTAAAGAACCTGGGTGCCAACAACGCTCCCCCAGGAAAATTGCAGAGGTGCTCCCTGGCTTGCCTCGGTTTTCACCAACTGCATTCCCGGTGAATCTTTAGCCTGGGTCTCTTTGTGTTCCTTCAGAATAAAACTTCTGAGTGCCCCGCCATCTTCAGAGATAATCGCGGTATACAGCTCAGTTTCTATGGTGATCTCCTTTGGCTTCCGATCATAAACCGGCGCTGGAGGTGCTGGAGATGCTGGAGCGACAACCGGTGCCACTGGCGCAGCAGATTGCGCAGTTTGCTGCACGGCACTCGGCTTGAGCGGCTCACCTGCCTGCTGTGGAGCCGGTTGATCAACACTTGCCGGCTTATCAAAACCAGCAAAAAAATATTGATAACCAACGAGAATAACAAAAGAAATAATAATCGCTAGAAAGGCTCTATAGTTATCCATGATAGGTACCGTGAATTATGTCAACACCAAGGGGGGATGTGTCGATTAACAGGAAGATCCGGCAAATGCCCCGCCTACTGTACCGGATCATAGCCACCTCGAGAAAATGGATGGCAGCGAAGGATACGACGAAGGCCGAGGTAACTTCCTCGAATGGCGCCATATTTTTCAATTGCCTGAATTGTATACGTGGAACATGTGGGGAAAAAACGGCAGCTTGGCGGCAGGAAGGGTGAAAGAAAGTATTTATACCCCCGCACGAGCCCAATAAAAACTGCTTTAAGGAAGTCGCTTCTCATCTTTTCATGCTTCCCGGGAACAACCAATGCGGCACGCAAGAGGAAACACCGCCGTGCTGATATCCTGAGGATGTGGAAAGAAAAAATCAGGCCGGACGGCAAAAACTATATCAAAACCACCCGGATACTGTTCCCGCCAAAGCCTGAATGACTCCCGAATTATTCGTTTCAGGCGGTTTCTCTTCACCGCTCCACGAATATTTCGATGAACACTTATCCCTAACCTGCTCGCTCCGAGTGTGTTCGGCGAACAGATCAGGGTAAAACCATCACCGTGCAAACGCTTCCCCCGGCTATAAACGTGCTCAAACTCCCACCCTTTTCGCAACAGGGCGTCTTTGCTGAGTCGTTTACCGGCCAAAGGTTACGCCGAAAGCCTTTTGCGTCCTCTTGCCCGGCGAGCCTGCAAAACCGCCCGGCCTCCCTTGGTGCTCATTCTCTCACGGAAGCCGTGGGTACGTTTACGCTTGAGATTACTTGGCTGAAATGTTCGCTTGCTCATTTTTACTTCCTCATCGGTATGGCATGGCTAAACCATGATGTTTTATGCTTCTACGATCGAAAAAATCACCGCACCACATAGGCTTGGCGGCCGCTCTTCGAACCATCTATTTCCCGCCTCGGCAGCACGGCCATGAGCGGAACGACAAATTACAAAACGAGAATATTAACCATACATGCTTCCCGGTGTCAAACATTTTTGTCCTTGCTCCCCGCCATATCTTGCGGAAGAACTGCAGCTGTGCTATGCTCCTGCCTGCAAAAATTGGCGTTTTTCATGCCTCCCGTTCATGTCCCGATTATTTCTTATAAGGTCCTTCACCGGTTTGGTCCTGTATGCCCGAATCTCCTCTGCCAACGTATGCCGATATTGATTGGGCAGGTCTACGAGCCAATGCCTTCGAAAAAAAAGGCTGGGTGAATAAAGGCCCGAAAGAGTGGGACGCCAAGGCGGCTTCTTTTGCCGCACGGAATAAAAGTGCGACCTATATTGACCTTTTTTTAGCCCTTCTGCCTCTTGATTCAACTATGTCCGTTCTTGATGTCGGATCGGGCTCAGGCACCCTCGCCGTCCCCATTGCGCACAAGGTACGGTCGGTGACCGCCATCGATTTCTCCCAGGGCATGCTTGACGCTCTTGCTGAACAGGCATCAGCAGAAAAAATCACCAATATCCGCACCGTTCATTGCGCATGGGAAGATGACTGGCAGGCTAGAGGGATCGCCCCCCATGATATTGCCATCGCCTCCAGGGCGCTCGCCGTCAAGGACCTGCAGGCTGCACTTACAAAGATTGATGCCTACGCCACCAAATATGTCTTTCTCAGCGACCGGATCGGGGCAACTCCCTTTGATGTGGAGGCCTTTGCTGCAATCGGCCGCCCTTTTGCTGCTGGACCTGATTATATCTATACGGTCAACATGTTGTATTCAATGAATATTCATCCAAATATCTCGATTTTAACCCTCGACCGGGAAACCACCTTCGCGAGCATGGAGGAGGCTGTCAAGTCATATAGCTGGATGTTCAGCGATATCACTCCTGCAGAAACACTCGCTCTTGAAAGATATTTACAAAACCAGATCATCACAAGAGACAAGCACCAGTTAACGATACGTCGTAAAACCCCACCGCGCTGGGCAGTAATCTGGTGGCCAAAAGAAGCAGCTATAACGGACAGATTATGAATGAAGAATACGATGTAGTGGTTATCGGTGCCGGACATGCCGGTTGCGAGGCGGCACTGGCATCGGCGAGAATGGGCTGTAAAACCCTCCTTACGGTTATCAATGCCGATACTATCGGTGCCATGTCCTGTAATCCCGCCATCGGCGGCCTGGCCAAAGGGCATTTAGTAAGAGAGATTGACGCCCTTGGCGGTGAAATGGCCAAAAATATCGATGCCACCTCCATTCAATTCCGGCGGCTGAATACCAGCAAAGGTCCGGCAGTACGCTCTTCCCGAGCCCAGGCCGACCGGCTGTTGTACCGGCTGCGTATGAAATCGGTGGTGGAAAACCAGGAAAACCTCACCGTCAAGCAGACCGTGGTCGATGGACTCATCGTTCATAATGGCCAAATCGCCGGGGTTGTCACCTCCCTTGACGAGGAGATCCGCACCAAGGCCGTTGTCGTGGCAACGGGAACCTTCCTCAACGGACTGGTTCATATCGGACTGAAGAATTTTCCGGCCGGGCGCCTCGGTGATGCTCCGGCTAAACGCCTCTCCGACTGGTTTAAGGATAACGGTTTTGCCGTTGGCCGGATGAAGACCGGAACGGTACCAAGACTTGCCTCGCACTCAATCGACTACAGCGAACTGGAGATCCAGCGCAGCGATTATCCTCCGGCGCATTTTTCCTATTCCTCAAAGGGTGGCTACACCTTACCGCAGCTCCCTTGTTACATCACCTACACCAACGAGAACACCCATGCGGTCATCCGGGCAGGTATCGACAAATCGCCGATGTACGCTGGAATAATCAAAGGTATTGGCGCACGATACTGCCCTTCGGTCGAGGATAAGGTCATGCGCTTCCCGGAAAAGGACCGGCATCAGATTTTCCTCGAACCGGAAGGCCTTGACACCGTTGAGGTTTACCCGAATGGACTACCGACCAGTCTGCCGCTTGCCACCCAGACGGCGATGATCCACTCTATTAAAGGACTGGAGAAGGCCCAGATCATCAGACCGGGATACGCCATTGAATATGATTATATCGATCCGTTAGGCCTGCACCCGTCCCTCGAAACCAAGCAAGTGCGCGGCCTGTTCCTGGCCGGCCAGATCAATGGGACATCGGGTTACGAAGAGGCCGCCGCCCAGGGCCTTATCGCCGGTATCAATGCCGCCCGCCTCAGCAGACAGCTCGATCCATTGATTCTTGATCGTTCTCAAGCATATATCGGCGTCCTCATCGACGACCTGGTCACCTGCGGCACCAAGGAACCGTATCGGCTCTTCACCTCCCGAGCGGAATACCGTCTGCTGCTCCGCGAGGACAACGCCGATGCCAGGTTGACCGCCATTGGCTACGACATTGGCCTGGTGAAGGAACCTGCCTTTCAACAATTCCTTGTAAAACAACAGGCGATACAGGCCGGCAAAGATACCCTTGAAACAATAGCAGTAAAGCCAAGCCCGGAGACAAATGAATCCCTTGGTGCCCTTGGCAGCAGCACTATCAAGCAAAAATGCTCACTTGCCGATCTGTTGCGCAGACCGGAATTGTCTATTGACTCGTTTTCGTCCCTGCCGCTAGAGGCCAGCGACCAACAGGCCCTTGCCGGAGTCCTTGCCGAAGGGGTCAAAGAGGAAATTGAATTACAAGTGAAATTTAAGGGATATCTCGACCGTCAGGATGAGCAGGTTGCCCGTTTTAAAAAAATGGAATCGGTTTTGCTTCCCAAGGGAATTGATTATCGCTCCCTTTCGGGACTATCCAACGAGGTGGTCGAGAAGCTGACCAAGATACAACCCCTTTCTCTTGGTCAGGCATCGAGGATCTCGGGGATCACCCCGGCTGCCATCGCGGTGCTGCAAGTCCATCTGAAGAAATTGGCAAAACTGCCGTAACGGCCAGCAAACAGAAATCATGCAACTCTTTACGTTCCCGCAAATTGACCCGATAATTTTCAGCCTTGGCCCTCTTCATGTCCGCTGGTACGGCCTGATGTACGTCCTGGGTTTTATGGCCAGCTACTATCTGGTGCAAAAGCAGATACGGGAGGTAAAGTTTCGACAGCTCGAAGAACACTTCGAGAATCTCAATATGGTCCTCATTCTCGCCGTGGTTATTGGCGGCCGGCTGGGCTACGTACTGTTTTATAATTTCTCGTATTATCTCGCCCATCCCGCTGAAATCCCGGCCACTTGGAGCGGGGGGATGTCCTTCCATGGCGCCTGTCTCGCACTCATCATCGCCGGCTGGCTGTTTTGCCGGAAAAAGCGCATCGACTTTTGGCCAGCGGCGGATCTTTACGCGGCAACCTTGCCAATTGGCCTAGGGCTGGGCAGGATCGGTAATTTTATTAATGGTGAGCTGTATGGACGGGTCACCAACGTACCATGGGGCATAGTCTTTCCGGATGGCGGACCCTTGCCCAGGCATCCCTCGCAGCTTTACGAATCCCTCCTGGAGGGCCTGGTGCTCTTCATCCTGCTCTACGCCAGCCGCAAACGGCCGTGGATGCCGAACAAATTCTGGCCGCACGGCACTATCTTTGCGCTCTTTCTCTCAGGATATGGCTGTCTGCGTATAGTCGTCGAAAACTTCCGAGAACCCGATCAACAGGTAGGCTACTTCTTCGGCCTGTTTACCATGGGACAATTCTTAAGCGGAGCGATGGTGGTCGGTGGGCTGGTAATATGGAAAATTCGTCTGGCAGCCCAACAACAACCTCATCGCAAATAGCCACTGCCGGTCAAGCTGTTTTGCACCTCTGCTGCCAAACTTAGCGGATATTCGGCGTAAGCCCCCTAACGCACCTTACCTGAGAGCGTCTTCGCCGGTTTGAACTTTACGACTTTGTGCGAAGGAATGACAATGCTTTGTCCTGTCTGGGGATTCCTTCCTTTGTGTGCTGCCCTTGCCACGACTTTAAAAGACCCAAAGCCAATCAAGGTCACCCTCTCTCCATTTTCCATGGCATCCGCCATCTTTGCCAGCACCCTGTCCAGGGCGCGTTGCGCCTGAAGTCTCGGCATACCCCGGACTTCTGCAATTGTTGTAATCAAGTCACCCTTATTCATTGTAATCCGACCCTTATGTCAAGTTTGTTGCTAGTTTCCCCATCCCTATAGTTCGTGGGAAGCCCTTTAACAGAAGAGAACAATTCGCGATCACCGTTGCCGTTTTACAAAGGCAGAAGCCATGCAGATATTTTCTCAAAAGGACCAAAATCTAGCTGTATTTCTAGCCTCTTCAGCGAAAAATACAATTGTCGGATATACCTGTTTTTTATCTAGGTATTTCTACCTAGCGCGCCTCCTTTCATAGATTAATAGTGTTTAATTTCAATATATTACGCAAATCAACCCAACCGCCATGCAAACAGTCGGGATAATACGCGGGAAATTTCCTTACAGCTGTTTCGTTCTTAATCCCGAGCATGACCCAGGGCCTCCTTGGCGAGCTGCTTGATCAACAATTTCACCAAAGGAATATCCGCTGGCGCCCAACACAAGTGAGGCAACTCCTCCGGAGACAGCCAAATGATTTGATCGTGGTCACGGAGGAGAAATGTCCCACCCGTATGAACCGTGAGAAAGCCAAGAAGACGGACCACCTTACTACCGTAATCGTGAATAGATTCACCAAGAAAGGCGCTAACCTCGCAATAAATGCCAAATTCCTCCAACAGTTCCCGGCGCAGGCATTGCTGGGGAGTTTCTCCAGGTTCGACCTTGCCACCCGGAAATTCCCAGTATCCGGCCAAATGTAACCCCGGCCTCCTGCGGGCAGCGAGGACACAGCCATTCTTGACAATAATCCCGGCGGCAACATCAAGCACGGGATGTCGTTTCTTTTCAGGGGACACGGTGAGAGTTTAATGTTGTGCAGAGCATATATTCAATCGGCAGAAACAAAACCGTTGCGTACAGCGTAGTTGACCATTTCGGCGCTGTTTTTTCGGTTGAATTTTCGCAGCAGATTGGCCCGATGGTGGTCTATAGTTCGATGGCTAACGTGCAGGTTTTCAGCCATTTGCTTGCTGGTAAAGCCCTTAACGATCAGATGCAGAACTTCCTTTTCCCGCTTGGTGAGTTCCTGAAAAGGGCTCCTTTTTTCGTTTCGGTATAGGGTGATGACATCATTGGCAAAGTCACCAACCATATGAGGAGAAATATAGTTTTGGCCGGATAAAACCTTGGTGATTGCCACCAGAAGCTCACCATCTGAATCGTCCTTCATGAGATACCCATTGGCACCCGCCGACATGGCATCATAAAAATATTGTTTGCTGTTATACATGGTAAGCATCAAGATTTTTACATCGGGATATTTACTTTTGACCCTGCCAAGGCTCTCCATGCCACCAACCCCAGGCATTGAGATATCAAGAACGATGAGATCGACCACCATAGCCTCAAGAAAGGCCATCAGCTCCTCACCATTGCTCACCTCTCCAACTATCTTTAATGATTCATTCGCTTTTAAGATATTTTTTATGCCATGACGGATAAGGGCATGATCATCCGCAAGCAATATGCGAAATTCCTTCTTCCCTGAAAGCATCGTCGCCCTCCTCCCTGTGACATCCGCCAGATAAAAAAGTCCACCATCCTGATTTTTCCAGTACTGCCAACCCGTACAACGACAACCACTCCGCTTTTCATAACCAGAATTAAGAGAAAATGCAATTTTCAGTTCCCGATCAATTGACAACACCTGAATGGTCACAAGTATATTGGATATTACAAAAAAATTCTTTGAGCCCTGTTGACTGCAATTTCTGGAAAGCGAAACAATTCCGTGGAATTCCCCCAAGATGGGCCTCAGTCTCTTCACCACTTTGCAGAGGAACAAGTTGCCAAAACCCCGGTTTGCCGATACCATGCACCATGAATCAACGCACACCCCTTCCCATCACATGGCAAGAATGTACCCTGCGCGGCTGGAGCGACCTTGACGTTCTCCTCATTACCGGGGATGCTTATGTGGACCATCCCTCATACGGCGTGGCCCTTATCGGACGAGTTCTTCTCAGCCATGGCTATCGAGTGGCGATCCTCGCTCAACCTCGCTTTGACATCTCTGCCGATTTCAACGCTTTTCCTGCACCATTGCTTTTTTGCGGCATTACCGCCGGAAACCTCGATTCTATTGTTGCAAACTACAGTGGCAACGGCAAGGTTCGTGATACCGACGCGTATTCGCCACAAGGTAAACCGTGGCGCGGTGAGATACAAAGCAAGACAGAACGATGGCGCCCCGACCGTGCCACTCTCATCTACACCAGCCTGGCCCGGTCAGCATTTCGTGGTATCCCCATTGTACTGGGTGGCATTGAGGCTTCTCTGCGACGGTTCGTTCACTATGACTACAAACAAGGTGGACTTCGCTCCTCTTTTTTAACCGATGCCAAGGCGGATATTCTCGTCTATGGCATGGGTGAAAAGGCGGTGTTGGAAATTGCCGACAGGTGTCGGCAAAACCTGCCCCTCTCGAATATTGCCGGAACGTGCCAGCGCCTTACTGAGAAGGAACTCGCCGGATTTCTTCCTGAATTCCAGGGAAAGAATTCGCAAAAGCACCTCGTTCTGCCCTCCTGGGAAGAGATCCACGCCAAGCCGCAGCGTTTTCTCGATGCTGAGATTGCCCTCGACCGGCATGCCCGGGCCTGCTCACCGAGGATCATCCTGCAACGCCAGCAAACCCATTGGGTTATTCAACATCCAGCGCCTCCACCGCTTGATCCTGAAGAACTTGATGCCATTTACAACCTGCCCTTCACCCGCCGGCCGCACCCTCCTGGACAAGAGATCCCCGCCTATAGAATGATCCGGGACTCGGTGACTATCGTTCGGGGGTGTTCCGGCAATTGCTCTTTTTGTGCCATCACCAGACACCAGGGGCCAGCAATTATTTCCCGAAGCCGACAATCTATACTCCAGGAATGCCAACGTATTGCCGGGATGGAGGATTTTTCCGGCACCATCACCGATCTGGGCGGGCCAACCGCCAATCTTTACGGAACCACCTGCGCCATCGGATCCTGTAGCAAACGGGATTGTCTCTATCCAAGACTCTGCCCCAACCTGCGCATTGACGAAGAGGCCTTTCTGGCCCTGCTCAGGGATGTCTCAAAGATAAATAAAGTTGCCCACCTCTTCATTTCTTCCGGATTGAGAATGGAGCTGCTGCTCCATACGCCACGTTTGCTTGAGACAATCCTTCGATCCCACACACCTGGGGCCCTGAAAATTGCCCCCGAACACAGTGATGACGACCTTCTCAGTCTGATGCACAAGGAACCACACGACCTTCTGCAGAGATTTGTTGGCAAATGCCGGGAAATTGAAAAGAAAATAGGTAAGAGAATAGAGTTGACTCCGTATATTATTACCTCTCACCCAGGGTCGAGGCCAGAAGTCGTGGAAAAACTGGTAGGAGACTTACATAAGCTGGATCTGTCGGTGCGAAAGTTTCAGGATTTCACTCCCACGCCGGGCACCATCTCAACGGCAATGTATGTGACCGGGCTTCGGGCCGATAACAAACAGCCGCTCATCGTTCCCCGCAGCCACACAGACCGGCAGAAAGAACGCCGTATTCTTGAGGAGCATTTTCACAGAAAGCTTGCTGTCAGGAACAATCCCCATCACAAAAGAAAGAAATAAACCTGGCTTGAGCAGCTTGTCTGCTCAAAGGAAACGTATGCTCTTGCGGCATAAAAGAACTCTTAAAACGGCTCCGGAATGCTATCCACCCGGTCGAATCTATTTCTTTTTCCCGCGATAATAATCTTCGTAATACAAGTAGTTCTTGTTGATGAACCGAGAAATAATAAAGTTTTCCTTATGCCCGTTAAAAATCATCCCGATGATTTTTTGTTTGCCGATTTCTTCTATAGCCTTCTCAACCAAGGATCGAGTGGAGACACCATATCGCACAACCAACACTACGCCATCAACAACCTGAGCGAGAACCATCGACTCAGAGGCTACCTGCAGAGGAGGACTGTCAAAAATCACGAATCTATCAGGATAACGGGAAGAGAGTTCCCCAACGAGGCCATGCATTCTGGCCGAGCCAAGCAATTCGGCTGGATTTGCAGGAGGTATGCCACTGGCAATAATGGAAAGCTTTTCCATCGATGTTTTACGGATAAGGTCGGCCAGCTCCGCCTTATTTCGAAGATAATCGCTAAGTCCCCTGTCGTCCGGCACACCAAGGAGTTTAGCAAGAGACGGTAGCCGAAGATCGCAATCAACAAGCAAGGAGTATTGATCGACACACTGGGCGAGTGCTATACCCAAGTTCGCGGTGACAAAGGTTTTTCCCTCCTTAGGCAGGACGGATGTGACCATGATGGTCTTTGGAGCTTGCCGTCCATCCAGCGGCATCAAAATCTTTGAGCGCAAAACACGAAAAGCTTCCGATATCTGCCCTGAGAAATTCACCGCTCGCAGCAACCGTTCATCCCAATTGATAGATTCGGCTGCAGACATTACGCGCCCCTGGTCTTCCGAAATCTTTCCCGGTTCCGGGTAATTTTTCGCACTTTTACCGCCTGCCACGGTTGAGGAAGAATGGTTGACGATTGCCTCGAACGGGCTGTCGCTGTCTTGCAATTTTGGTGGAATTCCTCCTGCTGCCATCATTCAACCCATCCCAAAGAGTTTAAAAGATACCGGAAAATCGGCTGTAACCACCCTTTTTGGTAAGCATATGCTGCGCCGGCCCCTTCGAGTAACAAAACGCCAAAAGCAGTAGCAATCAGCATTCCACTCCAGAACGGTTTTTCCGGCCGCAGGAAGAAAGCACTCTCGTCACCGGGAATGAATAATTTGCTGGCACACTCACGGATTAACTGTCCATCAATCTGGATTCTATCCCGAGAATACGCTGCAAAAAGGGCATTATCACAAAGGATGTTTATCTGCCGCGGGTTACCATCGGTCGCTTCATATATCAAATCAAGTGCCCCACGGGTAAATAAGGGAGCACCTTTATACCCGGACCATTCCAGTCTAAAGCTTATATACTGCAAGGCCTCTTCCTTGCAAAGCTGTCTCAGGTGGTAGCGCACGGCGATGCGCTCACTAAGAGGTGAAAGCTGCTCCTCTGTCAACCGATTCAAGAGTTCCGGCTGACCAACCAAAAAGATGCTCAGGACATTTTTCACCTCGACCGCCATGTTCACCAACAGGCGTATCTCTTCAAGTAGTTCTGTCGGCAGGGCGTGTGCCTCGTCGACTATGAGTAAAACCTTTCTCTTATTCTTTTTGCTCTCCTCTAATAATTTCGTAAAAATAAACAGAAATTTGGCCCTATTGCCATCAAAGAGAAGCCCCAGTTTGGCGGCAAAGTAATGAAAGAAATCATCGATTCCCAGACAAGGATTGGAAATCACACAAAGATACCCTGGGTTATCAAGGGATTTTGAGAGCACATTGATAAGAGTGGTCTTACCGGTACCAACACCGCCAGTAAAAAGCAGAAAGCCCTTGTCGGAGACAACGCCCTGCTTCAAGACAGCCAAAGCCTCCTTGTGGGCCTCCCCGAGAAAGAGAATATTGGAATCGGGGTTCAATTCGAAGGGTTTTCGAATAAGACCAAAATGTTTTCTATACATAATATTTAACAACCAGCCTGCCAAGCTGTAGAAAACTCAGCGGTCGTTCAACGATAAAACTAAGTTGAGCAACTTGTCTGCTCAAGCGAAACGTATGCCCTTGCGGTATAAATAGCTCGTTTCTATGTCGAAAAACGGTATAAAGGGATGTTAAGAACTAGCCAAAAGAGTACTAGTAATTTCTTAACGGCCCCTAAATGACGATATAGCCCTTAAGCCAGGTGACTGCAAACAAGGCTGCCACGACAATCACCCCTGAGAAAAGAAAAAGACACTGAAATACCAGCACCCATTTTGATCGCTTCTGCTCTCGTTTAGTTTCAATATAGGGGACGGTGGTGAGTAAAGGGACACCCAGCAACGGTTCCAGTGTCTCCGGGTCGCGAATAGTTGTGTCAAAGAAATCAAGAACTATGACAAGCCCCACTCCAGCACCAAAGCCAATCGCCAGGGCAATGCCCATGATTTTTAAAAAATTCGGTTTAATCGGTTTTTCCGGTGTTCTTGCCGGATCTTCGACCTTGAACTGGCTGCCCTTCTGACGCTTCTCAAGATTGAGCATGGACTTCGCCTGAAGATCCTGTGAAACCAGATAATCATAATGTTTTTTTAACTGATCGTATTCCCGTGTGAGATTAGCCCATTCCGCTTCTCTCGTTGGCGTCGCTGCAACCCATTCTTCGTACTGGGAAATAACCTTTTTCTGATGCTCTTTTTCAGCCTTTATCGCCTCGATATTGAGGAGAACACTTTTTCGCTGGGTTTCCAGCTGGAGAATCACGGAATCGACTGACGTTCGGCCAGCCACTGCATCACCGCCCCCTTCGGTTGAGGCTCCGCCATTCGCCGAAGAGCCTTCGTTAATGCCGTTCCGCCGTTCGTTCTCGATCTCCGCCTCAAGCTTGGCAATGATTCCCTGGGTCCGTTTCACATCGGGATGTTTCTCGGTATAACGACTTAGCAGCTGTTCAAGTACAAGTTTGGCTTTTGCCAATCGCGCCTCATTGCTGAGAGGCTGCGTTTGAGGAGGGGGCTGGCTGGAATTTGCCGCAGCAACGTTTACCTCCGTTGCCGCTTCCAAAACCTTTTTCCTGTTCGTTATCTGATCTTGGATGAGAACTACAGTCCGTTCGAGATCTTGAATGCTATCCTGTTTACCTTGGTATTGTTGCTGGAGGGCTATCAAGCGGCTTACATTTGCATCGCGTTGTTCAGGCATTTCGTTGTAATGTTTCAATTTATAGTCACGCATCGCGTTCTCTTTGCGATCCATGGTCTCTTTGGCCATCAACAACTCATCACTGGTATAAGAAGAGGTTTCGCTTGCCTTTTCCTCTCGGTATTTAAGATTTTCTTCAATAAATTTGGCAGCGAGGGCATTAGTCACTTTCACTGCCTTATCCGGCGTACCGTAGCTAAAAGTGATTTTAAAAATGTCCCCTTCTTTTGAGGGTTCTATCTTAATTTGCTGCCGCATGGAATCAACTACATCTTCCATCGGCTTTTTTTTGCGTTCTTCGGGATAAAGGCTGAGATCAACTATAATTTTTTCAAGGTTGGTACGACTGGTGACAATCTGGGTGAGAGAACTGACAATGTCTTTAATTCTAGACGCAACGTCCGGCGACATCTTGTTAGGACTGATTTTTTGCTGCTCGTAGCTCAGCAGGCTCGTTGCCTGATACACTTTGGGCGTAAGGAGATAACTGCCTAAACCAACAGGGAGGCTTAATAAAAACAACGTGGCGACAAGCATCTTCCGTCTGAAAAACAGATCAATGAACTTGCTTGCCAGTTGACGTTGTTTTGAATCCATATGCGGGTATGCTTATTAATTTTGACGAGCAGCGAGACACAATATTAAAAACTATTTTTCTTATCATTACAATAAGTCTTCGTATTCTACTCCACCGTTGCTATCCATGGTAGTGGAGAAGAAACGGGCTAGACAAAATCATTCGGTGCAAAGGTAACAGCACCAGCAATGTTTTTATACCCCTTCGCCAACATAAAAAGGCGATCGACCCCCATTGCAATCCCCGCAGCCTCTCCCAACTTCCCAAGATCCTGAAGGAATCTCTCAGGCATCGCCGCGACCCTTCCGCTAGTGGTATGAATTGCCGATATTTCCTCCTGAAACCGGCGCCGCTGTTCATTCTGATCCGTCAATTCGGAGAAACCATTAGCGAGTTCAACTCCCTGAATGTAGAGTTCGAAACGCTCGGCGATATCCTGATCGGATGGGCATTTCCGAGCCAACGAGGCAAGTTGTCCGGGATAATCACAGAGAAAGGTGGGTGATCTCAGGCCAAGTCGGGGCTCGACATGCTCTGTCAGAATTTCATCAAAGCTTGCCGTATCGAGAGCTTGATCCAACGATACGGGGCTATATCTGGCAAAAGCCTCGGCAACTGTCAAACGCTGCCAAGGGGACTCAAGATTGATGTCCGGAAATATTCTTTGTCCTTCTGGGACACCGCTAGAAACCGTATAGCTTTGCATTGCTTCAAGCAGAAAGTGCAGGAGGTTCTCGCAATCAACCATTAGCTGATGGTAATCACAACTGGCCCTATACCACTCCAGCATCTGGAATTCCTCTAAATGAAGCCTGCCTCGTTCGCCTTTACGAAAGCAGTGGCTGAGCTGGAATATTTTCTCACAGCCTTGGGCAAGCAGCCTCTTCATGCACAATTCGGGTGATGTTTGCAGGAACTGATCTTCAGCAATGATTGGAACTATATTGCTTTCCGGAAGATAGACGGGTTGACGAAGCGGGGTATCGACCTCAAGAAATCCCTGCTCATGGAAGAAAATTCGGATGAAACGAAAAAAGGCTGCACGGGAGTGCAGCCCCTTGATACTCAGCAAAATCTTACTCTTTGACCCGGGTGACATACTCCCCGGTTCGGGTATCAATCTGAATCTTATCGCCTTCCTCAACAAAGGGCGGCACCTGCAATTCATAGCCGGTTTGCACAGTTACCGGTTTTGTGTCATTTCCGGAGGTGTCTCCCTTTGCCCATGGATCAGCTCGGGTAACGACGAGATTAACAAAAGTGGGAATGCTAATATCGATTGGCTTACCGTCAAAGAAAAGGACCACTACATCCATATTCTCCAGAAGAAAATGGATATTATCACCCATCTGCTCTTTCGTCAGACTGAGCTGCTCGTAGTTGTCGGTATCCATAAAATGGAATTCTTCGCCCTGATTGTAAAGAAACTGCATATTCCTCTCATCAAGCTCGGCCTTCTCAAACTTATCATTTGATCTATAAGTCTTGACCAGCTGATTGCCGGAGATCATATTTCTCATCTTACACCGGTAAAGAGCCTGGCCTTTTCCGGGTTTTGAAAACTCAAATTCCGTAACGATATAGGGGCTACCATCTATCTGAACTTTGAGACCTTTGCGTAAATCAGAGGCGCTGAGCATCGTACTTCTCCATATCTTCTTGATCTGAACCGTTTTGCCGGCGTAATTACTATCCTTGGTCGCACCTCACTGCAAGGCAAACCACGAAGATGCACTAACAGAATTGGCTAGACTTTTTTATGTATTAGAACCCCGCATTATAATTGTCTTCTGCATTTTTTCGCAAGCGCAAAAAGTAATTGACCTGGTTGCAGCACAATGTCAGAGCCTTTATCCAAGAATTGACAGAGAGATAACTCAAATCCATTGACCATGCTTTTTTTCAATGCGGCTCCCTCATGTCTGGTTATAATAGGCACTCAGCTCGAGGAGATTCGTCAATGAAACAGATCGGAATTCTTTCAGATACCCATATTTCCACGATTACAGATGATTTTCTTCATCAATGTACCACCGCCTTTGATCAATGTGAAACCGTGATCCACGCCGGTGATCTTATCGATATATCGATTTTGGCAGCCTTTCGCGGCAAGGAGTTGCATGCAGTCTGCGGCAACTCGTGCAATAACCTTACCAAACTGGCCCTTCCCAAAGAGAAATCTATCCGCATCCACGGGTTTCTTTTTGGAATTACCCATGGCTCTGGCTCCAGGCAAAATATTAAAGACCGGGTTTTCGATCGATTTCCAACTGCCGAGTGTATTATTTATGGGCATACCCACGTTGCCTCCTTGCATAAAATTGGCAACACTCTCCTCGTAAATCCGGGTTCCTTCCAAGGCACCGGGAAATTTGGCTGCAGCGGAACCTATGCAATTCTTAAAATAGACAGTCAAGGAATCCACCCTTCAATCCACACCCTGCCACCTTGCGTATGAAAACCCTATGGACACCCTGGCGAGTAGAACATGTTCTCGGTACTGCTGCCCAAAGGACCGGGTGTATTTTCGAACCAACTGGTCATGATCCTGCGGATAAAAAGCAACTTCTCCTATATCGGGACAACCAGGTAGTTGTTCTTCTCAACCGCTATCCATACACCAATGGGCACCTCCTGATTGCGCCAATACGCCATATTGCCTGTTTAACAGACCTTTCTCTGGAGGAAATCACTTCAGTTATGGCAATGATCCAAAAAGCAACAAGGCTATTAAACAAACATCTCAAACCTGAAGGCCTCAACATCGGATGCAATGTTGGCACAATTGCCGGAGCAGGTATTGCCGACCACCTGCATTTCCATATAGTTCCACGCTGGAATGGCGACCATAATTTCATCTCTGTCCTTGCCGACATACGCACCATCCCTGAGCATATCGAGGCGACTTATGACAGACTCGCTCCCGATTTCCTCGCTCTTAACACAAGTAAGTGAATATGGACATTACACCTAAAATCACGCCTATGCTCCAGCAGTACCTGGAAATCAAGGGGCAGCATGAAAACGCCATTCTTTTTTACAGGATGGGGGATTTCTATGAAATGTTTTTTGATGATGCCATCAAGGCCTCAAAAATTCTTGGTATTACTCTTACCTCACGTAACAAAAAGACCGACCAAGTACAGGTTCCGATGTGCGGCATACCTTACCATGCTGCCCAAACATATCTAGCTAAACTGATTCATGCCGGTCAACGAGTAGCTATCTGTGAACAGATAGAAGATCCAACCGAAGCAAAAGGAATTGTAAAAAGAGAGGTCGTTCGAGTCGTCTCTCCCGGGGTGATAACCGACGACCAGTTGCTGGACGGAAAAAGTAACAATTACCTATGTTCACTGGTAGGCAATCACCAAGGAAAGGGCCAAAACTACGGGATAAGCTTTCTTGATGTTACCACCGGTGAATTTCTTGTCAGTGAATTTCCCCTGCACCAAGAAAACTCATATGACATCTTTGACCAATTAACACGCCTCTCGCCTTCCGAGCTGCTTATATCTCGCGAGGATAAAGCCAGCCTAGACCCTTTACTTCAGCAGCTACGACTTTTGTTTCCCGATATCTGTGTCACTGAAAGAGATGGCACCATATATCGCTATGAGGCAGCAGAGGTCCTCCTCCTCGAGCACTTCAAAGTCATGACCCTTGATGGCTTTGGCTGTGGTCATTTTACTGTTGGTCTGCTTGCTGCCGCCTCCCTTCTAGAATATATTATTGAGACCCAAAAAGCGGCAGTTCACCATATTGACAAACTCGCTCCGCTTGACATCGGCTCCATCCTGCAGATAGACGATTCATCCCGGCGCAACCTGGAACTCACCCAGACCCTTGCAGGTGGACAAAGGCAGGGCTCCTTGCTTTCGGTTCTTGACCATACCTGTACACCCATGGGAGCCAGGCTGTTAAAACACAACCTGCTCTTCCCCCTTCAAGATTGTCTCCGAATTATCAGGCGCCTTGATGCTGTTACCTTTTTTTTCATGAACAGTTCATTGCGAAAGGAGCTCCGAAACCTACTCGACAGCGTATATGATCTCGAAAGGTTAAATAGCAAAATGATTCTCGGATCCGGAAATGGCAGAGACATGTTGGCTATGAAGAACTCTCTCGCCTGTCTTCCCGAAGTGCGCGCTCTCCTTGAGCACTGTGACCCCGATAGGCTTGTCAAGATCCGCCAGCACCTTGATTGTTTAATAGATTTACATACGTTACTGGACGCAGCCATAAATAATGAAGCCCCAATTGGTATTCGAGAGGGGCATCTGATTAAAACCGGGTACAACGATGAACTCGATCAACTTGTAGTGCTATTGCGTGACCAAAAGAAACTAATCCTTGAGCTTGAGCAGAGAGAAAGAGAAACCACTGGTATTTCCAAATTAAAAATTAGCTTCAACAAGGTATTCGGCTACTTTATTGAGGTCAGTAAGACTCAAGAGGCAAAGGTTCCTGATTATTATATACGAAAGCAAACTCTTGCCAATGCCGAGCGATTTATCACCCCAGAGCTCAAAGAGTTTGAAGACCGTGTCCTTGGAGCCCAAGATCGGCGTATTGCCTTGGAGTACCAGCTCTTTCTCGACATCCGGCAACAGATCTCTGAAAACTCTAACCGAATTCAGCAAACCGCCCGGCAACTTGCAGTGCTCGATTTCTTTTCAACCTGCGCTGAAGTGGCTTACAAATACAACTATCGTCGCCCTGAGATACACGAAGGCGATGATATCTGTATTGTTGAAGGCAGACACCCTGTCATAGAACGTTCCCTGCCTTCTAGCAAATTCGTCCCAAATGATGTCCATCTCGACCAAACTTCAGAAGAAATGCTCATCATTACCGGTCCGAACATGGCTGGAAAATCTACTATCCTCCGACAAACCGCTCTGATTGTTCTAATGGCTCAAATGGGGTCTTTTGTCCCCGCTGAATCCGCCAGCATTGGTATTGTTGATCGCATTTTTACCCGTGTTGGCGCCATGGATAATTTACGCCGTGGCCAGTCGACATTTATGGTTGAGATGAGTGAGACAGCCAATATCCTCAACAATGCGACAGAAAGGAGCCTAGTAATCCTTGACGAAATCGGCCGGGGCACTTCAACATTTGATGGCCTATCGATAGCTTGGGCTGTTGCCGAAGATTTAGTAGAAAAAAATGGCAAAGGAGTCAAAACTCTCTTTGCAACGCACTACCACGAACTGACCAGTCTAGCAAAAGAAAACCCACGTGTTCAAAACTATTCTATTGCTGTCCGAGAATGGCAAGGTAACGTAATATTTCTCCACAAACTTGTCAAAGGCGGGACAAGTAGAAGCTACGGGATCCAAGTCGCAGGACTGGCAGGTGTTCCCGACAAAGTTGTCAAACGAGCCAGTGAGATTCTAAAGGACATTGAACTCGGTACGTTTCAACAATTTCCCTTAGAAGCAACTCCCAACACCAAAAGCAAGACGTTCAAAAAATCTTCAGGCCAGCTCTCACTCTTTTCACTTCCCCAAGATCCGATAAGAGAGTACCTCAAAACCATTAATCTCGATAAATGCACCCCCTTAGATGCGCTTACCTATCTCTACTCTCTGAAACACCTGCTTGATAAATAATTATATTCTCAAAAGACACAGTCGAATTGAACTCGGTTGGCACAGATAATAACCTAATAGACCCGGCTGTATTCCAATTCGGTCCATTACCTAACACTGCCCCAAAAACACTCCACCGCCTTGCCTTAAGACCATATAGCCAAGTTCTCATAATGTTTTGCCATCCCTCGGTGTTTCCTGTATAATGGCGCCTTGTAGCAGTTCCCAGGTCAATTTTCCTAGATTAGCCACTAGTCCCTCTGAACGAGAATTTCAACCATAATGATTCGCACAGCTGTATGCATCTCACTACTCATTTTTTCTAGTTTGCTGTGCGTTTTTCCTGCCTTTGGCCAATTAGCAGATGACGATCGGGATAAGCCTCTGCCTGTCGGCAGACTTTATGACGAAGCAAAATTCTATTATAATCAGTTACAAACCAATTCAAAGCTTGCCTCGTCTCGAGATAACTGGCTGAAGGGGACGAGAAACTTTCGTCGGATTTATCTCTCTAATCCGAAATCCGAAATTGCTCCGTCCTGTCTTTTTATGCTTGGGCGTCTTTACTGTGAAATCTATGATAGGTTTCAAAATGGCCTCGATTTAGATGAGGCCATCACATACTTTTCCGATATTACCAAGAACTTTCCTCAACACCGACTTGCCGACGATGCTCTCCTCTCATTAGGACAGATTTACCTCGACAAAAAGCACAACCCGCAACAGGCAGCCGATTTCCTCAGTGAAATCGTGACCAATTATTCGAATGGCGACATGCATCCAGATGCGGAAAACCTTCTCAAAGTTCTTTCCCTTGAACACGATATTGCCCTGCCAAAGGTTATGGTATCGTCTTCCAGAGACAATAAACTTAATTACGTATTACCTGTTAAATACTGGTCTTCCGACAACTACACGCGGGTCGTGATTATGGCCTCCGGCCCTGTAAACTATAAAGAAATCCTTTTGGAGGAAACAGAAAACTCCCCAAGAAGATTGTATATTGATTTCAAGAAGAGCTATATCGAACCACAGTATCGTGCTCCGGTTCCAATTGAAGATGGCCTTTTAAAACGTATCCGCACCGGTCAGTTTTCACCGGATACTGTTCGTGTGGTTCTCGATATAGAATCGATTGGCAGCTATAAAATATATAGTCTTCCCGATCCATTCCGTGTTGTTATCGACGTAAGAGGCGAGAAATTATTAAAAGAAATTCCACAGACTGCCAGTGCTGCTATCAATGAGAAGCAGCCCGCTGTCCTGCCTTCTCCAGCTTCGAACACAAATGATCGCATCGTTATTTTGCGTGACAACAAAAAGATCGCAATTAACACAAAGCACACAACTGAAAACGTCAAAGTAGAGGCTGTTCCAGCTGTTAAGCCTCTCTCTCTTGCACAGCAACTTGGCCTAGGCGTGAAAAAGATTGTTCTAGACCCAGGACATGGTGGTAAAGATCCGGGGGCAATGTCTTTTGGTTTGAAGGAAAAGGATATTGTCCTTGATATAGCAAAAAAGCTCGCTCCGGCCCTAAAAAAAGAACTTGGTTGCGATGTAGTTCTTACCCGGAAGGATGATAGTTTTATTTCTTTAGAAGAACGAACTGCTATTGCAAATACTAACAGTGCTGATCTTTTTATCTCTCTACACATTAATGCCCATCAATCCTCCAAAGTAAGAGGTTTAGAAACTTACTATCTCAACCTAACAACTAATGCGGAAGCCATGAGGGTTGCTGCACGTGAAAATGCTACATCCACTCACCAGATGAGTGAACTTCAGGATATTCTTTCAGATATCATGAAAAACTCAAAAATTGATGAGTCCTCACGATTAGCTCAACAGGTGCATAATTCCATTCTATCCGAGGGAGATAAAAAGGGGTTCTCCGATATTAAGAATCTTGGTGTAAAACAAGCTCCATTCTATGTCCTTATTGGAGCACAAATGCCTGCAATACTCATAGAGCTTGCGTTCATAAGCAACGAAAAAGATGTTGAAAATCTAAAAAGCACGGCTTTTATTGATATGCTTACTAAAGAGATTTCTGATGGGGTGCGGGCGTATATTAGTGACACTACCGCAAGCAAATAGCACCATTAAGATGAAATAGTTTCGACTTGATCTGACACCTCACTTGAAAAGATGAGGGTTACCAGTTTTGATAAAGGTGCGAACCAAAAATCAAAACATATGGAGGTAACCCTCATGCTACATGGTAACGAACGAATCGTAAAACACAAGATCGGACTGCTCAATCTCGCCGAAGAACTCACCAATGTCTCAAGAGCCTGCAAAATTATGGGACTTTCTCGAGATACCTTTTATCGCTACAAAGCCGCTGTTGATAATGGCGGAATCGATGCACTCATTGATAAAAATCGTCGTAAACCAAACGTTAAAAATAGGGTCGAAGAGGCAATTGAACTTGCTGTCGTTGATTATGCGGTTGAGCAGCCTGCGCATGGTCAAGTGCGGGCCAGCAATGAGCTGCGCAAACGAGGGGTTTTTGTCTCCCCCAGCGGAGTGAGATGCATCTGGCTACGCAACCAGCTGGCCAGGTTCAAAGATCGCCTGAAAGCCCTGGAAAACAAGATGGCACAGGAAGGTACAATACTTACCGAAGCACAGGTTCAAGCTCTTGAAAAGAAAAAGAATGATGACCTTGTTTCTGGCGAAATTGAAACAGCTCATCCAGGGTATCTTGGGTCTCAAGATACTTTTTATGTCGGCACTCTCAAGGGTGTCGGCAGAATCTACCAACAGACCTTTGTGGATACCTATTCCAAAGTCGCGTCGGCGAAACTCTATACCACTAAGACGCCGATCACCTCTGCCGATCTGCTGAACGACAGAGTTCTACCTTTCTTTGAAGAACATCAGTTACCGCTTTTGCGCATTTTGACTGACAGAGGCACTGAATACTGTGGCAGGGCAGAAAGTCACGATTTTCAGCTCTATTTGGCTATTAATGATATCGAGCATACCAAAACTAAAGCCAGGTCGCCGCAAACCAACGGCATCTACGAACGGTTTCATAAAACCATTCTCCAGGAATTTTATCAGGTGACCTTCCGCAAAAAAATCTATTCTGATCTCGACCAACTCCAGCAGGACCTTGATGTCTGGCTTTTCCACTATAACAATGAAAGGACGCATCAGGGAAAAATGTGCTGCGGGCGAACTCCGATGGAAACCCTTGGGGATGGAAAGACAGTATGGCAGGATAAAAACTTGAACTGAATTTGATCTGACAGACACCCGCAAAAAACTGGTAACTGTCAGATCAAGTCGTAACTACTACAATTAAGATCTCTTGATCCTTCCCCCCCTTTCTATTAATTCAACCTAACTATGCCAGACTTTTTCGGGCTCCTGCCTGCATGCTATACTTGTCATTTGAAGTGATTTTGTCACATGCATGCTATTAGTAAAAAGTAATGTTGCCAAATTTCCAATTCTATCAGGTTTGCCTGTTTCATTGCTGACGAAATAGATTTGGATGAAAGCCATATCTAGGACCCATTTTTTTTACTATGTCTCAGAGTTAGATTGCTGTTTAAGATCAAGAGGTGAGTATTATTTACTGGGTGTGGAGCCATTTGCGAATCGATTACGGGCCAAGGGTCATTTGAATCCATTCAGAATATCGATATGCAATAGCAGGGAGAGAGCACTGAATAGAAACAGATAAGGGGGATTAACTCTTGAAAGAGTTAATCCCCCTTATTTTAAACCCACCTTTTAAAAGAGATGGATATATTCTTAGCGAATGCTTGAGGTTTTCAATCGAGCCAACGCCCTTTGCAAAGCAATTTCGGCCCTTCTTCTATTGAAATTCTCAGTTTGCTGAGCAGCTTGAGCCAAACGCTTTTCTGCTCTTTCCTTAGCTTTTAGAGCCCTTTCAACATCAATTTCACTACCCCTTTCAGCACTTTCTACGAGAAAGGTAATCTTGTTGTTTGAGACCTCACAGAAACCACCACTGACCATGAGGCTCTCACGCTTATTTCCTTTCTCATAAGTAAGAGTACCAATTTTGATTGTCGACAGAAAGGGTGCATGATTTGCAAGCACGCCGAAGTCACCACCAAAGCCAGGTGCATTAACGATATCGACATCCTCGTTAATTTTAGCCCCAGTAGGAGTTACGACTTCTAGTCTTATCTGTTGTCCCATCGAATTATCCCCTTATGCAGATTACTTACCTGCAGACTTAGATTTTGCATCTTTCTCAACAGCCTCATCTATAGATCCGACCATATAAAATGAGTTTTCATTGAGATCGTCATGCTTTCCTTCGAGGATTTCTTTGAAGCCCTGAACAGTGTCAGCAACCTTAACGAACTTCCCAGCCATGCCGGTAAAAACCTCGGCTACAGTAAAAGGCTGAGAAAGAAATCTCTGAATTTTGCGTGCTCTGGAAACAAGCTGCTGATCATCTTCAGAAAGCTCGTCCATGCCAAGAATTGCAATAATATCTTTGAGATCCTTATATTTCTGTAAAGTTACTTGAACCCCACGAGCAACCAAATAGTGATCTTTACCAATTACATTCGGATCAAGGATACGAGAGGTTGAGTCCAAGGGGTCAACAGCAGGGTAGATACCAAGTTCAGCAATCTGCCGTGAGAGTACAACAGTACCGTCAAGGTGAGCAAAAGTGGTAGCAGGAGCAGGGTCAGTCAGATCGTCTGCAGGTACATAAACGCATTGTACGGCAGTGATAGATCCTTTGTTTGTTGAAGTAATGCGTTCTTGGAGTGCACCAAGGTCTGTCGCAAGGGTCGGTTGATAACCAACTGCCGAAGGAATACGCCCAAGAAGAGCAGATACCTCAGAACCAGCCTGGGTAAAACGGAAGATGTTATCTATGAAAAGAAGAACATCCTGTCCTGCCTCATCGCGAAAGTATTCAGCAGCGGTCAAGCCGGTAAGAGCAACACGCGCACGTGCTCCAGGAGGCTCAGTCATCTGACCGTAAACAAGAGCCGCTTTAGGTAAAACACCCGATTCCTTCATTTCGTGATAAAGATCGTTTCCTTCACGAGTTCTCTCTCCAACACCACAGAAAACTGAAATACCACCATGATGCATAGCGATGTTGTTTACCATCTCCATCATAATAACGGTCTTTCCACATCCGGCGCCACCAAACAGCCCCATTTTTCCACCAAGTGGAAATGGCACCAAAAGGTCAATAACCTTTATGCCTGTTTCAAGAACACGCACCTCAGTATTTTGTTCAGTAAATAGAGGCGCTTCACGATGTATCGGCATATTCTTGGTGGAGGTTATCGGACCCAATCCATCAACAGGTCGACCAACTACATTCATGATCCTGCCAAGTGCAGCGTCTCCAACAGGGATAGTAATCGCTAAGCCGGTATCTTTTACTTTCATACCCCTGACGAGACCATCAGTTTGGTCCATGGCAATACACCGGCAAACATTGTCACCAAGGTGTTGTGCAACTTCAATAACAAGATTATCCTCTTTATCATTGATACCTGGGTTGGTAACAAAGCATGCATTGAGAATATTTGGTAACTTTCCTGGTTCAAATTCGACGTCAACTACAGGGCCGATAACCTGTGTGATTTTTCCTATTTTTTGTTCACTCATTGGGCCTTACCTCTCCTCAAAAGTATTAGACTATCATAGAGATAAATTGTTATTTCAGAGCTTCCGCGCCGCCAACAATATCCATCAGCTCACTCGTAACAGCAGCCTGACGTGCCTTGTTGTAAATGATGCTCAGGCTCTTCACCATATCTTTACATGCGTTAGTTGCATTGTCCATAGCAGTCATTCTGGCAGCATGCTCGCTTGCTCCTACTTCAAGCATCGAATGGTATACAATGACATTGAGGTAAAGAGGTTGTAACACATCCATGATTTCCTCGCTTGAAGGCTCATAGATGTAATCTCCAGAGAATTTTTTTTCAGCAACAGCTTCACCCTTAACAGGCTGTACAGGAAGAAGTGGCGCGACAGCGGGAACCTGCACCGCAACAGACTTAAAATGACCGTACAAGACCTCGACCATATCCGTTGCGCCACTCAAAAACTCAGATGCAACATCATTGGCGATTTCCCTGGCATTAAACATTTGGAAAGCGCCCATGATATCTCTGTAACTTTTCCTAACCTTACCTGTTTTATTGAGAATTTGACTGCCTTTCTTACCAACACAGACAAAGCTTACTTTTTTTCCGCTGGTTTCATATTCGGCCTGCATCCTTAAAGCTCGTTTTATAATGTTGGCATTAAATGATCCACAGAGCCCACGGTCAGAAGTTACAACCACAATCTCAACGGACTTGACATCACGAACCTCCATCAAGGGAAATGCTGTAGTGTTAGCACCTCCAGACAGATTGGACATCGCCTCATTGAACTTAGAGGCATAAGGTCGAAATGCCTCCATTTTCTCTTGGGCACCGCGCAGTTTTGCCGCGGCGACCATGTTCATAGCCTTGGTAATCTGCGCTGTCTTTTTTACGCCCGAAATCTTAGTTTTTACTTCTTTTAAACTCGCCATATCTTGACCTTTCCGTGATTAGTTAAGACCTTTAGACGCCTTGAAAGTATCACCAAAGCTGGTCAACACCTTATTGAGTTTTTCCTTTATCGCATCTGTGAACATTTTTTCTTTGGCAAGATCAGCAAAAATGCTTGGTTCATTAGACTCAATGTAGCTGTAAAGCTCTGATTCATAGTCAGCCAAGGTATTAACCGGCAGTTTATCAAGATAACCGTTAGAGCCAGAGTATATAATGACAACCTGTTTTTCCATCGGCAGAGGATTATATTGGGGTTGTTTCAATATCTCAACGAGTCTCTCTCCCCTAATCAATTTGGCCTGAGTTCCAGCATCAAGATCTGATCCGAAAGCTGCAAATGCAGCCAACTCTCTATATTGAGCAAGATCAAGGCGAAGAGTACCGGCAACTTGTTTCATTGCCTTTACTTGCGCGGCACCACCAACGCGTGATACCGAGAGACCAACATTGATCGCAGGACGAACACCGGAGAAAAACAGGTTCGGCTCAAGATATACTTGGCCATCTGTAATTGAAATAACGTTTGTCGGAATGAAGGCCGAAACGTCACCGGCTTGTGTTTCAATTATAGGAAGTGCGGTAAGAGATCCAGCACCAAGCTCATCATTTACCTTTGCAGATCTCTCAAGGAGCCGAGAGTGGTTAAAGAAAATGTCTCCAGGATATGCCTCTCGTCCTGGTGGACGTCGCAACAAGAGCGACAGCTCACGATAAGCAACAGCTTGCTTAGAAAGGTCATCATAAATGATCAGAGCATGTTGTCCATTATCGCGAAAGTATTCACCCATTGCGCATCCGGCAAAAGGAGCAATATACTGCATTGGAGCAGGATCGGAGGCACAGGCTGAAACTACCGTTGTATACTCCATGGCACCGTGTTTTCTCAGTGCCTCAACTACGAGAGCAACGGTGGATTTCTTTTGTCCGACCGCAACATATATACAGTGAATATCTGTATTTTTTTGAGCAATGATTGCATCAACACAGAGAGCGGTTTTGCCAATCTGCCGGTCACCGATAACCAACTCACGTTGACCTCTACCAACCGGGGTCATAGCATCTACTGCCTTTGATCCAGTATAGCAGGGCTCATGTACACCCTTTCTTGCAATAACACCAGGGGCTAACACTTCAATTTTCGAAGACAACTCAGACTTAATCGGTCCAAGACCATCGATAGGCACACCAATCCCGTCAACAACACGGCCTTCCATAGCAGGGCCAACAGGCACCTCAGCGATTTTGCCGGTTCTTTTTACAATGTCCCCTTCCTTGATATTGGACACATTACCAAGAACAGCACAACCTACGTTGTCTGCTTCAAGGTTTAACGCAAGGCCCATGATTCCACCAGGAAACTCCAAGAGCTCCATAGCCATACAATTCTGTACGCCATAGACACGGGCAATACCATCACCTACTGAGATAACTGTCCCGGTCTCATTCAGATCTATACTAGTCTCGTAGGCTCCAATCTGATCTTTGATAATCTGACTAATTTCTGCGGCTTTGATCTGCATCTATTCTCTCCCCTTAATGGAATCTTTTAAACCTGCAAGTTGTGTCCGTATGCTTCCGTCCAGTACCAAGTCACCTACCTTGGCGATAATTCCACCAATAATCGTTGGATCAACACTGGTCGTCAGCTTAACCTTCTTGCCAGTTAACTTTTCTAAAACCTTTTGAACATTAGCTTGTAAAGCATCATCTAATTCCACCGCTGAGATGACATTGCCATGACTGATGTTTTTCGCTCCATCAACCATCGATTGATAGGCCTCAGCGATTTCGGGCAGCAATTCAGCGCGTTTTTTTCTAACCAAAAGATTCAAGAAGTTGCCCATAACCGCATCTACGCCCATAGAGGCCACCATGCCTTTCATGACCTTTTCTTTTACATCCATGGGGTACAAAGGATTAGTCACGGCATCAGCGACTTCAGGGTGCGAAATATACAATGTAGCCAAACCCTGTAAGACATCATTGTATTGTTCATACGTCTCTTGGTCTTGACCTATGGTAAAGATGGCTTTAGCGTAACGTCGTGCGAGGATTGTCTGTTTCACTGTACGGCCCCCACTTTAACTAAATAATTATCGATGATCTTCACCTGATCGTCCGCAGTGAGATTGTTTACGATGAGTTTTTCAGCCATAATTGCTGCTTGCTCGGCAACCTCATTCTTTAAGGTTCGACGCGCCTCGGTCAATTCATTCTGAATAGCCATCTCAGCAGAACGTTGAATATCGTGAGCAGCCTGTTCAGCCTTCTCTAAGATTTTTACTTTTTCGATTTCGGCTTGAGCCACTGCCCTGTCTACAATTTTATCTATTTCTGACTCTACCGTTGCGAGTTTGGCCTGGAAATCATTATACGACTTTTCAGCATCTGCTCGTTTTTGTTGAAGATCCTCGATTTCATCCTTAATCTTTTTCTGCCGTGCAGCCAAACCTGCACCGATTGGTTTAGCACCAAACTTCACAAGGATTATCATTAGGGCAATAAAGTTTACAACCCTCCAGCCAAGATCTTTTACCTTAGCCGCTGACAAGCTATTAGACACCTTGCTCGCACCATGTCCACCATCGGCTGTCACGGCATGGTCGGTTGCCGGAGCCGCCTGGCCGGCCTTATCAGAGGCAAACGCCGAGCCGCAGGACAGGGCAAACCACAGGGCTAACGACAACAGGCTGATAAACCTGGCAATGCGCTTCACTTCACTCATAGTTAGAGACTCCTTCCCAGAATTTTGCTCGCCATGTCGGCTGCGAATCCATCCAAACTCGACCGCAGATTTGTTCTGGCGCTCTCGACTTGAGCTCTAAGCTCAGCAAGCTTCGCCTCTTTGGCCGCATCGGCTTCAGCCCGTATCGCAGTGAGCTTCGCATCGCCAGCAGCCTGTGCTTCCGCTCGGGCAGAATCCAATGCTGCCTTTGCCTTGCCTGACGCCTTTGCCATTTTTGCGTCCACTTCTTCCTGTCGCAATTTGGCATTTTTCTCAAACTTCGAGATGTTTTCCTGCATGCCCTGCAGTCTTTCAGATCTCTCCTTAAGGATGTTTCTTATAGGCTTATAAAGCACCCCATTAAGGAGAAACATGAGCACAACCATGTTAACAATCTGAATAAACAAAGTAATATCCGTCGTAATCATGTTAGTAGCTCCTGCTCAACTAATAAAAACGAGAAAACATAACATTCATCAACACGATGAATGATGACCGCATACGATAATTTTACAAAATAACGGCTAAAAGCGAGTAATTGGAACTGAACGGCCATTCACAATAGCAAAAAATTCTTACTGTAAATATGTTACTCTGTCAACTAATTAATGTGTGCAATTCAACCGGCTCGACAATAGCAAAAGGAGTAGCAAACAACATTTGAAGGCTATCGCAAAACTATCCCCCCAGTAATTCACTCCCTCATCCTTCAATGAGTTTCCTGACTACATTTGGCACCGAACTAATTGCTTCGGCCAATTTGTCTACCATCGGTCCACCTGCTTGAGCCATGTCCGGCCGTCCCCCACCTTTTCCACCGACGATTTTTGCGACAATGTTGATTATATCTCCAGCCCTTATTTTGCTCGTCAAATCCTCGGTTACGATAGCTAAAAGAGCCGCTTTACCATTGATACTGCCACCTAGTACCGCGACCCCAGACTTAAGAGTGTCGCGGACTCGATCTCCAACCTCCCGTAATGTTTTTTGGCTATCGAGTTTAATTTCTGAAGCAATGACTTTAACTCCGGCAATTTCGTGAGAATTGGTCAACATACCTTCGAGGTCTGAACTCGCCAATTGCCGTGAGATATCTGCTAGTTGTTTTTCCATACCTTTAATGTTTGCCAGCAGAGCCTCTACTTTAGTAACTATTTCTTGTGGATTGCCTGTATTGAGGATCGCAGCGACCTGCCTTTCTCTACGACTTTGAGTCTGTAATATGGTGAAGGCAGCTGCCGCAACTGCGGCTTCAATTCTCCGCACACCTGACGCGACACCGCTCTCTGAAAGAATTTTACAGACCCCGATCTCACCGGTGGCCGTGACATGGGTACCACCACAAAGCTCCTTACTGAAATCATTCATAGAAACAACTCGAACGCTTTCCTCATATTTTTCCCCGAAGAGAGCCATCGCTCCTTCCTTAAGAGCCTCCTCTCGCTGCAAAATTCGGGTAGCAACCGGCGAGTTTTGCCAAATCTGTCTATTTACAAGAAATTCTATTTCCTCTATTTGCTCCTGCGTAAGGGGTGAAAAGTGTGTAAAATCGAAACGTAATCGATTGGAGCTAACCATGGATCCCGCTTGTTTTACATGGTCCCCTAAATGTTTACGAAGAGCGGCGTGTAGCAAATGTGTTGCGGAGTGATGAGCAGCAATATTTTGACGTCGATCTCTATCGACAATTAATGTCACCTCATATTGTTCAACCAGCTTGCCCTCGGTGACCTCGATTTCATGAAGAACAAGTTTACCTGCCACAACCGAAGTTGCCTGCACCTTGGCCCTCCCTCCTTGCCAGAGAACCTCTCCTTGGTCACCGACCTGGCCTCCCGATTCTGCGTAAAATGGTGTAATTTGAACGTATAATCTGCCAATTTCTCCGGCAGAAATGCTGCTCACCCTTTTACCTTCGGTATTCAAAAGGCCTTCGACTTTTGTCGTAACCGAGAGATCCTGATAACCGATAAATTGTGGCTTTTTCCCCGCTTCTGCGAGACTTTTTACTCCCTCTTCGAGGAGTTTTACACCTTCGTCTTTGCGAGATGATCGCGATTTTTTTCTTTGGTTCTCCATTTCCTGAAGAAATCCCTGCTCGTCAAAATCCAGCCCCCTTTCCAAGGCAATATCCCGCACAACATCGAAGGGAAAGCCAAAGGTATCATAGAGTTTAAAGACAAAGCTGCCTGGAATGCACCTTGAGTTCTCTCCTTTCATCCGCGCTATTTCGTCGTCAAGCAAAGTCAAACCGTTTTCAAGCGTCTCATGGAAACGTTCCTCTTCCTTGGTGACAACCTTGGTTAATAGAGAGAGGGCATCATTGAGGTGCGGATAGGCGTCAACCATTTCCCCCACAACAGCTTGACAGACATCCACCATAAACGGCTTATCCAGTCCGAGATGCTTGCCATACCGTACTGCCCTCCGCATGATTCGCCGCAGCACATACCCAGCGCCCTCATTCCCTGGCAGCACTCCATCGGCAACGAGGAAGGTCGTCGCCCGAGCGTGGTCGGCTATCACCCGCATTGCGGTATCGTTATGGCTGTCTTTCCCGTACTTCTTTTGTGTTAAGAACTCGATTCTGGAAATAATAGGGCCAAAAAGGTCTGATTCATAGTTATTGAACTTCCCCTGCAAAACTGCGGCAACCCGTTCAAGGCCCATACCGGTATCAATGCTCGGCTTCGGCAAACGAGTCATAGTGCCGTCTGCTGCGCGGTTGAATTGCATAAATACCAGATTCCACAACTCTAGGAACCGGTCACAATCGCAACCAAGTGCACAATCCGGCCGCCCACAACCGGCGTCTGCACCTTGATCAATGTGAATCTCCGAACAAGGCCCGCATGGGCCAGTATCTCCCATTGCCCAGAAATTGTCCTTTGCCCCCATTCGCACAATACGCCCCTTAGGGAGAGTCTCTATCTTCTCCCAGAGGACTTGGGCTTCGTCATCATCTTCAAAAATTGAAACCCACAGTTTTTTGGGTGGAAGACCCAGTTCAACCGTAAGGAAATCCCATGCAAAACGAATGGCATCTTCTTTGAAATAGTCGCCGAAAGAAAAATTGCCAAGCATCTCAAAGAAGGTATGATGCCGGGCGGTGTAGCCGACATTTTCAAGGTCATTGTGCTTACCGCCGGCCCTGACACAGCGTTGACTCGTCACAGCCCTGACATAGTCCCTCTTATCTTCGCCCATGAACACCATCTTGAATTGAACCATCCCGGCATTGGTAAAAAGAAGGGTGGGATCATCTTTTGGCACAAGCGAGGAGCTATCCACGACAATATGACCATTTTTCTTAAAGTAGTTGAGAAACCTGCTTCGAATTTCGTTACCTTTCATAATTTCCAAATATTACGTCAATAATTTATCATTGAGACTATGCCCACCCGCCATCGGTAGACCTTTAATATAATTTCCGTGGATACTAGGAGCTCCGATTAATGATAAGCGGCAGTACCTGCTTAAACTCGGCGGTTCCTGCCCTGCCCAGCAACTCGTATATAAGCATTTCCGCTGGACCAATAATCCCTCCAACACTTTGCAAACGAGCAAGGCCGGCTTCATGATCAGCCCTCTTTCTTGATGATACTCCATCGGCAACGATCCAAACCTTAAGCCCCAGATTCAATAGACCCATTGCAGTTTGGTAGATGCAGATGTGTGTTTCTACACCCACTAATGCTATCGTCGTTACAGTTTTGGGAAGCTCGCCGATAAAGGTTGCCGTATCCTCATTGGCTAAGGCGTTGAACTCCACCTTGTCAAAACGTGGAATACCTTGCACAAGTTCTTCAAGATCTGCAGCATAGGGACCTAGCCCTTTGATATATTGGGTATTGGCAAGAATTGGCATTTTGAAGATTCTGGCACAGCGGATCATGAGGTCGACAGTCGATGCAACCCTCTCCGCATCATCAATTTTTGCCATAAGACTTTGCTGAACATCAACTACATGCAAGCAGACATTCCCCGGAGTCAGCAACGAAGTCGTCATTATCCATCCTCCTTGTCTATAGTTCAATGCCTCAAAAAATCGTTATCAATAAACCCTTTTCTCATCCTAGATTCAAGTTTATCCTTTCCATGCTGCAAAAAAGACAACGCTACTTTCAGCCCACTTCCTGCCTCATGCACTGCTACCTAGGTATATTAATGTTGCCTGATAACCTCTTTAGGCAGTATGGTTCACTTCCTATCTCCTGTTAATCTGATCCTGTGCGCAACTAATGCCTTCTCAGGCAACGAGGAAGGCACGTTGAAGGTGTCAGCCTCTGATACCCAGACAAGACTGCTTAAAATCCAGGCGATCCTCCAAAAAAACCTTTACAAAAACATAACAACTATTACATTAAAAACTGAAATACTACCATGAGGGGGGAGAATGCAAGACGAGCAAATTGACGCAATGGCGAAACTTCTAAAATCGATGTCTCACCCGATTCGTTTGAAAATTCTCTGTCTTTTGCAGGACAAGGAGCTTTCTGTAGGTGACATAAGGGAGCAAGTTAAGACAACCAACGCAAATGTATCCCAACATTTAAATATCTTGCGAGGCCAGGGTATCATTGACTACCGCAAGGATGCAAATTTTATCTACAACAAGATCGTCGACAAGCGTATTCTCGAACTTATCAAGAGCATGCGACTGCTTTTCTGCCCAAATCTTTAAAACGCTGCGCATCAAACGAAAGGACAATTGCCATGATAATCACTGATTGGATCCATATTATTGCCGGTTTTTTTATTCTTCTCAGTCTTTCCCTTGGTGTCGAGATCAGCCCTTTTTTCCAAAGTAATTATTGGCTCTTGTTAACGGCATTCGTCGGCCTCAACCTCTTCCAGTTTGGATTCTCAAAGTTCTGTCCAATGGGTCTCATTCTGAAAAGACTTGGGGTTCCTGAAAACAGAGATTAATTTGTCACCCTAGCCTTTATTCCTCCCGAATCATCAATACAGAGCATGACCCTTGCCAACAACAAGCAGTTTCAGCGCACCTTTCCCGTTGCCGGAAGCACGGGATATTGCCCTCTTGCTCTTGGATCCTGCAGATAAGTTCGGCGAGTTTAACCCCCTTTTCCTGTGGAACCCCCAAGAATAGTGCCTTTTTCCGGGCCAATGAAAAAAGTTTCGGGCCTTTCCTGAATCTTTTCGTATCCGACATCTTTTTCCTCCCCAAGCTTGCAGACAACCCTATTCCAAAAATCACCGTCACATCATTCCATCGGCCATCTCCATCCCTCTACCACCATTAAGAAATCGTCACAACTTGTTACCCGGCCGATGTTTACCGTTTAATTTTTTAACCCTACATGTATTTTCGTTTCTTAAACACTATATCGGCAGTATGTGGTACTCCTCAACTATTGAATGAGCCCCATTCAAGACCTGGCCATTACGGCCATCAATAGAAATCGGATCGCCAAAAACGATTTTGACTCCGGCAATTTCGCAATATTGCTCGGCCTCATATACCTTTAAGCTCCTACATCCGACGACACAGGTCTTCTCCAAGCGTACTGCAACAACCGAAGCATGAGAGGTCTGCCCCCCTCTGGAAGTAAGCAAGCCATCAGCCTGGCTCACCGCTTTGATATCCTCGGGAACGGTATCCTGACGAATAAGGATAAGTGGCGTCACCGGATCGGTTTGTCTCAGTTTGCGAATATTATCTTCAGTGAATACAGCACGACCGGAAAGCGCTGATCCGGAAACCCCCACACCTTTGCCGAGATAAGATGCCTCTAAGGCTGGACTTTCAACAAAGACATTCAGGTGCTCCTTTTTCTTGATGGTTATCATATCTCGGGTCTGCAGAAGATAGAGTTTATCAGGCTCAGGCCCTTCAAAAGTAAACTCTATCTCTTGCGGATTCCATCGTTTCTCATAGACAAGTTCTCTTGATATATCTAATAGTTGTTTATATATTTTCGGAAAATGGTGCTCGAGAGTTTCCTCTTCCGGCCTGCCGTCGAGTTTCGCCTGTTCAACCGAGATCGCATGGCTCGATACCAACCCGGAAACAATATCCTCACCTTGATCCCCATAGGCATAGTCACCCCAGAGTGCTACACGCTGTACCTTGCGATACGGGTGCGCCGTAAAAACGACACCCGACCCTGCATTGCCGCTCTTATTGCCAAAGACCATGGCCTGGACAATCACCGCCGTTCCCCACGAATCGGATACATCCATAATTTTGCGAAACTCCTGGGCCTTCTGAGTTTCCCAAGAATCCAAAACCAACTGAATAGCATTGACCAGTTGGAGCCAGGGATCCTCAGGGATGACAATCCCCCGTTGCCGGATTAAACCTCGGTACGAAAGGGCAAGCTCCTTCATTTGCTCTGGGGAGAAATGCCTCTTTAAAGTCACATCATATTTAGCCTTGGCGGCATTCATCAAAACCTGGAAATCCTCTCGGCCGACCCCGGAAATCATCGCCCAGGATTGCAAAAATCGCCGATAATTGTCCCAGGCCAGATATTCGTTGCCATGATTGACGATGAGATCGGCAATAAGTTCTTCATTGAGTCCGACATTTGCCACGGTGGCCATCATTCCCGGCATGGAAATGGCGCCACCACTCCGCACAGACAAAAGCAAAGGCCTAACCGGTGAACCGAAGGTCCTTCCCGTCAACTGTTCAATCTCCGTCAAGGCTTGGCGAATGCGCTCCATGAGTTCCTGACGGGTCTTGTCATACCCAAAGACAATCTCCCGGCAACGAAATATTTCCGTTGTTAGGACAAATGCCTCCGGCACGCGCTTTCCTTCAGCAAGAAGAGTCGCCAGATTAAAACCCTTGTTCCCAAGATGAATGAGGTTGTTGGTGTATGGATTCGGCCGATGCAATAACGACAGCACCCTCTCCGGATTGTAGGTCATGAGCAGGTCTAACCGTTCCTGATCGAGGAGATCTTTTTGATTTTCAAGAGTTTGTAGTATCCTAAGAATGAAATTGTCAAGATGCTGCAGCCCAAAGGTTGAGGAAATTAATTCCCGGAAGAAAACCTCCGACAATCTCTGTACAGTCGTCCCTACCTCCGTCTCGTCATAGAAATTGGCAAATTTCTCAAGAAGATTTTCTTTACCGATCTGAGGGATGATGATCGACAAGTTATTCTGGTGAATATTGGTATAGAAGGCGTAAATAATGTCCTTCACTCCTTCAGACATCCCACGAAAGATATCAAGATACTGAGTGTAGGAAAATCTTCGAACCTTCAGTGAGGCTTCCAGCAGCGAGAGATAGGTTGAGAGTCGCCTGGAGGTTATACCGTCAATCGCCAAAGCCCGGAGAAATAGGTTGATACAGCGAACAATATTATAAAAAGTGGCCTGGGTAATAATCGATAAATTAACAGTTTCCGGCAACTTTTCTAAATACAGGTTGGCAAAATTTTCGAGACGAAAGGTAAGACTGAGGGCGTCGAACTTGCGTTCCTTGTAGCGTCCGTAGACAGAAGGAATATCTGCGGCGATATGCCGCTTGTAGTATATATCCTCCTGTGCCTCGAAGGTTTCCTCGGAAAGAATGATTTTTTTCAAACCTTCCAAGGCGGTAAGCAGCGCTTCAAGGCAATGCTCTGTATCAGCATGATCAAGATCGGCTAGAAGCCGTTCCATCTCCGGAAAACCATCGTTGACGGCCTTTAAAATTTCCGAACGGAGTTGTTGTACGCCCAAATTATACTTTTTGTAGAGCAGCTTGTACATCCGCACCAGCAATTCAAAACGGCGGATCTCCTCTGGCCGAATATCCTTCTGGCTTTCAAGGTAGTGGCTGATCGTTTCCTTATCTTTAACGAGGAGGTCCTGCACTCTATTGATGGCCATTGCCGACCAAAATCGCTCACTGAGAAGCCGAACATCGTCGATATACTCACCGTTGATGGCTACTTGGCTGTAAACTTCCTCTGGAATAAAGGGGATGAGAAGGCTTTTATCGCCTGTTTTCCAAAAAAGAAAAATCGCCTGAACAAAATCGACAATGAGGTTGGAACTCTCCACATGTCCCTGTTTGCGGAGAAAATGTATCAGCACGTCCTTGCGCCTATGGATCTCATCGAGTTCTGTCGATACATCCCGCAACTCACCTTCAGAGCCAATTTCATTAAAGAATACCGGCATCAATTTTGCGAATTGTTTCGAAAGATTATAAATTGGCTCTATTGGATGATTGAGCAGTTGGGTAATATCCCTCTGAAATAAATCAGTATCTTTGACACAGGTGCCGGAGAGTTTGAGATGAATGATCAGTGCCGAGAATAGAGTAGAACACCATTTCGGCTCCCGCATGATCAGGTGAAGCCAGACCCGAATATTAGCAAGGTGCGCCGGATTCGCGAGTGGTTGCCAGTTTTCATCAACGCCAACAACATTGGCGTGTTGAAAACCAAAACGCACTACACCCCAGAGAAAGGCCTCGACCATGCGACTGTTGCCACGGTCGAACACCTCTCCACCCAACACCTGAATACATTGCAGGGAGGTGTGAGGAAATTTGCGCACATTGGCCTTAAGCAGCTTAAAAGCAGTCAGGAGGAAATCCTCAATTTCCTCAAAACTTTGTTGCCGAATAAGCTGCACAAGGCTCCGATTAATCTCCCGCAGAGTCTCTTCATGGATGAGATACAATCCATCCGTATCCATTATCTTAAACAAAAACAGCAGCTTTCTGTTTTCGGTAAAATGATGGAGATGGGTTATTCCCTGCTCTTCAATCTGCCTAAAGACCGCCTCTGCCGCCACGAGATTATTCGGCATCGCCCTGTAATATTTAACAATATCAACATGTTCCGGATACTCAAGCATGGTTTGCAATGCCGTGGAAGGACCGTTAGTTATGTCTAGTCCAGTCACCTCCTCCAGTTGACGCTCCATCGTTTCATGGGAAATTGCCTGAAAGAGATTAGATGAATGAAAGTCCGCAACCGGTATGCTGCAGCGGTCGAGAAACCAGGTCAGCGGATCATCTTCCCTCAACCAATATCGATAGCAGTTACTGAGAATAGTCTGGAGGAGTCGGGCAAGCGGCGTAAAATCAAATTCAACCCGATCTTGTGCAGTAAGAGCAAGGAGTTGTTTGGCAATTTTGACAAAAGGGTGCTGCCCCTGAACAATTTGCATCATAACCTGCTTGTCTGTTCTGTCCAATTCCGCCAATCGTTCGAATACGATGTTTAACTCCATTGCAAAACGACGCAAATCATCACCGGTAAGCTGACTAGTTAATTTATCAAGCCAGACCATTTGGGCACTAACCGCCTGGGACAACAGACCGGCATCCCGAGTAGTGTCGTGTATTGCCTCAAAAAAAATCCGACTAAAAATACAAAAGGCATCCGGTCCACGCAGGTGTGTTCGGTAATGGTTGGAGTTCTTTAAGGCAAAACTACGCAGCTGCGGCAAAATAATCTTCCAATTGCGAAACGGGTGACAGATCTCCAATAGAAGTTTTTCGAGGGCCGTATGTAATCCGTTGAATTGTTCAACAGCCTCAAGCAACACCAATAAATCTTCTTCGATAACCACGCTCCCCGCAGTCTCGATGAGATTTGCCCGTAAAGCATCCGATTCAATAATCTTCTCTTGAGGCGTGGCTTCCATATCAACCTATAATATATTTTCTTGTCAGGCAATTATTTCCCCATATACACCGTGAGTATATCGAAGACATTCCCGCCGTGGCAAGTGATAAAAAAAACGCCTTTGTGACGAATCAGCAAAGGCGTTCGTACTATTGCTTCCTTCCTTACTAGGATATCAAATTGCCTTATTCGCCTCCATATGGAGAATAAGATCAAGCATTCTATTGGAATACCCCCACTCATTATCATACCAGCTCATCACTTTAACCGAATTACCTATCACCTTTGTGCACTGAGCATCAATAATTGAAGAGTGCGCATTGCCCTGAAAATCGATAGAGACAAGGGGTAATTCCGTATAACCGAGATATCTACTAGCCGCATCCTTTAAGGCCTTGTTCACCTCTGCCACGGTGGTCTCTCTTTCCACCTCCATAACCGCATCGACCAAGGATACTGTCGGTGTGGGTACTCGAACAGCCAACCCATCAAATTTGCCCTTAAGTTCCGGTATTACTAAAGACACCGCTGCCGCTGCGCCAGTCTTTGTTGGAATCATCGACAATGCCGCAGCCCGTGCTCGGCGTGGGTCGGAATGCGGAAAATCGAGCAGTCTTTGATCCCCTGTATATGCATGTACTGTTGTCATCAGGCCGCGCTTGATGCCGAACTTATCGAGAATCACCTTGGCAAATGGGGCAAGGCAATTAGTGGTGCAGGAGGCGTTAGACACTATGTGATGGGTGACAGGATCATACTCATCTTCATTTACTCCCATAACAAAGGTCTTCACATTGCCTTTTGCCGGTGCTGAAATAACCACCTTTGATGCACCCGCATCGATATGGGCCTGCGCTGACTCTGCATCGACGAATTTGCCAGTACATTCGGCCACATACTCGACACCAAGCGCTCCCCACGGAATCTCAGCGGGATTGCGAAAATTTGATACGGCTACCTGCCGGCCATCCACCATGATGCCTTTCTCATTGCTCTGCACGTCTCTGGCATACACTCCCATCACTGAGTCATATTTCAGCAGATGGGCAAGTGTCGGGTTGTCAGTGAGATCGTTAATTGCCACAACCTCAATATCGGCAAATGCACTATCCTTATCTATTGCCCTGAAAATATTTCTGCCAATCCGGCCAAAACCGTTAATTCCAATTTTTATCGTCATTGTTTTCTCTCCTTAATCTTCCGGCACTGTTGGCACTCCGAAACCGGTAGTAATTTGTCCATGATCATTGTTGCATCATGATTTTTAGCGTGTAATTCCTGGCATAAATGACCAGAGGCCCCTCATTCACGGCATAGTTGCTGTTTTCTGGCTTTACGGTAAAGCTCCAGGTATTTCCGCATTACCTTCGACCAAATATAGTTTCGTTCTATCTCCTGCACCGCCTGCAGCTGTATCTTTCTCATCAGCCCCTTGTCCGTATACAAAACCAGCGCCCGCTCCAGGGCTTTCAACAAATCCCCAGGTGCATTACCTTCGTATGTTATCCCGGTCACCCCATCGATAACTTTTACCAAACCACCTACGCGATGCACTATTGGAATATTACCAAATAATTGAGCAATGAAATCTGTCAATCCACACGGTTCGTATCGAGAAGGAATAACGAAAAAATCTCCAGCAGCAAAAACCCTGTTTGCCATTTCCGGACTAAATCCTTGTAAAAAACACACCCGCCCAGCAAATCCTTCCCGCTCGGCCATACGGATTAAACTGGTATTTATCTCGCTTGCACCAGTTCCAAGGATTATGACCTGAACCTCCTGGTTTTTGGCGAGCAACTCAGCAAGAACCGTTGTGAAAATATCAATACCTTTTTGCTCATTGAGTCGGCCTATAAAGGTAATAAGTGGATTTTCGGTCTTTCTGTCGATACTGCCAAAACACCGCACACCATTAAGGGAAGTGCGATGATACAAATCTTCGAGAAGCAGTTCTTTGCAGCGTCTTTTGCCGGCTAGATTATCTTCTTCTTTTCCAGGGGAGAAAATCAATTCGGGGTTACTCCCGGCTATTGCCCTGGAACAGAAAAAGTCCGGATCGATGCCGTTGGTCACACCTTCGAGGGTTACACCGCGCCGTAACAGCTCGTGGCCCAACCATCCTGTCAGGTAATCACTGTCCGTCTCCCGTAACTCTCTGGCATAATTTTCACTCACCGTGTTGATTATGGCATACTGGCCGGCAACAAGGAAGGGATCAAACTTAAAATCGAGCTGGTTGTCATCAATGACGTGCTTTGGCAAAGCAGTTATTGAGACAGCATAGGGAATGTCAATAACCTCCTGATGATAACCATACCCCGCGTTATGAATAGTGACTATACACCCGGTTTCGCGAAAATAATTTCGATATCCGGCATTCTCCCTGATAAGCGCAGGCAAAACTGCCGTATGTCCATCATGGCAATGAATAACATCTGGCTTTTCCCCAAGAACAATCATCAGTTCGAGAGCCGCCTTTTGCAGGAGCAGATTCATTGCGAAGAAGTCATGATGACCCATCGATTTTTTCTGCCAAGGCACCAAATTTTCGTCTTTTTCACTGTAGGTATACACATCCGACTTTTGTCGGTAGCGCTCCGCGTCGACAAGGTACAGGCTTACCTTATTGATCTTTTTATAATAGTAGTGAACTTCTTCGAGTATTCGTTTGTCGGGTTGGTGCATATCAATCCGCAGCCTTAAAATGCGATCCGGGCAGAAGGGATCCCTCAAAGGCAAGAACCCCTGTTCTCGCGCGTTGACAAAACCATATAGGGGCAACACCACTTGTAGGGACCTGGCAGTTCCTTTGGCAAGTGCCTCGGCGAGTTGACAGACAACATCTTTGACCCCTCCGGCTCCGGCAAGCTCACCGTACTCTCGGCTCACCATCCAGATATTTTTTATCTGTTCAGCTTGTTCTACCATCACGGTACCTCTATCCCTTGAGGCGCTAAGTGAACGTCGCCTTCAATTAAAGATATTATTGAAAATGCGCACCAAAGGGCATTTCTCTGGGCCTTGCATCGTATCTTGACGAATAAATAATACGCAAATATTTTAAAACAGCAGATATCTCTCCTGTGAAGGTATAGCTATTTGGTACGCCTGTATTGTATTCGTATTGTGGCACAAGTCAAGAAGGGCTACTATGCCAATATAAGCGAGAAGGCAGCAAATATTCCTTCTTCCGGGATTTATCCTGTTTAATTGATGCGGCGTTTTTATCCTTCCCCGTCTTCTCTAGACCACTCCAGCAAGCTTAACATTTGGGTGCATCTCTACAACAGGTCATGCCGGGCAAAGATTGACTGAAGGATTAAAAGAACCTATACTAAGGGATTCTTTGTAAATGTATCGATATCAAGCCAATTCCAACGTCGTAAGAGCTATTCAAGTAAGCAAGGCACACTCGCTTTAGCCGCGACGATTTCTCAATGCCTCTACGCCTCAATACATATAAAGGAGGGGCTATGCCCAACGGCCAATTGAAACTCTCCACGACATCAAGTGTGGAACTTGTCAACATTACAAGCGAAATTGACAAAATTATCCAGAGCCAAGCGATCTCTTCAGGAATTATTCACCTTTACAATCCACATACCACTGCGGGTCTTATAATTAATGAAGGTGCGGACCCAGACGTCTGCCTGGATATCCTGCAGGGCCTTGCGTATATGGTCCCCCGCAACCTTGGATATAAACACCGTGAAGGAAATTCACCATCTCACATAATGGCCATGCTGACCGGCACCCATCTCACCATATTTATTGAGAACGGCAAGATGCAGCTTGGCACCTGGCAGAAGGTTTTCTTTTGTGAATTTGACGGCCCCCGTGCCCGCTCAGTTCGCTGGAAAATTATTGCAGACCATCAACAGCCCTTTTCCACCAAACTCACCGCATAAACAGCTCATGACCCTTCAACCCGAAAAAATGTGCTTCGGCTTGGCCGAGGAATTGGATCGACTCTCATTTGCTACCTTTCTGCAACTTGCAGGTCGTCCGGAATTTGCCAAAATACTTTCTGAAAGGCTCACCTGCGAAGAAATCAACCAATTCGTGGATACCTTTTTTGGGCTCTTAAAAAAACACCTCGACAAAGATGAGTACCACCGGCTCTTTTTGCTCGACCCTGATCACCAGCATAAGGAGTAATGCGTGGCTCTCGACAAATTATACGACCTGCGCAGTTATCTAGACCTTCTTAAAAAAGAAAATCAACTGCTGCTCATTGAGGAAGAGGTCGACCCCTATTTGGAAATCGCCGAAATTCATCGTCGTGTAATCTCTCGGGGTGGACCAGCGCTGCTTTATACCAAAGTCAAAGGCTCAAAGTTTCCGGTTACCACCAACCTCTTTGGTACCAGCAAAAGACTTGAACTTGCCTTCGGTAATAAGCCACAGCAATTTGTCCGCGACGTGGTTCGACTCGCCGAATCTATTATGCCGCTGTCTATTACAAACCTCTGGAAGAATAAGCAACTTTTCCTCGATGGGTTGAAGATCGGCCTAAAAAACGTCTCCAAAGGCCCAATACTTGAAAACTGCCAGCAACCGCCACGGCTTAGTTCTATCCCCATGCTCACCTCCTGGAGCAGCGATGGCGGTGCCTTCGTAACCCTGCCGCTCGTTTACACGGAACACCCAGAAGGCCGGGGTCATAATCTCGGCATGTATCGCATCCAGCGCTACGATGATGCCACTACCGGTATTCACTGGCAAATCCATAAAGGAGGTGGATACCATTATTATGATTCGGAAAAGCTCAACAAGGCTCTCCCCCTGACTCTTTTTATTGGTGGTCCTCCGGCTCTTATGCTTTCTGCCATTGCGCCGCTTCCCGAGGATCTTCCTGAGCTCCTCCTCACCTCCTTGCTTATCGGCGACAAACTCTCCATGACCAAGGATCCATTAGGAGGGCACAAGCTTGTTGCCAATGCCGAATTTGCAATCAAGGGCCTGGTTCCTCCTCACCTTCGTCGGCCTGAAGGTCCGTTCGGCGATCATTACGGTTACGACTCTCTGCAACACGATTACCCGGTATTCCAAGTCAGCCACCTTTATCATCGTAATAATGCTATTTATCCAGCGACGGTTGTCGGTCGTCCTCGACAAGAGGATTTTTTTATCGGCGACTATCTCCAAGAATTGTTATCACCGCTTTTTCCGTTTGTTATGAAGGGGGTCAAAGAATTAAAGACATACGGCGAAACTGGTTTTCATTGTCTTGCTGCCGCCAAGGTCTCTGATCGTTATCCACGTGAAGCATTTGCCTGCGGTTTAAGAATCCTTGGCGAAGGGCAGCTTTCCCTTACAAAATTCCTTATTGTCACAGACGGTGATATCGATATCACCAATTTTCCAGATTTGTTGGTTCACGTATTGGAAAGGGTAAATTGGGAACAGGACCTCTTTGTCTTTGCCAACGTTTCCCAAGATACCCTCGATTATACCGGGCCGTCTGTTAATAAAGGTTCCAAGGCCATGCTTTTGGGCCTAGGTAAAGCGAAAAGACGCCAACTCCCCGAACACTTCAACACCTCTTTACCAGAATATTGTTCAAAACCAGTAGTTTTCCTGCCAGGGGCACTGGTTGTCCAAGGTTCGCCTTACCAAGAAAAACCTACATTGGCGAAAGAGCTAGCCGAGTTTACTGCAGTGCAGGATTGGCCAATAATCTTTCTGGTCGATGATAGCAGGGAGGCGACTTCCTCGACGCAGGACTTTCTCTGGACCATTTTCACCAGATTCGAACCAGCTGCGGATATTCATGCCCGTTCAAACGCAGTACATCGATTTCATGTCGGGTTGCTACCGCCTGTGGTCATTGATTGCCGAATGAAACCTTGGTACACAAAAGTCCTTGAGGTTGATGCAAAAACAAGGGAAAAAGTCGATAGACAGTTCACAAAAATTATCCCTGCTGAATGGCGATGAGTATGCTGGTAAGACTACAAAAATACCTTGCCCAATGTGGAGTTGCCTCGCGGCGAAGAGCTGAAGAACTCATTTCCGAAGGTCTTATCAGCGTGGATGGAAAGGTTGTCACAGAAATGGGCATTACCATAAATCCAGATTCCAGCATCGTAACCTTTGCCGGCAAACTGGTAAAAGCCAAGGAGCCTCTGGTTTATTATCTTCTCAACAAACCAAGGGGCTATGTCACCACGCTTTCCGACCCGCAAGGCAGGCCTATTGTTACCTCTCTTATTAAAGGAGCTGGTGTGCGACTATTTCCCGTCGGGCGCCTTGACCTTGATACCGAGGGAGCACTAATCTTGACCAATGATGGCCAACTCGCCCAGCAGATACAACACCCGAGCAACGAAACTAACAAGACCTACGAGGCCTTAGTCAAGGGCAATCCCTCCAAAGAGAAGATTGAACTTCTCAGAATAGGAGTTGAGCTTGATGGGAAGTTAACCTCACCTGCCCGCGTAACAGCCATTGCCTCACAAGGTCCTAATTGCAAAATGAAAATCACCATTCATGAGGGACGGAAACGGCAAGTGAAAAAGATGTTTAGCCTGATTGGCCATCCTGTATTGCACCTCAAACGTATCGCTTATGGCAAGCTGACTCTGGGCCATCTCCCTGTTGGTAGCTACAAGCAACTTAACTCTGCAGATTTAAAAAAAATATTTTTTTAGAATTCTCTTTACAAAACCAAGATTAGCTGATTAAATCTAAGTAGTTAGGGGTAGACAGCTAGCCTACGACCCAGATGTGATTCCAACTGCTTGATATTTAACACTATTTATCAACCCAGGACTTCAGGTGTTTGCGCTTGGGTGTTAGTTTTATTACTACGTTACTATGTGACTGTATTTTTTGATAATGCATCCCAATTTGTTTTTCACAAACAGGAGTTACGTATGAACAAATCAGAACTCATCGAGGCATTAGCGCAAGATATCAACATACCTCACCGAGAAGCTGCGGCGATTACCAACACCGTGATCGAAACAATGACAGAAGCGCTTGCCAAGGGAGAGAGCATTGAAATACGAGGCTTTGGGAGCTTCGTTATTAAAGAATACGGTTCTTATGAGGGCAGAAACCCAAAAACTGGTCGAAAAATTGAGGTAAAACCCAAGAAGCTTCCTTTTTTCAAAGTTGGCAAGGAGCTACGAGAAAAAGTTAACAGCAGTAAATAAATTTATTTTTCCAGACTGCAAACCGCGAAGAGCCCTAGGCAGCAATTTGCTTCCGGGCTCTCCTGTTATGCATTTTGCTGCCTATCGTTAGCCCCGCTCTCTTCAACAATCCCTCCGACTAAATCATATACCTGAGAGTCGGTGATGGCGACGTTGACGATATCACCAGGATTGGCCACGCCGTCGTTTATGAAAACGATGCCATCGACTTCCGGCGCCTGATATTTTGTCCTTCCCTGTAATAGAAGGTCGGTCTCGCTACTCAAGCCTTCTACCAAAACCGGCTCGATTCTCCCGACATACTTCTTTTGAATTTTTGCAGATAGCTCAGCCTGTATCGCCAGAAGATGATTCTTCCGTTTATTTTTCACCTTTTCTGACACCTGCTTGGTGAATTTTTCTGATGGAGCCCCTTCCTCATTTGCATAAGCGAAGACACCAACATGGTCAATTTCAACTTTACGCATAAATTCTTCAATCTCCCTGAAGGCCTTTTCCGTCTCTCCCGGAAAACCGACAAGAAAAGTAGTTCTGAGGGCAATATTCGGCACACGTGACCGTATTCTTTCAACAAGCCTGAGCAAATCACTTGATGTGTAACGACGATTCATTGCCCGCAGCACCGTGGTATTAACATGCTGCATCGGAATATCCAAATAGGGAACAATCCTTTCATTCTTCGCCAGCAAATCAAGCAGCTGATCAGTCACACCCGTGGGATAGAGATACAACAGACGAATCCAAGGAATTGAGGTTTTTTCAAGCAGTTGCTCAAGCAATGTCTCAAGACTGATCCCCAAACCCAGATCATTGCCATAAGCAGTGCTATCTTGAGCAATGAGGGAAAGCTCTTTCACTCCATGAATTTCTAGTCTTTGTGCTTCACGAACTAAATCATCAATTGCCCTGCTGCGCAGCTCTCCCCTGATCATAGGGATCATACAGTAAGAACAACGGTTGTTACATCCCTCGGTGATTTTCAACCATGCACGAAAAAACGGAGTCGATATTTTTCTCGGAGTATCGCTGGACATCAAAAACCGAGCTGGCAGAAGCAAGCGCTGGTTCATCAGCCCATTCTCCAACTGCTCAAGTAATCCGGCAAGCTCTACAGGTCCTTCAGTTCCGACAAACAGGTCAACCTCCGGCAAATCCACAGCCAATTGTTCCTTGTACCGCTGAACAAGACACCCAACAACGATTATACGTTTTTCTGGGTAACGCTCTTTAATTTTAACCAATTCAAATATCTCACCGATTGCCTCTTCCACGGCACCCTGTATAAAACCACAAGTATTAATGATCAAGACACTTGCTTCCACTGGATCTTCGGTAAGCTTCCAACCACGCATATCCATGGAACCAAGAATGACTTCCGAGTCCACGAGGTTTTTTGCGCATCCTTGGCTTACTAAATAGAATAAGCCCATTACAACTCCTTGTATTTAGAGATGTATGATACTACTGTTTTGAGAGCTCTAGCCTTGCTGTGAAGAAAAGCTCCTTCTGAAAACCCAGGCCGCCACGCCTTACCGGATAGCTCATCTGAAACAACCAAAACTGCGGCAAACTTAATATTACGAAAGCATGCAACCGCGCAAAGTGCTGAGAACTCCATATCAACTGCGATAACCCTCTCGGTTGAGTAAAGGTTTTTAAGGGTTCGGCGATCCTCTCGGTAGACTGCGTCAGTCGACCAAACACGCCCAGAACCAACAGGGGTATTATTTTCCTGAAAATGTCTCACTATATTTTCACGAAATACCTTTTCAGGTATAGCAGGTGCATTTAGTGGATAATACTGTGAGGTACCTTCACCGGCAAGGGCCTCGCTTGGAATCAGAATATCCCCAACCTTGAGATCAGGGGAAATTGCTCCACACCAACCGAATAGAATAATTCTTTTCGCCCCAAGAACTATGAGTTTTTCCAGGGTCAAAGCCGCCATAGGTGAACCGATTGCCGGACCAGCTGCAAAAAACGATTGGTCTACATCTACAGTCAAGTTTGAGTTAAAAAGCTGCTGAGACTCACCTCCGAATTTCTTTAACTGCTCATGGCATAGAAATGCCTCGGACGGGTTTACAAGGAGTATCCCATTTTCAGGAAGGACTTTTTCTTTTTTACCCCGTCGCGGATGAATGAGAATATTTGCATCAATATCCTGATCCATATTTTCCCTCCTTGTAACCGTATTTTAAAACAAAAGAGGGCCGCAGAATACTCTGCGGCCCTCTTACCCGATCAAAGAACGATCGGAATGGTCTTCTCATCTAACTATTTTACAAGTGGGTTTGCATAAAGGAGAATGAGCGAAATAACCAGGCCATAGATAGCTACGGACTCAGCAAGCGCCATACCAAGAATCATGAAAACCATCAATTTGGGCTGTACTTCTGGGTTTCTGGCAAGACCTTGACATGCGCCATTACCAACAGAACCAATACCAATACCAGCTCCAAGGCCTGCAAGACCAATTGACAGAGCAGCACCAATACAAACCAGAGCGTACATAATATTTCCTTCCATTTTCTTCTCCTTAAAAAGTTTTTTTGTTTTGGCCTTCTTCTATATGTAAATCAATCGAATCCAACTCAATGAGCGTGTTCTTTAGCTTGGGAGAAATAAACAACCGTAAGCAGAACAAAAACCATGGCTTGAACAATAGAAACAAGCACTCCAAGTATCATGATTGGCAATGGAGCAAAAAATGCTCCGGCAAGCATGAACAGGATTGCCAGCAAAGTCTCTTTTGCCATTATGTTTCCAAAAAGACGAATAGACAGAGAAAGCAAGCGTGCAAGATTACTAATAAGTTCGATTGGTAACAGCAGGGGTACCAGCCACCATACCGGGCCCATAAAATGCTTATAGTAATGCAACCCGTGCTCCTTGAGCCCTATTATGTGGTGAGATACCCAGACAATCAGGGTGAGGGCCAAGGTGGTATTTATGCTCGAGGTCGGAGACATAAAACCGGGAATAAGGCCAATGAGGTTGGCGACGGCAATATAAAGCGCGAAAGTAGCTATCATCGGGAAGAATTTGTCAGCCATTTCCCTTCCCATATTATCGGCAAAGAAATCATCCATGCCACCAATGACCAACTCCCAGAAATTCTGCCCCTTACCAGGGATCATCTCCAAATTTCCAAGGGTGAGTTTGGCCACCAAGAAAAGAAACGCCATTACCAACCATGTATATGTCATGTACGGCGCACACAGCTGCTCAATAAATGAATGCCCTACAGGACCATGCGGAATAGGCAATCCCAATTTTTCTAGGATAATCGAAATAAATAGTATCGGATGTTCCATAACTCCTCTTACCTCCTCCCTCTGAAGAAGTAGTGCCAGGCCACATTCAGCGACATGAGGGTGACCGTTAACACTACCGTTGACAAACCCAAAATTAAGCCGAAGATGTTGACCGCCTGGCTCTTAATAACAACCAGCAGAACAACACCAATAATTGCAAGTCGACCCCAGAACTTCAGCAGATATTTTTTTTGCCCCTGTTTGGCTTGTGCCTGCCGATCCTCTTGGGACGGTAGCGAGGCGATCGAACTGATCATTCTCATTACCTCTGTCTGCGATACCCAAAAACTGCCTATTGAAACAAGGCCGCCAACAAGGACCGCCAGAGCGAACTGAAAAGACACGACAACCGCCGCTCCAACTATCATTACTGCCAAACAAATCCAGCTTATAACCTGCATTCTCTGCAGCGTCAACAAATCTTCAGTCACACAACCCTCTTAGTCCTCTCGTTTCGGCCGTTCTTCTTTCTCTTTGTTGTGCCAGAGGATCTCAAGCAGAGCCTTATACGCGGCGGCAATACCAAACCCCAACCCTATGAATGTAAACCAAGGAGAAGTTCGACCATCGAAGACCTTTTGGTCGAGATAAATTCCCCCGCCCAAGCCGATAACGATAGAGGCGACAAAAGTGAAGCCGATGTGCCCGTAATTCGCAAGCAACTGAACAAATTCTTTTTTAACACCCGACATTTTGTCCACCTGCTTCAGAGTTACAACAAACCGCTGTGATATAACCTGGTTTGGTATCATGGCTCCCTAGTAAAGTCAATAAATTTTCACTTTTCGAGCAACTTTTTGAATGACCATTCAGTGGTTTTTAATGCTTTATCAAGGTCCTTGTCGCTCTGTGCAGCTGAAACAAAGGCCACTTCAAACTGTGACGGTGCGAGATAAATTCCTCCCTCTAGCATCTGACGATAATGTTGGGCATATCTTTTGGTATCAGAAAGCATCGCTGATTCAAAATTAGTCACAGGCCATTTGGAGAAAAATGCCGTCATCATACTTTCCACGCGATTCACGGAGACCTCAATACCCGTCTTTCTAACAATTTCTCCAAAACGCTCTGCGAAATAATCCGCCTTGGCTTTAAGTTTCTCGTAAAAATCCGGTTTTTGCAAAATCTTCAGGGTAGCAACACCAGCAGCCATAGCCAAAGGATTGCCGGACAGGGTCCCGGCTTGATAGACTGGCCCATCAGGAGCAACGCAATCCATAATGTCTACCTTCCCTCCATAAGCGCCAACCGGTAATCCACCACCAATTATTTTCCCAAGACAAGTCAAATCGGGAATGATGTTGAAGTAATGCTGCGCGCCCCCATAGGAAAGTCTGAAGCCAGTAATTACCTCGTCAAAGATTAATACTATCCCCAGCTCACTGGTAACTTCACGAAGTTTTTTAAGAAATTCCAGTTGTGGCGGAACACACCCCATGTTCCCGGCTACCGGTTCGACAATCACACACGCGATATCAAGGTACTTTTCCCGCAAGGTTCTTTCCATCACGTGGAGATCATTGTAAGGGATGGAGATAGTGTGCTTCACCACATCATCAGGTACACCAGGACTACCGGGAATTCCTAAAGTTATGATTCCCGAACCGGCTTTTATCAGAAATGAATCAGCATGGCCATGGTAGCAGCCGTCAAACTTTACAACTATCTTCTTTCCCGTATATCCCCGAGCGAGCCTGACTGCGCTCATGGTTGCTTCGGTTCCGGAATTTACAAAACGGACTTTTTCAATTGCGGGCATGGCTTCCACAACCATGGCAGCCAAGTCTATTTCGCCCGGAGTAGGCGCCCCGTAACTGGTACCTAAAGCTGCAGTCTTACAGACAGCCGCAACAATGTCAGGATGAGCATGTCCCGCAATCATCGGCCCCCAAGAACAGACAAAATCGACGTATTCGTTTCCATCAGCATCCCAAAGACTAGATCCAGAGGCCTTGGTGATGAAAACTGGGTTACCGCCCACTGCCCGGCAAGCCCTAACAGGACTGTTCACTCCTCCGGGAATAATTTTCTTAGCCTGTTCGAATAACTGATTGGAAATGGGGAAATTCATTCATAACTCCTTTTTCAAAGATATAAGGACTGATGGCATTATCCAAAGCTTCAACTTTTTTAGTGGACAGCCGTCAGTTTTTGGTAAATCGTCTTGGTGCTTATGTGAGTTTTTTTGGCGAGGAGACGCACCCTGCTTGCATGGGTTTAAGGGAAGGAATATAGCATGAAGAACGTTTTTGTGTCAAACACCCTCCCCTTGATTTCTAAACAATTATGCACATTGTAGAAAACCTCTTGTGACAGATTTTGGCTCGCTGCGCTGAACATCTTTTTCTACTTGTCAGTCAACAGAGCAGCAGGTAAAGTTGACAGATGGTTGCCCTGCGGCGATACTTGCTGGCTATGCCTTCAACCCTATACTCACTTCACATCCAAAGGAGATAATAATGGCTACTGATAAAGTTCTGCAACTAAGTGATGCGGAGTTTGATACTGTTACAGCTTCCGCAACACCGACGCTTGTTGATTTTTGGGCACCATGGTGCGGACCATGCAAAGCGATAGGCCCTGTCATTGAAGACCTCGCCAGCGAATATGAGGGGAAGGTCACGATTGCCAAGATGAATGTCGATGACAATCCGGCGACACCCGGAAAATTTGGCATCCGCGCCATCCCAACCTTGATCCTTTTTAAAAGCGGTCAAGTTGTTGATCAAATCACCGGCTCGGTTGGCAAATCACAGCTTGTTGCACTTATTAGCAAGGCGAAATAATCAGAGCCTCGGAAAACCTCCATCGGCAGAACCTCTATCACTCCAGGTAGTTATTCACCTTTCTGTTCCCAAAGGAATCTCCAAGACACAATGAAAGAACACTACGAACTAGTCATCCTTGGCGGTGGCCCAGCTGGTTTATCTGCTGGGCTCTACGCCGCTCGTGCGCGCTTAGATCATGTCTTGATAGAAAAAGGAGCACCCGGAGGACAAGTTTTGCTCACCCACTGGGTTGATAATTATCCCGGATTTCCCGAAGGCTTGACCGGTTTTGACCTGGTTGAGAAGATGACGGAACATGCCAAACGATTTAATCTGAACTCAGAGTTAGCCTGCGTTACGAAGGTAGATCTGAGTAACGACAGACAAAAGGTTCTCCATCTTGAAGATGGTGGGATTGTTACCTGTGACTCGCTGATTATTTGTACCGGGGCAAGTGCCAACTCCCTTGGTGTTCCCGGGGAACAGGAACTCCGGGGAAAGGGTGTCTCCTATTGCGGCACCTGCGATGCTCCTTTCTACCGAAACATGCACGTTGCTGTTGTTGGAGGGGGAAATACTGCCATCCAAGAGGCCGAATATCTTACCAAATTCGCCAGCAAAGTAACGGTAATTCACCGCCGCGACAGTCTCAGGGCAACAAAAATCATCCAAGAAATCGCCTTTGCAAATCCAAAAATCAATTTCCTGTGGAACAAGCGAGTAACAGCAATTGAGGGGCAGGCTGGTGTCGAACGGCTCCATCTCTTAGACAATGATGGTACATCTTCGACCCTTGACGTCCAAGGCGTTTTCGTTCTAATTGGGGTAACTCCCAGCAACGTGGGATTGCCACTCGATTTACTTAATGCCGATAAATGGGGCTTCATCCCCACCGATATCGAAACGCGGACTACCGTTCCCGGGGTTATGGCTGCTGGCGATATCCGCAGCAAAGACGTCCGGCAGATTGTCAATGCTGCAGGCGAAGGCGCAGTTGCCGTTCTCGCTGCGGAAAAATACCTGCAAAGTTTTAAATAACCTCGACATGTGGCCATCGATGCAGTCAATAAACAAAAAAACCGCGATCCATTTCTGCTTGGTTGTTCTGGCTTTTGGATTACTTGCTAGTCTCAGCGCTTGTAGTGATTTCAAAAAAACCTTTAATTTTACTTCAATCGACGAAGACGGGGTTGAGGCAAAAGCCGACATGAATTTACCGGCGAGAAACCTTTTAGCTCAAGGAATGGATGACTACAACGTGGGCAAATATTTTACCGCCATTGAATTCTTTCAAGAAATCCTCAACCGCTACCCTTTCAGCCCAGAGGCACCCCTTGCAGAACTGAAAGCTGCGGACTGCAGTTTCCACCTTGGCCGCTATCTCGAAGCGCTGGTTTTATATGAGGAATTTGCGAATCGCCACCCCACCAACGAGAGTATTCCCTACGTTATCTTTCAGAAGGGAATGTGCAATTACAAGCAAATTGACCGAGTTGACAGGGATACTACTGGTGCAGTCAAGGCTATTGAGTTTTTCAAACAGCTTTTGAAATCTTACCCCAACTCACCATATACCAACGAGGCTAAAGCCCGAATTGCAACAGCCACAGAGTTTCTTGCCGACCATGAGTATTTTGTCGCTGAATACTACGTCAGAACTGAAAAATACGATCAAGCTAAAGTGCGCCTCAAGTTTCTTCTCGCCAAATATTCCGAGCAACCAATAGCCGCCCAGGCTAAAGACTTGCTGGCAAGACTGGAGGCCGGCGATCCACCGAAATCAGCACTCACCTCATGGCTCCCCAAACTGGGTCTGGGGAATTGGTCCTTCTCCGGTCAGGGAGCCGCGGATAATGGTTCTTCGACCGACTGATCTTCTTTGATTATTGAGCCTCTTACCGATATCTTCTCTGGACGCATCCAGCAGCGAGCATCTTAAATAGCAGGGTTAAGGACATAACACCTTGTCCTCAGCTTGCCTGAGACTATAGTAACAAGCCTTCGGCAAGAATCCAGTCATCATTAAGAGATACCGCCATTGCACGTACCGGGCAAATTGGCACGCAGAGGCTGCAGCCTGTACATTTTTCAGCATCAAAGATCACCGCCATCGTCGGTCGCTGAATGTATAGTGCTCCAGAAGAACAAACTCCGGTACAGGCCCCGCATTGGAAACAGTTTGTATCGTCACGGCGAATCCGGGTGGCTAATCGCTCAATTTTCACGCCCATCCCTTTCAAATAGTCGAGACCAGCGACGACATTGGCTTTACTGCTGCCCTTCAGCTCAATGATCATAATACCTTCACGCTGCAGAAGAATGTCGGCTTTAAGAATATTAAATTCAATATCATATTCCTTGACCAACCGGTAAATAAACGGTTGATCGCTGGTATCTTTTGGAAATCGCAGGATATATATTTGAGTGTACAATGTCTTGCCTCGTTTCTTGACAATAATTGGTCTTTCATCAGTCTTTGACCGTTGAAAGAGCATCGCAGTTAAAGTGTTATAAATGTACTTTCCGGGTTTAGTTATAGCAAGGAACTTTTGACCAGACACCCTGCTCCTCCAACCCCATGGCGTTGCTATTTCGAAATCCCCGAAGAAGGCTCTCTCCTCATTCTACTGGTTTTATGTAATAGTACGTGCCAAACCTTGCAAGATTCGGGCTTTGCGTTATAATCGCAGCGTTCGATGGCAATCGCCTCTCATGCCGCCCATTTTTTGCTCTCTCATCCAGGAAAATTCAGGAAAATCATATGAATACAACACTCAAAGTGAAATTTGCCTTCCTCGTGATGGTTATTCTCCTTTCTATCAGCACCGTCCTGCCGTCATTCTACTCAGGTACTCCCGATTGGTGGAAGACCTATCTGGCGCCTGGCGGGCTGCGTCTGGGACTTGACCTTCAAGGCGGCATGCATCTGGTGCTCAAAGTCAACCTCAAGAAAGCCGCTGAAAACACTCTTGAATTTTCCGCAAACGATCTAAAAGATGCCCTCGCCGAACAATCAATTTCCGCTGTACGTACATCCGGACCTGCCACTGACACTATCATTTTTACTCTCCCCAACACAGGGGCTATCGACAAGGTCAAGAAACTCGTTGCCGACAGTTTTTCCGACATTGACGCTAAGATAGAAGCAAAGGAAGGCAGTTTTCCACGTATCTTTCTGACCCTAAAAGACGAGAAAATTCAATTCATCAAAAATCATGCAGTTAATCAATCCTTGGAAATCCTTCGCAATAGGATCGACCAATTTGGAGTAGCTGAGCCTGTTATCATCCGCCAGGGAGAAGACGAAATCGTCATTCAACTGCCCGGTGTCAAAGATCCTGAGCGTGCCCTCAAGCTTCTCGGAGATACTGCGCAGCTGGAATTCAAGCTCGTCGCTGACGCGGCCGGCCTCAATCTGCAAGAGATGATCACCCAGGTTAAGGCCTCCAAGGAGTGGCAGGATGGGGAGAGCATCAAGAAACTCAATCGTGCCCTGCAAAACAAGCTGCCTGACAACACCTCGGTAAATTTCGAAAAGGAGACCGACAAGATCACCAAGAAAGATATACTCGTTCCAATCTTGCTGGAGAACAAGACCCTTATGACCGGCGATATGATTAAAGACGCCCAGGTTCGTATTGGGGGCAGCTTCAACGAACCTTATGTCGGCCTCGACATGACAAGCCATGGCGGTAAAATATTTGCCCATGTCACCGAAAATAATGTCGGCCGGCGATTGGCAATCGTCCTTGATGAGGTTGTTCGTTCCGCTCCGGTCATAAGAGATCGCATACTTGGCGGCTCTGCACAAATAACCGGTAATTTTACCCATGAGGAGGCAGCCGACCTGGCCATTGTCTTGCGAGTCGGTGCCCTGCCTGCCCCTGTCGATATCATCCAAAACATGAGGGTCGGGGCAAGTCTTGGACAAGATTCCATCTCAAAGGGCCTCACCTCCGGTCTCTGGGGCGCTATTTTAGTTCTTGCCTTTATGATCATCTACTACCGACTGTCGGGAGTCATTGCCAATACGGCAATGATATTCAACATCGTCCTGCTTTTTGCTGGCCTTGCCGTGCTCAACGCGACGCTAACCCTTCCCGGAATTGCCGGTATTATCTTGTCAATTGGTATGGCGGTTGATGCCAACGTTCTTATCTACGAACGGATGCGCGAGGAATTTGCCTTGGGAAAATCCGTCCGCTCCTGTGTTGAGGCCGGCTACGAAAAAGCCTTTTCCTCTATCGTCGACTCACAGGTTACCACCCTTATCACCGCGTTGGCCCTGTTTATGTTTGGAACCGGCCCCATCAAAGGCTTTGCCGTAACCCTTTCTCTCGGTATCATTTTCAACCTTTTCACTGTTCTCTTCTACTCACGTTTTGTCTTCGACTCAATCAATGTAATTAAACCGCTGAAGCGTATCAAGTTTCTAACATTGCTGACGAAAACTTCCTTTGATTTCCTGCGTATTAGAAACTTTGCTTTCGCCTTTTCGGCCACGCTGATTGTCATTGGATTTATCGCCCTCATTCAAATATACCGGGGACATGCCAATATGGGTGTAGACTTCTCCGGGGGATCATTGCTGCAATACAAAGCTGCCCAAGACTTTACAATGTCTGAAGTCCGTGAAGCCTTTACGAAAAGTGATGCTCCTGATGCCGATCTGCAGAAAGTTGAAAACGAGCAACGACTGATCATAAAAACAAAGAAATCCCAAGAAGTTGTCTCGAAATATGCCGAAAAATTTAGCAGTGTACTTACGGCTGAGTTACCGGAAAAGCAATTTTACCTTGAAAGCGAATCGGAAATAGGTTCTTCCGTGAGTTCTTCCTTACGAAACCAGGCAATCCTGGCCATTATTATTTCATTTGCCGGGGTAATCATTTACCTCGCTTTCCGCTTTGATATCCGTTTCGGCGTTGCCGCAGCCATTTCCACCTTTCATGATATCATTGTAATGGTCGGTTTGTGCTGGCTTTTAGATATAGAATTTACTCTGCTCATTGTTACTGCTCTACTTACCCTGGCTGGATATTCACTCAATGATACGGTAGTTGTTTTCGACCGGATTAGGGAAAATGCCTTAAAAAATACAAACACTAATCTTGACGTGACAATCAACACCAGCATCAATGAAACCCTTAGCCGTACAGCCATTACCGGCGTAACTACGCTATTTACGCTTCTCGCCTTGATGTTTTTCGGTGGTTCAGTCATCCATGATTTCGCCTTTGTCCTGACCGTTGGTATTCTTTTTGGAACCTATTCGTCAATTTTCGTCGCCAGCCCCCTTCTCACCCTGTGGAAGAAGGAATCGGTTTTGGGTTATAGCCATGGTTGATTCTTCCCAACCAGAGCAGGATACTGCCCCTATCGATACACTTGAAAGCTTTGCCTTCGCATGCCACCCCGGAGTGGCATGCTACACAGAATGTTGCCGCTTGCTTGAACTTGCAATTTCCCCATATGATGCGCTGCGGTTACGTCAAGCAACCAGTCTACCCTCACAACAATTGCTTGAGAAATATTTCATTATCGAGCAGGATCCCGGAGAAGCCTTTCCCAGGGTTTATCTGACGATGGTCGATGACGGCCGAGCCAGCTGTGTCTTCGTTACGAAGGCCGGCTGCTCGGTCTATGAACACCGGCCAGGAGCCTGTCGGACGTACCCTCTTGGACGAGCTGTTTCCCGCATCGCAGGTGGGGTCAATGAACGTTTTGTGATCTTAAGGGAAAATCACTGCCAAGGGTTTCTGGAAACCGCTCAACAGACTCCCAGAAACTACATTACCGACCAGGGACTAACCCGATACAACACCTTTAATGATGCAGTGATGGAGATTCTTCAGCACGAGGCAATCCGCAATGGATTTATTCCATCACGAAGCGATGTTGAGCTTTTTATCCTGGCTCTTTATAACATTGATTCATTTCGCGAGCATTTGTTTCACAATCGCCTCCACTTCACCGTTATGAGCCATAACGAAAGGCAACAACTAGAGGATGATGAAAGTTTGCTGCGGTTTGGCATCGATATGTTGCATAAGCAGATTTTCTCCCAGTTCATCGGAAATATTTCCTAATAATCCTTTCCGTTCTCAGTATTTTCGCCGGAAATTATGCTTAAACTCATCGTATTCGATTGTGATGGAGTTATGTTCGACTCCAGAGAAGCTAACTGCATGTACTACAATCATCTCTTGCATCATTTCGGGTTGCCGCTGATGAGCAAGATCGAGGAGGAGTTTGTACATATGAATAGCGTCAATGATTCAGTGCGGCAGATATTCAGCCATTACCAGGAGCCGACACTTGAAGCAGTTCACGCCTTCAGGCGGCAAGGTGATTATTCCGCCTTCTTGCCCTACATGAAGATGGAGCCTGACCTTATTCTGTTTCTCGAAGAAACAAAAGAGAGGTATAATCTGGCTATTTCCACCAATCGCACCACGACTATGATACCGCTGCTACGCAGCTATAACATTGAGGACTATTTTGGCAAGGTTATGACCGCCGACGCAGTTGCGAGACCCAAACCGGCCCCTGACGCCCTCCTAGAGATACTTAAACATTTTGACTGTCAACCGGACGAAGCAATCTTTATCGGCGATTCAATCATTGACGAGCAACATGCGGCATCTTGTAATGTCCCTCTCGTTGCCTTCAGAAACAGAAACCTTCGTGCCCTATACCATGTAGACTGCTTTCTAGATATTTTGCGGCTCCCACCCCTGCAATAGCTTTCATCCGCAAAAGCCAAACGAAGGTTGTTAGTGCTTCTTCTAGAAAGCAATCAGCCGAATAAAGAGAACAACTATTGTTACTTCACTGTCAATATTGCTGGGGGTATCACTGTTCCTGATCCTCGTCCACTCTTTGTACTCCCTCCATCAGAAGCAGCATAAAATCGCCAATCTCGGTTAATTGCATATGCTTTTGATCCAGTCCAGTAGTAAATCTATATCGCCCGGTTTTTTCAGCAAGAATCTGAAATATCGCCTCCTCATTTCGTAACTCGCCGTATTCCGCGTCAACAATCCCCCCTTCACGAAAGACAACTATCCCGTTACCCTGAGATAATTCTAAAGTCAAAACGCCAGTTTTTTGATGCATGTGAAAAATCTGAAAGAGCTCAGCTGGAACAATTTTATCGATTCGCCCACTCATGCAGGATTTGAAATCCTTGGCTCTGGCGGCATTAGTACGGCGTAACCGGACAGCAAGCAGTTTGGCCATGAATGATTGCACAGCTGGGTTATTGCCGTACAAGCAACCAAACACATCACCGGCAATAGCCAAAACCTTTGAGTTTTTTGTAGCCAAAACAGTTGAAACCGCGACATCAGCCCCGAGATAACTCATCTCCCCGCAAAGATCCCCATCTGTCAATGTTGCAAGAAGCAATTCTCCATCCTCAACTCGGAACTCACCTGCTATAACAATGTACAGATTTAGATTTTTCTCACCTTTTCTTATTAGTACACATCCTTCCTGAAGAGAGATCTCACGAAGATGTCCGGACATCGAAACAATTTCTTCTTTAGGAATGAGTTTAAACAGCGGCCATTCGAGAGCGGAGCTTTCTGTCAATTTCCAATGCAGGCCAACAGTCGCTACCGTTCCAACCACTCCTGCTGCTGTCACCCGCGGGACATGTTCATGGAGTACCTGAGAGAATTTAATCAATCCTCTGCAATCACTACAGTTGTATACCGTTTTTTCCCAATCCAAACTGTAATAGTCTGTTTTTTTGAGCAATTTAAACAAGATTTCGGTTAAATCCCTGACAAGTATCAGGCAAACCTCTTTCCCCTGTGGACAGGCAAGGGTCTTTTCCGATAATATCAATCTCTCACCAACAACATAAAGGGGGCAGTTTTTCTCAGCCACAATTTCAAAAAAAAACCTGAGCATACTTATTGCCACCACTATTTAAACTCGCGATTGGGAATACTAAGCCCTTGCCAGATCAATAATTTTTGAATATTTTCGCCGCTCAATTCTGTCACATGAGCAATTTCTTTTTGTGTTGCTCAAATAAGTTGCTATACTAGCCGTAACAATCATATAACCTATAATTCCAGCAATAATACATTATGTCAGTGTCTCCCGACCAGCTAAGCGAAATCTACCGTCACTTGAGAGATTTTATAGATTCTCAACAGGCTGTCAGTATCAAACCGATGAAGGGAGATCCGCCAGAACAGTATGAAGTTACATATAATATTTCTGGATTTAGCAAGCCGGGCAAAGGTGAACCCTACCTTACGACAGGTCATAAGATCGAAATGACCATCCCTTTCGGTTTTCCACATTTCCCCCCGAGTTGCAAGCCCAAAAGTGATATTTTCCACCCCGATTTTGATCCTGCCGCCATCTGTCTTGGCGAATTCTGGCACCAACATCGACAAATTCCGGATCTTATCGTTTTCATAGGAAGACTTATTAACGGTGAGAGTTTTTCTACGGTCAACGCCTTTAATGAACAGGCCGCAACATGGTATCAGGAACATAGTGATTCTTTCCCAATCGCAAAAATTCACTGGTCAGACAGGCAACCCAACCAACCGGAGACAATCCAAGCTCCGAAAGCACAAATTGACACCCTTAACGATGATGATCTCACACCCGACTTCAGTTTTTTATCGATGGCCAGCGATAGTCCAGGTCAATTCGAACAATCCTCATTGCAGACATCCTTACCGCCTGAGAGTCCTCTTCCCGACGCCGACCTCGCTTTCCTCGATCTCCTGACTAAACAAAAAAAGTTTTTTAAAATTCGCCAAACTCTTGGAGGCAACCAAGCAATTTCCGCACAAGTCCAAGATGTAATATCATATGCCGAAGAAGCAATTAAAAGGGCTGACCAGTTGTACAAGCTAGCTAAGAAAGCTGAGTATGACGATGACTTACAAAACGCTTTACGCCTTTATGAACAGGTTGGAGCAACCACCTCGGATTTCCCCAACCTTGAAGCGGACCAAAAAAGAGTTTCTCAGTCCATTGCTCTCTTCGAAGAAATTAACCAACCCGCGACACCTGATTTTTCTGATTCAGACTTTGATTCTTCTCATGAAAATCTTCCTCCGGTTCCAAACAAAGCAGCAAGCCGTGGCGCAAAGAGCAAACAACATAACAATGCACAGGTCCCAAATAGTTTTTCACCTATCCAGAAAATCCTGAGCAGTAAATTCACAATTACCTTTACTGCTGGTATTTTGTGCGTAATCTTGCTTTGCGGTGGTGGCTACTATCTTTTTCTTGCCAGAAAACTCGAGTCCTCAAATACTGCCTTTTCCAAGTGTGCCAATCTTATCGAAAAAGAACAATTCGAGGATGCCAAGCAAACCTGCAGTGATGCTTTTAATGACCTAGAAGGTCTTACTTTTTTTCAGCAAGAGCGTATCAATGAATTACGAGAAAACATTAACAACATTCTTCAATCAGAAAAACTTTCGCAAGGTCTTGCCGGAAATGTGTTGGTTAACGGCAAATATATCTCAAAAAAAGATGCTGTAATTCTCAATAACTACGCACTGATTTTAAAAGAGGGTGGAGAATTCTTCGATCAGGAAAAGTGGTCAGAAGCAGAAGAGTGTTTCAACAAACTTTTAACAGTTTCAGGAAAAAATACACTTCTCCCCGCCAGCACCATTGAAGATATTAAGAGTAAACTCAGTTTTACTCGTTTTAGCCTTGCCTTCAACGCGGCCAAAGCCTTGCTTGCTAATCAAAAATGGCAAGAAGCTGCAACGGAGTTGAAGAAGGCTAAAATCCAGTTTGAGACATTACCAGAGAAAGATAGACGTAAATATTCAGTTGAGTTAAACACCGCCCTTGCTAAACTCAATTTCGAAGAGTACCGCAAACAAGGAGATGATTTTTTTTCGAAAGCTGACTGGTTAAATGCAATTTCTTCTTATAAGTCTGTTTTACCCTCCGTTGAAAACGGCAATCTGGCCCCCCCAGAAACCCTCGAAGCTCTAAGGGAAAACATAAGCAGGGCCGAACTCTATGCGACGATTGACAAAGGAAACAAGGCGTTTGCTGCTGGTTCATGGGATGAGGCCATTCAAGAATACTATAAGGCAGAGGCAATCCTGACTTCAAGTCAAGCCCTGATAAAATTTTCCGATCCAGACGTAACTCGCCGGAAAATTGAGAGAATAATTCTCCAAACAACAATAGTCCGGGATCGACAGGCTGCTACAAGCCAGCAAAAAGACAAAAAAGATTTAGTGACCGCAAGAAATATTTATCGGCAAATAGTGGCAAATATTACAAAAAGTGGATTCGCCACAGAGACGGAATTTTCCGAGATTAAAAGGGAAAGCCTTGCTGCCATTCAATCTCTTGATGAAAAAATTTATCAAGCCGATAAGGAACAATATCTGAAAGACAATTTCCGCAACCTCTTTACCGAAAATTATCCAGCCACCATTCCCGAGAATCTTAATAATCCAGTTGTCACCTATGTTAAAGAAAGCGATGGCAAAATGATCTTCCGAATGCAATGTATCGAGACTGGTGCAGGAAGACCGCTCATGCTCATAATGCTTTATGCCTACGACAAGGCAAACAATCGTTGGGCATTCTTCTCTGAGCAGCAATAGCCGCCCTCTTCTCACAACACCGTTGCCACTTTCATTTCAGTTTCAACTCAAGGTGAAGACGAAAAGGTGATCAGCGGCTTTGCCTGCTGGGCTTCTTATTGAGTTGAGATACTCAAACAAGAAACCGAAATTCTCCCTTACCCAGTAAATTATGAAGATGCAGGAGGCCAATTATAATTCCATCATCATCGACTATTGGCAAGGCTGTGATCTCGTGGGTTTGCATTATGCTCAGTGCATCTGCAGCAAGTCTCGAACTATCTATGCAGATAGGGTTCTTTGTCATCAACTGGTATGTGCTTAGCTCTGAAATCGGCCTTGTCCCAACAAAGGCCCTACGTATATCACCGTCGGTGACTATTCCTAGCAGTTTATTAGCCCTGTCAGCCACGAGAAGAGCCCCCATATTCTTCTCATTTAATACTCTAATAGCCACGATCGCTGAAGCCTCGGGAGAAATAACCGGGATGTTCACTCCAGTGAACATCACCTCCGTCACTCGCACTTTCAGTCGCTGCCCAAGGCTCCCGCCTGGATGATTCTGCCGAAAGTCCTCTTCCTGGAATTTTTTTCTATTCAAAAGTACTACCGCTAAAGCATCTCCCATCGCAAGAGTAGCTGTCGTACTAGCTGTTGGAGCCAACCCTAAGGGACATGCCTCTTTAGGAACTCTGATATTTAAAACAGCGTCGGCTGCTAAGGCAAGTGATGAATTTTCACCTCCTGTCATCGCAATAATTCGATTGCCTCTTTGTTTCAGGGTGATAAGTAATCCATTCAATTCAGCTGTTTCACCAGAGTATGAAATCGCGAGAATCACATCTCCAGACATCACCATGCCGAGGTCACCATGCATCGCTTCAACAGGGTGGAGAAAAAAGGACGGAGTTCCCGTGCTGTTCATAGTTGCAGCTATCTTTTGCCCCACTAGACCTGACTTTCCTATACCAGTAATAACTACCCTGCCGGGTGCGGCAAGAATCATTTCAACTGCACGGATAAAATCTTCCCCAATACGTTCTCGTATTGCGGCCAAACCCTGCTCTTCAATGAGCAATACTTCCCTAGCATCCTCAACAGACATTTTCAGCGATCCTTTTTATGTATACAGAACATTCTTCAGCATCAATTATCCAATTCCAGCTCAAACTCCAAAAGCGAGAGCACGAGCACATTACTCTTTGTCGATTTTCAGCCCTGCCATCATAATCACAGTTTTTCCCCTGAGCAAGCAGCACCCATCAATCAGGTTGAAGACCTTTGAAAAACAATGACACTTTTTTCAAATACTACTTTTTTATCATTCCCTAAAGCTTTTCTCCTTGCTTTCTTCGTAATTGGTGTATAATTGAGGTTTTTCTGTTCTACCAACTGTTCATTTAATTTCCCATTTACCCATTGGAGTGTATATGTCAGAAGAGTACCTTTTTACCTCAGAATCCGTATCGGAAGGTCATCCTGATAAGGTCGCTGACCAGATTTCCGACGCTATCCTTGACGCCATTCTTACACAAGATCCTGCCGCAAGAGTAGCTTGCGAAACTTTGGTGACAACTGGGATGGCTGTAATTGCGGGTGAGATTACCACTTCCGCATGGGTTGATATGCCTGATGTCGTTCGGCAAACCATCAAAGAAATTGGCTACAATTCTTCAGACATGGGGTTTGATTGGCAATCCTGCGCAGTTATTACCTCTATTGACAAACAGTCCCCAGACATTGCCCAGGGCGTTAATGAAGGTTCTGGCCTTGATCTTGATCAGGGTGCCGGTGATCAGGGTCTTATGTTCGGCTACGCCTGCAATGAAACAGAAACCTTGATGCCGATGCCCATTTCCTTTGCCCACAAATTGACTAAACGCCAATCAGATGTTCGAAAAGCAAATACCCTTTCCTGGCTCCGACCTGACGCAAAAAGCCAAGTCACCATACAGTATGTCGATAAGATCCCCACGCGTATTGAGGCGGTTGTCCTTTCCACCCAGCACGATGCTGCTGTCAGCTATGCCGATCTTAAAGAAGGTGTTATGGAGGAGATCATTAAGCCTGTTTTGCCTAGCACCATGATCGATGCCAATACCAAGTTTTTTATAAATCCAACTGGCCGCTTTGTAATTGGTGGCCCGGTTGGGGATTGCGGAGTCACTGGCAGAAAAATCATTGTCGATACCTATGGCGGCAAGGGATCTCATGGTGGAGGCGCTTTTTCGGGCAAGGATCCTTCCAAGGTGGATCGATCTAGCTCCTATTATGGTCGATATGTTGCCAAAAACTTAATCGCCGCTGGCCTAGCTGATGAGATTGAGGTCCAGGTCGCATATGCCATTGGCATTTCACAGCCGGTTTCAATCAATGTCAATAGCTTTGGCACTGGTAAGATTTCGGATGCCGAAATCAAAAAGCTTATCTTGCAGTTTTTTGACCTTAGACCAAAGGCAATTATTCAGCAACTCGATTTATTACGTCCCATTTATCACTCAACTGCAGCCTACGGCCATTTTGGTCGCGAACTTGAGACCTTTACATGGGAGAAAACCGATAGAGCTGCCATTCTCCGTGACGCAGCTAAGCTCAAGTAACAATTTCTCTCTGACAAAAACTGACATGTTCAACATCATTAACTAATGGATTTTAATACTATGACAAATTTTTTTTCCGACTATAAAGTTGCCGACACCAAGCTTGCCGAGTGGGGGCGCAAAGAAATTGCCATCGCCGAGACGGAAATGCCTGGTCTCATGGCACTGCGCAATGAATATAAAGGAAAATCTCCTCTCAAGGGAGCTCGGATTGCCGGCTGCTTGCATATGACCATTCAGACTGCTGTTCTCATGGAGACCCTTGTAGATCTTGGTGCCGAATTGCGATGGTCGAGCTGCAATATTTTTTCCACCCAAGATCACGCCGCTTCAGCTGTAGCGGCTTCTGGGATACCTACGTTTGCATGGAAGGGTGAAAACGAGGAGGAGTTCTGGTGGTGCATTGATCAGACAATTTTTGGGCCTGATGGTTGGCGCCCAAACATGATTTTGGATGATGGTGGTGATCTGACTCTCGTACTCCATGACAAATACCCTGAATTACTCTCCTCGATTCGCGGCATAAGTGAAGAAACAACTACTGGTGTTCATCGCCTTAATGAAATGGCCAATGCTGGCAAGCTTGCTTGCCCTGCCTTCAATGTCAACGACTCCGTTACAAAATCAAAATTCGATAACCTTTATGGTTGCCGTGAATCTCTCATTGACGGTATCAAACGGGCAACAGATGTAATGATAGCCGGCAAAAATGCTGTAGTTGTCGGCTATGGTGATGTAGGGAAAGGGTGTGCTCAGGCTCTTCGAGGCATGGGTGCAACGGTCTACATTACTGAGATTGATCCTATCTGTGCTCTGCAAGCTGCCATGGAAGGATACCGAGTTGTTACTATGGATGAAGTGGCGGCCATTGGTAACATTTTCGTAACCTGCACCGGAAATTTACGGGTTATCACAAGAAAACACATGGAGATCATGCCTGATCAGGCTATTGTCTGTAATATCGGTCATTTTGATTCAGAAATCGACATCGCGGGGATACGCAACCTCCAATGGGACAACATAAAACCGCAGGTTGATCATGTAATTTTCCCTGATGGTAAGAAAATCATTGTTCTAGCAGAAGGGCGCTTGGTAAATCTTGGATGCGCTACCGGACACCCGAGTTTCGTAATGAGCAATTCTTTTAGTAACCAGGTTCTTGCACAGATTGAGCTCTGGCAGAACTCTGAAAATTACGAGAACAAGGTGTATTTTCTACCAAAACATCTGGATGAGATGGTAGCAAAAATGCATTTGAAGAAAATCGGCGCCAATCTTACTCAGCTTACTAAAGAGCAAGCTGACTATATCGGCGTATCAATTGATGGGCCGTATAAACCGGAGTATTATCGCTATTAACCGGAGCCACCAGAAAAGACCGGCAGATTCGACACGCTCTGCCGGTTTCAATCCTCGTGCGCAAGCCTCACATCTCCCGAAAGTACCGTGTGTATTTGGCCGTCTGAGACCTTGATGTGCAACTGCCCTTCCGAATCTGGACCTAAAGACACTCCAGAGATGCGCTTTCCCTCTAAAGATACACATTCCATTCTCTTTCCCAATAGAAAATCTCGAAGCTTCCATAGGGAGAGTACTGGTTGAAATCCATTTCGGACGAATGTTTCAATCTGCACGAGAAGTTCAGCATGTACAGCTGAGAAAACCTGCCGCACATCATGGCAAATCCCTGTTTCCAGGAACAGGGATGTCACGGTACCCCGCAAATAGTCAGGGAAATCATCCTCTCGGGAGTTCAGATTCAACCCAATACCGACCACGGCATAGCGTGTGCCAATTGGTTCATTCAAGGATGAGGACTCGGTAAGTATTCCTCCACACTTTCTCCCATTAATGAAAATGTCGTTTGGCCACTTCAGTTGCGTAGAAGCTCCAGTAATGCGCTCTACAGCAATTGCTACAGCCAGTCCTGCTGTCAAAGTGATTTTTGGGTAATCTACTATGGCCAGATCCGGCCTAACAATAATCGAACAGAAAAGACCTTTTCCAGGAGTGGAATGCCAGGTTTTGCCAAGGCGGCCTCGCCCTTTGGTCTGGCGAGCAGCGATAATGGCGGTACCATGCGGAGCACCTTGCCCCGCATATTTCTTGGCGAGATCATTGGTGGAAGGAAGGCTATCGAAGAAGTGGATTTTATACATAACAAAAAAAGGGCATAAAGAATTACATTCTTTATGCCCTTTCCTATCCGGAGTAGAAGCAGATTACTCTACATTGCCAAGTCCGTCAGCACCTTCTTCATTCTTAATGCGGCCGGGGATTGCATACATGGTGGTTGATCCGGAAGACCAGAACATCAATTTTCCTTCTCTTACCATTTCGTTGGCAATATTTTTCATGTCTCTTGGCTTGGTATCAGGATCACAAGCATAGAAATCTTTAATATACAGCTGCGGTTTTGGAGATGTGGTCGCTTTCTCCTCGATGGCTTTTTTCAGTTCTTCTTTGCTAAGTGCCATAATTTTACTCCTAAGTAGGTGAAAGAAGAAAGCATCAATAGGACCAGGCAATTCATCTTTGCCTGGTCCATAAACATCATTCTTGTCTTACTACTTAATATGACTAGTAAACTTAAACTGGGTAGTTGTACGCCAGGTGTCATACGCAAGACGATAGTCGTCGATGCTCTTTATAGTGAACGGAATGTCACATTTCTCAAAGAATTTCTCCCAACCAATTCTCTCTGCCCATTCACCGATGCGCTCGTATTTTTTCGCATCAGCAGCATAGGCAACCAAGATCTTCTTGACAGCAGCAACCGTCTCCGGCCAACGCGGAGTAGTGTTCGGCAAGAAGGGGATGACCAGCTTGGAGAATTTCGGCGCGCTAATCCTGTTGGATACTTTTCCACCTACCAGAATGGCAATACCGTCACCTTCTGGATCAGCAAGAGGCATTGCGGGACACATGGTGTAACAGTTACCGCAGAACATACAACGCTCAACAGTTACCTTGACCGTCTTGATCTCTTTGCCATCCACCTCAGCCTTGGCAGGTTTAACTGCTCCAAGCGGACAAGAAGCAATCGCCAGCGGCAACTCGCAAACACCAGAGATGCGGGTGTTGTCAATCATCGGCGGTTTCCTGTGGATACCGAGAATTGCGATATCAGAAGCGTGTACAGCACCACACATGTTCAAGCAACATGCCAGAGCAATACGCACCTGCGCCGGCAAAGTCATGGAGGTGAAATAGTCGAACAACTCGTCCATTACTGACTTCACAACGCCAGAGGCATCGGTAGCCGGGGTATGGCAATGTACCCAACCTTGGGTATGAACAATGTTGGTAACGCCTGCGCCAGTTCCGCCGACCGGATACTTATTGCCATAGCTGGCAAGAGTATCAAGAAGAGGCTGAACTTTAGCGCGGGAATCAACCATGAACTCCACATTGTTACGAGTAGTGAAGCGCAGGTGACCATCACAATGCTTGTCTGCGATATCACAAATTTCACGAATATACTCGATAGAAACTAACCGAGCGCAGCCAACACGTACCGAGTAAACCTCATCACCGGTTTCGGATTTGTGCATCAAGACCCCTGGTTGAATGATCTCATGCCACATCCACTTGCCTTTGTTGGCCTTGATGACTGGTGGGAAGAACTGTTCATAGTGGGGTGGACCAAGATCTGAGATACGACCGTCCATTGGCTTGTCTGGATTATAACCCATGGTAAATCTCCTTATATTTAATATGAATTGTTAGCTCAAATTAAAACAGCATCATGCCTTGTGAAGAGCACGGAACTCATTGATATCACGCTCAAAACCACCTGGAACCTCTTCTTCTTTCCAGAAGATATAGGGGTTGCTGCGTGGCTCTTTAACATGCTGCGGAATAGGCTCAACACCCATTACCGACAAGAAGGTCGGCAGGCCTACGCGCTGCATGGTTTCACCAACACGCTCACGATTTTTACCAACTTCCATCCACCAATCCCACACCTTCTCAATAAAATCAACCAACTCCTCAAACTCATTCTCTTTGTCCATTTTGATAAATGGAACAACGAGAGTTGCGAATTGGGCGCCATCAAGGATTGGTGCCTTTGCACCAACACAGATGGAAGCACCTTTGTCGAGACCGGGGCGCAGTGCGCGAGGCATGACGTTAATGCAGTGCATGCAGCGGGTACACTCTTTTTCATCGATCTTCAGCTCTGCACCTTCCATCCACATGCACTGGGTAGGGCAAAGATTGATGACTTCCTTGGTGATATCGAACTTACCCCAGTCTCTGCCACTATGGGCACCGCCATTGGGGGGATAATTGCCGGCCACGTATTCTTTAACGGCGGCCTGATCGATACGGATTGCATCTCTCCAGGTACCGATAACGGATATATCGGAACGGGCGATAGAGGCAACGCAGTCGTTCGGGCAACCGGAGAATTTGAACTTGAATTTGTACGGGAAAGCGGGACGATGAATCTCGTCCTGATACTTGAGGGTCAGTGCATGACATGCTTCTTCGGTGTCGTAGCAAGACCACTCACAGCGGGACTCACCGATACAGTTCGCCGGAGTACGCAGGTTGGATCCGGAGCCGCCAAGGTCCTGGCCCATATCGTGGGTCAAATCCCAGAAGAAGGGCTCGAGGTTCTCGGTACGGGTACCAAGAAGGATAATGTCACCAGTCGAACCATGGAAGTTGGTCATACCGGAGCCATATTTCTCCCAAAGATTCATCAACTGACGCAGGTTGGCGCTGGTGTAATACTTCGAAGCAGGCTGAGCAACTCGAATGGTGTGGAAATGCTCAACACCCGGGAACAGCTCAGGAACATCAGCGTAACGTCCAACAATACCGCCACCGTATCCAAAAACGCCGACGATACCGCCGTGTTTCCAGTGGGTGATTCTGTCTTTGTAGGACAGCTCCAGGATACCAAGAATATCCCAACACTCAGGCTTGGTCTCCGCCTGGCGCTTAATGTCGGTCACGAAGCTTGGCCACGGGCCACTCTCCAATTGGTCCAACAAGGGCGTCTCACGTTTTGCCATGATTTCCTCCTTTAAATTACTGTTTAACTGCAACCTTAACCAAATTTTCTACTCAAAACCGGGACCCAGCCTTCGGCTTGTCTTTTTATCGTAATCATCGCTCCATCCCCTTGATATTTTTCATGTCATATGGGTAGCGAACCAAGATTATGAATTTTTGAATTAGGGTGTGAGAATAGCTGTGCGAGATAGATTTGTCAACAAAAATCCAATTGTCTCCCGGCCCAAAATGAACCTCCATTCATCAAAAAAGCTTGTCCTTCAGAGCCTCTCAGACATTTGATTCAGAAAGAGATTTTCCAACTTCTCGCTTTTCGAAGAAGGTTCCGTCATAGCGTGTAGAAATCCTGCCGCAAGAACCTTGCCCAACTGCACTCCTTCCTGGTCAAAAGAATTAATATTCCACGCAAAGCCCTGGAAAGTTATCTTCGCCTCGTATATAGCCAGCAGGGCGCCCATCACCCGAGGTGTCAGCCTATTTGCATAAAGAAGGCATGATGGGCGATTACCGGGAAAACTTTTATTAGGATTTGAAGACACTTGTCCCCCTGCCATCGCAACCATCTGGGCAAACAGATTGGCCAGCAATTTTTGCTGTGAACTGGAACCATCTACGGTTATGTCCACCCCATATTGCGACTGACGAAAGCCAATAAATTCCACAGGAACTATCTCGGTGCCTTGGTGGAGGAGCTGGTAAAAGGCGTGTTGCCCGTTAGTTCCCGGCTCACCCCATACAATCGGGCCCGTCTTGGTAATCACGGCTGCACCTTTCCTGTCAACCGACTTACCGTTGCTTTCCATATCGCATTGCTGAAGATGGGCTGGGAAGCGATGTAACCTTTGACTATATGGAAGAACCGCTAAGGTCGGATAACCAAGAAAGTTATGATTCCAAATTCCCAGCAAAGCCAAGAGCAAGGGAACATTTTTCCGAATATTCACTTCTTCGGCATGACAATCAATCGTAGCGGCCCCTTGCAGAAACTCCATCACCCGGGGAAATCCCAGATAAAAGCCAAGAACAACAGCCCCAACCATTGAGGTCGAACTATACCTCCCACCAATATAGTCAAACATATGGAATGATCGCAGATACCTCTGTGAATTATCCATCGGACTGTTTGCCCCTGTCACCGCCAGACAATGCCGTGCCGGGTCGAGGCCGGCCCGCTCAAGAGCATGGCGGGCGTGCTGTTCATTTGTCAACGTTTCCAAAGTAGTACCGCTTTTAGAAACTATGTTGACAAGAGTAGTTGCAAGGTTTACCTCAGCCAAAACCTGCGCGGCATCATCGGGGTCAACGTTAGCAATAAACCGTACCTGCCGTTTTGGAAGACCAAAAGCCTTGAGAGCCTCGAAGATAGATCGCGGACCTAGGTCGGAGCCACCGATGCCAATATGGACCATGGTATCAAAAGGCTGGCCATTTTCATTTACTAACCGCCCGGCATCTAGATCGCCAAGAAAGGTCTGGAGCTTCTCAATCTCCCGACGGGCTGCCTTACTGGCTTCTGGCTCGGCCGGTTGGGCATCAAAAATGTCGCGGCTGGCAGTGTGCAGAACCTGGCGATTCTCTGACGCGAACCCCTCAATGCGGTTCATCACCGCCCCCCGCCGCATCATTTTGAATTGCTCCACCAAATGCAACTCATTGGCGAGATCCTGCAACCTGTCCATCACTATATCATCAACTCTTTCCGTGCCATAATGGAGATCCCAGATGGCCGACCGGCACACATATCGAGCCAGTCGTCCGTCTTTCTGTATGGCGCCGGGTTGTGTCAGATCATAAGGATTTTTGGCGAGCCGCAGCAGTTCGCCAAATACAGCTGCGTCGGCAAGTCCTTTCGGTTGAGAAGCCATTGTTCCGCCTCCAGTGCCTTATCAATTACGGATCGAACCGAGCACGGCCATTTTTCTAAGAGCCTCAATGGTGTCACGGTAATTTTTACTGCCATACACCGCAGAACCAGCTACGAAAATATTTGCCCCCGCCGCAGCAATATCTTCAATAGTTTTTCCGCTGACCCCACCATCGATCTCAATATCCACGCTCAGCCGCTTCTCTTCAATGCGCCACCTGAGTTGTCTGATCTTCTCAAGAGTTGAGGGGATGAACGATTGCCCACCGAAGCCGGGATTAACCGACATCAGCATGACAAGATCAATCTCTTCAAGTATATAATCGAGAGTGGCCAGGGACGTCGCCGGATTGAGCACCACTCCCGGCCTCTTGCCCAGTTCACGTATCCGCGACACGGTTCGCTGGAGATGACTGCATCCCTCAACATGCACGGTAATCCAATCGGCACCGGCAGCGGCAAAGGCATCAATATACCGATCGGCGTCGCTAATCATCAGGTGAACGTCGAGGACCTTGCTGGTGACAGCCCGCGCTGCCTGAACGACAAGAGGGCCAATGGTGATATTTGGCACAAAGTGCCCATCCATAACGTCGATATGGATAATGTCGGCGCCCGCCTCGTCAACTGCTCGAATCTCCTCCCCCAAACGGCAAAAATCAGCTGACAATATTGATGGGGCTATCTGTATCTCTTTGCTCATTATTCCTCGTAGTTTTCAGTCGATTTTATTGTAACACAGCACACACAAAGTGGCTACGCTACAAGGCATTGGATACTCTTCGCACCCTGTCTCCCGGCAGCATCTCCACCCAACCATCCAATTCCAGCACAAGAAGTAATTCGCTGATCCGAGCTGGAGAAAACCCGGTTTTGCCAATCAGTTCCTCGCGCTGTTCCGGGTAGGAATCGAGATACCTGAGCAAAACTACCGCATCCGGCTCAAGATCGAAATTCTTTTCTGGCTGTACTCCAACCTCCTCGGTCTGGCCAGGTGATGACGAAACATCAAATTCTTCAAGGATATCTGCGGCGCTCTGCACGAGTTTGGCCCCTTGCTTCAACAACCAATGCGTTCCCTCACTCTTACAGGAGTCGATATGGCCGGGTACGGCAAAGACATCCCGCCCACAATCGAGGGCAATCTGAGCAGTGATAAGCGAACCCGATCGTTTCGCTGCCTCAACGACAACGACCCCTTTGCTCAAACCGGCAATGATGCGGTTTCGTGCAGGAAAACGGTATCCTTCCGGGCGAGTACCAAGTGGATACTCGGTTACCACGGCACCAGCTTCTGCAATCTTTCGAAAGAGGGCGTGGTTCTGGCGGGGGTAGATTACATCAAGGCCACAGCCGAGGACAGCAATGGTACTACCTTCACCAGACAGGGCACCGGCGTGGGCCTCCGCATCGATGCCAAGGGCGAGCCCAGAGACAACAGTAAACATTGCATCCGAAAGTCTACTGGCGAGCCCAAAGGCCGCTTTTCTGCCATAGCCAGTTGCAGCCCTTGATCCAACAACAGCCACAGCGGGTCTTTGCAACAACTCTTTTTTGCCGAGAATGTACAGCACTGGCGGGGGATCGATCAACTGCCGGAGCAACGGCGGATAGTCTGGATCTTCAAAGGAGAGAGCACTGCCGCCGACCGCAGATAAACCCTCAAGCTCTCTCATCCCGTAACCCGTTATGTCTGCTGGAGAATGCAGTTGCGATACCAACTGCTGGCGAATACCATTCACCCGAAGCAGTTCTTTTGGTGATGCGGCAAGCACTGCGGCAGGAGAATGGAAATGATCAATCAGCCGCCAGTAACTGGCGAGTCCCAATCCCGGCACCAAGCTAAGACTTATCCAATCGAGAGTGGCTGACAATGTTCGTTTATCCTTGCATGAGTGCGGTACTCCGCCAAACCTTTAATAAAATCAAAAAACCGTTTAGTTCAGTTTAAGATTAGTGGATTAGACGCACATCAAGGCACTCATATTCCTTTGCGGGGTGTCGGAACAGCCAGGCCGTTTATCAAAAAACCGACTGTTAGTCTATCAATCGGTCATGAATACTTTGAGCTCTTCAACCCGGGATGGGTGCTTGAGTTTCATAATTGCCTGGGCCTCAATCTGCCGGATGCGCTCCCTGGTAACCGCGAAACATTTCCCGACTTCCTCAAGCGTGTGATCACAATCAACATCAATTCCATAGCGCAGTCGCAAAACCTTGGCCTCTCGGGGAGAAAGGGAGGACATCACCTGACTCAGACATTCCCTGAGGCTGGCGACCATCGACACCTCATCCGGCCCGAGTTTTTCCTTGTCCTCAATAAAATCACCGAGAAATGTCTCACCATCGTCACCAACCGGGGTGTCGAGAGAGATCGCGTCCTTGGCGATCTTGAGGGCCGACTTCACCTTACCGACTTCGGTTCCCAGCTGTTTAGCCATCTCTTCAGGCGTTGGTTCTCGATGTTCTTCAAGCAGAAAATCTTTGGACACCCTGAGCAGGCGGTTGATGGTTTCAATCATGTGCACAGGCAGGCGGATCGTCCGCCCCTGATCAGCAATACCCCGGGTTATGGCCTGGCGAATCCACCAGGTGGCATAGGTACTGAACTTGTATCCGCGGTGATAATCAAATTTCTCCACCGCCTTCATCAATCCGATATTCCCCTCTTGAATAAGGTCGGAGAACTGCAGACCACGGTTGACAAATTTCTTGGAAACGGAGATGACCAGGCGCAGGTTCGCCCGCACCAGTCCTTCTTTTGCATGCTTATAAGCATCCCAGCCTCCATCAATTTCCTGGAGGATTTGCTGTAACTGCAGTTGATCAATGCCCGACTCTTCGAGAATCTGGCGATTAACTTGCCTCTCCAGGGTTTCGGGCAAAACGGCAGAGGAGGCCGTCGCCGACTGCCTGGCCTGTTCCGTCATAAGTCCGACAAGAATTTTCCGAAAGCGCTTTGCCAACTCTTCAAGACCGTCGGCCATTGCCTTGATACACTCGACACAAATGAACTTTTTGGCAAAAAGCCCGGCGATGCCCTCACCAATCTGGAGAATTTCCTGGAAGAGAACAACCGCCTCAGGGCTCTCATCAGGCAATTGCAGATACGCTGTTAGCAAATCATCTCTTTTTTTGTGGAGGACAACGGCCTGATCGACCAGGGCCAGGAAGTCCCGGCTCTCCTTTTTCACCGTACTCGGCTTATTATCCTGAATCCCGCCGAGGATCTGACAAATCCTGTCACTGTTGGCATCAAGACCCTTCACCACCTCCAAAAGCGCCGGGATGGCAAGAGGCGCTTTGAGGACGGCATCTTGAACCCTTTGCTTGCCAGCCTCCATCATTTTGGCAAGCTTCAGCTCTTCCTCGTGATTGAGAAGGGTAAGGGTCCCCATTTCTCGAAGGTAGATATTCATCGGGTCGATCGACCCTTTGGACTTAGTTACCTTGTCCTGATCTTCGGAGTATCGCGCGGCCCTTCGCCTGTCCCTTTTCCTCCGGTCGCTGAGAACGCCGCTCCGGCGATCCTGGACCTGGCCGGCCCTTTTCTCATGCGGCATATCTGGAGTATCGAGAGGGACAACCATTTCATCGGAAAGATCTTCAGGGAAATCTTCTGTTAAGCTAAAGGACGATGAGTCATCTTCCAAGTCGTATTCTCTCATGACCTCATCGGCCTCCCTATTTATATCGTCTTCATTACCTACCAATGTCATGCATCTCTCCTCTGATCTCATCGCGCAAAGCTCCAACGACAATTTCTCCTGTCAGCTTTACCTCCAACCCCACAACACGGCCGAACCGCGATAAACCGTTGACATTTCCAACCCCTCCATCAATCAAACCAAACCGATGGAAATGTCAAGAAATTTCCGCAATCCAGCAAAAAGTAATTTGCGCTTTCGGCAATCTCAGTCTGGATAAAGCCAGGTTCTGCAGCTTGTCTCCTCAAACGAAAAGTATGCTCTTGCGGTATAAAACCTCTTTATACGGATTGGTTGTGAAACTTTCTGGTGATCTCGATCTTCTCTGCCATCAACCTTTCCAGGAGCTGATGATCACCAGCGCTCTCGGCGCCTTGAATACGTTGCAGTAGATCATCGGATTGTTTTTTCAACCGAAATTTCTGCAGGTAATCAAGCAAATCGTTCAGTCCCTCTGTGATAGAGTCTGCAGTCTCCTCTCCTTTCACGGAAGAGGCACGCAGAAGGAGATCGGTGACCAAGTCCCGCTCAGCACCCTCCGGCAAACACGTTAACAGATCTTCAGGTTCCGCCAGGGGTCTGGTTTTCAAGAGGTTTTCCAGCTGTAAATAAAGTATTTCACCTATTCCGCCGGCAAGGCTTTCTCGCAAACCGCCCTCGGCAAGTCGAGAAAAACACTGCGGTTGAAGAATCATGAATTCAATGAGCTGGCGTTGCGCCATGGATACGGGAACCTTAGGGTCTTTTCTTACAACTTTTTCGGGCTGCGATTGAGGACCGGACGCCACTGTGATTGCCGGCGCAAGACCGGCATCAAGCTGCCCCGCGGCAAGTCCAAGTTTCTCGGCAAAATGGGTAACAAAGAGCGTACGCTGCAGGGGGGACACGGCTGCGGCAATCAGCGGCCGAAGCTCCTCAATAATGCGGGTTTTACCATCAAGGGACAACCCGTGCCGGTTGATCATTTCATCAAGGGCGAATTCCGGCAGAGTCACTGCCTGATCAAGAAGGATATTGAGTTCTTCGAGCCCCTTTTCTTTAATAAAGGTGTCAGGATCATGCCCCCCCGGAAGAAAGGCCACTCGACCGGGTATCTGTTCAGCGAGAAAGAGCGGCACGGCACGGACCGCCGCCTTTTTCCCGGCGCTATCACCATCAAACAGCAGGGTCACCTTTTCGGCAAAACGCTTCAGTAGCCGCAGTTGCTCACGGGTCAAAGCCGTACCGAGCGGAGCCGCGACGTTATTGCAACCGGAGGCGGCAAGAGAGATGAGATCGAAGTTCCCTTCCACCAGAATGGCATGATTCTGCCGCCGTATAAATTCTTTTTGCTGATACAGACCGAGTAGCAGTTTGCCCTTGCTGAAAACCAGACTTTCCGGCGAATTGAGATATTTTGGCTGTCCTTCGCCGACAATCCTTCCGCCAAACCCACAAACCCGTCCGCTTATATCGGAGATCGGAAAAAGAATCCGGTCGCGAAAGCGGTCGTAGCTGCCACCCTGCTCTTTTTCGACCAGCAACCCAGCTTCAATGGCTATCGCCAGTTCCTCCTTGGCGAGTCGGCTACCGAGGAAATTCCACCCTGCTTCTTCTGCGGCCGGTGCATAGCCAATGCGAAAACGCAACTGCAGCTCGTCGTCGACCCCCCGCCTCTTTAAATATTCCCGGGCAACCCGGGCTTCTGGTGCATCGTGCAGATACCGGCTGAATATTGCTGCACATTTTTCATTTACAGCATAGAGCTGCTGGCTTTTTCGGGAGCGCAGCTCTTCTTCTTTCGATTGGCGGCGTTCCGGCAGGGTTATATGATATCGTTTGGCCAGCTCTTTCAGAGCACTGGGGAAGTCAAGATTGTAATATTTCATCATAAAACTAATAACATCACCTGACTCACCACAACCAAAACAATGGTAAAACTGTTGACCCGCATGTACTGAAAATGAGGCCGTTTTCTCGCCATGGAACGGACAGCGGCCAAGAAAGCGCACACCGCTGCGCTTCAGCTCAACGCATTCGCCGATAATCTGCACAATATCGGCCCGTTCCTTAACGAGCGCGGTGACATCGTCTCGTGATTCCTGAACTACCATAATTCCATCCCCAAAAAAGTTCGGTGCATCTCCCGTGCTTCCGTACTATACTATCGTAGCTCGTGGGACGCCACCGTTTGACTGGCAGTTTCCCGCCACAGTCCATCTAGCCCCCTGGTTTTCCTCATGGAAGATTTTGCAAAGGCCATCGCTTATGAAGTTAAACAGGAAATTGCCAGCCGGTACTTTGGTTTTCGAACCCGCATTGAGCGGGAATCAGAAGATTTCCTGGCAAGATTGAAGGAAACCGGCCAGGAGCTTGACGCCAGGCTCCGTCTCGATCTCTGTCGCATGCAGTTTCTCCTCTGGGAACCACGCCTTTTCTGCGATTTTCTCCTTCTTGCCGGACTGCCGAGAGAGTATACCCTCGGTCTTACCAAACGGCAAAACACACCTCTTGTCAAAGAACTCTTCACAGCCGTGAGGGGTAAAGGTTTTACCCGCTGGAGAAGATTTCGCAGGTTGGCGACAACCATCTACCTGTCCCTGGCAGAAGACATTGCGGCGTATTACGAGGCATATCTCGACCTCCAGGAAGAACATGCCGAGATCTGTGAGGAAATCGCAATTTTTGAGCGCAATAACGACCTCTCCGATATCCTCTGTTACCTCCGCAACCTTGATGTTTCCGATTCCGAACGATCAAGGCTCCTCCCCGCCGGCCCAACGATACATGCCGGCACCTCCTTCGAACAGGATCTACGAATTCCTTTACCCGCTCCTGTCGATAAAGTCTTAACTGTGTTAAAACTTCTGCCTCCGCTCAACGAGGTCGATGAGCAGTTCACAGGACTCCTGAAACAGGCCTACACCCACTACGACAATTCTTGTTTAACCGATCTGCCATTTTAATTTTCCATTTTCTATCAGGACATTACCTATCCTTCCTGAAAAAAATTCCCAGAAATTTGCTTTTTGCCAATCGAAAAATATATACTGAAGTGACATAATCAATTTCCACGCGAGGAAAGACGATTCTCCGGCCGGCAGAATAAATTTAATCCACCCCGTATTCCATGACCGCCAACAAGTATCTTCAGGCATCGGATCTGGTCTCAAGCCAGTATCTCAAGGAGTTCGTTCACCCGATCTGTCCGGCGGCTCTTTTCCTTGCTTCGGGCACCCTCCCATCTCCTGAAGAACTGGGCAAAGCCACCCTGGTTGTTGCCATCGATCCTGCCGACGAAATCCGGATGCTCATGGAACAGGATTCTTTGCCGGCCTCCACCCCCGTTCTATTGCTTAGTATTCAGACCACCATCCCACCCTTTTTTTCCAGATATCGAGACAGATGGTTACTTGATTATCTTACTGTTCCAGTACCTTTAGAAATTTTTCTTCACAGAATTTCCTTTCTCTGTCGGGTCCAAAGAGTTAGTGCCGAACACCATACCAATTCCGTCACCCTCAGCAGACAACTTGATGCCCTTGCAACCCGAGATGGCTTGACCGGATTATACAATCGCCGGCAATTGACAACTACCTTAGTGCAATCCATGGAGGTGGCTAAAAGCCATGGTGCTGAGCTCTCTCTGCTGGTACTGAATATCGATTTCTTTAATGCGGTGAACAAGACCTCCGGACAGAAATACGGCGACTTTATTCTAAATGAAATGGCGGCACGGCTCACTACCACGTCCAAGGAACCGAACACCTGCTACCGCTTCTCCGGTGAAGACTTTATGGTACTCATGCCAGGTACAGCCCTTGAAGAGGCAAAGAATACTGCCGAAAGGATCCGCAGGGTCTGTTCGGAAAAACCCTTTGTCCGGGGCAAGACAAGCCAGTCCATAACCGTCTCAATGGGCCTTGCATCCCTGCTGCCCCACCAGCCCGAAAGCCATGATGAATTTATCAATATGGCGGAAACCGCCCTGTTTCTCGCCAAGGCGGAGGGGCGCAACAGATTGCGGGTTTTTGATCCTCTGCACCGCAGCGGCCATCTCACCCCGCGAAAGACAATGGCTTTTCTCAAGGAATCGCTGCAACATATCATGGAAAGAACGAGAAGTTCAGCCATCGCCTCCGTGCAACTCCTTGCGAAAAACGTCGCCGGCCCGGAACATCAGGCCCATGCTACCACCGTCTCCCACTATATCAGTCTCCTTGGCCGACAGCTGGGCCTGCCGCCAAAACATATTGAAACCTTTCATAACGCCATTGCCCTCTGCAACAGTTTTCGCTCCCTGCTGCACAATGACCTTATCAGTAAACCCGTGCAGCTGTCACAGAAGGAGCGAAAACTTATCGACGATCTGCCCTTTAAGTTGACTGAACTGACTAATATGTTCGACTACTTCGCTAATGAACGCGAGGTCTTGATGTGTCAGGGTGAACGATATGATGGAACCGGCCATCCACGCGGTTTAAAAGGTGACGGCATTCCTCTTGGCGCCAGGATTTTCACGCTTATCGATGCACTGGCAGCAATGAACGCCGATCGTCCCTACCGGCGGAAGTTGACGGCGGAGGAAATCGTCGCGGAACTGATCAAGGGATCCGGCAAACAGTTCGACCCATTTTTAGTTTCCCAGATTCTCACTGTTATCGAAAACAACCATCTTCTCAACCTGGACCATAGTGTCCTTGAACAAGCCCGACAGGATCTGTTCAACACCTTCCCTGAAGTTATTTTATGACCGATCAATATCTTAACGCCATCAATGACCGGATTGAATCGTTTCCGGCACTACCAGCAATCGTCAGCAAGGTGATGGCTGTAACCGCCAACCCCGAGAGTAATATCAACGAACTGGTCAAGGTAATTCTGCCCGATCAGTCGATGTGCGCTACCATTCTCAAAGTGGCAAACTCAGCCTTTTTTGGCATTCCCCGGGAGGTTAACAGCATCGAAAGGGCGATTGTCGTCCTCGGTCAGGAAGAGATCAAGAACATTATCATCGGCAAGGCAATCTTCGCATCTTTTCCCAAGATGACCAGAGAAGCCAACCACTCGATAGGCCTTTTCTGGGAACACACCTTCACCTGCGGGTTAGCGGCCAAGATCATCGGCGAACACTTCCAGCTTTCGCCAAGCGAACTCTTCGTTGCCGGGCTCATTCACGACATTGGCAAACTGGCAATGTTTCTGACCTTTCCGGATCGTTATCCGCTCCTCGAGAAACTTGCCAACCATCCCCTGCTTGACACCCTTTCCCTGGAGCGCAAGAACTATTCAATAAGCCATGAACAGGTGGGATTGCAACTGGCAGAGAAATGGCTGCTGCCGGAACAGCTGGTCACTGCTATTGGCTTCCATCACGCCCCTCAGGACGCCAGCAACTTCGGCAAATACCCGCACATCATCCATGTTGCCGACATACTGTCGCTGTTGTATTGTAGTCCGGAACATCTCAGGGCCGAGGACATCTCGAAGATGTTTGCCGATTTCCTGCCGGAAACCGGCAAATTCTGGCGGAAAGCTGGGCTCGACTGGCAGGACGACTACCTCGGCCTCTGGTTTGAAGGTTTAAAACGCAGCCGGCACAGTGATCAGGCCATACTCAGTATATTTACCTCCTCATGAAAATCACCTCGATCAAACGTACCATCAGAAACACGCGAAGATTCGCCGAGATAATTGCTGTATTATCAAAATTTGGATTTCGCCAGCTGGTGCAGGACACCGGTCTTAACCGTCTGCTTGGCGGCAAGGATGAACCTGAGTTCCCTGCCGGCAGCGGCAACGGCACTGAGACCTTGCCAAGACCGGTTCGGGTCCGGATGGTTCTCGAGGAGCTTGGCCCGACCTTTGTCAAGATTGGTCAGATCCTTTCCACCCGCCCGGACCTCATTCCCCCGGAATGGGCCAACGAATTCAAGAAACTCCAGGACAACTGTCAACAGATTCCCTTTGCCGATATCTACCAAGTCCTCACCCTAGAATTTCCAGGGCGGCTTGACCAGATCTTTACTTCAATAGACGAGACTCCTCTGGCCGCCGCCTCCATCGCCCAGGTTCACCGGGCGATTATGCAGGATGGCACGGGGGTGGTGATCAAGGTTTTACGCCCCGGGGCAAGGGAGCTGATTGAAGAAGACATGGCCCTGGTGGAGAGCCTGGCACAACTGCTCGAACAGTACTTCTCCGATCTCGGCTACAGCCCGACGGCGGTGGCCAAGGAGTTCTCCCGGGAACTGCTCAAGGAACTGAACCTGACCGTCGAGGGCCAATCCACCGAGCGTCTGCGCCGCTATTTTGAAGGCGATGCCAATATCAGTTTCCCCAAGGTGTACTGGACGGCAACCACCCGGAATATCTTGACTATGCAAGAGATACACGGCAGACTTCTGGCAACCGTCAGACCGGAGGATCTGACCCCGGCGGACCGGCGGGCGGTGGTCGCCGTCGGAACCGACGCAGTCTTCAAACAATGCCTGCGGTTCGGCTTCTTTCACGCCGACCCCCACCCGGGCAATATCTTTCTCCTGCCAGGCAACAAACTCTGTTTTATCGATTGCGGAATGACCGGTCAACTTGACCGAAAAACGACGGAACAACTCATCAATCTGGTGGCGGGGGTAGTCAAAGGCGATATTGATAAACTGTGCCGGGTGGTCATCGAACTCACCGAGGTTGACCCGACGGTCACCGACAGCCGGGACTTCCGCCTTGAACTTCGCCAACTGACCGAACATTTTCGCAACACCGACCTGCAGCACATAAACATCGCCGTTTTGCTCTCCGACTTCTTCGGCATGCTGCAACGCTACCGAATCCAGTGCCCCAGTGATCTGATGCTGCTCACCAAGGCCTTAACAACCATTGAGGGAGTGGCTGCGCATTTCGACCCAACCTTTGATGTCCTCAGCCATGTCGAACCGCTAATCCAGGAAATCGTCGTTAACAGATACAGTTTAGACTCGATCCGCAAACGCATTTACAAGACCGTGGCCAGCTCCCTTGAGATCCTCGAAGACCTTCCGGGCGACCTGCAGCGTTTCCTTGATCACGCCCGGCACAGCCGTTTTACCCTCAATCTTGAGCTGAAACGTATCGAACACCTCTCCGAGCAGCTCGATACATCCAGCCGCCTCATGGGCATCGCCATGATCATCTCGGCGCTGATCGTCGCCTCTGCCATCCTCATCCTCGCCGATCGGATGTCAAAGCAACCGGGATTTATCGGTACCCTTGGTATTCTCGGTTTAATCCTTGCCGGCATCAACACGGCGATCTTCGTCATCTCCTTTCTGCTGCCGCGCAAACACAAGTAGCCGGGGCAAGCGCCGTTTCCCTCAGCAAAATTCTTGGGTATCCGCAAAGGGAAAATCAGACAGGTACAGCCTGCCGGCAGATGGCCCAAAAGGAGTCTGGGTCAAGACTTGCCGCCCCGACAAACACTCCGGATAATTGGGAAAGGTGCAGATACGAACCGGCATTGTCGGGTTGCACGGAACCGCCGTAGACAACCGGCCAGACATTAAAGAGCTGCTGGATACGGCCCACCGACTCGGCAACCCTGGCCGGCAACTCAGGAAACTTGGCCGTCATCCCCTCCACCGGGGTGAAAGCAACCAATAGCGGCTCGGACCGGGTATCATCAAGGGCCCCAAGCTGGGCGAGGGCATTTGAACTGTCAACGCAGACAATGGGGACGAGTCGGGCATCGATGAGCTCCGCCACTTTATTCACCACATCGCCATTGGTTTCGTGGAAATAGCGGCGACGTTCGCTATGACCGACGATAACGTAGCGAACCAGCCTAGCCACCATGTCCGCGGCCACTGCCCCGGTATAGCTGCCCTTCGGGAAGGGCGAAATATCCTGAGCCGCAAGGAAGACATTGGCAAGCCCCAACGAAGCGACATGGGCCGCGAGGCCCTCCAAACTGAGAAGAGAAGGTGCCACGATGACATGCACCTCGGGATGCGGCACATAAAGTTTGGCAAAGCGGTTAAACCACCGTCGCCCTTCGTCAGTGCTTTTGTGACATTTCCAGTTGGCGATAAGATAGCGTTTCATCTTCCTCCCCTGCCGGTATTACCGGCAACACAAATCAAGGCACTGCGCAACCCTGCGACGCGCCTCATCTTCGCCCAGTCCCTTGATGATCAGTTGCTTTCTCCGCCCCTGCACCCCCGACTTGAGAACAATATTGCGGCCAGGCACCCCGAAGTAATCCGCCAGAAAGCGGATCACCTCTTCATTGGCCTTGCCGTCCACCGGCGGCGCCTGGATGGCAAGCTTCAGGCAGCCGTCAAAGAGCCCGACGATCCTGGTTTTTGAGGCCTTCGGCTGGACATGGAGGCGAACGAGAAGGGTTCCATCAGATGATTGCGAGAGATAGGGCATGAGCTGCGTCGCTCTTCACCAGGCCGCTCTGTTTACCTTAAAGGTCCATGGTGATGTTTTCAATATCATCAGGTTCCGAGCTATCATCATCCGGCAGCAAAATACTCTCAAAGAGATCGGAGAGATCATCCTCCTTGTCGGTCTTTTCATGGCCAGGGAAAATCTCCAGGGCCTCAAGATAGGAGTGGAGCATCGCCCGCAACTCTTCACGCACCTTGATTCTTTGCTGATGAAGTTTTTCTATCTCCTTCGGCAAACGCGACAATTCGGCATTAGCCTCCTCCCGGAACCTCTGAACGTCAGACTTGGCTTTCTCCATCATCCTCTGCGCCTCCTCCTCACTGCTTTGGCGCAGGTTGTCGGCAAACTTCTGGGCGGCGAGAATGGTAGTTTTGAAATCAAGTCCCTGTTGTTTCAGCTCCTGATTCTGCTCTTCAAGGAGGGCAATCTTACTGTTCAGCTTGTCGATTTCCGCGTGATCATGGAGAGTTGCGCCCGCACCACCAGCAATTTTATTCTCCAGATCAACAACTTTCCGCTGTAAAACCCGATTTTCATCCTCAAGTGCCTGGGCGGCGGTTTTCGCTGCCTCGACCTGCTGCAGAAGATCGGCAATCTCCTTATCCTTCAGTTGGAAACGGCTATCGATAGCAGCTTGAATGCCCTCGGCATTTTCTCTACTTAATCGCACCTCGGCGGCAAGACCATCGACTTCTTTTTGCAGGATATCTCGCTTCGTTATCAGAGAGTCGATCTCTTCCATTTGCAGGCGATTCTGTTCATTCAATTCGAAGAAATCTTCTGCAAGCAATTCCAGGTAGGCCTTCACTTCGATTGCGTCATATCCCCTGAATTTAATTTGAAAATCCTGATCTTTAATTGCCTGCGGTGTTAACATGGCTGGCTCCATTATAGGTGTATTGTAGTGATGGCGGATTATCAGTTACCGGACAAGCAAGAATTTCTCCCACGCTGTCAACCCATGCGCATAGCAAGCTGCCGGAGCGTCTGGACAAGAAAACTTTGTAAAAACATAATGATCAGAATAAGGATCATTGGCGAAAAATCGATGCTGCCGAAACTGATGGGCAGATACCTGCGAATGCGACTCAAGACCGGTTCGGTTGCCTCATAGAGAAACCGGACAACTGGATTATACGGATCGGCATTGACCCATGAGATAATTGCCCGTCCGATGATTATCCACATATAGGCGGTCAGCAGGAAATCGAGGAGCTGAGCGATCGCCGACATAAAATTGTTCACCACAAACATAATTGTCTCCTTGTCGCCTAGGCGATCTTGCTACCGGGCGCTACCTTATCACGCACCGAGGAAAGCACCATCTTCTCTTGGCCATCAACCACTGTTTTCGCCACCAGTACCATTCCGTGGGAGGTGACCCCCATCAGCTTGGCCGGTTTGAGGTTGGCGACGATGGCCACCTGGAGACCAACCAACTCTTCTGGGCGATAGGATTCGGCAATACCTGCGACGATGGTTCTTTCCTCCGGGGCCAATACCGTCAACTTCAACAGTTTTTTTGAATTCTTTACCGGTTCGGCGGCAAGGATCTCGGCCACCCGCAGGTCAAGCTTCTGAAAATACGAAAAATCGACGAGTCCAGCCGAGGTGGCGTCTCCCCCATCCTGCTTCTTCTTCGGAGCAGCAACCTCTTTACTCTTCGCGGTTTCCTCTGCAGCACTGGCTTTTCCTTCCAGCCGAGGAAACAGTGCGGCGGTGGCGGTTAATTCACCGCCCGGGACAAGCAAGCCCCATTTGCCACCGTGATCAAGGGAGGCAACGAGCGGATCATCCTCGGCAAGGCCTAGTCCCGCGGCCATCTTCACTGCTGCACCCGGTATGACCGGACGCAAGGTAAGCGCCAGGAGGCGGAGACATTCCAGAAGATTGTAAAGAACGGTATCAAGCCGCGCCTCCTTCTCCGGATCTTTTGCCAAGGCCCAGGGCTCATTGCCAACAATATACTTGTTGGCAAGGCCGACCAGTTCCCAAATCGCCTGCAGGGCGAGGTGAAAGCGAAAATCGCCCATGGTCTGACGGTAGGTGGTAATCATCGCCAGGGCCGCTTCGAGAAGGGGCCGATCATCTTCACCGAACGCACTCGGAACAGGTACCCGCCCTGCCCGGTATTTCCACACCATAGTTACCGCCCGGCTGAAAAGATTGCCGAGATCGTTGGCCAGGTCGGCATTTTGCCTGGCGACTATCGCCTCTGAACTAAACGAGGAATCGAGGCCAAAGGACATCTCGCGCAGGGTAAAATAGCGGATGGTATCGGCTCCATAGGCATCGACCAGCTCTTTCGGACGGACAACGTTTCCGATACTCTTGGACATCTTGGTGTCGTCGACATTCCAGTAGCCGTGCACATGGAGCTTCTGGTATAGCGGCAGGCCCATGGCCATAAGCATGGTTGGCCAATAGATGGCGTGGGGTTTGAGAATATCCTTGGCGATAAGATGTTCGGCAACCGACCAGTATTTCGTGAAATCCGGGCCGTCCGGATAGCCGATACCGGTCAGGTAGTTGATTAGGGCGTCGAACCACACATAGGTGACGAATTTATCGTCAAAGGGCAACTCAATCCCCCAGGTAAGCCGCGATTTCGGCCGGGAGATGCACAGGTCAGTGAGCGGCTCGCTGAGAAAGGCCAAAACCTCATTACGATATCGCTCCGGGGTAATAAAATCCGGGTTGTTGCGGATGTGCTCAATCAGCGGCTGCTGGTAGCGCGACATCCGGAAAAAATAATTCTGTTCGGCGATTTCCTGAGGCGGAGTCTGGTGGTCCGGACAGTTGCCGTCAACCAGTTCCTTTTCCGTCAGATACCGCTCGCATCCCCGGCAATAGAGGCCGGAGTACTCGTCAAAATAGATATCACCCCGGTCGTAGACCTTCTGAAGGATTTCCCTGACAACCGCAACATGCGCCGTATCGGTGGTCCTGATAAAATTGTCGGCCTCAATCTGCAGCAGCGGCCAGGTTTCCCGGAACTGGGCGCTGATCCTGTCGACATATTGGCGAGGCGGGATGTCTTCTTGTTCAGCCGCTTTGACGATCTTATCGCCATGCTCATCGGTGCCGGTTTGAAAGCGAACCGTTTCTCCGCATAACCGTTTGAAACGGCTGTAGGTATCGGCAACAATGGTGGTATAGGCGTGGCCGAGATGCGGCTGGGCGTTCACATAGTAGATTGGAGTAGTAATATAGGTTGTCATAGTTCCATCAGTTATTATTGCACAACCGGCGGTGGCGAGCCTCCCCGGTCGGGTTTTGGCGGCGACGATTCATCGGACTCACCATTCTTTTTTTCTCTCTTTTTTTCAACTACCTCTTTTTTAACCTGCTGGAACATCTTCCAATCTCGCTTGGTGAGGATAACCTCCTCACCGGCGCTGTTTTCGGCAACCACTGATTCCTGCAGAGGATTTTGCCGCTTCACCAGGTACTCATCGTTGTCGATCTTGATCCGTTTGCCGGCTTTTGGCATATTTTTTCGCTGCTTCCGGTAGGTCTCATATTCATAGGTAAGGCAACAGAGCAACCGGTTACAAACCCCGGAGATCTTCGTCGGGTTGAGAGGCAGATCCTGCTCCTTGGCCATCTTGATGGATACCGAGTCAAAATTCTTGATAAAGGACGAGCAGCATAATTCCCGGCCGCAGGTGCCGATACCGCCAATCATCTTGGTTTCATGGCGAACCCCGACTTGCCGCATCTCTACCCGGGTGCGAAATTCCTGGACCAGATCTTTGACTAGGCTGCGGAAATCGACCCGGCTGTCGGCGGTGAAATAGAAAATCATCTTACTGCCGTTAAAAAATCGCTCGACCCTGACAAGATTCATGGTCAACTGATGGGTTTTTATCAACTCGTTGCAAACCTTATAGGCCCGGCCTTCACTCTCTGCAAGTCCGACATATTTTTCCCGTTCTTCGGCCGTGGCCAGGCGCTCGATAACTGAGCTTGCCAGCCGGGTTTCCCCCCGGCAGCTGCACATCGGCGAAGGGCCGATGATGACCGCCGGCTCGAGGCCGTGATCAGTGCGCACCAGAACCACCGTGCCAGCCAGGCATCCAGGAATTTGGGAAGCAGCGGTAACGAGCTGGCCTCCCTTGCGAAACTGGATCCGGTAAAAGATTTCGTCATCACTTACCGTCTCTGCACCGCTGTCATTTATCGCGTTTTCTGTCATGTAATCTCATTATCTCCGATAATACCCCATAAGGGTAGGTGCCATTCACAGAGTATTTTCTTGATCCTGCTCACGAAAACGATCCGCAAGACACACATTCCCGCCGGAAAGGGCCTTATTGCAAAGCAAACAGCAGCACCTCGCAGACCAGACTGCGATTGCAATTTCTGGCAAGTTCCTGCTCCGCTTTGGAAATTGCCTGCAATTTAGCAAATAGTTCAGCCGAACTCCAGCTTTTCCGTGGTACCTGTTGCTCCTTGGCGGTATCGCCAGCCGCCTGCCCGGTCAACAACAGATCGCGAATCCAAATCTTCAGGAGACCAAGAAAGGGCAGCAGGTCTTCCTTTTGCGCCGCCATCTTTTCCGCTAGACGAAGCAAGAGGCCGACATCACGGTCCGGCAGAATAGCTGGATCGGCAAGCACACCCGCAACTTCACGCCATAAGGCCACCATTTCACTCTTTTGAAAGAGCATGGCCTTGCCGGGGCTGCCCTCGGACAGCCGGGCAAGGGCCAAGGCCACATCCGCCGCCAGGCCGCTCTTGGTCAGTATTGTCGTTGTATCTTCAATATTCAGCTGGCTAAAAGGCACGACCTGGCATCTTGAAATCAGGGTGGCAAGGATCTCCTGCGACGATTCGGCGGTGAGGATGAGCAGGTTATCTGCCGGTGGCTCCTCAAGGGTCTTCAGGAGGCTATTTGCCGCCTCCCGGCGCATGGTATGCACGTCCTCCAGTACCACGATACGGGTTGCCGATTCGAAGGGCGGATAACTAAGTTCCTTGCTCAGCTGGCGGATCTGCTCGATTTTAATCACCCCTTTCACCGGCCGAATAACCAAAAAATCCGGGTGATTCCCCGAGCGAAACTTGCTACAGGAGGGACATCTGCCGCAGGCAGCCGCCCCAACCCGCTCCCGGCAGTTGATTGCCGCCGCCACCCCTTGGGCAAAAAGCCTTTTACCGACCCCGTCCGGCCCCCTGAAAAGATAGGCATGGGGAACCCTGCCCGCCAGCAAAGACTTGCTGAACAATCGTTTTGCCTTTTCCTGGCCATAGAGGCTGGTGTAACAGATAGGTGTGGTATCGAACATCAGGAGCAATTCCCATTAAAAAAGCGAAGGCTGTTTGCTGACGCTTTCCGTTCGAGCCTCCTCTGACGGGGGCTCTTGTTTCGTCAGGCCGCCAAGGTACAGATAGCGTTCGAGGGGGCGCTGATATTCCGTCCACTGCAGGTCAGCCCCCTCCATCTTGCGACGCAGCTGTTCAGTGATATTGATCTTGGCATCAAGGTCATCAAGAAAGCTTAAAATTAAGGCCTCAACGGTCATCGGCACGGTCGGTGAGCCAAATTCCTGCCGCCCATGATGACTCAGTAAAAGGTGCTGCAGCTGTTCCAGCAGGTCCTCGGGGAAATCTCGTATCTTTTCAGCAGCCTGAGCAACCATCTCGCTGCCGATCACCAGATGCCCCTTCAGTCGGCCCCTGGCGGTATAATCGACGACTCCCCCGACCATGGTCAATTCCTGCAACTTGCCGATGTCATGGAGAAGGGCGCCGGCGATGAGGAGGGAGCGATCGACCCCTGCATAATGCCCGGCGAGGAAATCGCCAATCCGCGCCACCGAAAGCGAATGTTCCAGCAATCCACCAACGTAGGCGTGATGAACGCCCTTGGCGGCGGGGGCCTCCTGAAATTTTTCCCAGCATTCGCCTTTTTTAAAGAAATGACTGAGGAGCTTTTTCAGATACGGGTTACCGACACTATGCAGCAGGGCGTGCAGTTCATCGGCCATTTCCTGGCGGTTTCTGGTCGAGGTCTGGATAAAGTCACCGGCGTCGATGCCTTCCTGCGCCACCTTATAGGCATTGTCGACCTTCAGCTGCGGCTTTTCCCGGTAGGACTGAATGACCCCGACCAGGCGAATCACCTCGCCGGGGGTAAGGACATTTTGCAGTGCATCGACGTTATCCCATACCGGACCGGAAATCTCACCGCTTTTGTCCATTACCGTCACGACCAGATACGGCTTTCCCACCCTGGTTTCGCCGAGCTTTGCCGACTTGACGAGAAATAAATCATCAATTCGCTCACCTTCTTTTAAATCCGCCACAAAAACATTCTTTTTCATTGGTACATCCAGTCACAGTTTTCATCGTGCTTGTCACTCGCCTTGGAGTGCCTTAGATCGTAAATTACACAAGGAACCAGTAAAATACATCCATTAAATCGCGCCAGGCCCTTGAAGCGCCCCCCGGCGAATGGCCGATAGGGAGTGGAATACAGCATTTTTACTTCTTGATGATTTCTCCAAAGCGTGGAATAATGGCCGATTCCGCTGCCCTCTGGGACAAAAATCACAACGATTCTTTTAGCGGTAATACCAATCCCTGGCAGGAGTTCCAAGCATGAAGAAACATATGATAATTTCCGTGATGTCGAAAGACCGGCCGGGGATAATTGCTAGTATTACAGGGGCCATCTACCATCTTGGCGGAGACCTCGCCGATCTTAATCAGACCGTACTCTGCGGCTACCTAACAATGATCCTCAGCGCCTCGTTCGATGCTGAAATTACCAAGGAAGATATGGTTGCCGCAATCTCCCACATCAAAACCGACAGCAAGTTCGAGGTCTCCATCAAGGAATTGACCGCCGGAGCCGGTGCCATCGATGTCCCGCCGGAGGAGACCTATATCCTCACCGTCCAGGGCCCGAATCGAGCGGGGATTGTCCATGGCATAAGCCAATTTTGTTTTGACCACAATATCAACATCCTCGATCTCGCTACGACCCTGAAAAACGACCTGTACACGATGGCCCTGCAACTCGACCTTCGACACTGCAGTGTCAGTCTTGAGTCCCTCCAGAAGGCCATCAGCGACTATTCGCAGCAAAGCGATCTGACGGTAATGATCCAGCATAACGACGTTTTTCAAGCAACCCACGAGATAACCATGCGCTGATCGCCCCCTTCCCCGGGAATGCGCTTTTGCCGCATTGCGAGTACGACCGAACTACCTTCCAACCATCGAATCAGGAGAGATGTCCATTATGTTACGTTCAGACCAGATCCTTGCCACCGTTGAGATGATTCAAAAGGAAAATCTTGATGTCCGGACAGTAACTATGGGCCTCAATCTCCTCGATTGCCGAGGCGGAGGCATTGACCAGACCTGTGAAAAAATCCGCAGCAAGATCGAGAGTTATGCCGGGAATTTTGTCCCCACCTGTGAGGCGATGAGCCGGAAATACGGGATTCCGGTGGTCAACAAACGCATTGCCGTCACCCCTATTGCCTTTGTCGGCGCTGGATTTCACCAGGATGATTTCGTCCGCCTGGCCATCACCCTTGATGAGGCGGCAGCGGCGGTGGGCGTCGACATTCTCGGCGGTTTCTCGGCCCAGGTGGAAAAGGGCCTAACCGCAACCGACCGTGAGTTTATCGCCGCAATTCCCGCCGCCTTGGCGGCGACAAACAAGGTCTGCGCCTCGATCAATATCGCCAGCACCCAGAAAGGCATCAACATGGACGCCCTGGCGATGATGGGCAAGACCGTCAAGGATCTGGCGGAGATGACCGCCGACAAAGGTGGCTTCGGAGCCGCCAAGTTCGTGGTTTTCTGCAATCAACCCGGTGACAACCCGTTTATGGCCGGGGCAATCCACGGCCTTGAAGAGGCGGAGGCGGTACTGAATGTCGGAGTCAGCGGTCCGGGGGTTATTGCCCGGGCGCTTGAGCGACTGATCCACAACCATCCGGCCCCGGGCACCCTGCAACTCGATGAATTGGCGGAGGAGATTAAGCAGACCACCTTCCGGGTAACACGCTGCGGCGAGCTGATCGGTCGGGCGGTTTCCCTGTCCCTCGGCATCGAATTCGGTGTCGTCGACCTTTCGCTCGCCCCAACCCCAACCATCGGCGACAGCGTCGGCGAAATCTTCAAGATTCTCGGTGTCGACGCCATCGGCGCTCCCGGCTCAACCGCCATCCTCGCCATGCTCAACGACGCAGTAAAAAAGGGTGGAATTTTTGCCAGCCGCAATGTTGGTGGACTCAGCGGCGCCTTTATCCCGGTCATGGAGGATGCCCTGCTCGCCGAGGCGGTTGGCAACGGCTCATTGTGTCTGGAAAAACTTGAGGCAATGACCTGCGTCTGTTCGGTGGGCCTTGATATGGTAGCCATCCCCGGTTCGGTCGATGCCGACACCATCTCGGCAATCATTGCCGACGAAATGGCCCTCGGAGTTATCAACTGCAAAACCACCGCTGCCCGGCTTATTCCGGTCCCCGGCAAGGAGGCCGGCGATCATGTTAGCTTCGGTGGTCTTTTCGGAGCCAGTCCGATCATGCCGATTAGAAATGTCGGGATGTCCAGCCGCTTTATCGCCTGGGGCGGCAGAATGCCGGCGCCGATCCACAGCTTTAAAAATTAAGCTGGCAGATTCGCAAAACTGCTTAAAACTGGATCAATAGATCAAGCCACCATAGGCAAGGCGCGCCTTACCAAGATCCATCATGCGGCCGCAGCAGTCCGTGCCTCGCGTAACCTTGCGATGAGATAACGGCCAAAATCGGTATCATCGTCAGGCAAGTCAAAGCAGTAGCCGTCGCTGCCGCCAAGTCCACCGGGGATGGATTCACCCCGTCCTTCCGGGTCTGTAATCATATCCTCATAAAAACAGACAGACAACCATCTGTTTGCTGGATCGTCATCGATAACATCAATAATGGCAAAGAATTCCCGGCCATTGCCGTTATTGAGGCGGGGCCGAAGAGAGTAACTCACCCCTGGCCTGGCTATGAAAGCCAGGGATACCTCCGACATCATTACCAATTCCTTGTAAAAAATTGCAAACCAATGGCGCATCGGCTGATGCTCTCCATACCAATCTCCAAGGAAGGACTCTATCTCACTCTCAACATCTTTATCTTCAATCATCTCGCCACGTTTACTGATTAATGACAACCGTATGTTTGCCAAAGTTAACAAAAAATAGTATACAATTCACAGACGGTATTCCAGTATTCGTCCTGTCGCATCCATCGCCCGGAGATCGTATGCAGATTATTACCTCACCTTCCAAAACCCAACACTTCAACGGCCGGGAATACAGCGACTACTCCCTGCCACGTCTGCAAAAGAAAACCAAAACCCTCATCGACCTGTTAAAAAAAATGAGCCGTGAGGAACTCGCCTTGTTGCTGCATACCAGCGAAAAACTAACAGATGTCAGCTATAGACGAATCCATAGCCTTACCACCAAGGTCACACTACAAAACGCCAGTCAAGCCCTATTCACCTACCAAGGGGATGCTTACAGCGCCATCACCGCTGACCGATACAGCGACGAGGAATTGAGTCATGCTCAAAGGCATCTCTTTATCCTTTCGGCACTACATGGAATCCTCAGGCCTCTCGACCTTATCCAGCCGTATCGTCTGGAAATGGCCACCCCCTTGGCTATTGATAGTAACCAAAACCTGTATCAGTATTGGCGAGATCCGGTTACCGAAATCCTCAAAGCAGATCTTGCCAAGGATAATGAGCGCACGCTCATCATCCTTGCCTCAACGGAATACGCCAAGCTAGTTGATAAAAAGGAATTTTCGGGCGCGATCATAACCATTTCCTTCAAAGAACGCCAGCAGGGAAGATATCGCACCATCCCAGTTTATGCCAAAAGGGCACGCGGTCTCATGGTCCACTATGTCATCAGTAAACGGATTAGCGACCCCCTCCTGTTGAGGGATTTTCGCGAGGATGGCTATGGGTACTGCGCAACGGAATCAACAGAGAGAGAATGGGTATTTTGCCGCAAGAGCTGAAGAGATCCGGTCGCTCCGAAATCTCCATCTTGTACAGAGAATTGGTGGTGAAGAAGCCACCACTTCTACCCGGACTTTGACGTATGCGCTTGTATTAAGTTGAGGACGGTAGTAACAGCCTGCGGAACAGCCAAGGCGACCTCGTCGGTTAATCCCGTACCCAATTCGTCAAAGCACCTGCCTTCAACACCGACGAGAAAGATTTCTTTCGGTACCCTTTCCGGATACAATTTCAGCCCAACGCTAATCGCCTCGCGGATACCGATACCGTGACCGCTCACCGGCCGGGCTGGGCTGACGGGAAGCTGCTGCCAACCAAGCTGGTGAATGGTACCGGGGGGGGCACCCAGTTGCACCCCGTCAACCACCACCAGCAAGGACTCACCATCGATTTCCTCAAGCAGGTCGATCCCTCCCAGCCCGAGGAAAACAAGCCGGACATTTTCTGTTACACCTCTTTCCTGGAGTCGCTGATAAACTACCCATCCAACCCCGTCGTCGGCTACCAGTTCGTTACCGATGCAGACAACCAGAGCGGCAGCGCTCATAACTGCGGACGAGCAGCGCTAAAGGTCAGGCTGAAGGTGCAGTTTTCCCCGACAGAGAGGGTCTTCGGCCGGGCCGGGCAGCCGGAGAGCTCAGCAAGGATCCCGGCAAGATAATAGTGAAACATCTGGCAAGCCTGGCCATCGAGCTCCATGCTGCGGTTTCTGCAGACACTGCCGACAGGACAGTCATGCAGCGACAGAGTTGCCTCCGCCCCTGAAACCTGGCCACTTATCTCCATGCGTTGAATCTTCAAGATCCTCACCAGCTCATCAACCGCCATCGCCGGGGTCTTCTCAACCATATGGGCAGGCATATTAATAGCCATTTTTCGCCCAGCAGCCACCGCCAATGATGGTGTCGACTTGCCGACAAAGGTGGTGATGGTATCGATGAGCATATCAAGAAGGAAAGAGACCTCGGTAAAGGCCTTATCATAATCCTCGGGAGCCAGTGTCAATTCACTGTTGCCTATCATAGGAATTTCTCCATCCGCTTGCTGAATTCAATGTTGCGATAAAAATTCTTAACCTCGTGATGATTCTTGTGGCTGATCGCCCCGGATGGACAAATAAAGGCACAACTGAGACAGCCGATACAGTTTTCAAGAGCTGCCACCTTGGCCTTACCGGTATTGACATCAAAGGAAAAACACTCGGTTGGACAGACCTCAAGGCAGAACTGACAGCCGCGGCAGCCCTTCTCATTTATTGTCATTTCAAGCATCTCAGTTCCTCCGCATTTGGCGTACAATCCGGCCATTTCTGCGTATTTCCACTGCCATTGCCATCCGGCCGATGGCGTGGGTCGAGCAAGCCAAGCAGGGATCATAACAGCGCACGACAAACTCAAGAGCATTGAACATTTTCTCATCCTCCGCGCCTTGCATGAGGGCATTGGCGCCTTCTTTCAGGGATTTATTAATAACGGATGTGTTTTGCTGGGTAGCGATGATCATATTGGCCGCCCGCACAATTCCTTTTTCGTCAATTTCATAATCGTGAATGAGGGTTCCCCGAGGGGCCTCGATGTGGGCCACGCCGCGTCCACCCTTGAACTGCACAGGTACCCGGTTTTCGCCGCGCAGAGCAGGGTCATTGATCAATTGCTCGGCACGTTCGCAGGCGTATACCATCTCGATGAGCTTGGCATACATCTGGATCACTGCGTTGTGACAGGGTCGGCCAAAATTCGCCCGGAACAACTCGAATTCCGCCTGGGCGAGCGGGGTATTGATGCCATCAATGACGTTCAGCCTGGCCAGGCTGCCGACCCGGTACATATGCTCACGCCCCTCAAAATCAAAGTACACCTCCTTGGCGTAAGAGGTGGTCACTGCTCTCTCGGCAAGGAAATCAAGATACTGGCTCGCGGCAAATTCAGTCTTGATGCTCCCCGACTCATCCATGGCCCTGATTTGTCCGTCGTAGAGATTCAGCATCCCATCCTGCGCCACATTGCCCACATACCAGCTTGATACATTGAGGTTGGCAAGCAGCTGAGGGTTATTATCGAAAAGCCGCATCAACAGTGCTTTCAACGGTCCAGCGAGCTCTGTGGCCAGGGCGACAGCTTCAGCAGTCAGCTCGCGGAGGCGTTGAAACTGCCCGTCACTGAGAGCAAAGGATATGCCGCCCGCCACGGCGGTGACCGGATGTATCCCCCGGCCACCAATGGTCTCATTGATCTTCTGCCCAAGGCTTCGAAGACGCAGGCCCTTCTTCGTCAATTCCGGTTCGGCTTCAACCATACCAACAATATTCTGTTTGGCTGGGTCACCCTTCAGGCCAAACACCAGATCAGGGCCGGCCAGGACAAACAGCGACAAGGCATGGGAGTGGATGACATGGCCCATATACATATATTCCCGCAACAGCTTGGCCGCTTCCGGGATCTCCACGCCGGCGGCGTTGTCAAGGGCCTTGGCCGCCACGAGATGGTGGGCGGTGGGGCAAACTCCACAGATACGCGCCGTCACCTGCGGTAGGGTATGGGCCTGCATGCCCACAAGTATCCGCTCAAAACCGCGAAGCTCGTTGACGCAAAAAAAGGCTTCCTCAACCTTATCGTTTTCATCGCAGTCGAGGAGAATACGGGCGTGCCCCTCAATCCTGGTAACCGGATCGATTTTAATCGTTTTAGACATTATCGTGCCTCCCCTTCAGCAATCCACTTGCGAATGAGAAATGTTGGTTTGTTACCGATCATCTTGGTTGCCATGGCATAGGCGAACTGGGTCTTTGCTGACCGCTCAATATATTCCCGCACACTGTCACTGGGAATTTTGGTCAGCCTGGCCATTCTTTCACTGATCTCGGTCCGGATATCTCGTGTCGGTTCGGTGAGGATCTGCATGGTCGGGCCTGCACAGCCACTGCAGGGCATACCGTGGTTCGGACAGGGGGTGAGACAACGGTCGAGGGTCACCGATCCCTGACAAATATATCCCTGACTGAGAAAGCATGTTGCATTATCCGGTACCCCATCGGTAATCTCCTTGATAGCAGATACCTCGGTTTTCACCATGGTGCGGCGACAACCGGCACAGACACTTTCCTGGCCGGCCCTTGGCTTACGATTTTCAATGAGTGCGCTTAGCCCTTCGAAGATGAAATGGGGATGGGGTGGACAACCGGGCAAATACAAATCAACGTCGATGACCTCGTCGATAGGTGTGACCATCTTTTCCAATCCGGTTATCGAATTGTTCGGTATGAATTCGGTCCGGGTGCTTGGACTATGCCGGTAGACATGATCCATTATCTCTTCACGGGTGTGCGCCAAACCGGCGCCATGCAGCCCGCCAAAGACGGCACAGGTACCAAAGGCAATGATGGTCCGGCACTTCTTGCGCATCTCTATGGCGGCATGGCGGTCATGTTCGGTACGGATCGAACCGGTGAGAATTCCGATGTCCGCCTCGGGATAACCTTTTTCGTCGGTAAGTACCGGGCATTTCAGGATCTCCACCGCCGCCAGTACATTCAAAATCTTTTCATGGAGGTCAACCAGGGCGACATGACAACCGCCGCAATCACACAACCACTCGGTATTCAACCGAATTTTTTCCCCGCTCATTGATATCCTCTTTGTTTTTTACCCTGACTGACAGATTGGTAGCCGTCGACCATTGTCACCGGTAGACCAACCCAAAATTCGAAATTATGCGAATTAGCCTTCCACGGTCAGCATCTTTAGACAGGCATTCTCCCCGGCATGACGAATTTCCAGGGTGGCCTTCTTGCCCATAATTGTTTCCAGAGCCCCAGCAAAAAAACCGTACATCATATTGCAGAGAGATCCTTTCTGGGGATGGCCAAAACGGAGAAGGGCCTGGCGGATCATGCAATCCCGGAACACCAGCAACATTTGCCGCTCCCCTTTGGCATTTCTGGTAATGAGCTCCGCCTGCTCCTTCGGCTTGAAGGGTTCAAACCCCCATAGACAGCTATTGGACTCAAGAATATGGCGCACCTCATTGACAGCCTCAAGAAGGTCATCTGTTCGCCGCGCCGATGCAGAAAATTTGCGCCCGAGATTTCGCCCTGCGGACATGGTCATGCTGTTTGCACCCCGTCCGAGAATCGGTTCCATCCCAGCCGATAATGCTGCCATGAAATTCATGGTTTCCTGGAGCGTTCGACGCTTTTTCAATATTTCTTCCACCGCAGATCTCCATTGGTAATATTTCCTTGTAACTGAAACTGGTTACCTCTTTTCATCTAATCTATCCAATGCCGCCAACTCGATCTTTCCCGGGGAATTGACAGTAGTTAGGCTGATGGTACCCAGCAAACTATTATTTAATATCTTAGCGAAAGTACGAAAGAAACTCAAGCAAAAGATAGTGAAAGCCGTTCTCAGAGAAGAATATTTCTCAATAAGAAAAATTGCTGAGCAGGACACCCAAGCAAAAAAATGATGAGTCAAGGCCAACAAACAACTAACACCAGCAACACCTTCTGATACTCTTTAAGGCAAGGAGGAATCCGGCCAATATTGGTAAAGAACACGCCATTCAAAATAAAGTTGGTTTGAGCAGCTTGCCTGCTCAAACGAAACTTAAGCCCTTGCGGTATAAGATTACCCACAAGAGCCCAGTTAATTCATCGATTCCAACCGTGCTCTCCGACCAAATCAACAAACCTGACTCCTACTAGAGAAGTAATGGTAATTTTTCCGTCTTTCTTTTCTAGAAGCTGTAGAACTTGTTCGTATTGATCACCAACCGGGATGATCAGGCGACCGGGGTCGGCGAGTTGGGCGATCAAAGGGTCAGGAATCTCCGGCCCTCCGGCGGTAACGATGATGGCATCATACGGACAAAAATCCACCCAACCCGTTGTGCCGTCGTCAAGTTTTGATCGGATATTGAAATAGTGCAACTTATCAAAAACCCGTCTGGCACCGGCAAGTAGGGAGTTTATCCGTTCAACAGTAAATACCTGGCTACACAGCCTTGACAGCACGGCGGCCTGATAACCGGAACCAGTGCCTATTTCCAGAACCTTTTCATTGCCCCGTAACCCGAGGGCCTGAGTCATGAGAGCGACAATATATGGCTGGGAGATAGTCTGTCCGGCGCCAATCGGCAAGGGATGATCACCATAGGCCCGACCATGCATGGCATCATCAACAAACCAGTGCCTGGGAACCTCAGCCATCGCTGCAAGGGTGCGGGGATCGGAAATGTCGCGATTCAGGAGTTGCTCCTGAACCATGCGCAATCGTCCTGTTTCGTACGGATCGATCACTTTTTTTTCTCTTGCCAGGAAAAATCCTTGGACCAACTCAAATCGTCCTCATCGGAATACGAGTAATCGCGGGCAATAACAACACCATTACGTAGAGTTACTGCGACCTTATAGATCTCTGGAGAACCCAGTTTGCTGCCGACCAAGGGGGTATTCTGGAAAAAGCTGCTATTCTTTTCCTTATACAACCACTTCTGGACACCATCTCCCATATCCTGCTGTTCATCTGGCTCGCCCAAAAAAATCAGCACATCCTCACGGGTCGTTTTACCGACCTGTAACAGGGCGATATCCGAGGCAAGATGCCTGACGGGTTGGGTATAACAGCCGGAAAGGAAGCAGAAAGCCAGAACCGGGACAAGAAAGAGACTAAATCGTGAAGCCATACACTTCTCCAATGCGCGGACGGGGGGTGGTACTGAGATCAACAACTCTATAGCCTGTGGGCTTCAATTTTTCAATGAATAACTCTGTTGAGCAAACCAGGATCCACGAGAAAAGCGGTATATCACCTTGTCGTGGTATACCGCTTTTGATCTCTCAATCTTCCTTAGCCCTCAACCACACGACCGAGGATACGATAGTTTCTCTCGACCATCGCTAGAGGATCGACAACAAGCCCGGCCTGGATCATGGCGTTATCATGAATCTGCCGTGCCACTTCGGCGGCAAAATCTTCATCCCGGCCATGCAGGGCGGCAAGCTTTTTGATTAATGGGTTACCCGGGTTGATTTCCATTTTTTTCTTCGATGCACCCATCCCCGGCAGACCATGCTCCTTCCTGCTCGCCGCAAGAATCCTCTCCATTGAGGATGTCATGTAGCCGTCAGGATTGACAATCATCGCCGGGGCATCGACCAGCCGTTTTGAAACCACGACATCGGAGATGGTTGCTTCAAGGACCTTTTTCATCCATTCGGTCAACTTCGCCAAGGCGTCCTTGTCGAGTTGTTCACCACCGGTTTTCTCTTCAGCCTTAACTTCTTCCTCATCTTTAGCAAGTGCCAGGTCGGCTCGATCGGCGGAAACCAGTTTTTTCCCGTCGAACTCGCCGAGATGATTGAGGACGAAATCATCGATCGGCTCCAGGGTATAGAGGATTTCAATGTCCTTTTTCTTGAACATCTCCACGTACGGCCCAGCCTCAATGGCGGCCCGACTCGGTCCGTTGATGTAATAGATCTCCTTCTGCTCCGGTCCCATCCGCAGTACATAATCGGCCAGGGCGATGGGTTTGCCCGCCTCGGACTTTGACGACTCGAACCGAAGCAACTTGCCAAGTTCCTTCTGAAATTCATAATCGTTGGTTGCCCCTTCTTTGAGATAGATGCCGAAGGTGTCCCAGAACTTCAGGTACTTTTCACTGTCGTTTTTGGCATCATCTTCAAGGTGTTTCAGAAAACGTTTGGTGATGACCTTGCGAATCTTCGCCACCAGGGCATTATCCTGGAGGGCCTGCCGGGAAATGTTGAGTGGCAGGTCTTCGCTGTCGACCACCCCCTTAAGAAAACGCAGCCATTCCGGCAGGATATTTTTAGAATGCTGATCGATGAGGATCCGCTGGCAATAGAGGTTGACCCCGGGGTCGACCTTGCCAAAGCCAAACATCTCAAAGTTCTCCGCCGGGACAAACAACAAGGCGTTGATGGCCAGCGGCGCATCGGCGGAAAAATGCAGGCGGTACATCGGCTCGGAAACGGCCCCGCCTATGAATTTATAAAACTCACTGTACTCTTCTTCCTTGATGTCACTCTTGTTTCTCGTCCACAAGGCCTGAACGGTATTGACGACCTCTCCTTCAAGCATGATCGGAAAGGACACAAAGGCGGAATACTGCTTGATGATGCCTTCAATCTTCCACTTTTGGACATAGTCCTTGGCATCATCCTTCAGTTCGATGATGATCTTCGTGCCGCGGTGCAGCCCTGGCATCTCGGAGATGGTGAAGGTACCGGTACCGTCGGACAGCCATTCATGGCCTTCGCTTTTATCCCACGACCGGCTTTGCACTCGCACCGTATTGCCGGCCATAAAGGCGGAATAGAAGCCAACGCCAAATTGGCCGATAAGACTAACATCCTTTCGCGCCGCCTCGGCAAGCTGGGACATGAAGGTGTTCGATCCAGAGTGGGCGATGGTGCCGAGGTTATGCTCAAGTTCGGCACGGGTCATGCCTATCCCGGTATCGGTGATTGTCAGGGTGTTGTTTTTTTCATCCAGGTCGATGGTAATCTCCAACGGCAGGTGGCCGTCGAAGACATCGGACTCGGTGAGACTCTCATGGCGAAATTTCTCCAGGGCATCGGCGGCATTGGAGATCAACTCGCGGATAAAGACATCGCGCTCGGTATAAAGGGAGTTGATTACAATATCGAGGAGCTTTTTGGTTTCTGCCTGAAATTCGTAGGTTGCTGTCTTGCTGGTCATGGTTCACCTCGTACTCTGTGCATATTCGGGAAAGGGTGCTGAACGCCCCCTTTCCATTGATTTTTTCCTGAAATTCGGCGAAAATGGTAAGCATTGAAGCGTGGCTGTCAAGCAGTTTGCCCCTCCCGGCTCACCTCTGGCAAATGACCAATGCAGCATGAATATAATTGCCTTCAGCGATATCCACATGGCAACCAGCGAGGCCGCCAATATTCCCGGTATCGGCGAGGCTGACGTGGTCATCCTGAATGGCGACCTGACCAATCTTGGCGGGGTGCGGGAAGTGCGCAGAGTCCTCGACTACATTCTCGCTCTAAACCCGAAAGTACTCGCCCAATTCGGCAACCTTGACCGTCTGGAGGTAAACGGGTATCTCGAAGACCTCGGTATCAATCTGCACGGCCAGGCAAGGCTGGTTGACGGCGAGGTGTGTTTGGTTGGAATTGGTGGCTCCAATATCACACCCTTTTCGACCCCCTCCGAATTCTCCGAAAAGGAAATTTTCACCCTGACGGATCGGGCCTTGGCACAGGGCCGTGAATATATTACCCTGGCCGAGCCTCTATATAACAGACGTATCCCGTTGATCCTGGTGTCGCACGCTCCGCCGCACAATACCAGGGTTGACATGCTTCATAGCGGCAAACACGTGGGGTCCACAGCCATCCGATCACTGATTGAGCAGCACCGTCCGGACCTCTGTATTACCGGCCATATCCATGAAGGCAAGGGAATGGATGCCATCGGCACCACGCCCATCTACAATACCGGCATGCTGAAGCGCGGCGGCTGGCTAACAATTTCCGTAAACAAGGCGCAACTAAAAGTACACCTACAATGACTACTGCCTACCAGACTCTTATCATCGGCGGAGGTATTTCAGGCCTCGTCGTCGCCCATAAACTCAGACTGCACAAACCGGGCCATCGTTTCGCCATCCTTGAAAAGGCTGAACGAACCGGCGGGGTTATTGCCACGAACTGCGACCAGGGATACATCAGTGAGATTGGTCCACACGGTTTTCTCGACAACTGCGAGGAAAGTCGGCGGATTCTCACGGAAACCGGTCTCGACCGGGAAAGCATCAAGGCGCCGCTCATCGATTTTGTCCGTTATGTACGGTTACATGGCAAACTGAACCTCATTCCCCAGACCCCGGGGAAAATATTCATGGCGCCTCTCATTCCCTGGAGCGCCAAACTGCGCGTTCTCGCCGAGCTCTGGCAACCGGTGGTCACTGGTGAACCAACGGTAGCCAAATGGTGCCAGCACCGCTTCGGCCCTGCCCTTCTCCCCTATATGGACGCAGTGTATACCGGCACCTACGCCGGGGACTTCGACAAACTCACTATCGACAGTGTTATGCCCGGGGTACGGGCCCTGGAAAAGAAATACGGTTCGGTGCTGCGTGGTCTGCTATCAACCATGCTCGCCAAAAGGAAGAACCGGACGGGCGGCAAAAAACCTTTTACCATGCCGGCGATGACCAGTTTTCCGCAGGGCATGCAACGCCTTCCACAAAGGCTGACAGAGGGCCTTGAGCCTGGCCGCGATCTCTTTCTCAATACGACCGTGACCAAGGTGCAAAAGACCGGCAATGGCTGGCTGGTTGAATCGTCCGCAGGAGAATTTCATGGCCAAAACGTGGTTTTTGCCCTGCCGATCAATGCGGCGCTGCGACTTCTGACCGAGCTCGATCCAACCATCCCTGAGAGATCAGTCCCCTCTACCTGGCTTGCGACCGTAGTTCTTGGCTTCAAGGATACCGTCAAGCTCCCCCCGGGCTTTGGCTTTCTCACCCCGGAGGTCGAGAAACGCTTTACCCTCGGGGCACTCTTTAGCTCAAACATGTTCGCCGGAAGGGCGCCGGATGGACATATGGTCTTTGAGGTCCTTATTGGTGGCAGGAGACATCCGGAGCGGCTGCAACTTGACGATGCAAGCCTGACCCGCAAGGCCCTCGACGATATCCGCGAGATCCTGAACCTGCCATCTGAACCTGCCTATCAAACAGTGCTGCGCTCTGCCGGGGGCATTCCCCAGCTGGAACGAAACTATCCCAGCCTTCTCGCCTGGCGGGAGAAATTTCTTGCCGACCAGCGGGGCCTACATATCTGTGGTTTTGGTTGGGATGGTATAGGGCTAAACGACATGATGAAACACGCAACTCAGGTTTCCGAGGCTCTCTTGCAAGACAGCGGCACGCTCCGTGGTGGACCGGAACTCAAGGGGGTTTACTTTTAACAATCTGGAAATTAGCTGACTTGAGAGCTTGTCGAAAGGAAGTGTCTTGCGGGAGGCTGTTGGTACAATTTTGTGAATCGCAATCAAACGATACGACACGATGCGGTGGGAATATTGGGCCCACCGAATCGGAAAATTTACTGCCTGGGTATTAAAGCTGCTTCACTTTATTGCCAAGGATCTCCAGCTGGGCACCAACCGAGCTGTTACGCACCGCCTGGCTGCCCACCGCCTTGATGGCATGCAAGACCGTCGAGTGGTCGCGGTTAAAGGCCCTGCCGATATCGGCCAATGACTCTTCGGTATATTTTCTCGCCAGATACATGGCAATTTGACGAGGAAAAGAAATTGAACGCTTTCGCGAACGAGATCGCAGATCCTCCAAGCTTACCTTGAATTGGCCGCTCACCAGCTCGGCGATGGCGGCTGCGGAAAGCATCTGATTTACCCCGACAATAGACGCCACCACCTCCCGCACCAGATCAAGATCGACATGACCGCCAAGAAGATTGGCCTGAGCCCGAATGGCGATAAGCGCCGACTCGATCCTGCGAATATCCCCCCGTATATTATTGGCCAGATAGCCGATCAGCTCTTCGTCGAGAGTTAATTGTTGGGTCAGGGCCTTCTTCTCGACGATGCGAAAACGGGTATTGATATCCGGGGCTTTGATGGCAGTCACCAAACCGGAAGTCATCCGTGACTGAAACTCGGTATCGATACCGACCAGATCACGCGGAGCGCGATTGGCGGTAAGAATGACCCTTTTCCCCGATTTAATGAGGGTATCGAGGATATCATTCAGTTCTTCCTGAGTCTTCTTCTTGCCGGTTAAGGAATGCACGTCCTCGACAAGCAAGATATCGCAGTTTTCCTGATATTTCCGTTTAAACTCGTCCATTGCATTATGCTGAATCCCCCGCACCATCTCTGCCGAAAACTGCTTGGCAGTAACATAATGCAGCCGGGTCATCGGCGATTCGGCGAAGATCTGATGGGCAACCGCATGGGTCAAATGGCTCTTGCCAAGACCGGTATCGCTATTGATATACAGGCATGGACCGACCATGCCATCCTTGTGAACCATCGACCGGCAGGCCGATTCAGCGAGAATATTGCTTTCACCAACCGTAAACTCGTCAAAGGTATAGCGCGGATGCAATGCCTTCACCTGCGAGGTATTCTCGGGAATGGAAGGGAGGCGCAACGGGGTGCCAGCAATTCGCGCAGGAGATTTGCCTCTTTCTTGCGATCTCGATTCCTCACAAAACACCACCTTTTCAGGACCACCGCCATGCTCCCTGAGCCTTTCGGTTATGGCTTCGAGAAAATTTTGCCGGACATAGGCACTAAAGTACCGGTCCGGACTCCTGAGATACAGACAGTCATCCTTTATCTGGACATATTGGATCGGCTCAATCCAAAGCGCGAAGATATTCTCCGCCATTGCTTGTTTCAAACTCTCTTTGACACTTTCCCAGACCATACGAACCCCTTTCCCCATGTCACCTGCAAAAGCAATAATCACCCGTATAAGGTAATTTCGAAGAAAAAAAACAATCTTCGTCTCCCCTAATTGCTGCCTGGTAATGCCCGTTCAACAGCCTTGTACAATTGTCACGCAGAAGTGTCGGGCAGAACACCCGACGTGTGTATTTCAGCAGCCGAATAAACCCCAATTCCCTTTTTCAGTCAAAGACGGTTATGAGATATTTTCTTTTGAACTTGACCTGTTACGCACAATCCTCCGGATGCCGCGATTTCATTGCGTCGGCACCCTGGAGCCTCCGCTCCCCCCTTATTTTTCAGGCACTCACTTCCACATGACTTTTCCTCCGCCAAATAGCACCCTTACACAGCAATCAACAAAGTTATCAACAATTTCATCATCACATTTATTTCCAATTTCCTCATTTTTTCTAAATCTATGTCCATATTCCTCAATATTCCATATGATCAAACCCCGGATCCACGTCATTTCACGACCTTGTCGGACCATCAGGAAATAATCTTTTTTTCCATCTACTTTACCGCATTCCGCCACGTTGTAGCACCACAACACGTGCCAGGGTAAGTACTCTCACCTCTCTCGCCCCTTCGGACATCAATACCCGTGCACACTCTTCCACCGTAGTTCCGGTAGTAAAAACGTCATCGACGAGACAGACCGCTGTCCCCGCCAGCCGGTTTCCAGCGCGCAACTGAAAAGCGCCCACCAAATTTTTCCGTCGCTCTGCCCCGCCCAACAATGTCTGGGCTGGCGTGTTTCGCGTCCTGACAAGCCAATCCATCCGAATCAGTTGCCTTTTCCCTGGGAAAAACAGCCCGGCAAGGATGGTTGCCTGGTTGAGCCCCCGATAACGATGACGGTCCAGGTGGAGTGGCACCGGGAGTATCCACTGGCAGTCAGCAAATTCGCTCAAATCACAATTCGCCACGATGTCGGTGATACCAGATACTACAGAGGTATCTCCGGCGTATTTCAAGCGTTGAACCAGCTTTTGTACGACCGGTTCATAGCGAACCAGAGATCTGGCGATGGTATAGGGAGGAGGCATCCGTAAACATCTGCCGCATAGGTGAGTACGTTCCTCTGGACCGGCGAGTTCCATGCCGCAGATCCGGCAAAGCGGTTGACAGGAGTAGCGGATTCCGGCAGTGCATTCTGGACAGAGATTTTGTGATTGGTGAGCATCAAGGCGAATCCGGCAAGCCCCACAAACCGGCGGGAACAAGATGTTCATACAATCACGTGCTAAGTGCAGCATCTTACGCATTCAAATCTCTCGCCCGTGTGGGTTCAGAATACTTCCACATGATATCACCGATCCCGGCAACTTTATAAATTCCCAAAACTAAGCCTGTTGAATATCGCAAAAATGCATAATACCCACCTTTTCCCACATTTTTCCCTAATGCCTACAAGCTTCCTTTGCAATTACCAAGAAACATGGCATAATACGCGAGTTTTTTCGGCGAGATTGGCAGTCTACAGTTCAGCCTCTCTCTTATTGCTTCTCGTTATGAAGCAGTTAATCACATATCCGCTGGTTGCCCGCAGTCATGTACAACCTGACTGCGTGGTCATGTACAGGAAGGTACTCTATGACTGTGTCAAGAAATGTGGTCCCTAGCACTTCGCTCAGGCTTTCCCTGGTTGCCCTGTCGTATCTGCTGGTATTTCTCTTTTCGCCCCAGCTCGTGTTTCCGGCCAGCCAGAAAACCAGCTTTCTGCCTCTCAACGTCCACAGTCCAAGTGATGCAAAGGCCCTTCAGACAGCTGCAGATAAAGCGTTGCAAACTGCCATCGGCCAGACGACTATCCGCCTGATCCCCAGGAACGATGCGGAAAAGCTGGTCAATTACAATGAGGCATGGCCGCCTTCAGCAAAAACGCTAAGATCCCTCGCGGAAAAAATCGATTCAGACAATATCGCCGTAGGCGACTTAACCCTTATAGGCAGTAAAATCAGTATCGACATCAAAGTATTTGACATCCTCTCCCCCGGTACCCCGGCCTTCTTTTTTCAAACTGCCGAATCACTCGACGGATTGCCACAGGCGCTCAGCAAAATTGCCGCCGAGATGAAGAATCATCTTGAGCGGGAATCTCGCATTGCATCAATTGCTCCGGAAGGCAATCAACGGATTGACTCCGGTGCCATATTGAGCAAAATACTCACCAAGGTAGGCGACCCCTATAGCCAGACCGGGCTTCGAAACGATCTTAAGGAAATATTCAAGATGGGTTTTTTCAATGATGTGCAAATCGACATCAAAGATAGTGCCCAGGGGAAAAAGGTGGTCTTCCGGGTTATCGAAAAACCGGTCATCAACACCATCGTCTATGAAGGAATTAATGAACTGAAGGAAGACGATGTAAAGGCCGCAGCCAACATCAAGGAACACTTCATTCTCAACCCGGCCAAGATCACCGCGGCTGAGGAAGCGATCAAAAAACTCTATAAGACCAAAGGCTTTTATAACAGCAAGGTCACCTCGACTATCACCTATCCGGACGACAAAGGCGCGAACATTCGCTTTGCCATCAACGAGGGGCAGAAAGTCTTCATCAAGGAAATCAGCGTTGAAGGCAACACCACCTTTACCGACAAGGAGCTTCTCGCCGACATCGAGACCGATGAAAAATGGTTTATGTCCTGGCTGACTGACGCTGGTCTCCTTGACATGGCCAAGGTTCAACAGGACGCCCAAAAAATCATCAGCTTCTATAACAACAATGGTTTTCTGGAGGCAAAGGTCGGTGAACCAGTCATCACCCAGCAGGAAGAATGGCTCTTCGTAAAATTCATAGTCGAAGAAGGTCCACGGTTTCGGGTCGGTGCAGTTGATGTTACGGGAGACCTGATCGGCGACAAAGAGAAGATGCTTTCCTTGCTTTCCATTCGTAATGAAAAATATGTCAGCCGGCAGATAATCAGGGACAATATCCTTGCCCTCACTGATTATTATGCCGAATCCGGCTACGCTTTTGCCAATATCAGGCCTATTACCGCCAAATCTCCAACCGGAGACCGCATGGATGTTACCCTGAAGGTCACCAAGGGTAACCTTGTGTACATCGACAGGATCTCCATCAAAGGCAATTCTCGAACCCGTGATAACGTTATTCGCCGGGAACTGCGCATCGCCGAGGGTGGGGTCTTCGACTCAAAGGCCCTGCGGCAAAGCACTCAGGCCCTCCAGCGCCTCATGTATTTCGAGGAAGTGAACATCACCCCGGAACCGTCACTTGACCCCGACCGCATGAACGTCATCGTTCAGGTAAAGGAAAAAAGCACCGGCACCTTCAGTATCGGCGCCGGCTACAGCTCGGCCGACAAACTCATTCTCATGGGGCAGATCTCGGAAAACAACTTCCTCGGTCGGGGCGACAACGTCTCTCTCAGCGCCAATGTCAGTGCCAACAGTTCCAGGTACAACCTGGGATACACCAATCCGCACCTGAACGACTCCCCTCTGTCCTGGGGGGTGGATCTGTTCAGCACCGAACGGGAATATGATGATTACACCAAGGATTCGCGTGGTGGTGGCATCCGTCTCGGCTACCCGATCTTTGAAAAATGGCAGGTGTACGGCAATTATAGCTATACCGACACCGACCTGACCGATGTTTCGGAAGACGCATCGTACATCATCCGCAAATCGGTTGACCTCCACGTTACCAGCGCCGTCAAGATTTCCCTGGTGCGTGACACCCGTAACAAACGATACGGTGCCTCAGAAGGCTCAAAAAACAGCGTCAGTGTCAAATACGGCGGCGGGCCGTTTGGCGGCGATGCCGAGTTCACCAAGCTTGAAGGCTCCTCCGGTTGGTATTTCCCTATGCCCTTGCGGACCGTCTTTCATGCCAATTTATCCGTTGGCCAGGTGTTTGAAAATTCTACCGACAAGCTCCCGGTTTACGAACGGTTCTATCTGGGTGGCCTCAACTCGATGCGTGGCTTTAAATATGCCAAGGTCAGCCCCATTGATCCTCTAACCGGGGATCGCATCGGCGGTGACCGGATGTGGTTTACCAACACCGAGTTCATCTTTCCCCTTCTTGAAAGCCAGGGGCTGATGGGGGTTCTCTTCCTCGATGTTGGTCAGGTGCTTAACGATGATGAGAGTTGGGGAGATGACAACGATGCGGTGAAGAAGGCATCAGGCGTCGAGGTTCGTTGGTTGTCACCCATGGGACCGCTTCGCCTCGTCTGGGGCTACAATCTTGATCCCGTTAATGGTGAAGATGATTCCGTCTGGGACTTCAGCGTCGGCGGCACCTTCTAATACCGAATTTTCCACATATCCTTTACCTGCTGCCGGTTATGTGTAAGCATAACCGGCAATTTTGTTGATGATTCTTGACACTCTCCTCGATCAACTGAGCAATACTGCCCTTTGTACCGTCTCTGGCATGCGTGGTGCGAGTCCGGCCTGGCTTGCTGCCCAACTCGCTGAGCGCCGGCCGTGCTGCGTCATCGTCCCGGACGAACATCTTATCCCGGTGATTGAACAGGATCTTTCTCTCTTCACCAACGCCCAGATACTCACATACCCAGGCCATGAGATTCCTCCGTACACCCCCCTGTCACCGGACCAGCGCATCGCCGCCACCAGACTGTCAACACTGTACCGCCTGAAAGCGGGTTCAGGGCACATTCTGGTCACCTCCATTGAGGCCCTGTTACGGCGGATCATGCCAGAAACCCTGCTCAGTCAGGTGGCCGAATATATCCTCTCCGGCGAAGACTGCAATCAAGAGGAACTCCTCGCCAAACTTGAATATCTTGGCTATGAAAAAGTGGCCTTAGCACAGTCGGTAGGGGATTTCTCGGTCAGGGGTGGAATCATTGACATCTATCCGCCGCCTTTTCCCTTAGAGGGCGGGGCTGTGCACGACGGCCCGATTCGACTCGATTTCTTCGGGGACACCATCGAATCGCTCCGCCCCTTCGATCCATTTACCCAACGGTCGAGTGGTGAACTTGCCGAGGCAACCCTGCTCCCGGTAACTGACATCCTTCTCGATGCTGGCGCGCCTGAAGAACACAAAAAAGCCGCGGCGCTCTTTCACGAGTACGCGATCAAATACGATTGGGACAGCGAGGAAACCGCCCGGATTGCCGAGCGGATTGCCACCGGCCAGCGCTTTGCCGGAATGGAGTTTTTTCTCCCCTTGTTTTATCACGGCCACGGACGACCAAGCTCGGCGGTTCTCGATTTTGTCGCACAAAATGCCGTTCTCCTCCTTATCGATCCAGAGGGGATTGAGCAGAGCATGGAGCTCACCCTGGAGCGCATCTACCGCAACTACCAAAGTGCCGGAGAAAAGTTCGCCCCGGCCATTCCCCCATCCGACCTGTTTGTCGAAAAAGCGGAATTGCAAAAGCAGGTGGGTGACTTTCGACAGTTGTTGATAACGGATTTCTGCGGGCCAGATGATCCCGCCATAGCCATTGGCGCCGGTAATCATCAACTGCTCAAACAGGACATTGCCCTCAAGCGGGCAAAACTTGGCATCCTCGCACCGCTTTCCGAGGCAATTTCGGCGTGGCAAAAAAATGGGGAGCGGGTGGTAATCTGCTGTCGTTCCAGCCGCCACACGAAAAATCTCGCCGAACTGCTAACCAAGCATTCTCAACAGATTCAAATCCTTCCGGCACCGCTTGACCTCGAGGCACTTGCCGGCAGTCTCAATCATGAGCTGCTGTATCTGGTTGATCACCCCTTATCCGAGGGGTTTTCTCTACCTGCCCTGCGGCTGCATATCCTCTCGGAAAGCGAGTTGTTCGGCGAGATGCGTCTTGGCGGCAAGAAACAACAAAAGCAAAAACAGAAAGAGGATCCCCTGCTCTTTACCGAGCTGCATACTGGCGACATCGTCGTCCATCGCGACCACGGCCTGGGTATCTATCGCGGCCTGGAAACGGTCAGCTTTCAGTCTGTTATCAACGACTTTGTCTGTATCGAGTACCGCGACGGCGATAAACTGTTCCTGCCTGTCGACCGGTTGAACCTCCTCAATAAGTACCAGGGGCTCTCCGACCGGGAGCCGAAGATCGATAAGCTCGGCAGCCAGAACTGGAAGACCACCAAATCGAAGGTGAAAGAAGAGGTCTGGAAGGTCGCCCAAGAGCTTCTCGATATCTATGCCAAACGCGAACTGCGCGAAGGTAAACAGTTTTCTCCGGCGGGCCAGCTTTTTCATGAGCTGGAGGAATCCTTTCCCTTTGATGAGACACCCGGCCAGGAGCAGTCTATCAACGATGTCATCGGTGATCTGACCAGCGACCGCCCCATGGATCGCCTGGTCTGCGGCGATGTCGGCTACGGGAAAACCGAGGTGGCGGTTCGGGCGGCCTTCAAGGTCGTCGAGGATGGCTACCAGGTGGCGATACTCGTACCTACTACCGTCCTCGCCGAACAACACGCCAAAACCTTTGCTGAACGACTGCAGGGCTTTCCGGTTACCATCGCCTGCCTCAACCGCTTCCGCAGCCCGGCCGATCAGCGAAAAATCCTCAAGGACCTCGCCAAGGGTGGTGTGGATATCGTCATCGGCACCCACCGTCTGCTGTCAAAGGACGTGGTTTTTAACAATCTCGGCTTGGTGGTGATTGACGAGGAACATCGCTTCGGCGTAGCCCACAAGGAGCGGCTGAAAAAATTACGCGCCGAGGTGGATATCCTCACCCTCACCGCCACCCCCATTCCCCGTACCCTGCAGATGTCGCTCCTGTCCATTCGCGACCTCTCGGTCATCTCCACCCCACCAGTACACCGGCAACCGGTGAAGACCTTTGTCGCCAGGTACGACGAGCTGGTCATTAAAGAGGCAGTCAGCAAGGAACTCCGCCGCGGAGGCCAGGTGTTTTTTGTCCACAACCGGGTCAGATCCATCCATCAAATGGCCGCTACCGTCCAGAAACTGGTGCCGGAGGCCAGTATCGCCGTGGCTCACGGCCAAATGGGCGGTAAGGAGCTGGAAGAGATCATGGTCAACTTTGTTACCAGAAAGATCAATGTCCTGGTGAGCACAACGATCATTGAATCCGGCCTCGATATCCCCTCCGCCAACACCATCATTATCAACCGCGCCGACATGCTCGGTCTCGCTGAAATCTACCAGCTGCGCGGCCGGGTCGGCAGGTCAAGCACCCAGAGCTTTGCCTATCTCCTCGTCCCATCGCTTGACGGCCTGAGCAAGGATTCCAAAGAACGGCTCCGCGCCCTCATGGATTGTAGCGACCTAGGCGGCGGCTTTAAACTGGCGATGAATGATCTGCAGATTCGCGGTGGCGGCAACCTGCTGGGTATCTCCCAGAGCGGCAATATTGCCGCCATCGGCTACGACCTCTATCTCGATCTGCTGCAAAAAACCGTCGCCGACCTGAAAGCTGAAGCCAATTTGAGCGATACACGCAGCCTTGAAGACCTCGACCCCGAGGTCAACCTGCAACTCTCCGCCTATATCCCGGACACCTATATCCCCGATATCAGTCAGCGCTACATCACCTACCGCAGGATGGCCGCTCTTATCAATGCGCCACCAGAAAGACTCGACGACCTGCGTGAAGAGCTAGTCGACCGCTATGGAGCCTTGCCGGTGGAGGCTTTCACCCTGCTTCGCATCATCACCGTTAAAAAGGAATTGGCGACCATGCGCATCGCCAAACTCGAGCAGGGCCGCGACAGTCTGGTCTTCACCTTTCAAAATGACACCCCTATTGCACCGGAAATGCTCTTGGATTTTCTCGAAAGATGCGCCAAGATCAAAAATCGTATTCCCCCAAAACTGGCACCGGACGGACGATTGATTATCAGCGGCAAACTGGCTTCCACGGAGCATATCTTTGATACTATCGCAACCACACTCCATGAACTCGGCAAACTCATCCCCAGCGCCTGAACCGGCAAAACGGGCACGTCCCGAATTTCTTTGGCAGGAGATCGAAACGGTCTTTCTCGACATGGACGGCACCCTCCTCGATAAGTACTACGACGACTTCTTCTGGGAACACTATGTTCCCGAGACCTACGCCAACAAGAACAATCTTCATCATCCTGAGGCCCGGCAACTGCTGCTTTCGATATATCGAAGCGTCGAGAACACCCTGCAGTGGACCGACCTAGATTATTGGTCAGAGCGCCTCGGCCTTGATATCGCAAGTCTTAAAAGGGAGGTGAGCCATTTAGTAAACGTCCATCCCCATGTTGGCGATTTTCTTTCCTATATGGAAGAACTGGGGAAAAAGGTCTATCTCATCACCAATGCCCACCCGAAGGCACTGGAGGTAAAGATGGAGAAGGTGAAGATCGGCAAATGGTTTCAACGACTCATTACCTCCCAGGAGGTCGGTGCAGCCAAGGAGCAGCCCGAATTTTGGCATAAACTGCAGGAAATCCTGCCGTATAATAAGGCAACAACACTTTTTGCCGATGACACCGAAAAAGTACTCCATTCCGCAGCCGGATACGGGATTGGCCATCTTGTTCATATCGCCAAACCAAGCTCCAGGCTTGACCCGCAACCCTCCCTTTATTACCCGTCTATTCTGTCTTTTCAGGAGTTGCTGTTTAGAAGTTGAATCCTGCTTTTGTAAGCATGCATTCGGTGAAGGTGTGGAACTTGTGTCAATTATCCCTTCAGAGAGGAGCAATTACGACAGGCCAATCAGCGTTTTTTGAACCGGAGAATAATATTGCCAAGGCAAGGCAAGATGACTACAAAATACATGGTAATCGCACATGCCATTTTCCAGTTTCTGCGATCAATTGCTTGTAAACACACCTCATATGGAGAACGTACAATGAAAAAAATCACGCTTTTATTACTGCCGGTATTTTTACTCAGCCTTACCTCTTGTGCCAATGAATACAGTAAGGGCCAACAAGGTGCCCTTATCGGTGCAGGAAGCGGTGCAATAATCGGCCAAGCCATCGGCCGCAACAAGGAAGCAACCCTTATCGGTATAGCGGTGGGCACCCTCCTCGGCTACATCGTCGGTAACGAAATGGATAAATACGACCGCATGCAGTTAAATCATGCGTACGAATTCGGCCCATCAGGGCAAAGCACCGCCTGGAGCAATCCAGACAATGGCAAACGCTACGAAGTTGTCCCGCAACCGGCCTATGTTCAACCCAACCAACCTGACAGACCTTGCCGCCGCGCAGAAATCCTCGCCACCATTGATGGCCGCACCGAGAGGACGTACACAACTGCCTGCCGCAACAATGCCGGCCATTGGGAGCTGCAAAACTGATTCTTCAGGCAAAACAAGAGCAGATCAACAAAACTTAAGCAAGAACCAGCGATATGCTCAACTGGCAAGGTGGAAAAGGGGGCGAAACACGACCCAAATGAGCGGCGCTTAGTGTTCCCTTGTGGGACACTAAGCGCCGCGGAGATACACCGGACATACACCGGTACACCAAGAACTGTCCGGTGTTACTACGCTACTGAATTTGTGGAGTTTCCGCAACTTCCGCCAGAGGCGCTTGCTGCGGGCTGGGATAGTCGACAACAAGGGGTGTCGGCTGCCTGGCGATGCCTGCCCCTCGACTCATCAGATTGTTGTAACTGGCGGTAATCTTGTCCGAGGCCCAAGCCTCGCGGTTTTTGCAGACCATCTGCCGGCAGATGCGTTCTTCAGTCAGCACATCAAGAATAAAGTCCATAAATTCATAATGAAAATCAGGCCAGGCAAGTTTCTTGTGCACCGGGCCGTCATAAAACCAGATATTCTGCTTGTATTCACCACTGGCGGTAAGAAGCGTGTAGCCGAGTTTCTCGTAGAACCGCGGCCCGCCGTCAAGTGCCGGCAGGTGGTCGCTCGTCACCACTATCAGCCCCCGCGGATCAAGGGCTTTCAGCTTTTTGATATAATCGGCCAAGGCCCCAGCACGGTAATAGAATTGCTGAATAGCCAAGTAGGTCTGGGAATCCTTTTCCACGCCAACAATTTCCACCTTGGGCGGGAAACGAGCGACATCGGTATGATGGGGCAGGTGACCATAGGTGCCAAGGACATAGTTGAGGATAGGCCGCCCTTCGGCCATTACTTTCTCGACATAGGCAAGATTTTGCACAAAGAGATCGCCATCGAATATATAATTCTTCGGATCTTCATGTTTCAGGTAGGTTGTTCTGTTGCCGGCAAAAACCGTCGGAAAATTGATCTCCTCAAATCCAATTGAACGGTAGGCCTTCTCAGAATTAAAGAAATCCGGTTTATAAGACTGGGTGGCAATGGTTCGGTAGCCGACCTCGGCAAGCATATTCGGCAGGCAGGGGGTCTTGGCCCCATCAAGCATATTGAATTCGGCCGAGGTGTAAATCTCAAGGGCTGGAACTCCGCAGAGGATCTCAAATTCCGCCTGAGCGGTACCACCGCCAAACACCGTCGAGGTAGCCACATGCAATTTCTTGCGTACCTCAGTAAATTCAGGTGGAGAAGGCGGAGTCTTAAATTGCAGTCCTTTAAAACGCTCTGGGTCAAGAAAGGATTCAAGAACGATGATATGGATGTTGCGCTTCTCCTGCAGGCTGCTCTTCAGCAAGGCCGGGTCCCGACCAGGATCGTCAAACATCGGCATAAGGGCCAATTCACCGGCGGCTTTATGCTTGGCCGCGGCAAAAAGCATGAGGGAGGTAGCTCTTCCCATCAGCGCCACAGTCCACCGGTCTGACCAGGGGACAATGTTTACCCCGCGGCTGTCGGCCATCTTGAGGAACTGCGCCGGGGCGGTAAAGACCATGATAAGCGGGGCCGCCGCCAAGGCAACAAGCACACTCGGAATGACAAGTTCCACCGGGCGGCGCTTGAGCAAAAACAGAAAGGTCAGCACCCAGGAAAGAAATGCAGCCCAGACGCTTATCTGTACCCACGCCGGAGAAACGATCAATCCCTCGGGAAGCAGCAACAGATCATCGAGCTTGGCGATACTGCTCATGAATGTGTAGTACAGATCCATGCCCAAATAGAGGACAATGATCGGGGCTGCCGCAATCAGCACCCGTAGCGCACCCGGCCGCAAACAATACAACAGGGCTGCGAAAGCCAGCAACAAAAAGGGCAATTCAAAGCGAAAGGCCAACAGATACTCATCAATGCCGCCGACTAGGCCAAAGGACAAAGAAATAGTCAGGACAATCGCCGTGACAACAAGAAACGGGGCTATTGCCCTTCCAGCTTTACGGAGAGTTATGCCCCTGGCTTTAAGGGGAAAAGACCTGAATTGAAAAAAGGAAGGGCTTTGCATGGAATTTTTGGAGGCGTCTGATGGCCTGCCACAGGCATAAGGGGGAAAGGCAATAGATAGTAACGGGATGAAAAAACATCCCTCGATGCTTACCTATTTTTTGAAGAAAATAATAATACCCTTTTTCGGTGATTTCTGCAAGATGTATCGGGGTACGGCCGTGGCGGCAAAGCTAAAAGCAAGGATTGACCCCCGTAATCAGTTGACCACTGAATCGCTCAGATTTCTCAGGTATTCTGGGTTGATCATCCGAAAAAACGAAGATCCTTGCCCCAACCACAACCGCATGTCCGCAAAAAAATTGCAGAATATTGCGGAAAAGGGTAGCTTGTCGCAGGGCAAATCATTTTCTAAGGTACTGAAAAGCAATGAAGGGCCCCTGAACTGCAGTCCTACTAGACTGCGCATTGAAGGCAAAAAAGGATCAGGGAATCCTCTTGCCCTGCTTTAATTAACGTTATTTGGGAGGTCAAAATGAAACTTCGTTTGTCGGTCTTGGCCGCGCTGTTTTCCATGTTCCTCATAGCCGTTCCATGCTTTGCTCTCAGTTCCGGAGGACAACGGACTGTGGAGATGCTGGTACGTGGCGGTCCTGAGTCGCAGAGAGATGCCGCCCAGAGTATATATAATAATATCGAAAGGAATCCCGAGGTGCTTGATGTAGTCGCTGAGGTGCTGTTGCAAACATACCAGCGCCCCGGATTCATCCAGACGGACTCCACTGCCTGGCTGTGTAAGGCCCTGGGAGGTTCCAGCAACCCGCGCTACAAATCGGTGCTCCGTGAGGTAGCCGACAAGGCCTCAGAGAGAAAGGTCAGGAAATACGCCTCTCAGGCACTGGAAATGCTCCCGCAAGGAGAAACTGATCAATACCGCGCCGGCATGGTGGACCTTGCCAAGCTTCGCGACGGTGTGTCCAGGGACTACGATAGACCGGCGACAAGCCCTAAAGCAGGCCCGCCTCCTTCCGGCAAGGCCGGTGATGCCTCCTTTGACCACATCACCATCGGTATGAGCATGGAGGAGGTCTTCGACCGTATCGGCCAGCCCACTGCAACCACTTCGCGCATCACCGGTAAAGCCTGGGCCCCTTTCTATCACGGTGGTGACACGGCCCGCATGTTCGCCCTCTACAAAGGCAAAGGCCGCATCATCTTCTCCAACACCTCACGTTACGCCCCGGTCTGGCGGGTTATCGAAGTCGTCAGCGACCCTTCGGAGAGTGGATATCCTTGATTGCTGTGCCACGGCGAGGCACGGATAATAGCTGCCCCACGGCAATTATTACCGGCAAGCTAGAGTAACCAAAAGCCGTTATCTACCTTGAAAGACCCAAGGCAGATAACGGCTTTTTTCTTGCGTCACCTGAGACACAATGCAACCATGGTAACCTGCCGAGATTCATCGTTATCAACAACGATAGCGAGGTCCGGCATCATTACTTTCAATATATCCGCCTGGGATTATTTAAAACAAATTCGTTTCACCTCATCGAAGGTCGCCACAAAGTGGGCGGTGAGTCCTTCTTTGATGTGCGCCGGCAGCATCTCAAAGTCCTCCTGGTTATCCTTTGGCAACAGAACTTCCTGAACCTTGGCGCGCTTCGAGGCGATCATTTTTTCCTTAACTCCACCTATCGGCATGACCAAACCGCTCAGCGTCAGCTCGCCGGTCATGGCGATATTCGGACGAATCGGTTTATTCATCACCAGTGAATACAGGGAACAGGCCATGGTAATGCCGGCTGACGGCCCATCTTTCGGCGTCGCCCCGGCCGGGACGTGGAGATGAATGAGATTATTCTTGAAAAAATCACTCCCCTCTTTATTGTCGCGCATCAACGACCGCACGTAGCTGTAGGCAATCTCCGATGACTCGATCATCACCTGGCCAAGCTGGCCGGTCTGTTTGAAGCCCGGTTGGCCGGTAGGGATAGGGATCGACTCGATATGCAGAGTAGCCCCGCCCATGGTGGTGAATGCAAGACCGGTGATAACTCCCACCCTGGGCTTACGGAAGGCGTGCTCCTCGGAGAAGACCCGCTTGCCGAGAAATTCCTTCAGATCATCAACATGAACACGGATGTTCTCCTCAGGTTTGTCAATGATCTTATTGACTGATTTGCGGAGAATTTTCTTAATGGCATTTTCCAGGCCGCGCACTCCGGCCTCGCGGGCATAGCCATCGGCTATCGCTGCTAGCACCGCCTTGGGCAGGGTAATCTGTCCGGCGGTCAGGCCATGCGCCTTCAGCTGTTTAGGGATAAGGTGGCGTCTGGCAATTTCAATCTTTTCCTCCATTATATAACCCGGCAGCTGGATAACCTCCATCCGGTCCATGAGGGGACTGGGGATGGTATCAAGCTGGTTGGCGGTGCACATAAAGAAAATCTTCGACAGATCAAAACGTACATCGAGATAATGATCAAGGAAATCACGGTTCTGTTCGGGGTCGAGCACCTCAAGGAGGGCTGAGGCCGGATCGCCATGAAAGCTGGCGCCGATCTTGTCGATCTCGTCGAGCATGATCACCGGATTGGCGGTCTTGCAGGTTTTGATCGCCTGAATGAATTTGCCGGGCATCGCCCCGATATAGGTGCGCCGATGCCCCTTAATCTCCGCTTCATCACGCATGCCACCGAGGGAAAAGCGAAAGAACTCCCGGCCAAGGCTCTGGGCCACCGACCGACCGATGGAGGTCTTGCCGACACCCGGTGGGCCCTGGAGAAGAAGAATGGTCCCGGACAGATCGCCCTTGATGACGCCCACCGAGATCAGTTCGAGTATCCTGTTCTTGACATCCTCCAGACCGTAATGATCCCGATCGAGGATCTTCGCCGCCTTTTTGCGGTTGTAGCTGTCCTGGGAATACACCCCCCATGGTAAGACAGTCAGCCAGTCAAGATAGGTCCTGGAGACATTGAATTCCGGGGAAGACGACCCAAGGAGTCGCAATTTTTCGATTTCTTCCTTGACCTTGTCCCGCGCCTCGTCGGAGAGGACAAGCTTTTTCAGTCGATTCTCGTATTTCTCGATTTCCGACTGGGTATCGTCTTTGGCAAGGCCCAGTTCCTTTTTGATCTCCTGCAGCTGGGCCTTGAGGAAGAATTCCCGTTGCTGCTTGGACAATTGTTCTTCGATGCGTTTGGAGATTTTCGCCTTCAGTTTGGAAATCTCCACCTCATTTTTCAGGAGGATCAGCACCGATTCAAGCCGCTGGCGGATATCAGCTGTCTCTAGGATCTTCTGGATCTCCTTGCCGGATGAGGTGGTCATGGCTGCGGCAAAATCGGCGAGCGATCCGGGATCACTGAGATTTATCCGTTCAATGAGCAGCGACAAACCCTCTTTGAACAGGGGGTTCATATTCACCAGATCCTTGATGCAATCGATGATCGCCACCGAATAGGCCTTCAGTTCATCGGTATTTTCCTGAATCGGCTCATACCGGTACCGAACATCGGCAACAAACATACCATCCTTCTGTTTTAGCGCCAGGATGTCAAAACGCTCCAGGGCCTGCACCAAGATCTGTAATGGTTCTCCGGGTTTAAATGGTGAAACCTGGACAACCCTGGCCACCGACCCAACCTTGAAGAAATCTTCGGCACTCTCGGCGGCGTGGGCGAGGCCATCCTCCTTGGGAACCTGCAGAACGAGACCAAAATACAGCGGTGCATTTTGGTTCATATGTTTCATGACTGCCTGTTGCAGCCTCATGTCTTCAAGGATAATCGGTCCCATCATTTTCGGGAACATCGGCCGATCATGAAGGGGAATGATCATCAATTTGTCCGGCAGCAGATCCTTGGCAACCACCAATGATTTTGCCGATCCCTCTTGCTCTCTTTCCTCTCCCGGTGATTCAATTCCATCGGGGGTTAACACCGTAGTTTCCTCAGACATTCTCTTTCTCCTTATCTCTGCGAACAAACATAAACACCGCCTCTCGCAATTCTTGTCTCGGTAGTACAAATTAGCGGCAAAAGACCCATCCTTGTCAAGCCCCTTGTTGGTACCCTGGTCTGTCGCCTTACAAACAAAGATAATCATTTGCAACTGAATGCAAACTCTTTTCCCTTTTTTGCCACTTTTCAGATATCATTCTGCCTGTACCGGCAGCAAGAGGTTCTTGATATCCGCTCAACCGGCCTTATCCTAGTTCCAATAAGATCATAGAAAAACCGGATGAATTTGCCCGATAATTTATCCCAGCCGTAAGCGATGCAGGAAACGCCAGGATGTTGTCCGGCATTCCGGCCCTGCACCTAACCCATACCAAAGGCCACCTATGAATGTCATTGATGCTCTCAGCAAAAGGAAGTCGACCCGAGCCTTTCTCCCTCGACCGGTAGATCGGGAAAAGATTATCTCCATACTAGAGGCTGCCCGCCATTCCCCCTCCGGAACCAACGCTCAGCCCTGGCAGGTTGCAGTGGTAACCGGCAAGAAAAGGGTCGAACTGACCGAAGCCATGGTAAAAACCTTTCAGCAAGATGGTCCTGGCGCCATGGACTATCTTTACTATCCGGAACAGTGGCATGAACCATTCAAGAAGCGTCGCGTCGTCTGTGGCGCCCAATTATATGAAGCACTTGGCATTGATCGGCAGGATAAAGAACGCCGGATCGAACAATGGGTCGCCAATTACCGGGCCTTTGATGCCCCGGTAATACTTTTTTTCTTTCTCGACCCGGTAATGCAAAAAGGCTCCTTCCTCGATTTCGGTATGTTTATCCAATCGATCATGCTGGCAGCGGTGGAAGAGGGCCTCGCCACCTGCGCCCAGGCCGCTCTCGGCGAATATCCTGCTCTCGTTAAGGATATGCTTGGCTATAGCCGCGAGACTATTCTCATTTGCGGTATGGCTCTCGGCTACGAAGATACCTCAGCCCCGGTCAACGGGTACAGGACGGAGCGGGAGGAGGTGGCGGTTTTTACACGGTTTTTCGACTAGGGGTTTTGTTGCCCGTAAAAATCCTGTACAATGGCAAGTCACCTTGCTAACCATCTATTTGCCACAGGAGACCCCAGTGTTCACCATCGCCGATATTCGCAATATCGCCGTGCAGATTGAAAAAAACGGCGAAGAAACCTATAGAAAGGCCGGGCTTGCCAGTGAAAACGTCGAATTGGCCAAACTATTCGCCATCATGGCCGACGATGAAAGACGACATGGAGAGTGGCTGGCGAGAATCACCTCGAACCGAACACTCTCCGAGGAACAAAGAGCTATGGAATCGATGGGCCGGGATCTGCTCCAGGATATGGTAAGAGGCAACCCCTTTCTTCTCGCGGAAGAGGAGCTCAATCAGGCCAAAAACGTTCAAGAGGTACTGGTCCGGGCAAAAGGTTTTGAGGAGGATACGATTCTCTTCTACCAGTTCATCCGCGAGTTTCTCGACAACGACGAGACAATACGGCAGATGGATGTGATCATCGCCGAAGAGCGCAACCATATCTGCCACCTCCAGGCTATGGAGAAAATTCAACAAAAAATGCCGGGCGAAAAGCCTTCCTGATGCGGGTGCCCTACCGCCCATTCATCAGCCAAATGCAGCGCAGGTCTTGTCATTTTCCGCCTTTTTCTATATCCTTGAGCACAACCTGCTGCGGCACCACCTCAACGAAAGGCACCGACCATGCGGAAAAAACATCAATCAACCATACTCGTTGTCACCGTTTGCCTACTCCTCTTCGCCCTGCCCCTGGCCTTCGCCTCCGAAGAAAAACTGCCGACGTCCAAGGGGCAGACCGTCTATGTCCCTGCATACTCGCATATCTACCATGGCAACCGGGAGTCACCACTGTTGCTGACGGTTACGATCAGCATCCGCAACATCTCCCCAACCCGCTCTCTGACAGTCACCGCTGTCGATTATTACGCCACTCAAGGCGGTGTCCTTAAAAAATTCGTCTCCACTCCCTTGGTTCTAAAACCCTTAACTGCTGAGCGGTTCGTCGTCCCCCAAAATGACGATACCGGAGGTTCCGGAGCAAATTTTATCGTCAAATGGCACGCCGCCGAACTGCTCAGTCCGCCGATTATCGAATCAATCATGATCGGCAGCCAAAATCAGCTCGGCATCTCCTTTACCTCACGGGGACAAGCGATTACCCAATAACAGTCAACTTCAGGATGAAAATGACCATGACCAACCAGGACTATGTTAAGCAACTGCCGGGAGACGGTAAGGCCTATCATTTTTATGCCATAAACGAACTTGCCAGGGCGGGTTTTGGGGCCATAGACCGGCTTCCTTTCTCAATCCGCATCCTGGTTGAGAATATTCTGAGAAAATTTGACGGCAAGATCGTCGGTGAAAAGGACCTCATGGCTATTACCGGTTGGCAAAAGCGGTACGCCGCGCCGGTGGAGATTCCTTTCCACCCCGCCCGCGTGCTGATGCAGGACTTCACCGGCGTACCAGCTGTAGTTGACCTGGCGGCGATGCGCGACGCGGTCAAGCAGCTGGGCGGCGACCCGGCCCGGGTCAACCCGCGGGTGCCTGTGGAACTGGTCGCCGACCACTCGGTGCAGATCGATTATTCCGGCACTGGCACAAGCCTCACCGCCAACGTCGCAAAGGAATACGAGCGCAACAGCGAACGCTACACCCTGCTCAAGTGGGCCCAGCGGAATTTCAATAATTTCAAGGTTGTGCCGCCGAATTCAGGCATCTGTCACCAGGTCAATCTCGAGCACCTCGGCCGGGTGACCATCGCCGAGGAGCGTGGCGGCAAGGCCTTCACCTACCCCGACAGCCTGGTCGGCCTCGACTCCCATACACCAATGATCAACGGCATCGGTGTCCTCGGCTGGGGTGTAGGCGGCATCGAAGCAGAGGCGGTAATGCTCGGCCAACCGTACTACATGTCAATCCCCGAGGTTATCGGCGTGCGCCTCACCGGCCGGTTGCGGCCCGGAGTCACCGCCACCGATCTGGTTCTCACCCTTACTGAGCTGCTCCGCCGCAACAAGGTAGTGGAGAAATTTGTCGAATATTTTGGACCGGGCATGGAGCATCTCTCTATCCCCGACCGGGCAACAATTGCCAACATGACCCCGGAATACGGGGCGACCCTCGGCTTCTTCCCCATTGATGGCAAGACCATCGACTACCTGAAAATGACCGGCCGCCGCAAGCAGGCGGCCCTTACCCAGGCCTATGCCACAACCAACAGCCTGTTTTATACCGGCCGAGAAGCGTGCGACTACACGGCGATCATCGACCTCGACCTGGCCGACGTTGCCCCCTGCCTGGCCGGCCCGACGCGGCCGCAGGACCGGGTCCCCCTGCCGGCCATGCGTACCGCCTTCCAGGCATTTCAGGGCGACAAGGCGGAGGCCGCCGATTCGGCAAGCACTGCACAGAGCGGGGCAGTAGCCACCCTGATCAACGACACCCCCGTAACTATCGGCCACGGCAGCGTGGTCATCGCCGCAATCACCTCCTGCACCAACACCTCGAACCCCCACGCCCTGATCGGCGCGGGGCTGCTGGCCAAGGCAGCGGTCCAGCATGGCCTGCGGATTCCGGCACACGTCAAGACCTCCTTCGCCCCAGGATCGAGGGTGGTAAGCAGGTACCTTGAGGAGTCCGGCCTTCTCCCCTACTTCGAGGCGCTGGGCTTTCATATCGCCGCCTTCGGCTGCACTACCTGCATCGGCAACAGCGGGCCGCTCAATCCACAGATCGAGCAGGCCATCAAGGAGCACAACCTCAACGTCGCTGCCGTCCTCTCCGGCAATCGCAACTTCGAGGCGCGCATTCATCAGTCGATCAAGTCGAACTACCTCGCCTCGCCGATGCTCGTCCTCGCCTTCGCCCTCGCCGGTAGAGTCGACATCGATCTCACCACGAGTCCACTGGCAACCGATCCGAACGGTCTTCCGGTCTATCTCAAGGACCTGTGGCCGGGAATGGAGGAGGTTGCCGCGCTTGCCGGCAAATACGTCACCGAACAGGCCTTTACCCTGGAATACGCAAGGATCTTCGACGGCGACGCCTTTTGGCAAGACCTCAAGGTCACGGAGAGCGCCACCTACCAGTGGCAAGACGATTCCACCTATATCAAGAACCCGCCGTATTTCATCGGCTTCACCGACACCCCGGTCTCGCCGCAGGATATCGTTGCCGCCAGGGCCTTTCTCCTTCTTGGTGACAGCGTCACCACCGACCACATCTCGCCGGCCGGGGCCATTTCCAAGTCCTATCCGGCCGGACAATACCTGATGGCCCAAGGTGTCAATCCCGAACATTTCAACTCCTATGGTTCACGCCGTGGCAACCACGAGGTCATGATGCGCGGCACCTTCGGCAACATCCGCATCAAAAATCGCATGGTCGCGCCCAAGGAAGGGGCCTTCACCATCAAGTACCCGGAAGGCAAGGAGATGTATAATTACGACGCGGCCATGGCCTATCTTGCAGAAGGCACACCCCTGATCGTACTTGCCGGCAAGGAATACGGCACCGGCTCCTCCCGTGACTGGGCTGCCAAAGGGACCAACCTGCTCGGGGTGCGGGCGGTGATCGCCGAGTCTTTTGAGCGGATTCACCGCAACAATCTGGTTGGTATGGGCGCCTTACCCCTCGTTTTTAAAACGGGACAGAACGCTGCCACGCTCGGCCTGGACGGGACGGAAACCTATTCCATAATCGGCCTATCCGACATACGTCCCCGCAAGGAACTTGTCGTAGAGGTAAAGAAAACCGACGGCACGACAAGCACCTTTTCAGCCGTCGCCCGCCTCGACACCGAGGTCGATGTCCTCTATTTCCAGCATGGGGGTATTCTCCCCTATGTGCTCCGCCAGATGATGAAGGAATAGCCAAGGGTCGGTAAAAAGAGGGCCATATGGACCAGGAAAAGCTTACCGAATTGCTGCGGGCCAGCGCTGTCGCAAAACACCGGCCGGACAGATCCCCCTACACCGGTCTGCTCCTCGCTGATGCCCAAAAAATTGCAAAATCAACCGGCATCTCCTTGCGCCATGTGGAAAGCGCAGCCCTTGCCTGCGAAATTATCCCGGAGCGTTACAGCCGCAATCAAAGTTCTCTGTCCTGTGCCGACCAACTCCGTCTGCTGCAATGCCATGTGGCGATAATCGGTTTGGGGGGGCTGGGAGGTATCACCGCTGAGATTCTTGCCCGACTTGGTGTCGGCCAATTGACCCTGATCGATGGCGATGTCTTTGATGAAAGCAATCTGAACCGGCAACTACTCAGCTCACCCGCTCGAATCGGCGAAAAAAAGGCAACTGCTGCCTGCACCCGAATCCAGGAGATCAACCCGGCGGTGGAGGTGTTGACGATTGCTGAGTTCTTCACCGCCGCCAATAGCGAAGCGATCCTGACCAATGTCCACCTGGCCGTCGACTGCCTCGACACCATCCCTGCCCGCTATGTTCTGCAGGATGCCTGCGGCAAGGCGGCCATTCCCATAGTCTCCGGAGCCATAGCCGGATCAAGTGGACAGGCGACAACTATCTTCCCGGGCGATCCCGGGTTTGCTTTGATTTACGGGGCACCAGGCAAGGCGAGACAGCGTGGCATTGAGGCATCCCAGGGCACCTTGCCTTTTGCTGCAGTATCCATGGCCGCCGCTCTCTGCGCCGAGGCCACCTCCATTCTCCTCGGCAGGTCGCCACAACTACGGCACCGGCTGCTGATGGCCGATACCATCGATCACACCTCGGAGATTCTTGAATTTCCCGAACGGCCTTAAACACCACCAATACAAAGATGACCCCAGCCGACTTGGCAGTTGCGGCAAAGGCCCCTTCGTATTAAGATTATCCGGACAGACTCCGGCACAAACCCTCCTTCACCCCTACCCCGCCGAAGCATGTACCTTTTTCCTCTCCTTCATCAGGCAAGGTCGATCAATGATAAAAGTATACACAATTGCCGATAACTATCTGGTGCCCCTCGCCCCGGAGCAGCACGATGAAGGCCTCGAAAATGCTGCATGGATCGACATGATCAACCCAACACCCGCCGAGATAGCGAATGTTGAGAAGTTCTGCAATTTGACATTACCCAATATCCAGGATACGGAAGAGATTGAGGCGAGTTCACATTACGAGGTGTATCCGCATGGTTTGTCGATCAACTGCTCTTTCTTGCACCAGGAAAGTGGCTATTTCTCCATCACCAACGTCGCTTTTTTGTTTAATAACAAATGCTTAATAAGTCTTTGCTCACGCGAGGTCTCCACTCTGAACCAGTTACAGGAACGGGCCCAGAAGATGAAGGACCTGGTTGGCGATCCAATGTCGACTATCGTTTCATTGATCGAAGACAAGATTGAAAGATTAGCAGATTTGTCTGAAGAGGCTCATGTGGCCATTGAGAAGATAAGCCGGCAGATTTTCAATCGTGATGGCGTCATTCTTGAGGAAACCATCGACAACCTTTCCCGTCAAGATGACCTCAACGGCAAAATCCGCCTCTGCCTTATGGATGGTCAGCGCGATCTAAATTTCTTGCTGCGCCGCGGACACATGGTAGAGGAAAACACCAACACCACCAATGATACCCTGGAGGATATTAAGACCCTTTTGTCGCACAACACCTTTCTCTCAGAAAGACTGGACTTTTTGCTCAATGCCGCCCTTGGCTTTATCAATATTGAGCAAAATAAAATTATTAAAATATTTTCGATAGTTGCCGTTGTATTTATGCCGCCGACAGTTATTGCCAGCATCTTCGGCATGAATTTCCAGCATATGCCGGAACTTGAGTGGGCTTGGGGCTATCCGCTGTCCCTGCTATCCATGGTCATTGCCGGTCTCGCCCCTTATATCTACTTCAAGCGCAAGGGCTGGCTCTAACCACGGAGTATCTATTCAGGCCCTCTTCATGAATGGTCATACCCAATCCTTGGGGAGCAAGCACCACGCAGTAGTCTCTTATTTGAAAAAATTCAGCAGGGCGTGGAGAGTGGTAAGGGGATGCGGCGGACACCCGGGGATGTAGAGATCCACTGGAACGATACTCCCGAGGTCGCCAATAATCTCCGGGCTGCCATAAAACGGCCCACCGGATATTGAGCAGGCACCGCTGGCGATGACCACCTTCGGTGCCGGAACCGCCTCATAGGTGGCGATCAATGCCGCCTTCATGTTTTTCGACACCGGCCCGGTAACGTGGATGCCGTCGGCATGGCGGGGAGAGGCAACGAAATCGATACCGAAACGGGAAAGGTCGAAAAACGGGGTATTGAGGACGTTGGTATCCGCTTCGCAGGAATTGCAGCCGCCCGCCGACACCTGGCGTAATTGCAGAGACCTGCCGAAGAGCTTTTTGAAATGCTTTTTTGCGTGCTCCGCCAAGGCGGGAAGGGTCCCATCGCAGAGCAAGGCCTCACGGCTGCTTGTCCCCATGGCAAAATCCTGACTGAAGGTCACGAAGGCCCCGTCGCCGACATTTTCGCAACGGCCGCAAAAAGTGCATTTGCCAAGATCAATCTTCCGCTCCTCGCAAAGAATAGCATCCTGCGGGCAGATTGCGGCGCACTGCCCAACCGTGGCCGGGTCGCAGTCGCCGTTTATCTTCGGCAGCCCCCGAAAGCGTTTATACAGGGCGATCGGCTCCTGCGGATAATTACTGGTCTTGCAACCCTGCTCGTAGCGGTTTCTGATAATTTTAAGCATATTCTCTCTACCTTATGTCACGCCGGCAACGGCCCACGTTGAGTGGCCCTGCAAAGCAACCCACCATCAAAGATCAAAGCCGCAATAGGACAGATTGAAGCTTTTATTGCACAGAGGAAAATCGGAGATCTCCTGGTTCCTGAGGGCCATGGCAAGACCGGTCCAGTTGTGGAAGGAGGGGTCTTTGATTTTATACCGTTCAATCCTGCCACCCTTGTCGGTCAGGAGACAATGGGAAACCTCGCCGCGCCAGGCCTCGTTAACGGTCACCACAAAGGAGTCGGGTTCAAGGGAAATTTCGTGCATGGTTCTTTTCGCAGAGACCTCTCCAGCCCGGTTTACCAGGGATTTAATGAGGTGCATGGAGTGCATGATCTCTTCCCGGCGAACCGAGGCCCGGCTGTATACATCGCCGTTGACCATTTCGTTTCGGTTGGCATGAAGCGCGCCATAGGCCTCGGTTGGAAATGCCACCCGGGCATCGTAGGGAAGCCCGGAGGCCCGGCCGCTGTAGCCGACCAGCCCGAGATCCTCGGCCATCTTTGTGGAGACGGTGCCGGTATTTTCAAACCGGGCCTGCACCGTGTGGGCACTGAACAGCAGGTCACAGACATGGCTTATCTCCGGCTCCAGTTCCTTGAGCTTGTCTTCGATAATTTTAGCCTGCTCTTCGCCCATGATCTGCGAAATTCCCCCGGGTAGCACCAGGCTTTTGCCGAATCTGTTGCCGCAGAGCACCTGCAGGAGATTGAGAAACTCGCCGCGCAGGCGTCCAAAATAGGCGGCCGGCGGATTGAAGGCGACATCACCGCTCAGGGCGCCGAGATCGCCGATATGGTTGGCGAGACGCTCAAGTTCAAGAGCAATACAGCGAACAACCTGCGCCCCCGGATCAACAGCCAGTCCAGTCAAGGCCTCCAGGGCCTGGCAGCAACAAAGGTTATGGCCGATGCTGGTATCGCCGGCAATCCCTTCACAGATAATCGACAGGCGCTTCATCGGCACCTGGGTGAGCATCCTCTCGATACCGCGATGCTGATAGCCAAGCTGAATTTCGAGAGAAAACACCTCCTCACCGGCACACTGAAAACGAAAATGTCCAGGTTCGATAATTCCGGCATGCACCGGCCCTACAGCCACCTCATGTACACTATCGCCCTCAACCTGAAAGTACTGGTAATTACCAGGGATATCTTGCCGATAGTCGTTGCCGAAGACATCAGCCGCCTGGCGATAGTTGGCATGATAACGAACCATCTTCAACCAGGGGTGATCAACAGGGGTGATACCATATTGTTCGGCGATCTCCCGCTCAAACATATGGAATTTGCTGCTGGATGAAGCCGTCAGCGAAGGAAAGGTTTCCCCAACCTCGGTTGCTGCGACATAGAGCTGATTATTGCGCACAACCGCCACAAGCTTGTTTCGGCCATCCTCAACATGGGCAAAAAATTGGACGATAAAACCGTCGTTCTTGACAAAGGCGTCCAGCAATTCGGCAAAGCGAGGAAAGGGCAGGCAGGGTATGGATGAGCGTTTAATGGCTTGGCCGTTATTGATCTGCAGGAAATTATCCATGGATTGTTCCGCCAATTATTTTAATGGTATTGAGGATTGTCGTATATATCTCGTCGGGGATCCACACAGTGAGAAGAATCGAGGCACCCAGCAGAACGTAGGGAGGAAGGACCCGAAGGAATTTTTCTACACCGTGTATCTCGGCGATATTTTTTGCAAAAGACATATCGGTGACGATTTGAGCAGCGCCGGCCACGACCAGGATCAGGCAAAAAATGAAGATGGCGGCGCAAACCGGATGACCACTTTTTATCGCTCCGATAAGGATGATCAGTTCACTGACGAAGAGGCCGAAGGGCGGCAGACCGGAGATGCCGACAAATCCGGCAAAAAACGACACGAAGGTCTTTGGTAGAAATTTTACCAGATTGCCGATGCGACCAACCAGCTTGGTCTTAAAACCGAGCATGATGTTGCCGGCAGAGAGAAACAACGACGATTTAATCAGCGAATGGTGGATCATATGGAGAATGGCGCCGTATATCGCTATACCGCCGATCCCTACGCCAAAGGCGATGATACCCATGTTCTCAATGCTCGAATAGGCGAGCATCCGCTTGTAATCCCCCTGTCTGACCATAAAAATCCCGGCCACCAGCATCGAAGTTAAACCGAAACCGATCAAGAGATGGCTGGAAAATTCCCCGAGTCCGGCCAGATACATCAGGGTATGGGCCTTATAGATCCCAAGAAAGGCGCAGTTGAGAAGTGCCCCGGACAGCAGGGCGGAAGCCGGGCTGGGGGCCTGACTGTGGGCGTCTGGAAGCCAGGTATGCATCGGGGCAAGTCCCATCTTGGTGCCAAAGCCGATGATTATAAAGATAAATCCCGCCTTCAGCCACAACGGGTCAAGTTGGGCGGCCACCCGGTTCAGGGAGGTGAAGGTTAATGGCACATCGATCTCGGCAATATCGATGGACAGGGTGATGAAAAAACAGCCGAGCAGCGCCAGGGCAATGCCCACCGAGCAGATGATGATATACTTCCAGGTCGCCTCCAGAGCCTCCCGTGAGTGATGCAGATAAATGAGCGGCGCGCTGAGCAGGGTCGTTGCCTCTATGGCAATCCACAAAACGATGGGATGATCGGCAAGGCTTACCATGCTCATGGTGCCGAGGAAAAGCAGCATACAACCATGGAAAACATGTTCGTTTTCCATCTCCGCTTCGCGCACGTAACAGATCGCATACACCGAGATGCAAAAAAAGATAAAGGAGGTGAGCAGGAGCACCAGAAGACCGATCGGCTCGGCGGAAAAGAACCCCTCGGTATAAACCGGCAGCTTGTCAAGCCAAGCCATGATCATCAATTGGAGATGAAAGAGTGCTGCAACCAGGAGCATCCATCGCCCAAATATGGCCGGCACAAAAAGGGCAGCAAGACCGGTGGATATCGGGAGTAAAAAGATCAGTTCGAGCATTGTGTCATTCCTTTAAGCGATTAAGCTGATCGGTATTGATACCATCGAAGGCGTGATTGATATTGTGTAAAATAATGCCCATGATCATGACCCCTACCAAGAGGTCGAGCAGTACGCCGAATTCCACGACATAAATGGTATGAACATGTTTGGTGAGGGCGGTACCGACCAGATAAATGCCGTTTTCCAGCATCAAATAGCCAATGACCTGGGTGATTGCCTTTCTTCTGCACATCATCAGGAAAAATCCCGCCGACATGGTGGCAATCGCCGTCGTCAGTAGCAACTCGTGGCCTTTCGGCAGGGCGAGATGCAATCTTTCGGTGATAAATATCGAAAGCAGAATAATAATCAACCCGGCAAAAAGAGAGGCGTGGTAACCGATAATCGGCTGGACTTCTCTTTTAATAACCACGCGTTTCAGAGCAACATAGAGAAGTCCGGGAATGAGTACGCCCTTGATGAGGATCATCACCTGAAAAAAGATCAAACCACCGCTCCCCATACGACTATGATGCTGCAGGAGAAGGGGCAGCAGCGACACCATTACCCCCTGCAGGGCCATGACCTTCACCAGGGTAACCAGCCGGCTTGAGGCGAGGGACAACAGCACCGACAGCAAGATGATGACTATGATTATGTTATTTATATCTATCATTTAACGAACTCCATGGTGAGGATTGCCGCGAAAAACACCAGGATCAGAGAGGTCAGGACGAATTTCGGCACAAGGTTCATCTTCAGCCTTGCCATTCCCGATTCGACCAGGCCAATCGCCACATACACCAGGCAGATTCCCCCAAAGAACAACGGCACATTGGCCAATCCCCAGGTTGCCTTGAGCGGACAAACAATGAGAAAGATAAAGGCCGAGTAAAAGAGCAGTTTATAAAAGGAGCCGAGTTCGATAAGGGCCAGGTCGGGACCGCTGTGATCAAGAATCATCACCTCGTGGATCATTGTCAGTTCCAGATGGGTCGCCGGATCATCGACCGGCACCCGCGAATTCTCGATGAGCAGCACCATAAACAGCGAGACAATGACCAGGAGCAACAGGGCCCCCGCCGGACCGGCCAGGCTGATTGGTGTTGCCCCGGTGAAATACTCGGCAAAACTGAGCGCCCCGGTCATCCGATAAAAAAGAATGAGGATGGCAAAAATCGAGGCCTCGGCAAGGGTCCCAAAGAATGCCTCCCGGGCAGCCCCCATCCCCTGAAATGGCGAGGCGGTATCCAGGGCTGCGGCGATAGTGAAAAACCGTCCAAGGCCGAGAATATAAAAAAGGACTATAACATCGCCATGAAAACAGAGAATCGGCGACATTCCGCCCAAGGGAAAAAACAGCAGAATCATCATTGCCCCGGCACAGGAAACAATCGGCCCAAGCTTGAAGACGAAGGTCGTGCTGGTGCTGTATACCGAGCCTTTTCGTAGAAGCTTCGACAAGGTGTAGTATTTAATGAACAGTGGCGGCCCCTTCTTGCCGGCAAAGGCGGCCTTCACCTTGAGAATAATGCCCGGAAAGAGCGGTGCCAGCAGCAGCGCCAGAGCTATTGTGAGCAACGATTCCATACCCAATCCTTTTCCCATCATGTATAACCGAAGAAGATGTTAATACCCCAGAATTTGTATTATTAGAATGTGTGATTACAAATAGATAATCAATCCAGTTGTGGTCGGCTTAGAAGAACGAGGCCAACAGCAGGACACTGATCGCTATGATGATATAACCTATATACAGCTGCACATTGCCGTGCTGTATCCAGCGAAACTTGCCGAGCAGGACCAGAAGCGGCGTGGCAAGCCCCCGGTGCATGGCGATATCAGCGATATCTTCGATCCGGGTAAAGTATTCGGTTTTCCCCGGGAAGATCTTTTCAAGTAATACCTTGCTCTCTCTGACGATGACAAAGGGCCTAAAAAAATTGACCACGCTGCGGGCAAAGGAGGAACCTGTGTACTGGATTCTGGTTGTTCCTTGAGTGAATCCACACCCCCAGGTAGGCCCCTTGGTGATCACCTTGTTGCGGTACAGAAGCCTTCTGAACGTAAGAACGACAACAAAGATCAGGAGGAAAAGACGGGAGGCAAGCGCAAGATTTATTCCTATGGACTCAACGATCGCGGCATCAACTCGGCCGATCCTGACCATGTCGGCAAGACCGGCAAAGGCTAAGTCCATAAAGCTCTGGGGAAAGATGCCAATGGCCAGGCACAGGGCCGCCAGAATGGTCATGGGCAAAGTCAGCAGGCGACCACCCTCCCTCGCCTCCGCCGCATGTTGACTGCGAGGCTCACCGAGGAAAACGATGCCCACTACCTTGGTAAAGCAAAAAGACGCCAAACCGCCAATGGCTGCCAGCGAAATAATTGCCAAAATGGCCAGGAGCAGTGTCGAATGGGTATATTTCAACCCCTGAAAGGCGGCAAAATAGACCAGAAACTCACTGACAAAGCCGTTAAATGGCGGAAGTCCGGAAATCGATACCGAACCCACCAGAAAGGTCCTCCCGGTGATGGGCATCCTCTTCATCAGGCCGCCGAGATGGTCGACATGGCTGGTCCCGGCCTTCTTGATGACCGCGCCGGCCCCAAAAAACAACAACGATTTAAAGATCGAATGGTTGAGGACATGGAGCAGGCAACCGGCAAAACCGAAACCGGCCATGGTGACATTGCCCTTTGCCACCCCAATCATACCGAGGCCCGCACCCATGAGAATAATACCTATATTTTCAACGCTATGATAGGCGAGCAACTTCTTCAAATTATGCGTCCCCAAGGCGTACAGTACCCCCAACACCCCGGAGATCATGCCAAAGACCAACACTGCCTCACCGATGCGCAGATCACTGGTGGCAAGGGCTGCGTACATCCTGAGTATGCCGTATATCCCCATTTTGATCATGACTCCGGACATAATTGCCGAGATATGGCTGGGTGCCGCCGGATGGGCATGGGGCAGCCAAACATGCAGGGGAAAGACACCGGCCTTCGAACCAAAGCCAAGAAATGCCAGGAAAAAGACAATCAGCTTCACCTCTGCCGGAAGCAACGCAAGCTTTGAAAATTCCAGCTCACCGGTTTGGCTGTACGCCACGCCAAAGGCAGCAAATATCAGCAGGGCACCGGCCTGGGCAAAGAGAAAATACAGATAGCCGGCGGTTCTCGTTTCCGGCTTTTCGTAGTCGTACATAACAAGTATATAGGAGGACAGCGACATCATCTCCCAGACCAGGGCAAAGCTGAGGATATTGGCGGCAACCGTCACCAGGGCCATGGCGACGATGAGCATATTCGTGCAAAAAAAACTGATGGCGGTCCTCAACGAGTTTTCGGTCTTATCGAAATAGGCAAATCCATAGATAGCCGCCAGAGGACAGATCAAAAATATCGGTATCAAAAAGAAAAAACTCAGCGAATCGCAGGAAAAGACTAAAGTAAAGCAATGCAGCCACGACCACGCCCAGGTCAAACCGTGGAGATTTGCCGAGGCGGAGAAGAGGGAGATAAGGCCAAAAATGCAACCGAACAAGGTGGTTCCCAAATAGAGCCCTTTGGCAATCGCCATATTTCGATAGGTGGCAAGGGGCAAAAGACCTCCAACCACTATTATGGCCAGGGCGACAAGAAAAGTATTCATGGAGTTTCAGGAGTTATGTTCAAAGGTTGGATGAATTCATACCACGTAATGTTTGTCTTGCTGCCGTAACCGCCCCAAGAGATCATCCTGGACCAGTAAATAATCGTGTTCCGGAGAATCGCCACTCTCGGCTATATATGCCTGGCATGGCACAAAATAATGATCCTCTTCCCCAGTAAATGCAGTCATATCGATGTCCAAGCCGGTGATGTACATCAGTTTTCCAGAGCTCGACTTATGTTTCTCGGCAAGCCTCGCCACGTCCCGGGCAAAGATTCCCAAGAGATGCCTTTGCGCGGCCCGCAGATTGGGGGTTGCATGGGTGACGATCTCCGCCAGGTGCGGCAGAATCGTCGCAACATAGGGGCTGTCGCTGGTAATGATCCGCTCGGCAAATTGAAACGAGAACAGGCCCTTGAGGTACTGGCCGATTGCCATGGTTCTACCCGCTTGCCAATCTTTCAAGAGCTCGGCCATGGATTTAGACAAGCTGCCTGTGACCACGAAGGTTTGTTGGGTATCGCTTGTCATAACAGGGCGCAGGACCCCGCCCGTATCCGCTTCGACAATCCGGTCGAGATGAATCCTCAGTTTGCCGGCAGCGCATGCCACCCCTTCTCGGACGATGGATTCCGGCAGGGTGATAAGGCACTGTCCTTCTGCACTCAGGCTGAGATGGATGTTTTCCTGGGCATAACTGTAACACAGCAAAAAAGGCGCAATAAAATCGGCAGGTGTCTCCTCGTGCATACCGCCATCTTTTTTCTGGTGAAAAAGATGCGGCATACCGCCGAGAACTCCCCAACTTGGGTTATAGGCAACACTTGTTGAGACAACAACGACCTCGTCCTTTCCCTCAAATTGATCAACGCTGCCTACTGATGAGGCCCTTACCGAAGGGCTGGGCATATGAATAGTCACCGGGCCAAAGCCGAGTGAGGTACAAAATCCTTTCAACCGCTCAATAAATTCCTCGTAGGATACCATCCTACCTCTGATCTTGAATGAGGCTACGGCTGACTCCGCCAGCTCAGGCATAAAGGTATTCATGTAAACGCTCCGATTTAAGATTCCAGCCCTTGCTAGTCGTCTTATGGCGCCAGCGAAACAATCATCGAGAGATGGGCAATTGGGGCAAAATGCCGCTATCTCTTACTCTTCAACAGTGAATCCATACCATTGCCTTTCCCGGTTGGTAGTCTCTGCGACAAATGCTATCTCGCTGTTATTGATCCGGCTGTGCAATGAATTCATCCAGGAACATGCCTGATTTTTTGAAAAAAATGGGCCCACCTCGGTCAGGGAGGTGCTGTCCAGCATGCGCCTTTTCATGACTTTGGTTACATCTTCTTTATTTTGAAATATTCCAATAATTATGCGCATTGGAGGTTCTTCTCTTGGGGCTTGGTTTTTTCATAAAAAACTTTTCACTGCGGTACCGGGTAGCACGATTTATGCCACCCGTGAGCACTGGCTCGGCGTTTTACCCACAACACCCTCTCCTGTGCCAGCATCGACAAAGTGTATCACCTTGTTAATCCGGGAAATCTGCATCGGAAACCAAAAGAAAACAGTCTGCTGGACGGCAAGATTTCCCAAAAAGAAGGGCTTCACCAGGAAATCATCCTGGGGCATTTTGCCCCAGTCCAGGCAATTCGCCCCACAGAACTCTACCAACCGGTACACAATGAAATCGCCCGGCGGCATGGTCACAGCTTGTTATTTTATGTACCGAGCATGGGGAAATGGATGGGTGATGGACAGAGTCGTGCAGTACGGCGGGGAGCCGCAGAGAGCAGAAACTCGAACTAACGTTTGATTGAAAATTGGAATTACTCGGTCGGTTTTTGCAAGCGGCGATACAGGGTTTTGCGATCTATTCGCAGAACCTCGGCGGCAAGACTCTGATTGCCTTTGGTGGTCTTCAGGATGTAGGCGATGTAGCGTTGAATCATCTCTTCAAGAGAGATGAGCTCAGGTGGAGCGGCGGTTTCCCAAAAGAGGGTTCGGCCGGTATGGTCCTGAATCTTCTGCGGCAGGTCCTCAGGGACAATTTTCTCAAAGAGGGTCATCGCCACACCGTGCTCCATGGCATTGCGCAATTCCCTGACATTGCCCGGCCATTGATACTGCAGCAGACGTTTTATCGTCGAGTCGGCAAGACCGGTTACCGGTTTGCAAAGTTTTTCGGCAAAATCGCCGATGAACTTTTGGGCGAGAAGGAGGATATCAGAGCCTCGCGCCCGCAGCGGCGGGATATCTACCTTAATGACATTGAGCCGATAGTACAGATCCTCGCGAAATCGCCCCTCTGCCACAGCGGCTTCGATATCGATATGAGTCGCCGCGATAATTCGGGCGTCAAAGGCCTTCTCCCGGTTTCCCCCGACCGGCCGAACGGTGCGCTCTTCCAGGGCACGCAGCAATTTTGGCTGCAAACTAATTGGAATATCGCCTACCTCGTCGAGAAACAAGGTGCCGCCGCTGGCCTCCAGCAAAAGGCCGGTGCGGTCCTGCCAGGCATTGGTGAAGGCCCCTTTCACATGGCCGAAAAGTTCACTTTCGAGAAGATTTTCAGGGAGGGCCGAACAGTTGATGGCAACAAAAGGCCCTCCCTTGCGACGACTGTAGTCATGCAGGGTCCGGGCGGTTATCTCTTTACCGACTCCGCTGTCTCCGGTTATCAGCACCGAGGTCTCGGTATCAGCAATACGCTGCAGCCTGACAAAGAACTCCTTCATAATCGAACTTTCGCCGATGAGTCGTGGGAAGGTGTGGCTACGCTCGATCTTCGCACTGAGGATTTGCACCTGGCGTTTAAGGTTCCTATGGTCCACCGCCCGCAGGAGGGTGAGGGAAAGCAGATCCATATCAAGGGGCTTGGTGATAAAATCATAGGCCCCGGCCCTGATCGCCTCAATGGCCGTGTCGAGGGAACCGAAGGCGGTCATCATGATTACCGGAATTTCCGGCCACTTCTCAGCCACCTCCCGGCATATCTGGATACCGTTGATATCTGGAAGATTGATGTCGGTAAGCAGGACATCCGGTTGCTCTCCCGGTATCGCCTCTATTCCGGCCTGTCCGCTAGGCAGGGAGAGGGTGGTAAAGCCGCGGCGGCTGAGCCCGGCATCGAGCATTTCCCCCATATCTTGGTCATCTTCAATTATAAGAATGTGGCCCTTCATACCCCGGTCTCCTCCAATTTAAAATAGAGTGTAAACTCGGCACCTTTTACCGGTCGATTCCGCACCTCGATCCAACCGCCGTGTTCCTCCAGCAGTTCTCGGGCAATTGACAGCCCCAGTCCCGTGCCCAAACCAACACTCTTCGTGGTAAAAAATGGGGTGAATATCTCCATGAGGTTCGCAACGGGTATCCCCGCCCCTTCGTCGCGGATGTCGACACGGAGAAACTCTTTGACCTGATTATCGGTATGGAGCATCGATTTCAAAAAGATATTGCTAAGCTCTACCTGCACTACCCCTTTATCCGGTGTCGCCTGAATGGCATTCATGATGATATTCATAAAAACCTGTTGAATCTGCTGACTGTCGACAAAACAGCGCACTTTCGCTTCGGGTGCAACTCTGAGAAGCAACTCGACACCCTGCTTGCCGGCCAGGGGAGTGAGAAGATGAAAAACCTGCTTGAGCAGGGTTACCAGGTTTTCATGGGACTTGCTGACAATCTTCTTCTTTCTTGAGAAATCAAGGAGCTGGCGAATAATCAGGGTCATCCGCTCGGCTTGGGTCTTGATGATTTTTGCACAATTGACTATCTCCTCGTGCTCGAGCGGTTCGGAGATAATCATCTTTGCCCGCCCATCGACAACATTCAAGGGGGTACCTATCTCATGGGCTATACCGGCGGCAATCTGCCCTACGGTTGAGAGTTTCTCGGTGTGCCGAAGTTGTTCAAGGGTCTTTAAACGGGCAAGGTTTTCGAAATGGATTTTCTTCTGGGCGATAAACAGCCTTGTACACATATCATTTACTATTCCAGCAAGTTGCACAAGTTCATCGTCACCCTGTATCTCCAGATCGGCGGTAAGATTGCCCTTGCCGATCTCCAGCGCCTTGCTGGACAGTTTTTCGAGAGGTCTTCTTATTTTCCGATAGATAAGAAAATAGGTCACAGTTCCGCTAAAGAGGAGGAGTACGGCCGAAATGGCGAGAATTGTCAGCAGGGTTTTGTGGGTGAAGGCGGTAAGGGCTTCAAGGGATTGGGTAAGTTCCAGCATCCCGCGCCTCTCTTCTCCTGGGATAGCGACAGGAACAAAGGTGTACCGCAGCCTTTTCCGATTTTCATCGAAGGTGATAAAGGTGATCGGCCGACCACCATTCTGGTCATCGAGGTCAGCTATTTCCGGTTGTCGCGGGCCAAACCGTTGTTTCACTTCACCCAACCATACCCAACGGATGGCTATCTCCGGGAGGGCCTCATCAGCGGCGGCAATCTGCAGGCTGGCCATTTCCGCGCCACCATCCATCCATGCCCTGCCTATGGCTCCCGCCAAGCTTTTACCAACCGCCTGAGTGCTGGCCACTAAATCCGCTTCAAACTGCCTGATCTGCATCTCGTAGTGCAAATTCCCGACAATCAGCAGCAATCCAACAATGCCAACCAACAAAGAGGAAAATATCTTTGAAAATAGATTCATGACATTAATGGATCATTCAGCAAAAGACAGTATTTTTATCCAACACTTCTCCCATGCCCCGAACCTTGGCCATCACATCGCCTGCCATTATACAGAGCGTTTTTAAAACCAATCGTCACGGCGACTATACCGCTTCAACCCTTTATACGCAAACCTCCCTTGGAAAAAGCAGGCTGGCACAGAGCGGGCCTAGGGTAAAAAAAATCATGCCGAAGCTTGTACATCACGGCTCTCAGAGCATATACTTCGACATCTATCTCTTTTCGTTGCAATTGAAGGCATGGCCTTAAAATGCCTACGGTTTCCGGCGAACCACTCAGGACAACAAAGTAAAAGTCATATAAAAGGAGATGCAATATGCTCAAACGATTTTCCGTAAAAGGAAGGATGTACTTAATAATTCTCGCTATTTTTACTCTGTTCTTGGTCATGGTGTTCTTTGCAGTGCAGAGTGGCAATCGGGTAAAGGCCTTAGGCCTTAATAAAACCGGCGAAATCATGCTGGCCGATCAGAAGGCGAAGCTCCAGGTCGCCAGCCATTCTCTTGCCCTGGCGATCGGTCACGCCATCGAAAAGGTCGACAGCCCGGAAAAAAAGATCGAGATCATCCGTACCCTGGTGGACGATATCCGTTTTGAAGAGGATAAATCCGGCTATTATTTTGTATATCAGGGTACTACCAATGTTGCCCTGCCGCCGAAGAAGGAATCGCAAGGAAAAGACCTGGGGGAAATGAAGGATAAAAATGGCGTGTATCTCGTACGCGATCTGCAGACCAAGGCCAAGGCCGGTGGCGGGTTTGTCGAATATATCTGGCCAAAACCAGGATCAGAGGACACTCCCAAGCTCAGTTATGCGGAAATGATTCCAGGGACGGATATGTGGATCGGCACCGGTGTCTATCTGGATAATATCTCCGCCTATAAGGCCTCGATGGAAAAGGATATCAACGCCGGGGTCGCCGCCAATCTTACCACCATGCTGATTATCGCCGGGGCAATTTTTGCTGGAATTATAAGTCTTTGCCTTATGATTGTCTTTGGTTTGGTCGGAGCTTTAAAAATAATGATCGGTAAATTCCGGGATATTGCCGAGGGTGAAGGCGACCTGACCAAGCGAATAGCAATCAACTCAAAGGATGAGATTGCCGAATTGGCTACGTGGTTCAATACCTTCCTGGATAAGCTGCAGGACGTTATGAAGACCATTGCGCAAAACACCTCTTCCCTTGGCAATGAAGCCGGAAATTTGGCGGAAATCGCTTCAAATCTCGCTAAAAACGCCCAAACCACATCGGAACGTTCCAATACTGTGGCAACGGCGGCCGAAGAGATGAGCGCCAATCTCAATAATGTTGCTGCTGCCATGGAAGAATCGACGACCAACACCGGCATGGTTGCCAGTGCCGCTGAGGAAATGACCGCAACGATCAACGAAATTGCCAGGAACTCGGCGCAGGCCAATGAAATCTCCGGAAAGGCCGTAAAACAGGCGGTGGCGACCTCGGAACGGATGGCACGACTTGGTGCCTCCGCCGACGCCATCAGCAAGGTAACGGAAACAATCACGGAAATTTCCGAGCAAACCAATCTTCTCGCCCTGAATGCAACCATTGAGGCGGCAAGGGCGGGAGAGGCCGGCAAGGGATTTGCCGTTGTTGCCAATGAGATAAAAGAGCTGGCAAAGCAGACTGCCACCGCGACCTTGGATATTAAAACCAAGATAGATGACGTCCAGCAGACCACCATGGGTACCGTGCAGGATATCGAGGAGATCACCACCGTTATCAATAACGTCAATGCCATCGTCGCAACCATTACCACGGCGGTGGGCGAACAGTCGAAGGCCACGGAAGAGATTGCCTCCAATATCAATCAGGCGGCCGGTGGCCTTGGCGAAGTAAACGAAAACGTCAGCCAGATATCGGTGGTTGCTTCTACCATTACCGCCGAGATCGCCTTGGTTAATTCGGCATCCGGAGACCTGTCAAACAGCAGCACCAGGGTTGACGCGAGCAGCAGCGATTTGCGCCATCTCGCCCAGGAACTACAAAAGGCGGTCGGAAGCTTCAAAATCTAGCAAGCGTCCGTACCGCCGGTGGATCCCTCCCGGCGGTACGGTTAGCGTGGTTAATGTGTTCTTTAAGGTCCATTTATGGGTGATGAAATACAACCAAAAGAATCGGCCATCGAAAAAGCTGCCTATGCAAAGATCACCTGGCACCTTATCCCCTTTCTGTTCATATGCTACATCGTTGCCTATCTTGACCGGGTAAATATCGGCTTTGCAAAGCTGCAGATGCTCTCTGATCTGCAATTCAGCGAAACGGCCTACGGTTTTGGCGCGGGGGTATTCTTTCTTGGCTACATATTGTTCGAAATACCGAGCAATATCATTTTGTATAAAGTTGGGGCGCGAATCTGGATCGCCCGGATTATGATCTGTTGGGGGGTGGTTTCCGGCCTGACCATGTTTGTGACAAGCGAGTGGTCATTTTATGCCATGCGTTTTTTACTCGGTGTGGCCGAGGCCGGGTTCTTCCCCGGCATCATCCTCTACCTCACCTACTGGTTCCCCTCGGAAAGGCGGGGAAAGATAACTACCCTGTTTATGATCGCGGTGCCGGTGTCAGGGGTCATCGGTGGTCCATTATCCGGCTGGATACTGCAGAATATGGCAGGAATCAGGGGCTACGCTGGGTGGCAATGGTTGCTGCTCATTGAGGCCCTTCCGGCGGTGTTGATGGGCATATTGGTTTTAACATACCTGAAAGACGGAATAGAAACGGCAAGTTGGCTTTCAGATGCCGAAAAAACCATCCTCCGAAGGAGAATCCAGGCGGATAACGAAGACAAAGAGGACTACACCTTCAGGCAACTGCTCTTCGATTCGCGGATTTGGCGTTGTGCGCTCATCTACTTCTGCTATGTCATGGGCCTGTACGGCGTGGGGTTTTGGCTGCCGACCATAATAAAGGCGATGGGAGTGGCCGGGATGTTTTCTATCGGACTGCTCTCGGCGATTCCCTCAATAGTCGCCATAATCGGTATGGTCTTGGTAAGCAGCAGTTCCGACAGACACAGGGAAAGACGCTGGCATGTTGCCATGCCGGCAATCTTCGGTGCCGCCGGACTGATCTGCAGCGTTGTCTTTTCCGGGAATACCTGGCTCGCCATGGCCGCCCTGAGCCTGGCCTCATTTGGTATCGTGACGACATTCCCCTTGTTCTGGAGTCTGCCAACTGCCTATCTGCGCGGCGCGGCTGCAGCTGCCGGGATAGCGCTCATCAATTCATGTGGAAATCTCTCAGGCTTTATCAGTCCTTATATGATTGGTTTAATAAAAGATGCCACCAACAGCACCGATGCCGGCATGTATGTGCTTGCCGGCTTTCTTGCCGTTGGGGCCGTCTTGACTCTCAGTTTTCCTTCTCAACTGGTAAACCGATAAGCCACTTCTTATAATTAACATTCCAATATAGCTGGATAATTTCCCCAGAATTGACAATCATTGGCACGTAATGCGGCTGATGAGAAACGCCCCATATTAAGGAGACAGAGCTCGTATGGTACAATCTTTCACTATCGTTTTACTGGTTTTCTGGCTCTTTTCCTTCCCAAGCGCCGCCCTGAGTCTCTGCCCTGAGCCGATTCTGCCCGAATCACTGCGCTGGGGAGGCCCGCCAAACCTGCCGGCACTCCAGGGAGCATGGGTGCTCGGCGCCGAAGGAGTACCGGGCAACTACATTCTGCGGGTAAAGCTTGCAGCCGGAGGGAAGATTCCTCCCCATACCCATCCCGATGAACGTAATACCACGGTGCTTTCCGGAACAATCTCTGTCGGATTTGGCGAGCAATTCGACGCAAGCCAGGTCGTCTCCGTGCCGGCAGGTGCCGTGTACGTGGCTCCTGCCGATGTCCCGCATTACATCTGGGCCAAAGAAGGACCGGTGGTGTATCAGGAGGCAGGGACCGGACCCACCAAGACCTCCTTTATCAAACCGTAGCGAGGACACCCCGCCCAGCAGACCAAAACAGGCGGTGACCGTTTATATTAAAAATACGGGATGCGGGGGATCCGCAGCAGGCCTTCAAAAATGAAGGCGTAGGTTGATAAAAGAAAAAGCGGAGTGAGACCCAGGGCGAGCAGTGAACGGTTGACCGCATCATAATTCACCCCATAGAGAATACCGAAAATCGGCACAATGGGCACAAGATAGCGGCCCTGGGGCTGAAAATCCATCGTCCAGGAATGGTATAGAGAAACCCCGATGAGCGCCACAGAGAGACAGATTGCCCCCATCGCCAACCCCCTGCCGGCCCAATCGCCTCGGCAAAGGATGGATGTAAAAAAAATAACCAAGAGGACGGCGCCGGACCAGCGCACCAGGTCATAATAGGCCTGCGTCCCGAAAATTTTTGAGTAGCCAAAGGTGCCGAAGCTGCTTTGAAAAGTTCGTTCAAACCAGCGGTACTCAAAAATTATCCGTTCGAGGGTCGTGCCCCGGTCTTTCATCAGGAGAGAGAAATGCTTTTTCTCCAGTTCGGTACTCGGTTTATAGTCTTGGTGGGCATAGGTCTCCTGCAATTCTGCAAGCTTGGCCGTGCTGTCATAACCGTTGACCCAATAGTCGGCCCCGACCCGGGTGGTGAAAACTGCCATTCCCACACAGCTCATGAGCACAACCCCTATTACAGCCGTTTTCACCTCCCCGAAAAACTCATAGGTGCAGAAAAGCTTGACCGCCAATACCAGGTAAACGAAGCTTACGAAGGGCAGATAATTTGCCTTGAGTAAAAAGACGATTCCGAAAAGCATCCCAAGGCCAAGAATCCCCGACACCCTGACCGTCCAGCTCTCCTTTTTGAGGCTTCGATACAGCAGACTCTCCGGGTCAACCAGTTGACACCCGGCGACAAAGGCGAAGAACAGGCCAAAGGCATCAGAAGAGCAATAGCTGAACAGATACCAGATCTGCGGGGAAACAAGAAACGGCAGGGCAACCATGCGGGCATACCGGTTAGCGACCGTATACAGGAGGATCAGCCCAAAAAGACCGACATTAAACAGGCGCATGGCAAAGATATCGGATATCTCCAAAATCTTCATCAGGCTGTAAAATTTTCCGGCAAACAGGTAATAAATCTCGCCGTTGTTGAGGCGTGACATACCATAGACGCTGTAGGTGTTGCCGACTGCCGTGTCGCCAAGGACCGGTGGCAGCCAATGATCTTTGTAGTAGGCGGTGGCCGCAAGATGGACATATTCATCAGGGTGGGCGTTTTCCATGCTGATGCCAGCCATGATACCGATCATCAACCAAACGCCAAAGAGCAGGACCGGCACAAAACGCAGGTCTGGTAGAAATGGCCCGGCAAAGTGAAGAATCGCCGCCATGATGAGGAAAATCCCCGCCAGCCTGACGAAAAGCCGTCCATAATCAAGTCCGAGGTACTGCGGGGACAACGCTATCTCAAAGTTTGCGTCCTCGCCGCCGGCCTTGATCCACAGGCCTTCACCGTCAATCCGGAATTCTTCGACATCATGGAGGGGGACAAGCCTGGAAAACTGCTCGGGAGAATCCAGGACAATCGGTGCATATCCTTCCTGCCTGATGGTAATCTTTTTGATTGTGGCCTCGCCCTGATAAGCATGCGGGTCAATGCGCAGCCGGGCCACCGAAGCGATATTAGTCAGAAAGAAATCATAGGTGGTCCGTTCCGGAAATACCTCGGCCATCGCCATGTTTTTCTCGGCATAGGCCTTACCATCCCCCGCCCAGTAGATTTTAAAATCAGTTCTTTGGCTGACCTTGAGCTCCACTTCGACATAGGCCTTACCGACGTAAAAATATCCATACAGTGCACAAGCGACAAGGCAGACAATTAAGCCGAAGCCCCTGCCCAGCCACACCCGCCGGTTGTTGGTTACGTCATGGGAAGACGCAATTGATCCGAACATCAGTTATGCTCCTTTTTCGTGTTCTCTCATCGAAAGTGCGGGGCTCGAAACTACAGACCCAGACTTTTTTCCACCTTTGGATAAATTTTTTCCAGCAAATCTTCGCGCTTAAGATATGGACAGGGGGTGTCGTAAGGGAAGGCACGACATTGTTCCGGTCGTGCCTCATGAATGGTGCAGCGCTTGCTCAGTTTGCCGCTCGCGAGAAAAATGCAAGAACCGTCATTGCGAACCTGGAAGGTATTACGCCCCTCTATATATCGTTTGCGTACCTCCCCGTCGGAAATTTGAAAATGTCTGGCGATACGGTTGATATCGGTTGCGGTGACATAAAGGGTCGATCCCGGTAAACGGTAGCAGCAGAATCCGGGGCAAAAGTTGCAAAAGGCTCTGTTCTTTTCCATCTCAGGCGATACCGCTGTAATTGTCATGATATTCCTTACAATGCCGCAAGGGCATACGTATTGTTTAAGCAGACCAGCTGCGCAACTCAGCTATTTAAAAAGTTAAGAGATATGGCCCTTTACCTTCAAGAACGGCCGATCCGGCAACCTTACCAATGATTTTTCCGGGTCGTGCGAAACGATCGGCTGAACGGGCAAAAAACACCCCCGATGTCCGGCTGGCAATGGCTACTTTGGCCCCTGTACCGGGATTTTTCATGGGTTGCGTAACCAGGGCCACCGCCTCACCGGCAGCCACCAAATCGCCTGGCTGCTTGAGATAGGAAAGAATGCCTGCGCCCGTCGAGGTCAAATAGTCCACTCCTGCAAGTGGCGTTGCTTCAGCAAAAAGTGCCGGCAGTGGCGGTGTATGCCCGCTGATAAAGCCGCGCCGCTGCAAGAAGAAGTAGAGGTTCCGGGCGTCTTGTTCGGTGTGTTCAGGATCCGTGTCGGCAACTCCACGCAATTCAATGGTCGCAGCGAGACAGGCAGGTGGAATCGCCGCCTCGGGAAATTTCTTGGCCAATTCCCACCATATCTTGCTGTTGGCCTCATCAAAAGGCATATCGCCCGAATCATCGGCCAGCAGGGTCGCCATGGCACCCATCTGGGCGGACAGGTCGGCTCCCTCCGGCCACAGGGCCTTGCCCATATAGACATGCAGCACTGCCTGATGATCACAGTGCAGATCAAGAACAATGTCGGCATCGCAGGAGAGGCTGAGGAGCAAGTGTTTCAGGGATTCTCCCTCGGTTGTGGGCTTTTTCTCCCGGAGGATCTCCCTCAGCTGCTTTCTGATCAACCGGACATTGGCCGCACCATCCTCCTGCTGGAGACCCTGCATTCTTTCGACAATGCTGTCAACCAAATCATAGTAGCGCCGGTTGAAATTGACATGGTCGCTATCATCAAATCGGCCCTGCACGGTATCGGTGCCCCACTGGGCTAAGCCTATCGGATTGGCGACCGGGACAACGATGATCTCCTCGCAGATCTCCCCTGCCGCATGCGCCCGGTGGAGTAATTCCACCAGCCGCGCCGCAACCAGATATCCCGGTGCTTCATCGGCATGCAATCCGGCCTGGATATAGGCCTTTCTGGTGGCCTTCGGCGGAGCAAAATGGACACTCAGCAGTTTTCTCGCTGTTCCGATCGCCGCCTCGGGGAGGTGATGTTCCCTTGTAGTGCAGGTTGCCATTGGGGTATCAGTCTTTTCCATAGGCCTTACAAGCCAGCATATCAGATAGATATCATGGTTATCTTAAAGGGCCTTATCCACAAGCGTACGGATATAAACAGTCTATGAGAGCCGTAACGAATATAACCGATGTGGTCAAGTTATTTCAAACAATCCCTTTCTCTCCGGTTTGGCGCTGATTGCCTGCCCTATTCCCGGTAAATCCCCGGCATTTTATCAGCCGTAGGAGGCGATCCGCCTTGCGCAAAGAAAACCTTTGTTTTAATGTCTTCTCTCACCTCCTCCCTCATTAAGAAACAGGTGGCAACCCGCCGGCAGGAAGGCCAAACCACGCTCCAAGATAAAAACAATTGCACCACCGCCCAAGGAACTTCTCCGAATGAAAATCGATAGTCGGCAAATCGCCCCGCGTGTGCTTGGCACGGCGTTCATTCTTTGTCTTGCCGCCTGCACCGCCGTCGGCCCCAATTATCAACCGCCGCCGCAGGAGATGCCACAACAGTGGAACGCCGCCACCCCGGTCATCGATCCCACTCCGGGTCGCACATCCGCAAAATGGTGGTCCGTATTCAATGACCCGCTCCTCGAATCCCTGATAGCGGAGGCTACCGCTGCCAACCCCAGCCTGCGCAAGGCGGAAGCGAGAATTCGCGAGGCAAGGGCGCAGAGGATAATTGCCGGGGCAAGCGGTTCTCTCGATGCCTCTGGCGGGGCAAGTACCAGCCGGCGCAGCGACAACACCGGCTCAACCGGCGGCAGGCAGGATCTCTTCCAGCTCGGCTTTGATGCCGGCTGGGAACTCGACCTCTTCGGCGGTGTGCAAAGGGCGAAAGAGGCTGCCGAGGCCAATCTCGCCGCCAGCCACGAGGACATGCGCGATGTCCTCGTCTCCCTGCAGGCGGAGGTGGCGAGTAATTATCTCGATCTACGCGGCAACCAGAGCCGGCTCGTCACAACCCGCAATAATATCGCCGCCCAGGAAAAGACCGTCGAACTGGTCCGGGGACGTTTTCAGATGGGCCTGGGCAATGAACTCGACCTGATGAACGCCGAGACCCAGCTGGCCCTTACCAAGGCGGCACTTCCGGCACTCCAGCGTTCAATACAGCAGGCAATGCACCAGCTGGCCATCCTTCTCGGCCAGGCCCCGGCCAGCCTGACGAGCCGTTTGTCGAAAGAAACCGGCGATCTCCAAGTGCCGCCGCAGATACCGGTCAACCTGCCGTCGGAGCTACTGCGCCAGCGCCCGGACATTCGCGCCGCCGAGCGGCGGCTGGCAGCGGCCACCGCCGAAATCGGTGTTGCCACCGCCGAACTCTTTCCTAAATTCTCCCTGTCCGGACTCCTCGGCCTGCAGAGCCGCAACCTCTCCGACCTGATCTCCAGCGGCAGCCGCTACTGGTCGATCGGTCCGACACTATCCCTGCCGCTGTTCGACCAGGGAAGGATCCGTGCCGGTATTGAGATCGGCAAGGCCCGCCGCGACCAGGCGCTGGCCGAGTACCAGGGGACGGTCCTTGCGGCCCTTGCCGAGGTGGAGAATGCCCTCGTCGCCTTTGCCGCTGAGCAGGACACCCAAGGCATTCTCACCAAGGCCGTCGCTTCCGGCAAAAAGGCAGTGACCACCGCCAATGGCATGTATGAGGCGGGGCTTACCGGTTTCCTCGATGTCCTGCAAAGTGAACGGGCCCTGTACCAATCCGAAGACCAACTGGCGCAGAGCCGGCAGCGGCTGACCCTCTCGCTGGTAGCTATCTTCAAGGCCCTTGGCGGTGGCTGGCAGGGCGAAAACACCGAGCCTTCGGAAGTTGATAAAATTCCACCCGCATACAATCCGACATGACCATCACCGTCTCTCCCACAACAAGGGCTATCAGCCCAGTCCTGAAAACACCAATTCTCCTGCTGCTTCTTGCCATTCTTAGCCTTGGCGGATGCTCCGACACCTCGAACGGTAAGGCCAAGGCCGAGGCCGGTCCGAAAAAGCGCGCCGTGCCGGTAACCATCGGCATCAGCGACAAACAAATGGTTCCAGTGGAGATCCAGGCCATCGGCACCGCCGAGCCCAATGCCTCGGTGGCGGTTAAGGCGCAGGTCACCGGCACCCTGCAGCGTATCCATTTCAAGGAAGGCGATGATGTGAAGAAGGGCGACCCGCTCTTTTCCCTCGACCCGCGCCCCTTTACCGCCATGCTCAACCAGGCGCAGGGTACTTTAATCCGTGACCGGGCGCAGCTCGACCTCGCCCGTCAGGAACTCGAACGTTACGGCAAGGCGGTGAAAAAGGGCTATGTCTCCACCGAGCAAACCGAGCAGGCGGCCACCAAGGTGGCGACCCTTGCCGCGACCATCAAGGCGGATGAAGCGGCGGTGGAAAACGCCCGGTTGCAGCTGGAATACTGCACGATCTTCGCCCCCATCGACGGCCGCACCGGTGAACTGCAGGTGACCGAAGGCAACCTCATTAAGGCAAACGCCGATACGGCGATGCTGACCATCAATCAGGTGGCGCCGATCAAGATCGCCTTTTCCGTCCCCGGCAGGCATTTTTCCGATATCGTTAAGTACCGCAACGAGGGTAGCTTGCAGATCTTTCTCGCCTCCCCTGGCGGGCCGTTGCCCGCGACCTTCGCCTTTCTCGACAATACCATCGACCAGACCACCGGAACCCTGCGCCTCAAGGCGGAGTTCGCCAATAGCGAACGGACCTTCTGGCCGGGACAGATGACTGATGTCCGTCTGCGTCTCACCTCCCGCCCCGGCCTCACCGTCGTGCCGGCCACCGCGGTACAACTCAGCCAGAAGGGTCCGCACATCTTTGTGGTAAAGGATGACGGCACCGTCGAGGACCGTCAGGTAGCCACCGGGATAAGTCTCGACGGGATGACGGTCATCGAATCGGGATTGATCCCGGGCGAAAAGGTGGTCACCGAAGGCCAGCTTCAGCTGGTGAACGGCAGCCGGGTCGAGGAGCAGGGCAAGGGCAAGAAAGCAGGCGAGGGGACGGATAGCCAGGCCAAAGGAAAGGCCACGCCATGATCTCCATGTCCGATATCTTCATCCGCCGGCCGGTCATGACCGTCCTGACCATGCTGACCATCCTCCTCTTCGGTCTCATCGCCTACAGGCAGCTGCCGGTCAGCGACCTGCCCAACGTCGACTATCCGACCATCAACGTCACTGCCAATCTGCCGGGGGCAAGCCCGGAGACCATGGGCGCCTCGGTGGCCACCGTCCTTGAGAAGGAGTTTTCGAGCATCGCCGGCATCGATTCGATGAGCTCGGTGAGCACCACCGGCCGCACCCAGATCACCCTGCAGTTCTCCCTGGAGCGCGACATCGATTCCGCCGCCCAGGACGTGCAGTCGGCGATCAGCTCGGCGACCCGCCGCCTGCCGGACGGTATGCCCGCGCCGCCAACCTTTCGTAAGGCCAATCCCGCCGATATCCCCATCCTCTATATCTCGCTGTCCAGCCCGACCCTGCCCCTGCCGGCCCTCGATCGCTACGGCCAGACCATGAGCCAGCGTTTGTCGACCATCCAGGGCGTCGCCCAGGTGCAGGTGCGCGGTTCACAGAAATACGCGGTGCGCGTCCAGCTCGATCCAGTGGCCATGCAGGGCCTGGGCATCGATGTCGGTGAGGTCGCTGCCGCCATTGATGCCCAGAACAGCAACCGGCCGATGGGCCAGCTGAACGACGAGCGGCGCCGAGTCACCCTGCAGTCAAACGGCCAGCTGAACGAAGCAAAGGAGTATGCCGAGATCGTCGTCGCCGTGCGGGCCGGCCGGCCGGTGCATCTGAGAGAAATCGCCACAGTCCTTGACAGCGTCGAGAACGACCAGTCGGCCGCCTGGTTCTTCACCAGAGACAGCAAGGCCCAGTCGATCTTTCTCGCCGTCTACAAGCAGCCGGGGATGAACACCCTGGCGGTGGCCGAGGCGGTAAAGGCCACCCTGCCGGGCCTTACCGAGTCCCTGCCGGCCTCGACCAAACTCACCGTTCTCCGCGACGGCAGCCTGCCGATCAAGGACTCGGTCGAGGATATCCAGTTCACCATGGCCCTCACCCTCGCCCTGGTGGTCATGGTCATCTTTCTCTTTATCCGCAATATCTCGGCGACAGTCATCCCCAGCCTGTCCTTGCCGATGTCCATCGTCGGTACCTTCGCCGTCATGTACACGCTGGGTTACAGCCTCGACAATATGTCACTGATGGCCCTCACCCTGTCGGTCGGCTTTGTCGTCGATGACTCCATCGTCATGCTGGAGAACATCGTCCGTCATATGGAGATGGGCAAGAGCCGCATGCAGGCCGCCCTCGACGGGGCAAAAGAGGTCGGCTTCACCATCGTCTCCATGACTATTTCCCTGGTGGCGATCTTCATTCCCCTGTTCTTCCTCGGCGGCATGATGGGCCGGCTGTTCCGGGAGTTCGCCGTAACCATTGGCATAGCGGTTCTCGTCAGCGGCATCATCAGCCTGACCCTGACCCCGATGCTCGCCAGCCGTTTTCTCCGTGAGCCGCACCTCATCCGCCACGGAAAAATCTACCAGGCCACCGAGCGGATATATCAGGCAATGGTCGGCTGGTATGACCGCAGCCTGCTCTTTGTCCTCCGCCACCGCCTCGCCACTTTGCTGTTCTCCCTGATCATGCTGGCCGGCACGGTGTACCTGTTCGCTCTCGTGCCAAAAGGCTTCATCCCCGCGGAAGATCGCGATATGATAATGATTTCAACGGAAACGGCGCAGGATGCATCCTGGCCTTCGGTGGTCGGCAACTCCATGCGGCTGGCGGCCATCCTCCAGAAAAACCCCAACGTCGACCGCTTCATGGTCGACGTCGACTCCTCGGCCTTCATGCTCGTCGTCCTCAAGCCTCGGGCGCAGCGCAAGGAATCGGTCGATCAGGTCATCCAGATCCTCCGGCCGCAGCTCAACTCAGTGCCGGGCATCCGCGCCATGCCCATCAACCGCCCGCCGGTCAACATCGGCGGCCGCCGTGCCCGCAGCCAGTATCAGATGACCCTGCAGGCCATCGACCTCGACCTCCTGTACTCGTCGGCAAAAAAACTCGAACTGGCGATGAAGGAGATGCCGAGCCTCCTTGACGTCTCCAGCGACCTGCAGCTGGAGAACCCCGAGCTGAACATCGAGATCAACCGCGACCGGGCACTGCTCCTTGGTATCTCGCCAAAACAGGTCGAAGAAACCCTGTACAGTGCCTACGGTACCCGGGTGGTCTCGACGATCAACGGCGCCACCGATCAGTACGACGTCATCATGGAGCTCCAGCCGCGCTACCGCACCGACGCCTCGGTACTCGACAAGCTCTACGTCCGCTCCAGCCAGGGCAAGCTGGTGCCGCTCACCTCGGTGGCAGCGCTGCGGCAAGGCGTTGGCCCCCTGTCCATCAATCATACCGGCCAGTTACCGTCGGTTACCCTGTCGTTTAACACCAAACCCGGTGTCGCCCTGGGTGATATCCTCGCCGATCTGAAAAAACTCAACGCCACCGTCCTGCCCGACGGCGTCAACGCCTCCTTCCAGGGCAACGCCCAGCAGTTTCAGGAGGCCCAGGGCAGCATGGGCTGGCTGCTCGCCCTGGCCATCGTCGTCATCTATATCGTCCTCGGCATCCTCTACGAGAGCTTCATCCATCCGCTGACCATCCTCACCGCCCTGCCCTTTGCCGGATTCGGCGCGGTGCTGACCCTGCTCCTCTTCAACACCGAGCTGTCGATCTACGCCTTTGTCGGCATCATCATGCTCATCGGCCTGGTGAAAAAGAACGGCATCATGATGATCGACTTCGCGGTAGTCGCGCAGGCCCAGGGCAAGAGCGCGGAGGAGGCGATCCATGAGGCCTGCATCATCCGTTTCCGGCCGATCATGATGACCACCATGGCGGCGCTGATGGCCGGCCTGCCGATCGCCCTCGGCTACGGCGCCGGTGCTGAGTCGCGGCGGCCCCTTGGCCTTGCCGTGGTCGGCGGCCTGCTGTTTTCCCAGACACTGACCCTCTACGTCACCCCGGTCTTTTACATCTACATGGAAAAGCTGCAGCAGTGGCTGAAGGGTCGATCAAAAAAACCAAGGCCACCAGTATCTGTGGTATAATCGCAACACCCATCAATCAACATTTGCACACACTAACGGAGGAAGTACCATGTCAAGCACGGCGGAAAAGGAGGCCCCATCACAAAATGTCGGTCTCGGACTTGCCGACATCACCATCTGTGAGTCCGAGATCTGCTATATCGACGGCGATGCCGGCACCCTGATCTATCGCGGATACGATGCCATTGAACTCGCCAAGCATTCGACCTTTGAAGAGGTTGCCTACCTTCTTTGGTACGGGGCACTGCCGCGACCCACCGAATTCAAGGCATTTCTTGCCGGATTTACCGGCTCCATGGCCCTGCCCATCGAAACGGTGATGATCCTCAGGATGTTTCCCAAGGCCGCTACGCCGATGGAGGTCATCCGTACCGCCGTTTCCTCCCTAGGCCACTGGGACCCGGACAGCGGCAATACCGGCCTCGACGCCAGCCTGCGCAAGGCACAGCGCCTTGCCCTGCGCATCCCACTGCTTATCGCCGCCCACCAGCGGCTGCGCGAGGGCAAAGAGCCGCTGAAGCCCCTTCCCGGTCACGGCATAGCTTATAACTTTCTCTACGCCCTGTTCGGCAAAGAACCCGACCCGGTGGTTGAAAAGGCCTTCGACGCCGCCCTTATCCTCCACGCCGACCATGAACTCAATGCCTCGACTTTTTCCGCCCGGGTCACCGCCTCGACCATGGCCGATATCTATTCCTCGGTAACCTCGGCGATCGGCACCCTGAAAGGCCCGCTGCATGGCGGCGCCAATACCGAGGTCATGCTCATGCTCCAAGAGATCGGTGAACCCGGCAAGGCCCGGGCCTACATCGAGAACAAGCTGGCGGCGAAAGAGAAGATCCCCGGCTTTGGCCACCGGGTTTACCGTTGTGAAGATCCGCGCGTTGACCCATTGCGTGACTACGCCAGGATTTTATCAGAAAGGGCCGGTGACACCACATTCTTCGAAATCACTCAGGAAATCCAGAAGGTTGTGGTCGAAAAAACCAAGGTCTTCCCCAACGTTGACCTCTATACTGCGTCTCTGTACCACGCCATCGGTTTACCAACGGATCTCTTTACCCCGATTTTTGCCATAAGCCGGACCATCGGCTGGACCTCACACATACTTGAACAATGGAGCAACAACAAACTCATTCGCCCCCGCGCCGAGTATATCGGGCCGAAGTCGTATTGCTACATCCCAATCAAAGAACGGATCCACGGGTAAGCGTCTGCACCAGGAATACCAACTGCGCTTTGCCGGAACACCCATCTGCCGGCCGGTATCTTGACGAATCCGGTCGGCAGCTTAAGGTTTAAAGCTGAGTTGAACAGCTTGCCTGCTCAAACGTAACTTATGCCCTTGCGGTATAACCATGCATACCACCCTGATTATCCTCGATAAGGCCTCCGACTGGAAACCTTATTACGAAACCGAGAGCACCATTACCGCCGGAGAATACCTGCAAAATGAGCAATTGAGCCAGGAGCGGCTGCTGATTATCAATTTATGCAGTGATCTCAGCTACAACTCCGAAGGTTACTACTGCTCCTTGCTGGCGCAGGCCCGTAAACACAAGGTCATCCCCTCCGTCGATGCCATCAACAGCCTTGATTGCGACCGTACCATCAAGCTCCAGGGCCTGCTCAAGAAAACCTGCCATTCCTGGGTCTGCGGCAGCCCTACGCCCCATGGCGACGCCTCGGCCTGCACCCTCGATATCTTTTTTGGCGACTGCGAAGACCCATCACTGCGGCGTCTTGCCAAATTTATCTTCGACCAGTTCCCCTTTCCCATGCTGCGGGCGACCTTTTCCGACAGCAAGTTCACCCAGCTCGAACACTTTCGAACCATGGCCCTCAGCGAACTTGACGATGCCCAGCAGACCCTTTTCGCCAACGCCATCGACCGCTTCAATAAAAAGATCTGGCGATATCCGAAAAGCCGCAAGCCCTTCGGCTACGACCTGGCCATCCTCCACGACCCGAAGGAAAAGATCCCGCCCAGCAACCTGTCGGCGCTGCATCTCTTTGTCTCCGAGGCGAAAAAAATGAATATCAACGCCGAATTGATCACCGCCGACGATTCCTCACGGCTGATGGAGTTCGACGCCCTGTTCATCCGCCAGACAACGGCGGTCAACCACGTCACCTACCAGCTGGCCAAGAAGGCCCAGCAAGGTGATATGGTGGTTATCGACGACCCGACCTCGATCATCCGCTGCACCAACAAGGTCTACCTGAAGGAACTCCTCGACCGGGAGAAGGTCCCCTGTCCGCAGTCGCGCCTGGTTTTTAAGACCAACCCGGCAAGCTACCAGGAACTTAGTCAGGCCCTTGGTAAAACCATGGTGGTCAAGGTGCCGGATGGCTCGTTCTCCATCGGCGTCACCAGGGTCACCAACCAGCAGGAATATGAAAAGACCATTGCCGAACTTTTTTACCGCTCGTCGATTCTCCTGGTCCAGGAATTCCTGCCGACCGATTATGACTGGCGTATCGGCATTCTCGGTGGCGAATGCATCTATGGCTGTAAGTACTACATGGCCCGCGGCCACTGGCAGATCATCCAGCACCGGGCCAACGGCATCCCCAAGGAAGGCGGCTACCAGACCATCCCCCTCTATGATATCCCCACCAAGGTGCGCAAGCTGGCCGTCAGGGCCACCACATTGGTCGGCAAGGGCCTGTACGGAGTCGACATCAAGGTGATCGACGACCAGCCGATGGTCATTGAGATCAACGACAACCCTTCCATCGAGCACGGTGTCGAGGATAAGATCATGGGTAACGAGCTCTACCGGATCATCCTCCGGGAATTTGTCAACCGCCTCAATCACAAACAGCACAAATGACGGGGCAAGAGGTTGTCTTTAGCCCGGCCGTCGTTGCCGATGTCGACCAGCTGGCCGCCCTGGAGATTGCGCTTTTCCATACCGACCGCTGTTCGAAAAAGAGTCTGCGGCACCTGATACGCCACGCCCATGTCATCGTTGCCAGACGACTGCAAGCGCCAGAAATCATCGGCTATGCCGTATTGCTCTCCCGAAAAAACAGCAGAAAAATGCGGATTTACTCATTTGGCATGGTCGCCGCCGCAAGGAACCAGGGACTTGCCGGTAAATTACTGGCGGAGCTGGAAAAGAGAGCGCAAAAGGCCAGCTGCCATATGCTTACCCTGGAGGTTGGCGACGGCAATACCGCCGCCATCAATCTCTATACAAAACATGGCTTTGAACAGTATGGATTTCGCTATGGCTATTATGAAGACGGCGGCCACGCGATTCTCATGCGTAAACCTATCTCCTCGATATAACTAACCATGATCATTCCCTGCACCAAGGTAGCCTACATTAACGACACCAAGGGCAACGGCGTGGTGGCAACGGAGAGAATCCCCCTCGGCACTGTCACTTGGGTGTTTGACGACCTCGACCGGGAGATTCCCATGGCCAAGCTGAACGGCATGTCCGAGCCCTGCCGGGACGCCATCCTCACCTATTCCTATCGTAACAACAAGGGCAACCTGATCTTTTGCTGGGACAACGAGCGGTTTATCAACCACAGCTTCTGGCCGAACTGCTGCCTCACCCCCTACGGTTTTGAGCTGGCCATCCGTGATATCAAGGTAGGCGAGGAACTGACCAACGACTACGGCACCTTCAATATCATCGCCCCTTTTCCAGTGGATGCCGAGGGCGGGGAGCGGTCAGTCGTTTACCCCGACGACCTTCTCAGCTACAGTGACATATGGGACCAGCAGCTGCGAGCCGCCTTCAATCATTTTCTCCACGTTGAACAGCCCCTTCGCCCGCTTTTTGCCAAAGAAACCTGGCAGCTGGCCGAAGCGATCGCCCGGGACGACAAGGCCATTGCCTCGGTAAGGGAATGCTACTTCAACGAAGAGCGGAGGTCTTGATCCTGAACGCGCAGTAGCCGGCGCGCGGCCCTATACCCGGATGGTTGCGACAGGTGTCGGGGCGATTATGGTAAATGGTGCAACGCCTGGCCGCCTCATCAAGGAACAGACAATCGCCGTTGGCGCGTCTGGCAAGGGTGAAAGTGGCCGTCTTGGCGTGAAAATGCTCTACCAGACCCTTCTTCATCAGCCTTCTGGCAATGTATTTGGGGTCTTCCTCTAGAGAAAACTCGTCGATAAGGCCCATGCGAACCAGATCCGTGGCCTTCACCTCCACCGGCAGACCGCAGCAGGAGGCGGCGCAGTGGCTGCAGAGTTTTGAGGTATATCTCGCCCAGGTTGCGGTATTTTCGGGATCGGCATTCTGCCATGGCAGGTGAAACATGGTTGTGCGGTGTTGCTGAATGTGGGAAAAGATCTTGCGGAATAACCAATTGTTTGCAGGGGGAGGATTTCTACCACGGAGGCACCGGCCTTGGCAAGTCATTTTGGCTTGGACCTGCGATTTGGCCCTTGGCATGAAAAAGGCGGTGCAATCTTTAGGATTTCATGGATAATTACAGAAAATTGCAGCAGACAACCCTTGCGTCACCCGGAAATTTGCCAGATCTTCCGCTGCTTGCCGCAAGAGATAAGCCCTTGGTGCTCTAAACCTCACAGATTATGACTATGGATAGATTTACCCGAACCCGCCGGCTACTCGGCGAAGATCGTTTTACCCTGCTCCAGTCACGGATGGTGACGGTGGTCGGTATCGGCGCCGTCGGTGGCTATGTTATCGAGGGACTGGTACGGGCCGGAATCAGCAACCTGCGGGTGGTGGACTACGATACCATCCAGGCAAGTAACCTCAATCGTCAGCTCCTTGCCCTGGAAAGCAATCTGGGCAGGCCAAAGGCCGAGGTTGCCCGGGAAAGAATCCTGGCGATCAACTCGGAATGTCGAGTCGAAGCCCTGCAGCTCTTTGCCGGCGAAGAGACCCTGGAGCAAATCCTCGAACCACGGCCTGACCTGCTCATCGACGCCATCGACTCACTTAACCCAAAGACCCAGCTGCTGCATGGTGCCTATGTCCGCGGGATCCCGATCATCAGCTCCATGGGTGCCGCCCTGCGCACCGACCCGGCCTTGATCCGCAGCGGCGACCTCTTCGATACAGCCAATTGCCCCCTGGCCAGACATTTGCGTAAACGCCTGCGCCGGCGCGACGTCGGCCCTGGGATTTCCTGTGTCTACTCCACTGAAAAGATCGAGTTTGAGTATCAATTAGCAGAGGAAGATGAAGGCGGGATCGCCCCCAGCCCCTACGCCGACCGGGGCCGCAAGCGCAATGTCCTCGGTAGCCTGCCGACCATCACCGGCATCTTCGGCCTGACCATCGCCAATCAGGCGATCATGCGGCTGTCACAGCCGTGACAGTTGACCAAGGTCTTTCTCTTCTTTTTTGATATTTCAAAGCCTGCAAATCGGCCATTATTGCTGCCGCCGTTCCAGCATCCGTTGCCGCTGTTCCGGTGTGGCATTCTCCCATCTATCGAGAAACCTTTCCCGCCTATCAGGCGTCGCCCGGCGAAACCGCTCGCGCATTGCCGCTCTTTGCTCCGGATCAAGCGACCGCCAGCGCTGTCGCAGTTCCTGCCTTTTTTCCGGCGGCAGCTGGCGAAACCTCTCGCGAGCGCTGCGCAGGCGCTGCTTTTGTGTGGGAGAGAGCTTCTGGTATTGGTCGAAACGTTCGCGAATACCCTGCCGCTCCTCCGGCTTGAGATTCTGCCATTGCTTAAATCGTTTTTTGGCCGCGGCCTTCTCCTCCTGATTCATTCCCAGCCAACGTTCAGCGCCCTTGCGCAAACGCGCCTGTTTTTCCGGAGAAAAGGTCTGCCATTCTCCGGAAAAGGGCTGCAGCACACCTTGCTGTTCCTTGGGCAGGTCGGCAAAGGCTTGAGCTGCGGCAGCAGATGGGCGGAGCAACGCCATAGCAAGGACGAGCAGTACAAAAAACCTCGCCAAGACAGGAAGACTACTCGATTTCATCGCTGTCCCCCTTTGCTGATGCATCTTTCTCCTCCATAGGCCGCAAGGGCAGTTGTTTCGTTTGGGCAGACAAGCTGCTCAACGCAGCTATATCTTCCAGTTCAAAAGGATCCACCCAGCCCGACTCTGTATCTTCGAAGGCGCCTAAAAACTCCAGCAACTCGGCATCAGGCGCCTCGACCTTCTGGCCCTGGGACTGGCATCGTCCCTGTTCCGTCGTGAAAAGGACCAGGAACACTGCCAGGACCACCGGTAGCAGGCGCCTCGCCTTCCAGAGCGGAGATCCACTCGTAGAATTCAATATCTTCAAATAAATCAATAGGTTCCTCGGAGGTAATTATGCTTAAATCAGCAACCAGCCCAAGCTCCGACCGGCCTTGGCCGATGGTTTTCGGCATAATCAGAACTATCAGAAGAATGGCACCGGCAAGAGAAGCGGCCGAACCAAACCAAAAAAACGGCCGGTAGATAAAACTCTTTTGCGGTTTATGACCAGCCAAGGCTGCCTTCCTGGCGCGGGCCAATGAGGCCAAGGTTGCTCCATCGATATCTGCAAGTGACTCGTCGAGGAGCCTCTTTGCCGAATCAACAAAGGTTTTCTCTTCTATGGTCATGGCCAATAATCCCCCAACTGTCGCTGCAACACCTGCACCGCCCGAAAATAATGCGTTTTTACCGAGCCCTCGGTACAACCCATGACCTTCGCGGTATCCGCCACGCTGAGTTCCTCCCAGCCGCGCAGCAGAAATGCCTGACGCTGGCGGTCGGGAAGAAGGAAGATGGCCTCCTGCAGGGCGGCATAGGCCTGCCCCACCCCGGCGCGGTGTTCGGGATCAGGACTCTTTGTGTCGGCAATCTTCTCCAATTCGTCACCCTCATCCTCAGCCCTGCCAATTCCAAATCGTCTCAGGCAGCGCCGCACCGTCTTCCGCCGGCCATAATCGCGGATGCCATTGTGGAGGACCTTGTAAAACAGCGGTTTCCAATCCTCCCGCGGCTTGTCCTGGTATTTGTCGACAAATTTATACATGGCGTCCTGCACCAGATCGAGGGCATCTTCCCGTTCCCCGCTGGCAAAGAGCGCCATGCGGTATGCCGACCGTTCAATCGATTGCAGAAAGAGATCCATATCTGGCCGGGCCTATGACGTTTTTTGAGGTGGCTCTGGGCAATGTCCTGACCTTGTTTTATAACGGCAAGGGACGGTACACCGATGTCCCTGCCCCACCAGCCCCAGCATCGTCAACCAATCAATCGTGGTGACGGTCGTAGCGGCGGTCGATCCTTTGCCCCCGATGATCCAGCCGGTTGTCTATCCGGTCGCCTCTCGCATCGAGCCGGTTGTCAATCCGGTCACCCATGCGTTCAAGACGGAGGGCTCGATTCTCATGGCCGTTGGCCTCGGCACGTGCCGATCGTCCGTCCAGCCGGTAATCGATCCTATCACCCCTGGCGTCCAGCCGGTTATTGATCCGGTCTCCCCGAAGATCCAGGCGATCTTCTATGGCGTCGCCACGATCTTCGGCCCTCACAATGGCACCAGGAACAAGCAGAAAACAAGCAACCCCTGCGGCAGCAATAAATGTCTTACATTTCATAGCAATAATCTCCTTTATAGTGAATAGTCAACCTGCCTCTACAGAAGACAACGCACGACGAGGAGATTGGTTGACATGAAGGCTGAAAATTTGGTATCGCACCCTGGCGGACGTGCAGGAACCACATTGACCAGAGATGTCACCGTTGCCATAGTTCTGTTGGCGACGGCCTGACGCGCAGACCCTGGCCGTTGCTATAAAACCGCTCTGAATACCCTTTTTTGCTATTAGCTGTTCTACTCAGCCTTCTTCAACGATAAACCGACGGGATAATAGATCATGCAAAATGCCGACACAAAGAATACCGCAAGCCTCGAACGCTCGGCCTTGATTGTCGCGACCCTGACCTCCTTTATCGGACCCTATATGATTTCCTCGGTAAATGTCGCCCTGCCGGCCATCCAGAGCGAGCTCCACATGGATGCCGTCCAGCTCAGCTGGATCGCCACAGCCTACCTGCTGGCGGTGGCCGTGGGTCTTGTTCCCGCCGGGAAAATAGCCGATATCCATGGGCGTAAAAAGGTATTTGCAACTGGCCTGGGGGTGTATACCATCGGTTCGGGGGCAGCGGCCTTTGTCAATTCCGTCACCCTGCTCATAGCAACCAGGGTCCTGCAGGGTCTTGGCGCGGCGATGTTCGTCACTACCGGCATGGCCATTCTCACCTCGATCTTCCCGCCAAGCCGGCGTGGACAGGTCATCGGCATCTATGTTGCCGCCGTGTATATCGGCCTCTCGGTAGGACCCTTCGTCGGCGGTCTTTTGACCCAACATTTCGGTTGGCGGAGCATCTTCCTGGTCATGCTGCCCCTCGGCCTCTTTTCCTTTGTCCTGACCCTGGTTTGTCTGCGCGGCGAATGGCGTGGCGAACCCGGGCAACGGCTTGATATTGGCGGTTGTCTGCTGTATGCCTCAGCCATTTTTGCCCTGGTCTACGGTGCCACCCGGTTGCCGGAACTGATCGGCATTATCCTGCTGGCAAGCGGATCTCTGCTGTTTTTCCTCTTTGTCCGCCACCAATTGGCAGCCCGCTTTCCGGTCTTTGACATGCAGCTATTCGCCGCCAACAAGGCCTTCGCGTTTTCGAGCCTGGCGGCCCTTCTCAACTACTCGGCGACCTTTGCCGTTACCTTCCTGCTCAGCCTGTACCTTCAATATATCAAAGGCATGTCGCCCCAGGCGGCGGGTACCGTGCTGATAGCCATGCCGATCATGATGGCCATGCTTTCACCGATAGCCGGCAGGCTGTCGGACCGTATCGACCCCCGCAGGCTGGCAACTGCCGGGATGACGATCACCGTCATCTGTGTTTCGTTGTTCGCAACGCTGACAGCGGAGACCGGAGTACACCTGATCGTCATTAACCTGATCCTCCTTGGCACCGGCTTTGCCCTGTTCAGCTCACCAAATATGAGCGCCATCATGGGCTCCGTCGAAAAGCGCCACTACGGCCTGGCCTCCGGGGCAGTGGCCACGATGCGTCTGCTCGGCCAGATGGCCAGCATGGCGGTAGCCACGGTCGTCCTTGCCTTGATTGTCGGCCGCCGGGCGATAACCCCTGACAATTACGATTTATTCCTCAGCAGCATGCACATGGTCTTTTTCATCTCGGCCACGCTCTGCCTTATTGGCGTGTATTTTTCCTGGTTCCGTGGGGCACTGCCCAGAGAGTAAGTAAAAAACAATCACTCGGCTAGAAACCGCTCCAGCTCGCCCTCGTCATAAAAGGCCTTCTCAAAAAACAGTCCGGCCGCCGGAGCGGTGTTATTGAAGGGGATGGCGGAAGAGGTGTGCAGCAAGGTGGCTACCTCCGACTCGGGCAAACGGCCGCAGCCGACTTCAACCATGACTCCGGCCATTCGCCGCACCATATGCCAAAGAAAGTGTGAGCCGACGACGCGCACCCGAATCAGTTCACCGTCGGTCAAAAGCCGCACCTGGTACACCAGGACCTTGGTCGATTTCTTCAGTTCTTGTTTGTCGGCAAAGGCAGCAAAATCGTGCAGGCCGGCAAAAACCTTCCCGGCCCGCTGCATGGCGGCAAGATCCATCTTGTCATGAATCCACCAGCTATAGCGCTTGCCAAAGGCCGATTTGCGGTTGCGGAGCTGGTAGATATAGCTCCTGGCAATACAGCTATGCCGGGCATGAAACCGCGGGTCGGCCAGTTCAACTGCCACGAGCGCGATGTCCTTCGGCAGGGTGTCACCAAGCAACCCGGCCACCGCCGATGGTGGCATGATGCTTGCCACCTCCAGATGGGCGACATACTCCAGGGCGTGAACTCCGGTGTCGGTGCGGCCGCAGCCCTGGATGTCCATAGGTACATCGCCAAAGACCCGGGCAGCGGCCTTGTACAGATCACCCTGAACGGTGCGGGCATCGTTCTGTTTTTGCCAGCCGCTGAAATTAGTGCCATCGTATTCGAGAAGCAGGCAATAGCGGCGAAACACTGTCTTTTTCGTCATCAGATCTGATCACCCTTTTCTCTGCCAGATCGTCACCTGGCTTATGGAATGCTGAAACTTACGTTGCGTCTCGCGGATGACAAAGGGCACATCGCGCGGTTCGCCAATCATGGAAAAATGCGTCCGCAACAGGTCATGCAAACCCTCCAGGGTAAAATACGGCTCGCCGTCCTTGCGAAAGCCGCCCAGCCATTTATCGCGATCGGTGAACTCCGCAAGCCAGGTGTAGGGTGAGGCCAGGACCAAAATCCCCCCGGCATTGAGCCGCTCGTGCACGGAACTCAGGAATTTCCGTGGATCAGCCAGGCGATCAAGAAGATTTGCGGCCAGGATGAGGTCATAATTGGCAAATTGCGGTTTGAGGTTGAGGGCATCGGCCTGAAAGAATTCCACCCGGCTCGTTGTATCCGCAAGGCCTAAATCCACCAGGCGCTTCTCATGGTAGGAAACGATATCCCCCTCCTCCGGCAGTTGGTAGCGAATCACCCCTTTTTCCTGCATCTGATAGGCGATGCGAATGAACCGTGCCGAAAAATCAAGGCCGTTGACAAAGCCGAACTCCCTAGCCAGCTCAAAACTGGCGCGGCCTACCGAACAGCCGAGATCAAGGGCCCGATCCTTCTTTTTATCCTCCATGACTTCCAGGCAGATCTTGGCGCACGCCGCCGGGAAATTGGCCACATCAAAGAAGGTCCTGCCATAATGGGCTTCGCAATACTGGGAAACGGCGGTGTCGCTTTCGTACATTGCCTCAACCACCTCAAGGGCTTGATCGGCCTCGACATAGCGAAAGCCGGCATGCTGAAAGAAGTGGCGGCGGAAGGCGTAGCGGCAATCGCGAGTCGCCTCGTTACCGGTTGAAATCCACGACCCGCCCTTGATCAGGTTGTGCTGGGTATCAAAGGTCGGGGTGGAAAAATCGTCGTACCAGGGGTGGACTGCAAAACCCTCAAAGCCGGTTATCGGCGTCTCCGTCCATTGCCAGACATTGCCGATAATATCGAAGAATTGCCCGAAGGCAAAGCGGTCGACTGGACAGGAAGAGGCCCAGTGTTCCAGATTAATATTGCCGGGCGCCGTCTGCCAGTAGGGCTGATCAGGGATGTTGTGCAGGTCGCGCAGCCGGTACCACTGATCCTCGCTCGGCAAACGAATCTTTGCCGCCTTTTTTTCGGCCAGCCAGTTGCAGAAGGCCTTTGCCTCCAGGTAATTGACCTCAACAGGCCAATTCCAGGGCATGTCAATGATCCGGGCGAGGGTGCGCAGCCGATACCCTCCCGCCTCGCCCTGCCAGAACAGCGGCTGACGGGCCTTGGTGAACTGCCGCCAGCGCCAGCCCTCATCGGTCCAATACTGCTCCTTGTCGTAGCCACCGGCCTCAACAAACTGCAGATATTCTCCGTTCGATACCAGATACTTGCTTGCGGCAAAATCGAGGACCTCCGCTTCACGCCGGCCAAATTCATTATCCCAGCCATAGAGAGGATGATCCTTGTTCTTGCCGAGCACCACCTTGCCGCCGGGAACAGCGACCAGGCTGTTTGCCGGGGCGACCCCGGCATGGGGACACAGCTCCCAGCCGGCAAGAGGCCGGACCTCGTCAATCGGCATGCGGCGGATTATTACCGAGGAGGTCTCTAGATGAATCCGCTGGTGTTCGATACCCATCATAATCGCCCAAAATGTCGAGTCCCAGGTTATCGGCATAGTCAGCGGCAGCTCACCGATACGCTCGGTAACCAGTTGACGGACTGCGTGGCGATATTCTCGTACCTCATCAACCCTTGGCCAATTGTAGTTTTTGGCGCTTAGATCGTCCCAGCTCATCTCGTCGACGCCGATGGCAAACATCGATTCATAGGCCGGATTGATCCGCCGGTCGATGAGTCTGGCGATATTCAGTTTATTGATATAAAAGGAGGCGGTGTGACCGAAATAGAAAATCAGCGGATGGCGTAGCGGCTCGGCACGCCGGTAGAAGGCCGCATCGCTTGCCAGATGGTCGTACAGCTGCTCGTCGAGGTCGAAGGTTTTCTGAAAATAGTCCAGTATCTCTCTTCGTTTTTCCTCTGGATTTCCGGTATTCAGGATGGTGGTACGGGTATTCTTCAGATCCATGGCCTGCTCCTCATTGGCAGATAGTAGAGTGATTTTTAGTACCCGGGAAATTGCTACCCGCTTAAAACTCTAGGTAATCAAGGAGATTGTGTCAACGACGAGGCGCCCTTGGCGACAGCGACATTGATGGTTTGCTGTTGTCCGGCAAGGCTTTTTTGCGTACACTGGCGGCAGTGCACTTTCACTCCCCAGACCTCAACCACCACCCAGAATTGCAGCAGTCATGATACGCCTTTTTATTGCCGTTTCCATCCCCCCATCAATAAAGGACGAGATTGCCGGTCTTGGCAGAGCAATTCCAGGCGCCCGGCCGGTGCCGGTCGAGCAGATGCACCTCACCCTGAAATTCATCGGCGAGGTGGAAGGCAGCAGGCTTCTGGATATTCAGGGGGCACTGACCGAGATCTCTTTGCCGGAATTTGTCCTGAGTTTGCGCGGTGTCGGCACCTTCCCGCCACGCGGCACCCCACGCGTTCTTTGGGCCGGAGTACAGCCAACCGATAAACTCACCATTCTCCGTCAGGCCATTGACAAGAAACTTGCGGCAATTGCTATCCCGCGGGAAAAACAAAAATATTCGCCGCACCTGACCTTGGCGAGGTTAAACGCTCCGCCAATCCATCGCCTCCAGCAGGTTCTTGCCGGCAACGCCTTTCTGCAAACGCCGGAGTTTACGGTATCTGCCTTTGCTCTTTATAAAAGCCAACTCACGCAACGCGGCGCGATACACACACTGATCACGAGCTACCCTTTACAACCGGCATCCGGCGACGACCTCTCCCTATAGCCGGTCAGCCACCTCCGTCCCCTCGGCTATCGCCCTCTTGGCGTCAAGCTCGCCCGCCTTCAGAGCGCCACCAATGAGATGATAGCGCACTCCCAGGGCGTCAAGCTCTTTTGCCAGACCAAGCTCCGGGAGTTGCCCGGCGCAGACTACTATATCATCGACTTTCAGGAGCTGCTCCTTTCCTTCATGACGGATACGAAGCCCATCGGCGGTCACTGCCAGATATTCCACCCCGACCAGCATCTTCACCCCATTTTTTTTGAGGATCGACCGATGGATCCAGCCGGTGGTCTTGCCAAGTCCGGCACCAGGCTTCGAGGTCTTGCGCTGCAACAAGTAGATCTGGCGCCGAGGCGTTTCCTTATGCACCTCGCCCAGGCCGCCTTCACCACTGTAGCTCATATCAACACCCCATTGCCCCATGAACTCTGCAACCGTTTCCGTGCCGTTTTTTTGATGAAGGAGAAAGGTCGCCATGTCAAATCCGATACCTCCGGCGCCGATAATCGCTACCCTGGTGCCGACATTTTTTTTGCCGGTGAGCACTTCAGGGTAAAGAGTGACCTTGCTGCTCTCACTGCCCTCGATGTTAATAGCCCGTGGCCCCACCCCAGTGCTCATGACGATCGCGTCGAAAGGCTGCAAATCGGCTGGACTTGGTTTGGTCTGCAGCCGAAGAGTAATGCCCTGCAGGACAATCTGCTGCTGGTAATATCTGAGGGTCTCGGCAAACTCGTCTTTCCCTGGGATCTGCCGGGCCAGACGGAACTGGCCGCCAATCTCACCTCCTGCCTCAAAAAGCGTCACGGCATGGCCCCTGGCGGCAGCGGTAATCGCGCAGGCAAGCCCTGCCGGACCAGCACCAACCACCGCCACCATCTTCGGCGATTTGGCCTTAACAAAGGGGGCAATCGTTTCTCGGCAGGCCCGTGGGTTGACCAGGCAACTGGCAGACTTTCTCGAAAAGATATGGTCAAGGCAGGCCTGGTTGCAACCGATACAGGTGTTGATCTCCTGCTCCCTGCCGGTTGCCGCCTTTTGCACCCAGTCGGGATCAGCGAGGAAGGGCCTGGCCATGCTGACCATGTCGGCACAACCACTCGCCAGCACCGCCTCCGCCACCTCCGGCATATTGATACGATTGGTGGCCACCAGGGGGATTGCCACCTCGCCCATCAATCTCTTGGTCACCCAGGCGAATCCACCCCGCGGTACCACCGTGGCGATGGTCGGCACCCGGGCCTCATGCCAGCCGATGCCGGTGTTGATGATCGTCGCACCGGCCTGCTCGATCTCTTTGGCGAGGATGACCACCTCATCCCAGGTACTGCCACCCTTTACCAGGTCAAGCATCGAGAGCCGGTAAATGATGATGAACTGGCTCCCAACCGCCCGGCGAACACCTCGGACGATTTCCAGGGGGAAACGGATGCGGTTGGTAAAAGAGCCGCCCCAGTCATCTTCACGCAGATTGGTTTTGCGGGCAATGAATTCGTTGATCAGATACCCTTCAGAGCCCATGATTTCCACCCCATCATATCCCGCCTCCTGGGCAAGCATGGCGGTTTTCACAAAGTCGCCGATCGTCGACCTGATACCCCGGTCACTCAAGGTCCTCGGCTTAAACCTGTTGATCGGTGCCTTGATCGGCGACGGCGCCACACATAAGGGATGGTACCCATAACGCCCGGCATGGAGGATCTGCAGGCAGATCCTGCCGTCTTGTCGGTGAACCGCCTCGGTTATCAGGCGATGTTCCGCCACTTGCGAGGATTTTGCCAGACGGAGGGAGAAGGGAGCAACCCACCCGGCCCGGTTCGGCGCCACGCCGCCGGTGACGATCAAGCCGACCCCGCCCCGAGCGCGGGCTGCGTAATACGCTGCCATGCGCTCAAAGCCGTTTTTTTCCTCCTCAAGACCGGTATGCATCGAGCCCATGAGAACTCGATTCTTCAGGGTTACAAAGCCGAGATTGAGGGCTTGCAGAAGATGCGGGTAGCGCTCGTGCGGAGTATGAATCATTTTTCTTTCCTCTCATGATGGTAATCCGGCAGGTGCAGGTTTTCCATATTGCACCCCAGCCCTTGAGTTCGTATAAAACAAAGTTGAGTAGAGCAGCTCGTCTGCTCAAACGAATCGTATGCCCTTGCGGTACAAGATCCTTTCCCCGTCAACTATTTTTGCCAAACAAAAACCATGCACTATCAAGGTAACATCTTCCGGCCGCCGAGTGAAGCCTACTCGATTTTACTGCAGATAACCACCGGCTGTTCGCACAACAAATGCACCTTTTGCGGTATGTACAAGGGGACCCGGTTTTCTATCAAGGATGAGCAGACTATCGCTGCCGATATTGACTTTGCCGCCCAGCATTGCCGCAACCAGGATCGGCTGTTTCTCTGCGACGGCGACGCCCTGATCCTGCCGCAGGAGCGCTTGCTTAACATCCTTGCCGCTATCCGCACAAAACTCCCCTGGGTGACGCGAATCGGTACCTACGCCAACACCAAGAGTATCCGCATGAAAAGCCCGGAGCAGCTGCGTGAACTGCGGGAAGCCGGCCTGGGTATCGCCTACATGGGCCTTGAATCGGGTGATGATGTCACCTTGCAGGCTATCAGCAAGGGCGCGGATGCTGCCCGGATGATCGAAATGGGCAAGAAACTGCGCGCCGCCGGGATTAAATTATCGATCACTGTCCTCCTCGGCATCGGTGGCAGGGAGCGCTCCCTCATTCATGCCCGAGAAACCGGCCGGGTCCTCACCGCCATAGATCCGGAATATGTCGGGGCGCTGAGTCTCATGCTGACGCCTAATACCCCGCTTTTTGCCGCAACCGAGCGGGGTGAATTCACACTCCTTGACTCCAAAGAGATGCTCGAAGAACTGGCGGTGATGATTGCCGCAACCGAGCTGACCGGCGGCTATTTCCATGCCAATCACGCCTCGAACTACCTGCCGATCAAGGCCAAACTGCCGCAGGACAAGGAGGCCACCCTACAGCTCATCGATCTGGCCCTTCGGGGCAAGGTCAGCCTCAAACCGGAATATCTGCGCGGCCTGTAAGCGCTTGCACCCTGAAACAACAAACCCCCTTACTGCCTATCGGCAATAAGGGGGGGGTACTATTCTTACTTCTAAAAAACTACAAAAACTAGAACCGGTAATTCAAGCCACAAGACACCAAGATTGCCGAGGCATCGGTGAACTCACCGTACACTGTGCCGGTCGGGGTAACTTCAACCTTACGGGTTTCTTTATAATCATACAGGAAGGCAACACCGATATCCATTTTCTCGTTGAGCTTGTATTGAGCGCCAATTGAATACAGCCATGCATCTGAATCAGGTAATTCGAAGCCGATGGTTCTGTCGGGAGCCGGGCTCTCGTCATAGCCAAAACCAACCATAAGATCCAGGGTTTTCGTTACACCATAGGTCACGCCAAGGCGATAGGCATTGGAATCATCCCAGCTTTTATCAACTGGTGGATCATAAGGGTTACCGGGGATGACAGGCGAGAACTCGAAGTCGAGGTTCTCATACTCTGACCAGAAGGTCCTATCCAAGGTCAACTCGACATTGAGGTTTGGCAAGATGTCGTAGGCAACGGAGAGGGCCAATACCGCCGGAGCCGGCAGAGAGACATCGGCATCCAACTCGACCCGGGTGCCCATCAAATTCAGCCGGGCCTTGTCTTCAAAGTCCATATCGATTTTTGAACGGTATGTCGCGGAAACATTGAGTTTCTCAATCGGTTTTACCGAAACTGCGGCATTCCATCCCCATTCCACGGTATCTCCTTCCATCTCCCTGGAGAGTGGACGGCCAATGCCGTTGGCATCACTCTTAACTGTGGCGTCGGCATAGAGCATTCTGGCACCGGCAGCAACGGAAACCATCTTTCCAAAAGTATACGAAGCAGTGGGATTAACCTCGACCGTCACCAATGAAAATTCTTCTGCAAAGGCTTTTGCGTAGGGGTCTTTCCAACGCTTAGCCAAGCCGTAAGGTGCAGTAACAGCCAGACCAATTCGCGCCCCACCGAGTGACGGAGAGACCATGAAGGCAGTCGGGAGGAGGAAGTGCTCATCTTCTGATTCGCTATCATACATAGCGGTACGAGAATCATCATAACTGACTGGGGAAAGATAGATGTATGTGGCATCCATCTGTACTTGCAAAGCATCAGCCATCCAACCCATATTGGCAGGATTGTAGTAGGCTGCATCAGCTCTGGTAGACGAGGCTACGTTGGCACCTACTTTAGCTGTTGAATCAACTGACTGTTCGGGTATTCGATACCCTGAAGCCATGGCCGAGCCCGCAGCCAGAATGGACGTAAATGCCAGTACGGAAATCGCTTTTTTCATACCTTTCTCCCCTTCTGTATTTAAATTGTTACTGCCTCCGACAAAGATCTTCCTCCACAAAGACATTTTGTGGAACGATGAAGGATCAACAACCGCTACGAATTTGCGCATCGCCGCAGTTACTGTCTCTTCGAACCTGTCAATGCCATTGACAGACGCACATTACTCTCCACCCCAGCGGTTTAAGCTTGAATTAGAGAGCCTTCCCTCGACAATATAACTTTTACGTTCAGGTTAAACGGTACCACAAAGCACCGCCAATCCTCCTCGTTGTTGTTGATTAATATATAACCACGATGAATGTCAACTATAAATCCTGTTTGGTGTCCACGAATAGCAAGCCTCATTATGCAGACCAGAACCAGCGGTTAGGGCCACCTCTACGCACAAAGCAGGATGTGAACAATTAGGCCAATTTTTCGATTTCCGTACGAACCTCGCCGTCCATGGTAACCGCGCGACCAGTCCGGTCGGAAATAACAAAGGTGATCAATGCATCAGCTGCAACTTCGCGGCTTTTTTTCAGGAGAATCTCCTGCTTGAGGACAACACTTCTATTGCCGATCTTTTCCAGCTTGGTAGTAACGATTAAGGTCTCGCCAACCGGAACGGCCTTACGATAATTGACGTTGATATTGACCACAAGGAAAATAAGGCCCTTCTCCGCCCATTTCCGCAGATCGATTTTCGACTCCAGGTGCGCCCAGCGATCTTCTTCAAAAAACTCCAGGTATCTGGCATTATTCACGTGACCATAAAAATCGGCATGATAGCCTCGAACCTTTATTTCTGTCAGGTGTTCCATTCGTTGCATCCCTTGTTAAAGAATTGAGGAGTTAAAAAACACGTTGGCCATGCTATCGACCAAGAAGTCCTGCTCTTGGCCGCTACTTGCCAAAACAGCGCAAAAAGTCGAGAAGCGCCGAAGGATTATTGGATTTAATCGTGCCGATCATGAAATCCTTCATCCCCGGCCGATAGTTGTCTTGCCAAATCTTTAAGAAAAATTCCGGGCTGGTTTTACAAACGCAATCGGCATTCTCCAAGGCCTTACCATCAGTAACCCGGCAGCTGTCACTATTCAACTCAACGGTTTTCTTGATTTCGCCCAAAGAAAAGTAAAAGCTTTTCGGTTGGGAAATGGTTTCCGGAACAAAAGACTCTGGCAGGGTGGAAAATATTTCTTCTATCATAGCGCAACCTTGAAATATGTAATTGAAGTTTGAATCATACGTTGACTATCACGAGGGCAAACGCTAAGGACGCAGCGATTGAGAGCACCGCGCCGACGTTAGAGTACTGCTTCGATTTATACCTGCAATGATCAGCGCACCATCCGCACGAACATCGCGAATGATGCGCCAAGACTTGCATAAAAAGGGAGGGGATCTACAGGGCCTGGATTTTTTCGGTAAGCATGGGCACGAACTGCTTCAGATCGGCGACGACCAAGACATCGGCTACATCACCGATGGGCGCGTCCTTATCGGTGTTGATTGCCACAATGAATTCCGACTTCTTCATACCGGCGAGATGCTGGATTGCCCCGGAAATCCCGCAGGCAATGTAGAGTTTCGGGGCAACTGTCTGCCCCGTAGTGCCAACCTGACGATTATGCTCAACCCACTCGGAATCGACAACCGGCCGGCTGGCGCCATATTCGCCGCCTAGGGCCTTGGCGAGACCGGCAATCATCGCCACGTTCTCCGGCTTGCCGATGCCACGTCCGGCTGAAACAATTACCTGGGCCTTGCCAAGATCGACGCCACCGGTTGCCGCTTGCTCGTAGCCGGTGAACTGCACTCTTGCCGCGCCTGCACCGGCAATCTTCTCAACAGCCGGAGTACCGCTCGGCTCATCGGCCAGGCCAAAGGCGCCGGCCTGCAGGGTTACTACCGTCTTGGCGGTTTTGGCCTTTACATCACGACGCAGCTTGGCGTTACAAACGGGAACCACCGGCACACCGCCTTCAACGCCGACAACCTCGGAGATCTGTGCAGCCTTTAAAGCATAGGCAAGGCGTGGTGCCAGATCCCAGCCATAGGACGAATGACAAAGCGCCACCATATCCGGGTTTTCCTTGGCGATTACATCTAAAACCAGCTGTTTATGAACATCTGGATTGTATTCTCCAAAAGTCTTGCTGTCGGCCAGATAGACCTTGCCATTGTATTTCGGCAGAGCAACCTCATCACCGACCAAAAACATAACGCTCTCTGCATTCATCTTGGCGGCAAAGGCCGCGAGCTCATAGGTCCCACCGAGAAGCTTACCTTCCCGACTTTCTGCAATCAGCAATATCTTCATTATCGTCTCCTCCTATGCCAAGACAGCGGTTTTCTCTTTCAAGATCTTGATCAGTTTATCGGCCATTTCGGCTAGATCGCCTTCGAGGACGAGACCTCCACCTTTCTTCTCGGGGAAATACATTTTGGCCGTTTCCTGGCGGGCGTCGACTTTCAGGAGGCCCGCCACCGGAATGGAGAGCAGCTCTTTCTTCTTGGCCTTCATGATATTCGGCAGGGTAGGATAGCGCGGCGTATTCATACCAAGCTGACAGGTAATAACCACCGGGGCCTGCACCTTGACACAGGCCTTGACCCCGCCCTCAAGCTCTCGCTTTGCCGTGACCTCGCCACCAGCGTAAGCAAAATGGACAACGGTTGAAACGCTCGGCAGCCCGAGCATCTCGGCCACCAGAACACCAACCTGGGCGCTGCCCCGATCCTGGGACTGCATGCCGGTAAAGATCAGATCAAAACTTTTATCTTGAGCATATTCAGCGATGATTCCGGCGATCTCGAAGGGCTCTTTGGCCGCGGCATTGTCATCGGCAATATGGGCACCGCGGTCGCAGCCCATGGCCAGGGCCTTTTTCATGGTCTCTTTAACCTGGTCGGAACCTATACAAAGGACGGTGAGATCGGCGTCTTTCACCTGCTCTTTCAGCTGTACCGCCTGCTCGACGGCATACTCATCGTACTCATTCATCCGCCAGGCGAGATCGGTCTTCGCGTACCAGGTGCCACCAGCGTCTACCATGAATTTTGATTCCATGTCCGGAACCTGTTTTATACAAACCAGAATTTTCATACTCTCCCTCCAGTTGCTCTCGTTTACTTTAACTACTAGAATTTCTAACCCTTAATGGATACGTTCCGCCAGTATCTCGGCGATGTCCTTTGGCCTCAGACTTTCCTCAACGCCCGCCCCCTTGACGCCATCCTCAAACATAGTCAAGCAGAACGGACAGTTGGAGACCAAAGTCGATGCTCCGGTCTCGACAGCCATTTTCACCCGTACGATATTGATCCGCTCGCCGATCTTTTCCTCGGCAAGGATTCTGCCGCCGCCGGCACTGCAACAAAAGGCCTCGGCTCGATTTCTGTCCATCTCCACCAGCTTGCCTCCTGCTGCGGCGATGAGTTTCCGCGGCGCCTCGTAGATGTCGTTGTGGCGGCCAAGGTAGCAGGAATCGTGGTAGGTACAGGACAAATCAGCGGCATCGATTTTCAACCTGCCGGTTTCGATCAACCCCTCCAGAAAGACGGTGTAGATCTCAACCGGCACCTCAAGACCAAGGTCACGATAATCCTTGGTCAGGGTATTGTAGCAATGCGGGCAGGTGGTGACGATTTTCTTCACCCCGTAAGCCTTGATGAGTTCAATATTTTCGACAGCCAGACTTTGATACAGGTATTCGTTGCCCATCTTGCGCATCGGCTCGCCGCAGCATTTCTCTTCCTTGCCAAGAATGCCGACCTTGAGGCCCGCTGCCTGGCACAGCTTCAAAAAGCTCTTAGCAACGGCGATATTACGCTTGTCAAAGGAGCCGTAACAGCCGACGAAAAACAGCACATCGACCTCGCCATCCTCGGCCAGTGGTTTAATCCCTAGCCCTTCCGCCCAATCGCCTCTCTCTGCATAACCAATGCCCAGCGGATTGCCGTTGACCTCGGTCGCCTCCATGGCGGTCATGACTTCTTCGCCGGGGAACTCACCTTCCATCAGAACCATGGAGCGGCGCAACTCAACGATCTTGCTAACATGTTCGATTGCCGCCGGACAAATCTCCTGACAGGCGCGGCAGGTGGTGCATGACCATAAAACATCCTTGCCGATGACCTCAATGAGATTGGCCTCTGGATTGGTAAAGGCAGCTTCGCCAATTTGACCTACCACCTTCATCGGCGACAACGGCTTGCCGGTGGCATAGGCCGGGCAACGATCCTGGCAACGCTTGCAGAGGGTGCAGGCGTCGGCATCGAAAATATCCTTCCAGGTCATCTCCTTGATGCTTGTTGCGCCAAAGGTCTCGGATTCCTCGTTTTCCAGATCGAGATTGACCAGTTTGCCCTTCGGCCCAAGATCGGAAAACAGGTAGTTGCTACTGGTGGTGAGAATATGCCGAAATTTAGTCAGCGGGATGATAATGAAAAAACCCATGACCAGAAGGAGGTGAAACCACCAGGTGAACTTATGGAGCAGCAGCAAGCCATCCTTGCCAATACCGCCAAGAATCTTGGCGATTACCAGTCCGACCGGCGACCACATCGCCAGAGGTGTGCCCATCTCGGTGACCGCCATCCGCGAACCTTCAATAATAAAACCGGTAATGAGGATGGTGAACATCAGGCCGTGCATGATTGCATCGTCTTTCTTTGTCTCAAGCCCTTCCGGAGTAAAGACATAGCGGCGGAGCAGAAGACCGCCGAGCATAACGATACAGACGAGACCGGCCAGGTCAAGGACGATGGAAAAAAGCTTATAAAATGTGCCCTTCAAAAATTTCACATTAAAGAACAGATCGGTGAAATCCGCCTGGATGACGATAAGCGTCGTGCCAATAACGAGGAGTCCGAAGCCCCAGAAAAACAGGCCGTGCAACAAGCCGGGCCAGGGTACCCTGGCTACCTTTTTTTGCAGCAGGACATTTTCAAGCATGAGGCTTATGCGCCTGCCCAGCTGGTCCGTCCTGGTGAGCGGCAAGCCCTGTTTATAAAAAGGGATTCGCTGTAGTGCCCCTTTGACCAGCAGTCCGATTGCCACCGCCGCCAGCAGATACATGGGCACCAAGGTCCATGCGCTATGACCGACATTCCAGTAAATTTCTCGGGTAAATTCCATAGCCTTCTCTAGTGTTTGTGAATCATCCCTGGTTGTTCTTTATCCCGATTAACGGGACGTTCCTTGATACCCTTTTCACGGGGTTTCTAATCCTTTTTTTTTCGAATGGTTCTTCAGCGAAACTAGCGGGTCAATGCACTGCCGATGACCATCCGTTGCACCTCGCTGGTGCCTTCGTATATCTCGGTGATTTTCGCATCGCGCATCATCCGTTCAACGGGAAACTCCCGGGTATAGCCGTAACCACCGAGCACCTGCACCGCCTGGGTGGTGACCCGCATTGCGGTTTCGCTTGCCATGAGCTTGGCCATCGCCGATTCCTGTGAGTAGGGGAGGCCTTTGCTGGCCCTGTAGGCGGCCTTATACACGAGCAACCTTGCCGCCTCGACCTGCGTTGCCATATCGGCGAGCTGAAACTGTATCCCCTGGAAGCGGCTGATTGGGCTGTCAAACTGCTTTCGTTCTTTCGCGTAGCCCACGGCAAAGTCAAGCGCCCCCTGGGCTATGCCCAGCGCCTGAGAAGCGATACCGATACGTCCGCCGTCGAGGGTCTTCATGGCTACCTTGAAACCCGCACCCTCCGCGCCAAGGAGATTTCCTGCCGGGATGCGGCAATCCTGAAAAACCAGCTCCATCGTCGGTGACGAGCGAATACCCATCTTCTGTTCCTTCTTGCCGAAAGAGAAACCCGGTGTCCCTTTTTCGACGATAAAGGCGCTGATGCCGTGATGTTTCTCGGCGGTTTTGTCGGTTCTGGCAAAAACCACGTAGGTTTCCGCCTCACCGGCATTGGTTATGAAGATCTTGGTGCCGTTCAGCAGCCAATCTCCGCCGTCCTTTACCGCGGTGGTTTTGGTACCTCCGGCATCCGTCCCGGCCGATGGTTCGGTGAGACCGAAGGCCCCCATTTTCTGGCCCTCGGCCAGTGGCGTGAGAAAGGTTTGCTTCTGAGCCTCACTGCCGAAGAGATAGATGGGGTTGGCGCCAAGCGACAGATGCGCCGACAAGGTCACCCCTGTTGAGGCACAGACCCGTGACAATTCCTCCACGGCGATGGCATAGCTGATATAATCGGCACCTGCCCCGCCATATTCCTCCGGGAAGACAATGCCGGTCAGGCCCAACTCCGCCAATCGACCAAACATCAGCGGCCGGTCAAACCGCTCTTCTTCGTCGCGGGCTCTGGCCGATGGACCTACTTCTTTTTCTGCAAACTCGCGAACCATGTCGCGAAGCAGATTCTGTTCTTCGGTATGTTCAAATTGCATAGCTGGTTCTCCTCAATACGCCGCAGCCCACCTAAGATGGCCCCTAGAATTTTCATTACCCTCTTTTATAAAATGTGTTTACGTAAAGGTCAAGAATTTTTCTGTCGCTATTAGCAACCCCGGCTAAATGCTAACAACACCAGCCGAAACCATATTTTTTTATTTGACAGGGCAATAATCAGCGTGCTACCTTAGCACTCAAACATTACGTAAAGGTAAATAAACACTGCTAACCAACGTACTATACCATTTATCTACCGAACGCTCAATCGCCATGGGCAAGAAGTACCCGATCGCCTCACCGGGACATCATTGACCTTTGAGGTTATTGCGGTAAAGGAAAACCAGTATGAACAATCCAGAAATGAAATCAGTCCAAATCGGTGAGCTTGCCAAGACACTCAATATAACTACCCGGACAATTCGATATTATGAAGAAATTGGTTTGATGGGCAAGACCGAGCGACTGGGGGGAGGCACCAGAACCTATGGCAAAGACGAGGTTCTCCGCCTAAAGTTTATCCTCAAGCTGAAGACCATGGGTATTTCACTCAAAGAGATGAAAGACCTTTCCGATATTTTCGACATCCACGAAAACGACTTCGCCAAAATAACCCCAAAACTTATTGAAATACTCGATAATCACATTGCCAAAGTCGATGAGAAGATGGCCAGCCTGTCATCACTGAGAAAGGATATTGTCGATTATCGCATCCGCATGACCGACTTCCTCACCCATTTTGACCGAGAGTAATCTGCAGCTCAGCCCTTTCTCCCCTCATACTTCACCAACAGCCGCCCCAGCAGGGAGGCTCCCAAGATTACCGCCATGCCAAGCAGCACCGTCCCGGACACCTCCTGGTGGTGAATCACTGCCACCAGGAAAACTGCTAATGGTGGGGTCAGATAACTGAGAAAACCGATGATCACGACGTTTCCGCCGGTCATCGCCCGGTTCCACAGGAAAAATGACAGGCCAAGCGGAATGCAGCCGAGATACACCGCCGCGCCAAGGGCGGCGGGTGCAGGCAACGCATGGGGCATCGACCACAGGAAAAGTACCGTCGACAGCACTGCCGCATATATTGTAAAGGCGGTCATCGGTTCTCTTTTAACTTTTATATGGGCAAGGCCAACGGAAAAACTCGACCAGATCACCCCGCAGAGCAGTGCGAGGAGATAGCCCTTCAAGTGGCTGGTGTCAAAGGACAGCTCCTTGCCGGCACTGATCACCAGTCCCGCCCCGAACAGGCCGACCAATGCGGTAACAACAATCGAGAGCTTGAATTTCTTAAAGAGTAGCAGCGAGGAAAACACCACAATCCAGAAGGACCAGGTGGTGGCAAGGATCGCCCCTTCGGCAAGGGGAGCATTGTCGAGAGCCAGATAGTAGATGTAGTGGTAAAGGAAAATCCCCCATACGCCCATCAGGGACACCTTCACACCTGGAAAGTACACCTTGGCCGTGCGTTGAATAATAAAATCCTGGGTGTAGAGAAACACTGCAGCGCTGGCGAAGCTGTAGAACATCAGCTCCTCAGTGGAGAGCCCCTTGAGCCCGGAACCGGTCGCCGCCGGCAGACTCGCCCAGCACAAAATCGCCCCGAGGGCGTACAGATAGTGTTTCATATTTGCTAGTTTTCCAGTTGGAGCTTGATCAGGCTAGTTCCTGATTAAACCTTACCCACCGCCACTTTCACCACAACCTTATGAATTACCTCGGACGAAATTAACGGCAGATGGGCATCCTCTGGGTAGAAGATGGCAAACATTCCCGGCAGAACAAACAGCAAAGAGGTCGGCGGATCGACAAAAAAGCGGATATCTCCGTCAGGATCATACGGCCCTGATGGCTGTTGACAGAAGGCTCTTGGCCGCCATCCCATCTCGTCGGTCCCGGCCAATACCAGCTGAATATCGATATATTTATCATGTATCTCCAACTGTGCTTCATCCTTGCCGCGCCCTTGGTCTTTTGCCACCATCGCAAAAACCCGCTCACCGTCAATCTCATATCTGCCAACAGCCAGTTGCCGCAGATCTGTTCGTTGCAAAAAGGCAAAGGCCTCGGCAAATCCCACATGCAGACCTTCATAACGGCCGGAGTTTTCCAATATATCGCAAATCATGAATATTCCTCTATCTTTAATCTGAACGGGCAAATATCACAAAAAAGTCTCGCCATCAAGGGCTGAAACCAGGCAACCTAAGGAACAGTAGCCAATTCCATTAGCCGACGCAACCATGCCGTACAGCCAATCAATGCTGAAATGCACCGCAACCTGGGAGAAGACTGAAAAACAAGAAATGACAAAGGAGAAAATTACTGCGGCGGTAGAACTGATTTACGTCGAAAGTCTACTTATACCACAAGGGCATAAGTTTCGTTTGAGCAGACAAGCTGCTCAACTCAGCTTTATCCCATCTTCAAGGTGCGGCGAAGGGCCTTCTTGATACCGCTTACGATATATGGAGCTAATCTCTTCTTTTCTTTAAGTATTTGCTTAAAGAGATCCTTCTTTTTCTCCGGCGGCAGTGGCCGTCCGGCAGCGTATACAAGAGACAGTGATTTGTTTGGGCAGGCACTGATGCAAGCCCCGCACCCCAGGCAGTTGTCGCCAATCACTTGGGCGAGCTTTTTCTTTTTGCCGTTCTCACCATCAATAATTTCCAGCGCCTTGACATTACACGCTTTTTGGCAGAGTCCACAGCCAAGACAGGTCTGGACATCGACCTGAAGGGTGTAATTGGTTTTGGCTACCCCCATGGGATAACCCATCTGCACACCACCCAGCAACTCACAGCAGCAGGAACAGCAATTACAGATAAAAGAGGGTTTGTGGCGAATATTGTCGGTTATGTGGGTCAATTGCAAGTCACGAGCCCGGTCCAGGATTGCCAGAAGCTGCTCGGTGCTGCGCTGTTCGGCAAAACCCCGCCGTACCATAAACTTTGCCGCAGTCCCCAGAGAGATGCAGATTTCCCTGGTCGGTGCCTTTTTTTTGCAGCTCTCGCCCAGATGATCTTTCTTGTGCCGGCAATAGCACATGCCGATGGCACCATACCCGGTCTTCTTGATGATTTCCCTGGCACTTTCGTATGTCGCCACCTGGGAACTTACCGGGATATGTTCCTCATAGGGCAGCGAGCGGGTTAAAGGCGTTTTACTGGTAAAGAATTCCCGGCCCATCTTCTGCTCGGGATCGCCATACAGATATTCAGTCATCAACTGGGCAAGTTCGACCACCGGCAGATCGTTGCGCTGTTTCATGAAGGTGAGTTCGAAAAAACCGATCAATCCCGGCATGAGCAGATAGAAGGTCTTGCCGCTATAAACCGTATCCATGACCAGACCTTTGTCGGCCATTTCCTCAAGTTTGACCTTCAGTTTCGAACTATCCCAACCGGTTGCCCGGACAAGCTCAGCCAGCGTCGCCTCAGTCAGGGGAAACCGTGAGGCGATAAAGGCCTCATCCTCAGAAAACAGGAGGGCAAGTATCCGCCGCAGCGTATCGCTATCGGGCAGACCGATGGGATATTTGTTTAACCGGTCGATGAGAGGTACGATGCTGCTTTTGCCGTCAAGATGATGCCCCATTTTTGCTCCCTGTATTCCCTTTTCATCACCCGAAGTATACGTTGGTGGCCAGCCTATTCGTTCATGATGTACGTGCCCTTAAGACCGTAGACCATTTGCCAGACCCGCTTAAATCCATCGGCATCTTTTACCGGTTTTTTGATCATCTTGGTAAAGATTTCCTCTTGAGCCGTAGAATTTTCCTGGCCAAGGATCATTTGTAGGGCCTGGGTGGAAAAATCTTGCACCATAAAGGTGAAAATCTGCTCCAGCACATCGGCGTTGGTGCTGTAGAGTTTGGCATTTTCGAGGATCAGCTGCCCATAAACAATGAGGGTAAAGAGCTCACCGGCAGCGAGCATATAGTCGATGTTTTTGGCCTGCTCCTTACTCGGCGGGGCGGTGATCAGCAGGGTTCGAAACAGCTCGACCTGCTCGCGGAACACCAGGATATTGGGGGAATCCATTCCCTGGTAGGCCAACCGGTAATCGGGGAAACGGACGGTGGCCAGCCCGCCGGTCTTCTGATTGAAGAGATAGCTGTCATCGCCTGCCTCGCGCTTTTGCCCAACCGCTGGATAGTCAAGAGGTTCAAAAAAGTAGTTGCGGACAAACTTGATAATGAGGGCCATATTGACATGTTCTGTGCCTTCAAGTTTTGGCAGCATGCCGATATCGCGAATGGCCATCTCAAAATAAGTGTCCTGCTCAAAACCTTTAGCGGCAATGATCTCATGGAGGCATTTTACTACCTTCTCGCCCTGGCCGGTCACCTTCATCTTGACGATGGGGTTAAAAAGCAGATAACGGCGATCGTCATCAGAGGCGACCCGCAGGTAATCCGCCGACCGGAAAGCCACCAGTTTCATGGCAATGAGACGGGCATAGCTCTCGGTGAAGAGCTTTTGCACATGGGGGAAATCGGTGACGTAGCGGCCGTAAAGACTGCGATCTGCCGCGTGGTTCAGCGCCTCGTAAAAGCAGTGGGTAGCGATACCGATGGAGGCGCATCCCAGTTCAAACTTGCCGACATTAATGGTGTTCAGGGAGGAATTCCAGGCGTGCTCGCCGCGCGACAAGATATCCGCCTCGGTGATCGGATAGTCATGCAATGCATATTCGGCGACATAGGCCTGGCGAACTCCCGAGGTATCGATTTTCTTGACGCATTCATATTTTTCGTGCTTGGGATCAACCACGAAAAAGACGTACTCGCCTGTGCCCTCAATTTTGGCAAAAGTCGACACTAAAGCAGCGCAGTTGCCGTTACCGATGTAGTATTTCGACCCCCTGGCCAGATAACTGCCATCGCCTTGCGGGACCAGCACCATCTCGCTGGAATAGAGATCGGCGCCGTGCGTTCTCTCCGAAAGGCCAAAGGCAAAGACTCCTCCGTTTGCGAGCAACTCGGCGGTTTTCTTCTTCACCGCCTCATTTTTGCCCATCCAGATCGGCCCAAGGCCAAGGATGGTCACCTGCCAGGCGTACCAGTAGCACAGACCGTAGAAGCCAAGCACCTCATTGAACTCACTGATCCGCCACATATCCCAACGGCCGCCATCTAGGCTGTAATCCTTAGGGGTGAGAAAATCGGCGAAGATCTTTTCTTCCTTGATGAACTGCAGGAAATCCTCATACCAGACCATTGACTGGTCGTCGATCTTAATCTTCTTCAGGCCCTTTTTTTCAAAAAAATCAATGGTCTTTATAACCATCTCCCACGACCTGATATCGGCATGAAAACGTTGATAGTTGCTAGGATTAAACAGTTGCACTGGGTATCCTCCCTAGGAGTATTTTCGGTATTCTCAATCAAATTAATTGTAATTCAAACGATGCTTCTGCCGGCCTTATAGCCCTGATGATTGGCCTCGAATACCGTGGCCGGGGCCAGGGCATCACCGACCACCAGGCAGTCTATCCCTAATTCTTCGGCAACCGGCTGGAGAGGATTGGCCGAGCGAGTTCCAACGGCCAGCACGACGGTATCAGCCGCCAATTCGGCAATCTCACCGCCATGTTCCAGAATTATGCCCTTTTCTGTAACCTCAAGAACCTTGGCCTGCAAAAGGGTTTTTATAGCATAGCGGCCGACATCCTGAAGCATACCCCAACGGGTCGATTTGCCAAAATTGCTGCCGAGGGTGTCGGCCATCTCGACTACCGTTATCATTTTACTGCCCTCGGTTGCGAGTCTGTAGAGTTTATCCGGTGTCACCGCCCCATTGACCAGCAGGAATTTAATTTCATCACCTGACAAGGTTCCCTTTTCGGCGAGAAAAAGTGCTGTCTCGATCCCAACCGCCCCGCCGCCAACTACCACCACCCGGTGACCAGTTGCAACATTACCGGCAAGGACATCCCAGGCCTGTACCACATGTTCTTTGGCAACACCTGGGATCCGTGGAGTGATGGGCTCGCCACCGGTTGCCAGGATGAGGAAGTCGGGTCTTTCAGCCTCAAGCAGAGCACGGTCCACCTGGCAATTCAGCATTACCTTGACCCCGTGCACAGCAACCTGACTCGCCAGGTCACCTGCAAAGATCAAAAACTCGCCACGACCCGGAGGGGCGCCCGCCAGATGCAACTGTCCACCAAGACGCATGCCCTTTTCGCAAAGACTTACCTGGTGGCCGAGTTCCGCCGCGGCAATTGCCGCCGACATCCCGGCGACACCACCGCCAACCACCAACACCTTTTTCGGCTGCGCGCTCCTTGCCGGTTGCACCTCGTATTCATGGCCGGCGCGAGGGTTGCAGAGGCACTCCACCGGCTTCATCTTGAAGATATGGTCAAAACAGCCCTGGCCACAAGCAACACAGTGGACGATTTCCTTCTCCCGCCCGGTCTGGGCTTTTTCCGGGAACAAAGGATCGGCGATGAGCGCCCGGCCCAGGGCCACCATATCGCAAAACCCTTCCTCGACCAGCATCCGGGCGATGGCCGGATCGTTAATGCGATGGCTGGCAATGACCGGCACCGCCACTCGCCGCTTGATGTCACGGGCCAGGTAGGAGAATGCCCCCCGCGGCACCTTGGTGACGATCTGCGGCACCTGCGCCTCGTGCCAACCAACATTGACGCAGAGGGCATTAACACCGGTCGCCTCAAGGGCCACGGCAAATTCCAACAAATCATCCGGGCCAATGCCACCTTCCATAAAATCGTTGCCGTTCAGCCGTACCAGCACAGGGAAATCCTCACCCGCCTTTCTCTTGATTGCCCGGATAACTTCCAGACCAAAGCGCATCCTGTTTTCCAGGCTGCCGCCATACTCGTCCATGCGTTTATTGGTGAGAGGTGACAGAAATTCACTGATCAGATAGCCGGTACCAGCGAGGACCTCGACAAGGTCAAAACCGGCGGTGCGCACCCGGCCGGCGGCATCGGCAAACCGTTCGATGGTGGCCTTGATCCCCTCAAGGCTGAGCTCCTCCGGGGTCTCGCGAGTTAGCCGGGAAGGCACAGGAGACGGGGCTACCGGTTTTTTGCCGCCAAGAAAAAACGAGGCATTATAGCGCCCGGCATGATTGAGCTGGACAGTCGCTTTCGCCCCCCCGTCATGGATCGCCTTGGCTAGAGAGGTAAGGCCGGGCAGATGCTCATCGCGATGGGCACCAATATTGGTCGGGGTGCCGGAAAATTCATCGATTGTGGCATAGCCGACGCTGATCAAGCCGACTCCGCCCTTTGCCCGTTCCCGGTAGAATTCGCATAATTGCTCAGTGACCAGGAAGTTTTTGCACATATTAAGGTGCATGGCCGGCATGTACAGGCGATTCTTCACATTAACCGCGCCGATAAACATTGCCGTAAAGAGTGGATCAGACATGGGTTCTCCTTAGGGAGCCGTTACCGGCCTTGAAAATGACCAAGTTATTCATGAATGCCCGCTTAATGCCCCGTAGCGGCCTGATACTGTTCCCGAACCTGCTCGAAAAGGCCGATCTCCTCCAAGGCCTGTCGAAGTATCTCCGGTTGCTGCAAAAGGTCTTTCATAAAGACCACTTCTGAGGCTTTCAGGTAGAGATGAAAGACATCTTGAATTCCGCCGCCAAGCAGTTTTTCTATCATAACCATCAGGTTCTTTTCATCTTTATGGGGGCGAAGCTGTTCGACTCTGACAAGCAGCTTTGAGATATAGAACAACAGGGTGGTATCAATGCCAGCGATAGTTTGGCGATGACCGGGCAGGATCGTATGGTTTCGCAGGCCGGCCAGTTTCACCAAGGAGCTGCAATAGACCTCATAATTATTAAAACGCTCCCCACTTTCAAGGTCGACATCAAGAAGCGGCGATTGAAAAATGCCGCGCAGCAGAGTGTCGCCGGTGACCGCCCAATCGTCCCCCACATATACCACATCACTTTGCGAGTGACCGGGGCAGTTGAGTATCGTGATTTCTAGATGCTCAGGGAGCTCCTTCTCGGCGACTTTGTACTTCTTGGGAAATGGCGGAAAGAGCAGGCCGCTGTTGAAGATCCGCCGCAACTCGCCAAGGGATGGTTTATCAAAATCAAGGGAAGCAAGTAGTTCAGCCATCCCATCGATCCGCTTATGGTGATGAGCGACCTTCAGACAATCCCGATAGGGCAGATAAATCGTGGCATCGCTGTTTTTTTCAAACCACCTTGCCTGACCGTAGTGATCGATGTGGCCATGGGTGATGATGACATGACGGAGATTGGCCAGATCGATATGCTCCCGCATATAACGCTCTGCTTCAGGGGTTGGTGGGCCGGTATCAAAGAGAACGAGTTCACCCGCCAGCGTCCCGGAATAACAGTGAACCGGGCCGACCATATACGGAGTGTTGATGGTGTGCTGCGTTAATCCGGCCATACGATCAGAGGGAGTTCGCTATAAGGCAGGAAGCCGGCGCCCGCAGGGGGATGCGGACACCGGCCGGGAGGTACTACTGGCTAAAATACGTATTTTTCCGCCTCACATGCAGCCTTGGCAAGGCTCCGCTTGGCGGCGAGAAGGCCGGTGGCGTCGTATTTGCCAAAACGCCTGATACCGGAGAGGATCATATTCAAGGTATCCCCTTCCTCGATAAAGAAGGCACCCTTACGCGCGGAGCTGGCAGCGGTCTCGGAGGCCTCGAAGGCAAAGATCTTCACTGCGGCAAGCAGCTGCTCACGTTTGCTGTCACTGGCCTTGTCAAGGTTCTTCTCAGCGCGCAACACGGTGCTCTCCAGGGCAAAGATCTGGATAGCGATGTCGGCTGCAGCAAGGAGGATCTCCTGCTCGTTGGCCAACTTGTCCATAAATTTCTGGACACCGACGCCGGAGAGGATGAGGAACAGGGTCTTGAGGTTTTTGATCAGGGCCTTCTCCTTGACAAAGGGGATGGTCTCGTCGAGTTCCTCGAAACTCGGGGTCATCAGCGATTCAAAGGCCTTCATCGCCTCAGACTGGAGGGGCAACTCGCCCTTCATTGCCTTGCGAAGAATCATGCCGGGGATGAGCAGGCGGTTGATCTCGTTGGTGCCCTCGAAGATGCGGTTGATCCGCTCGTCGCGGTAATAACGCTCGGCCGGATATTCGGCACAAAAACCGTAGCCGCCATGAATCTGCAGAACCTCATCGACGGTTCTGGCGAGGACCTCACTGCAGAAAACCTTGGCGATGCCGCACTCGGAGGCGTATTCCTCGATGCCCTTCAGGTATTCTTCATAGTAGTTATCAATACCTTTGGTGATGGTCGCAAGCTTGGTGTCAAGAAGACCGGCAAGGCGGTAAACCAGGGACTCAGAGGCGTAGATGTTGGCGGTCAGATCGGCGATCTTCTCGCCGATGGCCCCAAATTTGGCGATTGGAGTATTGAACTGTTTGCGCTCGTTGGCGTATTTAATGCCCGCAACCAGGGCCATTTTCGAGGCGCCGCAGACACCGGCACCGAGTTTGAACCTGCCGACGTTCAGGACATTGAAGGCAATCTTATGGCCCTTGCCCTTCTCGCCGAGGAGGTTTTCAACAGGTACCTTGCAATTATCGAGGATGATCTGGGTGGTGGAGGAACCTTTAATGCCGAGTTTCTTTTCCTCAGGCCCAACAATCAAACCGGGAAAGCTTTTCTCCACGAGGAAGGCGGTGAAATGCTCCTTGTCGATTTTGGCGAAGATGGTGAACAGTTCGGCAAAGCCGCCGTTGGTGATAAACTGTTTGGTGCCGTTCAAGATATAATGTTTGCCGTCCTCAGACAGAACCGCGGTCGCCTGGGCGCCAAGGGCATCGCTACCGGAGCCCGGCTCGGTTAAACAGTAGGCGGCACACCACTCGCCGGAGGTGATTTTTTCAAGATACTTTTCTTTCTGCGCCTTGGTACCATAGTAAACGAGAGGAAGGGTACCGATACCGGTATGGGCCGAAAAGGCCACGGAAAACGAGCCACCTTGGGACATCTTCTCGCTGACCAGCATGGTTGAGGCCTTATCGAGTTCCAGCCCGCCGAACTCTTCCGGGGCGTCCATCATCAACAGCCCGAGTTCCCCGCATTTTGCCATCCCGCCAACAACGATGTCGAAGTTCTGCTTATCGATCTCCTCGACCTTCGGATAGATCTCGGCGGCAAGAAATTGCTCGACGGTCTCACCCATCTGCCGTTGCTCATCGGTGAAATCCTCCGGTGTAAAAACATCGGCACAAGGAGTTTCCGCAATCAGATATTCGCCACCTTTCAATATTTTTTCAGCCATTATCGTTACCTCGTAGGTTGAGAGTCTTTATTATAATCTTTCAAAAATTCCGGCAGCACCCATACCGCCGCCGATACACATGGAGACCATGCCATACCGCAGTTTTCTTCGACCCATTTCATGGAGAAGGCTCGTGGTCAGCTTGGCACCGGTGCAACCGAGCGGATGACCGAGGGCGATGGCGCCACCATTGACGTTGATGATGTCAGGGTTGAGCCCGAGGGTCTTGATGACCGCCAGGGCCTGGGCGGCGAAGGCCTCGTTCAGCTCGATGAGCTGGATATCTTCCTGTTTGAGACCGGCGAGTTTCAGGGCGGCCGGGATGGCGACAATCGGGCCAATCCCCATGACCTCTGGCGCACAACCGTTGGCGGAGAAGGCGAGGAAGCGGGCTATCGGGCTCTTGTGGATCTTTTCAAGGTATTCTTCCGAAACGACCAGGGCAACCGCCGCGCCATCGGTCATCTGCGAAGAGTTGCCGGCAGTAACCGGCCCACCGATCTTAAAGGCCGGGCGAACTTTGGCAAGTGACTCAAGGGTCGTCCCCTCGCGCACGCCGTCGTCGACAGTCACCATTTCTTTGGTGCGCTTGATTTTGCCGCCGACGATGGTGTTTTTCTCAATCTCCACCGGGATGATCTCATCGGCAAATCTGCCGGCGGCGATTGCCGCTGCCGCCTTGGCGTTACTGGCTACGGCAAAGGTGTCCATGGCCAGGCGATCAATACCATAGCGCTCGGCGACCAGTTCGGCGGTGACGCCCATGGAGGCGAAGGCCTCCGGCCAGTCGACCATCATGCCCGGGTTGGCGCTGTATTTCAGTCCACCCAGCGGGACGCAGGACATCGACTCGACCCCACCGGCGACAATACAGTCGGCAAAGCCGCACATGACCCGCTCAGCGGCCATGGCGATGGTCTGCAACCCCGAGGAGCAGAAACGGTTGATGGTCTGGCCCGGCACCTCAATGGGCAGGCCGGCCTTCATCGCCGCCACCCTGCCAACATTCATGCCCTGCTCGGCCTCGGGAAAGGCGCAGCCGAGATAGACATCATTGATAGTCATTGGGTCGATGCCGGTACGCTCGACGAGACCCTTGATGGCCAGTGCCGCCAGATCATCCGGCCGCACATCTTTAAATTTTCCCTTATTTGCCCGGCAGCCAGGAGTTCTGTAACTTGCCAGTATATATGCTTTTTTCATATTGATTCTCCCTCTATGGGTAATTTTCTTGGCAGCAGTCTTAGTTCCGCAATGGTTTACCGGTCTTCAGCATATGTTGGATACGCTCGGCGGTCTTCTTATTACTGCAGAGTTTCAGGAAGCCTTCCCGTTCGAGTTGAAGGAGATACTCTTCACTGATCGGGGTACCGGCGTTGATGTCGCCACCGCACATGATCTGGGCGATAAGCGCTCCCATTTCCATTTCATATTCGGTAATGAAATTACCCATCTTCATATTCCACAGCTGGCTCTTGATGGCCGCGGCAATGCCCCGACCCGGTGCCGGGATATTCTCCACCGGCCGCTTCGGCCGGTAGTTGACCGCAAGCGCCAGCACCTTCTGTTTGGCATCGCCGATCAATCGGTCGATATCCATGCTGATGCTGTCACCGTTGCGCATATAGTCCATGCCGTACAATTCCGCCGCGCCCATGGATACCTTGGCCATGGCAATCTGCTGGAAGTTTTTGATAATGAAGGGCTGGACGTCGGTATTGAACTGCTGGGCCAATTGGATGGCCCGCATGCTCATTTCCTTGGTGCCGCCGCCGGCGGGAAGAAGGCCTACGCCGATCTCCACCAGGCCCATATAAGTTTCCGAATAGGCGTTGATCGCATCGGCATGCAGACAGAACTCCGCACCGCCACCAAGGGTCATGGCAAAGGGTGCGGCAACCACCGGCACCTTGGCGTATTTCACCGCCATGGTCGCCTTCTGGAAGGCCCGCAGGACCATATTGATATCGTCATAGGCGCCTTCGGCAAGCGCCACCGCCATCATCATCAGGTTGGCGCCGACCGAGAAATTCACACCCTGGTTAGCGATAACCAGACCGACACCTTCATCCTCGGCCCGTTTGATGGCCTTGTGGGTCATCGCCAGGATGTCGCCGCTGATGGCGTTCATCTTCGAATGGAACTGGAAGCCGAAGACGCCATCGCCGAGATCAAGCACCGAGCAGTTGGCGTTTTTCTCGACCACCTTGCCGGCTTTTTTGAGAATCTCCAGACGAATCTCGCCATCTTTTACCGGTACCGGCACATAGCTGCCCTTCAGCAGATCGTAATACTGCTTGCCGCCTTTCTCGTCATAACGATAAAAGGATTTGATTCCCTTCAGACACTCCGGCACCTTAACGCCGTCTTTTTCCGCTCGTTTGACGAAGTCGGCAACGCCGATGGCGTCGAACATCTCAAAGGGGCCGATCTCCCAGTTGAAACCCCAGCGCATGGCGTTATCGACATTGACCACATCGTCGGCAATCTCCGGGATACGGTTGACGGCGTAGATAAGGGTGTCGCGGATACTCTTCCAGGCAAATTCGGCGCCTTTATCGCTCCCGCCGACCACCATCTTCACTTTCTGGCCGGGGCTGTCGACCTGCTTAACCGCCATGACCGAGGCAAATTTCGGCTTAGCAAGGGGCTTATACTCACCGGTGGTGTAGTCGTAGTAGAAGAGGGCCTTCTTGCCGCCAACCATCTCTTTCTTGTAAAAGCCGCCACCACTTTTATTGCCGAGCAGGCCACCGTCGATCATCTTCTTCATGAAGTCCGGCATCTTGAACACCCCACGCTCCTCATCGTTTGGCAGGAGGTCGTGGGAGTTGGTGCCAACATGACCAAGGGTATCAAGACCAACCAGGTCGGCGGTACGGAAGGCGGCGCTCTTTGGCCGGGCGGTTGCCGGACCGGCAATGGCATCGACCTCTTCGACCGTCATGCCCATCGCCACCATGTGCTCGATACCTTTATAGATTGCATAGGTACCGATGCGGTTGGCGATAAAATTGGTGGTATCCTTGGCGTAGACGATACCCTTGCCCAGACGCTTGCTCATAAAGTCGGCCATGGCCTTGATGGCTGCCGGATCGGTGTCCTTGCAGGGCACGATCTCCATCAGGCGCATATAGCGGGGTGGGTTGAAGAAATGGGTGGCAAAGAAATTTTTACGAACCTCCTCCGGCAATACCGCCGCCATCTCATTCACCGACAGGCCACTGGTGTTGGTGGTCAGGATCGCACCGGGTGCAAGATTCGGAACGAGTTTCTGCAGGAGATCGAGTTTTATCGGCATGTATTCGACGACTACCTCTATAACCCAGTCACACTCTTTGAGTTTTCCAAGGTCATCGACCAGGTTGCCGACCTGAATCTGCCCCGCATAATCGTTCAGGTAAAACGGAGCCGGTTTCATTTTCAGCAGGCCTTGCAGACCGTTTCTTGCAATCCGGTTACGTACCGCCGGGCTGTCGAGGGTCAAACCCTGCGCTTCCTCTTGCTTGTCCAATGCCTTGGGAACGATATCAAGCAAAAGAATTTCCAATCCCGCGTTGGCGAGATGAGCGGCAATGGTGGCCCCCATTACTCCGGCGCCAAGTACGGCTACTCGATTAATTTGCCTCATGTTTTTTCTCCGTTAGATTCAAATCACAATTTTTCCGAGAGACTGCCTCTCCGACTGATAGCCTTTTTTGCACTAAAGCACTGTCACCCTTCTCACCAGAATCCATTCTTGGGGTGACGTCACTTTTTTCTATCGGCTAGTATCACCACTGCCCTTTCCTGCATAAAGATCCTCGATAAGATCCTTGTATTTTTCAAGAATGACCTTGCGCTTCAACTTCAGGGTAGGCGTGAGTTCACCGCCTTCAATTGAGAAATCATTAGCCACGACTGCGAAATACTTGATGGTCTTATACGGTGGGTAACTCTTATTCAACTCCTTAATGCGGGATGCATACAGGTCCTTAATCTTGGGATTTTGCACCAGATCATCATTGGTGGTAAAATTTATTTTTTCTTCCCGGGCATACTCTTTGAGAACCTCGATATCAGCGGTGATTATCGCCACCAGGTAAGGTTTCAGGTCACCAAAAACGATTGCCGAGGAGATATATTTGTCGAGTTTCAGCTCGTTTTCGATGGGCTGGGGGGCGATATTCTTGCCACCGGCGGTGACGATCAACTCTTTCTTCCGATCAACGATGTAGACATAACCCTCTTCATCAATCTTGGCGATATCACCGGTTTTAAACCAGCCGTCTTGCATGGTATCGAGTGTCGCTTCGTCATTTTTGTAATAACCAAGCATAACCTGTGGCCCTTTAACCAATAACTCTCCATCCGGGGCCAGCTTCAGTTCGGTCTCCCGTAAGGGTTTGCCGACCGAGTCGAAACGCACCTTGCCGGCGCCACTGATGGTCAGCGCAGGACTGGTTTCGGTCAGACCGTAGCCATTATATACCGGCAGACCGATGATCCACATAAACTCACAGACGGTTTTATCGAGGGGCGCTCCACCACAGAGGAAGTAGGTCAATCGCCCGCCGAACCTCGCCCGAATCTTCTTAAAAATCAGCCTGTCATACATTTGGTATTTCAGGTTAAGCAGCAAACTGATGGGCTCTTTGGTAATGTGTTTTTTATTGACGTACTCCCGCCCTACCTCCATCGCCTTCTCGAAGATTTTCTGACGAGCCGGCGGCATTTGTCGGACTCCTTCATAGACACGGGAATAGATCTTCTCAAAGAGTCGGGGTACGCTGACCATCGCAGTCGGTCTGACCTCTGCCATGTTCTCCATAACCAGCGCCGGACTTTCTGCAAAGGCCAGATGGTTACCGTTCATCAAAGTTGCATAGTACCCGCCAGTGCGCTCCAAAACGTGGCTGAGCGGCAAAAAGCTGAGCATTGTCATGCCACTCTGCGGCATACCGAGTTGTTCGATACCGTATTCGGCGTTGATCATGATATTGCGCTGGGTGAGAAGGACACCCTTCGGCACACCCGTTGTTCCCGAGGTGTAGATAACCGTAATGAGATCATTCTGGGTGATCTGGGCAATCTGATCCTCTATCATCTGCCGATCTTCGTCGGAAACGGCAGTGTCGATCTCTGACAGCTGATCTAAAGCGAAGACCGGAAAGGAGCGTCGCCCCATAAAGGGCACGAAGGAAACCACCAGATCGACATTGGGAAGATCGTCTTTTATGGAGTAAAGCTTGTCGTATTGGGATTTTGTCGAGCAAAAAACGACCCGCGCCTCGCAGTGGTTGATAATGTAGGCTGCCTGCTTGCCGGTGTTGGTGGCATAAATCGGCACGGTAATGCCGCCTACGGACTGGATCGCGAAATCGGCAATCGCCCAGCCAAGTCGGTTTTCAGAAAAGATGGCCACCTTGTCGCCGGGCGTGACGCCGTACTTGCTCAGCCCCCTCGCCAACTTCAACACCCGTTCATAAAATTCCTCATAGGTGAGCGTGACATAGGTGCCTTTTTCTTTGTAACTGATCGCAGCTTTGTCGCCGTACTTCTTGGCATTGTCTTTGAGTATTGCCGGGATTGACTGATATGACATGATGCTCATATGTTTTTGGCTCCCCTTTTCCTGATCTCGCTGACCTGAGTATGATAACGTTTACGTTAATCCCTCTGCTTTTTCCCTGTATATATCACCTTAACGTTTAAGTCAATATCAAAATACAAGCCGCAAGGTAGCATTGACAAACTCCTTAACACTCCTTTTAAATTTCCACTTTTACGTAAGAATCAAACATCCGGCTTTTCCATTATCAGTCTAATGTTTCGTTAACGACAAATCGGTGCCACTGACCAACATGTAATAGGCGGTCGACCAAAGTATCGAAGGATACTCTGGAAGGATAGCGAACAACCATCTCCTGCCCACAACAATTGTGAGCTCGCCATGTTGAGATTAAAATCGTAGGCAAAGCCCATGAAAGCATGAGTTGCTTCAGAGACAATCTTGGATCAAAACATACAACGCAAGAAGGGGACGCGATAGGAGCACCCAAGCAGGGAAGGAAATGCAAACAATCCCTCAAAACTGGAGTATTTCAATACTATCCCTCTGCGAGGTGAGGCAGAAGCCTTTGCAGGTAAGAATTTTTCTTTTCTAAAAAGACTACGTAAGGCAATAAACCAGGAAATATCAGACGATTTTTGCCGGAGATTTGTCTTTGACAAACTCAGGATAGAGCTTGGTTGCGCAATCCGGACAGAGACCATGAGAAAATTCTGCAGCTGAGTGACTGGTAACATAATCCTCGATCCGCTGCCAATAGCCCGCATCATCGCGGATATTTTTGCATGAGGCACAGATGGGGATGATCCCGCGGAGTACGGCGATTTCTTCCCGAGCTTGACGCAATTCCGTAATATCCTTAGAGATACAAATAACAAAGGATACTAGTCCCTGCCCGTCCTTCACTGGTTTCACCGTTGTCAGGAAAAATCTCTCGCCTCCTCCCGGCAGAGGCACCCTTACTGCAATGGTTCCTGTTTCGCCGGTTTGGAAGACCTCTTGAACTTTAGCAAAACGCCTATCGGCTTCATCTTTGCTGAATACATCCCAGATCTTCTTGCCGATCACATCCTGCTGCAGTCTCCCTATGGTATCCGCAAATACTTTATTAATATAGAGATATGTACCATCAGCAGAAAAACTGAAAATGGGGTCACTTGATTCGTCAAGAAGGATGTGCACCCGCTCATTTTTTTCCCGAAACACTTCTTCCCGGTCCCGGCTTTGGCGAAGATGGCTTATTAAGGCCTGATAGGGTTTGCGGTCGGTGGCTAACAAGACAACAATCTGGTCATCTTGATGCAGCACCGAAAACGGTGAGGGGAAAATGTTTCTTTTTTCAAGGGGTAAATGCATGATCCCCTGTTGGGCTAATTGGTAGCTCTGTTGCCTTACCAAGGTCGACAATTCGGCAATCCCAACCAATTGTTCCTGAAGCGCATTATGGAAATGCTCCCCCACCTGGAGAATGGTACTGGACGTATCCAACACCAAAATAAAATCTCGGGACTTCTTTAACAATTCACTGAGCCACATCATTTGCACCTTTCCCCCAATAAGAGCCGGCGAAAACCGGTGTCAAGAATTCCGCATGCCTTTCATTATAGGCCTTCAATCAAAGATAATTCAAAGAAAAACAAGCGGAGCTGAGAGAAACTTCCTCCAGCGTTATTCACTGACATGAGGTTGCCACGATGGTGGGAAACAAGCTGGAGATTAGCGGACGATGAAACCGAGCACCCTCAAGTCATGAGCCCAGCTGCCCCAAGGACCCGTTTGAAAGGAAGCTGTCATTTTCTGGGGATCGTAGATGACACGGGCATCTTCATCAAGATGGCACTGGCGGTCATAATTGGTGTGGCTGACCCTGAGCAACCACGTTCCATTGCCATTCTTCATGGCATTTTCAACATAAACCGGATGACCGGTATACATCTTCCGCCGGGGATTGACGTCCAATACCATGACAGTACCACCAGCCGGAACAGTCACGGCGTTGCCCATTTTTTTAGCACAGGAGAACCATTGCACAGGGCTGGTGTCACCCAATCTACAACTCATCATCCCGGTCCGACACCTTGCGTAGATCAAACTTTGCGGTTGACAGCAGCTGACCTTTTCAGTGCCTTTTTTTTTCTTTTTGCCAGTCGATACTGCAGCCGGTTGCAGGTCATAACACAAGGCTCGATCTTTCTTTACACCGAGCACCGAAATTTTATCAGTATTTTCAGGATCATATAGTGGCTGCCACACCTCATCTTCCCCTATATATGGCGATGCGCTGGCATCTGATTCCACTGCAATCGAATCGGCCTCTATCCCTTTTTCAAATAGCTCACTTGGCCGTGGCTGACCACATCCGGCAATCAAAACGAAACTGGCGATAAAAATGAAGGTGATACCTTTATGGAGCATACGGCACCAACATATTGTTGAGCAGTCGAAACAAACCACCGCTGTGGAAACTGCCGGGCCGATGGTTTTGGTAAATGGTTCAATAAAACGCTGCCATGTAACCATCAAACAAGGTGCCTCCGCAATAAAATTCAGCAAAAACGAATGTCTCAGCAACCAAAACAAAAAGGCCCGCTCTCGCAGATGCTGCGAAACCGGGCCTAATACGTCAAAAAAGCAATCGAATAATGTCTTACCCTGTAAAAACGGTAAGATAGCTACTTAGGACTAAACCGTTATCAGACAATGACATGGCTATTGCCCTCCGAACAACATAATGAGCCGTAAGGAAATGGCAGAAAATGACCATGTCACTTTCCTAACGGTTACTAGAAACGAATACCTCCATTGAAGGTCACGACAAAGCCACTAAGGTCGCCATAGTACTCAACCGGAATCGAGGCAACTGTGTCACTGAGCTCGACGTCGTCAGTCCAGCGATACCGGCCTTCCATGCCGACAAAGAAACGATCATTGATATTGTAATTAATACCTGCTACCACATGGGCACCAAAGACCCCATCGGAATCATCAGCATCCAAATCACCATAGTATGTGGAATCGATCTCGCTGTCCAGAAGAACAGAATAAAGGCCCACACCGGCTCCTGCAAACAAATCAACCGGACCAGATGAGAATTCGCCCTTCAAGGTTACGAGCAAAGCGGCACCACTGAGTGTGGTATCCTGATCATAATACCCCGCATGAGAATTATAACCGCTGCTATCCTGGCCAGAACCAAAGAGATCAATGGCACCTTCGAGAACCAAAAACTTATTGAGATGCCGGCCATAAGCCGCGGAAAAATCACCGCCGGTGTCATACCCGGCGTCGTCCTGATCACCGGACGGTTGAATCATACCGACTTTCAACTGGCCATAATTCATTTTATCGCCGCCGGCGGCCGCCATAACAGTCTCAGCAGTAAGAAAACTCACTACACTCACCGCAGCTAACACTCCTACCAGATACCTTTTTTTCATATTCATTTCTCCTCTCCTTGTTGCGATTGTTTTTTCGGTGGAGCCCATATCCCGGTTATTATCTCCCAAACCTCGGCCAACCGGGTGCCATCCATACCTGCAGACTCCAGCCATTGTTATTGTTACGGTAATCCTCCTTCTTCGCAGGGTTTAGGCATTTTCAACTCACTCCCTACAACCCTAAGAAACACACCACCGATATACATTGCTTATTTACCAAACCCAGGACATCACATCTGTAGTGATTATGTAGTAAATTGTATCAATTTGTAGGTTTCGCAAAAGAGTGGCGCAACCATTTCTTTGAGTATTCTACAAATTGTTACAATTGGACACAGAATACCAACAGTCCGTCTCGAATGTTTGTGCTAAGGTACGTTGCACCGTTGCCCAAATAATGCAGTGACGGTCCACAACCTCCCCGCTAGCCAGAGGTTAATTATATCATAAGAAGAGGTGGTTGTAACTATGTCTGAAATGTCCCGTATTTTGCTTATCGAAGATGATGCTCGATTGGCCAAGCTCGTCAAGGAGTATCTCGAAGGCCACGGCTTCTTGGTCTCCATAGAAGGTCGAGGCGATACCGGGTCCGCAAGAATCCTAACCGAACAGCCGGATCTGGTTGTCCTCGACCTCATGTTGCCGGGAATGGACGGCCTGACTGTCTGCCGAACGATCCGCCGCGATTACACCGGACCAGTGCTCATGCTAACTGCCCGGGAGGACGATACCGACCAGGTTGTTGGACTGGAACTTGGCGCCGACGATTACGTTAAAAAACCGGTTGAACCTCGGGTCCTCTTGGCCCGTATCCGCGCCCTCCTTCGCAGGTTCGATAATACCCAGCAAAACAGCCGCAGTGGGCCAGAAGAAACTGAAGAGCTGGTCTTCGGCAACCTCCGTCTCAATCATGCCTCACAAACGGCCATCCTGTGCGGCGCCCCGGTTGAGTTAACCAGCAACGAATTTGCCCTGCTGTGGATCCTGGCAGTCAATGGTGGTCATACCCTCGACCGGGAGACGCTGTTTCGAGCTACCCGGGGAATCAACTATGACGGACTGGACCGGTCGGTGGACATCGCCATCTCCCGGTTGCGGAAAAAACTGGGCGACAATACAACAAAGCCGTGGCGGATCAAAACGGTTTGGGGACTGGGGTACCTCTTCGTCAAAGATGCCTGGGAAAACAATGACCACCGGAGTCCTGATAATCCATGAAAAGGCTTTTTTTCGCTACCTGGGTCTTCCTCATCGCCTCGCTGCTCTTTGTCCAGTTCATCCTCGGACCGATCATCGGCAAGATCGCCAAAACGCATCTTGATGACTCCATAGCCGAATATAGCCGGCAGCTCGCCAGGGGCACCTTCCACATGATGGAACTCGACCTGCTGCGCCTGCCGGAGGATGAGTGGCCAAACCGCATCATCCAGCTGGCACCGCACTTCGGCTATAATATAGTACTGTTACCGATAGGCGAACTGCCGTTAAGCAAATACCAGATGGATCAGCTCCGGGATGGCATAATAGCCGTCGCCGAAGATGGCGAGCTCCTTTATCATCGGATCGGCAAAAGCCATATGGCCCTGCGTAAAGGGCCTTTCTCGGTATTGGAGCCTGATTCCGGCTATTTTAACCTGATTATCTGGCTGGGTATAACCGCGATAATCGGCGTTCTGACCTTTATCTGCGTCCTCCCCTATTGGCGGCAACTGCGCAAGATTAGCAATGCGGCTACGGCCTTTGGCGATGGTGCACTTGACACCCGTGTTGAGATATCAAAAATATCGACCCTTGCCCTGCTCGCCCAGGCCTTTAACACCATGGCCGACCGAATCCAGGAACTGATCAGTTCCCATAAGGAACTGACCAACGCGGTTTCCCACGAATTGCGCACGCCACTGTCGCGCCTGCGCTTTGGCCTGGAGATGCTTGAAACCGCAGAAGATCAAGAAAAACGCCGTCGTTATGCCCGGGGACTGCGGGCCGATGTCACCGAGCTTGACGAACTGGTTTCAGAACTGCTCACCTTTGCCCGCTTCGACCGCGAGAAACCGGAATTACAGCTGAGCATCCTCTCCCTTGAACCTTTCCTCCGCCAGGTTATCGCCGAATCAATCCCCGAGGACCACCCCGTGCACTGTCAGCTGCAATACCGTATCAATTCAGCATCAGGGAACCCATGCTTTGAGCCGAAATACATGGCCAGGGCCATCGGCAATCTGTTGCAGAACGCCTTGAGTTACGCCGAAAAAGACATTGAGATCGTAGCCGAGCGCAACGGCGAGACCTGCATCATCCATATTGACGACGACGGACCGGGGATTCCCGAGGCTGACCGGGTGAAGGTCTTTGAACCGTTTGCCCGCCTTGATGCCAGCCGTAGCAAGGCCTCCGGAGGCTATGGCCTGGGGCTGGCTATCGTCACGCGCATCATGCAGTGGCACAATGGCCAGGCAACCGCCGGCAACTCACCACTGGGAGGAGCCAGGCTGACCATCACCTGGCCGGGATTTTCCAAATAGAAGATCTCTCCGGGAAACCATTCGGGGTTTGCCGGTGGAGGCCCCGGGCATGCGACATTTAGCGGATATCATTTAATCGCCAATCATACTCGAGAAACTCAATTGGTATTTCCCCGGCCGCCAGTGCCTCCCCTTTCTTCCCGGAAAGCCCCAAGGCCTGTGCATAGCCAGCCAAAAAAGCAGCAAGAGAGGGAGATGGCCTGCCCCCGGCAAAGTCGTCGCGGTACCACTTAAAGAGCGAAGAAACCTCCAGCACTTTGCCGTTCAGGCGGTTTCTCAGGCGATCACCAAGGAACAGCCGGGTCGCCTCTTCCAGCTGCCGGTCCAGATCGACGCCGCGGAAGGCTTCGGGCCGCAGGGCCGGGCAACCGATGCTTGCACAGTTTGCGGCAAAATGAATCCGCGGTTCCTGATATCTGCCGGAGCCACGGATCATCCCGTGCTCGATATCATCTAGCGACCGCATTTCCCCGAGGAGGGGGATAAATTTCTTTTTCCAGGGTGACTGAAGAAAACTGCCAAGGTCCTTTATCGACTGCAGATCCGGATATCTGGTAAGGATGAGCTCAACCGTCCAGGCGTTATAGGCATTGAGGAGAAAGGCCAGTTGCTCGCCCTTTGGCCAGGAATCAAATTCCCCAACCGCAACCGCCGTAAGTTTTTGTAAATACTCCTTCAGTTTGGTCCGTTGGGCCATAAAGCCACGGTAATCAACCTGACTTGCCCGCCCCTCCTCCAGCACCCGGACATGGGCCTGCAGCAGCCTATCCCAGGTGCCGTGATCAAAAACCGTTGTCGCCGGTGCCGCCGAGGCCACCAGCAGCAGCCATAAAAGTGCCACAATTCGAATCATCCTTATCCCCTCCTCCAGGCATGATATCTTGCAAGAAGATTAAGAATCCTCGCCGGGGCATGGGCCCGTTTCCATTCTCCCGCCGCATATTTACCCGCCTCGGACATGGTTGGATAGGTGTGGATGGTGCCGAGGATCTTATTCAGGCCAAGGCCATGTTTCATGGCCAGGACAAATTCCGCAAGCAGATCGCCGCCATGCGCACCGACGATGGTCACCCCAAGAATCCGATCCTTGCCGGGCAGAGTCAGTACCTTGATAAAGCCCTGGGCAGCGCCGTCGGCAATGGCCCGGTCAAGCTCGGCGAGGTCAAAGCGCGTCACTTCATAGGCAATGGACTTGGCCCGAGCCTCCTGTTCATTCAACCCTACCCGGGCGACCTCGGGATCGATAAAGGTCGTCCAGGGAATCACCCGGTAATCGGCCTTGAATTTCTTCCATGGGCTAAAAAGGGCATTGACCGCGGCATACCATGCCTGGTGCGCTGCAACATGGGTGAACTGATACGGTCCGGCGACATCGCCTGCCGCGTAGATATTGGGATACAGGGTTTCCAAATAGTCGTTGGTGACTACCGTCCGGTCCGTAGCAATCCCCAACTCACTTAGGCCATAACCGGTCAGGCGGGCACTGCGCCCCAGTGCACAGATCATTACATCGTAGGCAACACGCTTTTCCACCCCCTGGTGCGAAACGATGACCGCCCTGCCCTGATCATCTTTGACGCAGGATAAGGCGCTATGGCCGGTGAGGACGCTCACCCCATCCTTTTCAAGGGCCTGGCGGGCGAAGGCCGAAACCTCGGCATCCTCCCGGGCGAGGATCCTCTCCCCCCGCTCCACCTGGGTCACCCGGGCGCCCAGACGGGCAAAGCACTGTGACAGCTCACAGCCGATCGGACCACCGCCGAGAACCACCAGGCGCTTTGGCACCTCCTCGCAGGAGCGCAGGGCCTCCCACAGGCTGTCGCTGGTGAGATACCCTGAGGTCTCAATTCCCGGCAGAGGTGGGACAACGGGCCTGGCCCCGGCGGCAATGATGATCGACCGGGTGGTGAGGCTCTGTTTTCCCCCACCGACAGTTGTAACCTCGACGGTCCAGGGATCGACAATCCTGGCATATCCTTGAAGAACATCAACACCAAGCCCGGTGTAGCGTGCGATACTGTCGTGCGGCTCGACTTCGGCAATAATCCGCTGCACCCGCTCCATTACCTCACGAAAGTTGAAACAGGGCTGCATATCCTGAAGACCATAGGAGCTGGCGTGTCTCATCTGCTGGGCCAGCTTGGCACTCCTGATCAGGGCCTTACTGGGAACACAACCGGTGTTGAGACAGTCGCCGCCCATCCTGTTGGCCTCAATGAGAGTAACCTTGGCCCCCACAGCGGCTGCAATATAGGAACTGACCAAGCCGGCCGCCCCGGCCCCGATGACCACGAGGTTTCTGTCGAATTTTTTTGGCCTCGGCCACTTGCCGTAGACCCGCCGCCTTGTCAGCCAGTCATTGAATTTCTTGGCAATTAGCGGAAAGATACCGAGGAGGGTAAAGGAAAGAAACAGCCCCGGCGAGAGTATCCCCTGCAGACCGTCGATCTTTGCCAGCTGCGTCCCGGCATTAATAAACACCAGGGTTCCGGCAAACATTCCCAGCTGACTGACCCAATAGAAGGTAAATGTCTTAATTGGCGTCAGGCCCATGAGGATATTGATGAGAAAAAAGGGAAAGATCGGCACCAGGCGCAGACTGAAGAGATACAAAGCACCTTCCCGCGCCACCCCCTGATTGATCGCCTCGAGACGGTCGCCAAACCTCTTCTGCACCCAATCACGCAACAGATAGCGGGCAACGAGAAAGGCAAGTGTTGCCCCGATGGTCGAGGCAAAGGAGATTATGATAAAGCCCCAGACCAATCCGAAAAGCCCGCCGCCGGCAAGGCTCATGACCGCCGCGCCAGGTAGAGACAGAGCGGTCACCAACACATAGATGGCAAAGAAAACCATGCTGACCATAATCGGAGCCCGGTCCCGCCAGGCGATCAGCTCCGCCTGCTGCGACTTGATGTTTTCAAGGGTGAGCAGCTGGTTGAGATCAAAGGCGAAAAAACTGACAATGGTACCGACAATGATAAAGATGATGAGTTTTTTCATGTTCTTTTCCAGGTGGAGAAATAGCACAGCCTACCGAAACGGTTTAACACCGCGATTAAGGAAAACCGGAAGACCAAATGGCAAGGAGAGCCAGCCGATCAGCCGTCAATCATTGCAGCACCTCTTACAATGTCGTGGCGATTCCCTCAATTTTACAGGGTCTTGACAGGTAATCATTCAGCCTCACCGCCAGGCTCCGTTGCTGATCCTCTTGCATAGCGTGGGCGGTAACCCCAAGGATCGAGAGATTAAGGATTTTTCTTATAAATCCTTCGACATACACCACGTGTTTTCCAGCAAGGGCTCCCTTGAGGGATAAGTTCAGCCAAAAAAAATAGATCTGTAAAAAATACCCGGCAACCCCGACGGTGGTGGCCTCGAAAACCCACGACAAGACCTGCGGCCGGAGAGATTTAATTGTCATTTTGCCGGAACAGTTTTACAATAATCACCCAGCGGATAAACCTCAATGCCAGGCGGTCCGACGCCAAATCCCCCTGCCGGCTGCATGGGGGCGACCCGCTCGCCCACCTTCGAAAACCACTATGGCAATGAAAGATTATTATCAGATACTAGGGGTCACAAAAACCAGCACGGCCGAGGAAATTCGCAAGAACTACCGGAAACTGGCCATGCTCCACCACCCCGACCGCAACCCCAACGACCCAACCGCCGAGCAAAAGTTTAAGGAGGTCGCCGAGGCCTACGGCGTACTTACCGACCCGGTTAAACGCCGGCAATACGACAGCTGCCGGGCAAGCGGCGTTACCCATCCAAACAGCCAGCCGGCCGGCGACTTCACCTATAGCCAAGAGGACATTCTTCGGGATCTCTTCAAGGATCCACACTTCCAGCAGCTATTTTCCGGATTACTGAGGGAATTTCAGCGCTCCGGCTGGCGTTACGGCTCGACATTCATCAAGCGAAGTTTTTTCGGCGGCAAGGGCGGCGTTTTCATTGGCGGCATCTTCTTCATCGGCTCACTGGCCGGGCCGCTCCTTGCCGGCGCTGCCAAGAAAGGTCTCTCGGGCAAATCTTCCCTGCTGAAATCAGCCGGCAGAGCCTTGGGCTCCTTAGTCAACACCGGGCTCAAGACAATTACCCAAGGCATTACCCAAAATGCCAAAGCAACATCCCCTCATCTCCTCGAACTCGACACCACCTACACCACACCACTCACCGCTGCGGAGCTGCAATACGGCAAGACCATTCAGATTCTCGTCTACGGCGAGGCAGGCGAGCAGACTCTCCAGGTGAAAATCCCAGCAGGCAGCAGAAGCGGCCAGAAACTCCGCCTGCGCGGTAAGGGCCGCATCGGTACCCTCGGTCGAGGTGATTTGTATCTGCAATTGGTGAGAAAGGAAGGGTGATTTTCCCTTCATCGCTTAGCTGTCTCACCATTTCGCTGCAGGATTAACATTGCGACGAGCACGACCAGGATTCCGGGCAATACCCGCAAGGGCGGCAGTCCATGCCCAAATCCCAGATCGATGAGGAGAACCAGCCCCGGATATAGATAGGAATAGGCCATCACCCTGGTAGGCCCGAGGTAGGGAACGGCGTATTGGGTGAGAAAGAAGGTGATGATCGTTGTGAACACCGCCAGATACCCGACACCAAGCCAGGCAAAAGGGGGAACGGTTGCCCAGGATATGGCCGGTAGCTTGCCGCCGACAAAGGCCAGCAGCCAGATGCTGCCGGTCACCAATACCCAGAAGGTCATGACGGCCATTGATTCCCCTCGGTGGAGAAGTTTAATCAAGGGCGTATACAGTCCCATGGCAAAACAGCCGCCAAGAAAGATCACATCCCCCCGATTCCACTGCATCGCCAGAAACTGGGCCGGATCGCCCCGGAAGATCACCCAGACCACCCCGATCATGCCGCACAGAAGGGCCAGCAATTGTCCCCGTCCCAGCCGCTCACGGTTGAGTATCAGGGCATAGCCCCCGGAAATCGATGGAACTAAGGCAAAAATCACACTGGTATGTAAGGCGGTGGTGTAGCGAAGGGATAAAAACATGCAGCAGAAAAAAACTACCAGACAGCCACTGATCAGCGCGCAACGCAGAAAGAGGGACGGTGAAAAACAAAAACCGTAACGATAATAAACCCATGGGCCGAAGAGACCAGCCGCCAGGACAAAACGGACAAGGGTCAAGACTGCCGGATCAAGCTCCCTGGTGATCGCCGCCCCAACCGTGAATGAGGTAGAAACAAGACCTGCCGCAACAAGCATCAACAGGTGGACGGTGATTATCGAAGAGGTTTTGCCGCCTGCGGCTGACTCACGAAGGTCCTTCCCTGCCGCAAGCCTCAATTCCGCGGCCGGATCTCCGGTGAGCCGGCATCCCCTCTTTCGTCGGCTTCCTCGCCATCCTCGGCTGGGGTGGAGGGAAAAAACCGTTTTTGAAAATATGTTCTGCTACAAAACAGGGTGATAAGCGAGGCAGCGATAAAGAACCCCAGCTGCAAGACAATAGCCGTGGCCGGCAACAGCCAGGCGAGAAGGGCGGTCGCCATCGCACCGACAGCGAAGAAAAACATTATAAAACCAGGCAGAACCAGCCCGAGGACAAGAAGCATTACACCAATTATCAGCCAATACAGGGCGGGATCGACCATCATTTCTTCCACCTTTGACAACCCGGTATCGCCAGTGCCCCGGGGCTTGTTTATAAAAATCATCGGATCATGAAGATGAGGGGAAAAGACCATCCCCATCCCTCACCTTCATCAGCTATACTCGCCCTGTGAGGGCTCAATCCATTTGTCTTTCGATCCCGAATAGCGAGCGATACAACACCCCGCCGAGGACGACGAACATCGGCCAGGTCCAGATAAGGCCAATCCCCAAGGGTATCATGGATACCAGCAAGATCAGACCCATGACCAAGGAAAGTCCAAAAACCTTCCACCACTCGTTGTGAATGGCCTTGCGTGACGTCTCCATAGCCTGCCACGGCGACATCTTCCGGTCAATGATGAGTGGGATGGTCATCGCATAGCCAACCGTCAGATAGATGCCCGGCAGCACGAGGAGTAGAAAACCTATACAAATCAACAGCATCTGTAGAATGAAGGCACCGGCAAGCTTGCCGGCCACAGAAAATCCCTCGAACACCATCTTCCAGGAAATATCCCTGCCCGCGACCTTATTAATACCAATGGCGATAAGTCCCGCCGAGAAAATCATCGACGCCATGTTGGTAACAAACTGAAAAAGGAAGCTGCTCGCCACCCATTGTACAGTCGGCCCCCCCGCCTGCTGCTCCGGCAAAAGGAGGGCCCCGGCTGCGGCCAGAAGCAGCAATACCAGATACATCAATCCTGTTCCCGCCCATATGGCCGCCTTGGCACCGGCAGTTTTGGCCCACGATTCCCGCAAAAGACCATTAATGGTGAAACTGTATCTTGGTTGGTTGGGAGCATCTTCTTTAACATCCTGGCCTTGACCCTCATCCATCATCGCTGCCGTCACGGCATCCCCACTTCCCTCTTCTGCCGGTTTCTCGGCTGGAATGCAATCAGGGCAATACAACCGTCCGCCTTCGGCGATAAACGGCACACCAACGCTGTCCTCTTTCCCGCACTGTGAACACTTCTCCTTGGCGATATCCTGAGATTGCCGGTCGATTTTATCCGGGGCAACCTCTTTCTCACCGTCCCCCTTGCCGGAAAGGCCGGCGGCCAGCGCGCCCCCGGCAACCACCGCAGATACGGGGATATCAATGGCCGGGGCCATGGTTTCAGCCGGCTCTTCAAGCTCCTGTTTCGTTTCGGGAACACCCGGAGTATCAACGAGCGGCTGGCTGTCGACAAAGAAGTCGTTGAGGGCTGCCGGATCCCCTTCCGCTTCTTTCTCCAACTTTGCATCATCGGCCAATTGTTGATCGATCTCCGAGGCGATGTCCGACCAATCAAGGACCTGATCCTGCGGAACCTCGGCCTCGGCCGGGGTATCGACCAGGCCGTCCTCAGGCACGACGTCCTCCAGCGCCTCGACGAGACCGTCTTCTCGCTCGGCATCCGCTGAAACTTGGCGAAGATCATCTGCAGATGCTGTTTCTCTTGGTTCTTCGGCAAGATCATCCTCAAGCAATGCTTCTAGCGATCCCTCGACAGAATCATCCGCAGCCGCAACTTCCATTGGTTCTTCGACAGTATCATCTGCAGGTGCGGCATCAAGCAACTCCTCGGCAACATCGTCGTCAGGTGTGGCACCCATCAGCTCCTGATTTGCTTCAATCGCGGGAGCAGCTTCCATCGGTTCCTCGGCGAGAACTTCGTTGGTAAGGTCCATCAGTTCCTTGGCAACATCGTCGTCACCTGAAACGTCTTGCGCCAAGATATCCTCAAGATAATCGGCAGGTATTTCACTGCTTCCATCCGACTGCAGATCATCAACCGCATCATTTTGCTCACCAACCACCTCTTCGGCAGTCGAAGGGAGATCGGAAGTTGAGGACACATCATCTTCGCTTGGTTCATCGGGAGGGGCTACCACCGGTGGAAGATCAATTTTCGCTTCCTCGACCACATCGGAAAGAACAGCAAATACCCCCTGACATTTTGGGCATTTTACTTTTTGGCCGAGATACGAGTCATCCGCAGAACCTTTCACCCCGCAGTGGGGACATTGTATTTTCATAAAGCTCCTCCAACTCCCTTAGTCAGATCTTCCCGTCAATCATTCGTGGCGCCCCAGCGAACACCCCTGAAGGTGTGCACTGCATACTCCATTACGGTGCAACACCACAACAACCCGGTATTTCGTCATTGCAAGGCAGGCTTTGCCACAACAATTTGCTAATAAACCGAAAATGCGTATAATTGTCGTATTATTAAATAGAACCTGATGTAAATACAATATATTTCTCCACCACACCTGGTGAATGGTCATCCTATGGAAATAATACTCATCGCGGCAATGGCCCGAAACCGCATTATCGGTCGCGACAACAAGCTGCCGTGGCATATCCCCGAGGAGTTGCGTCTATTTAAAACAACTACCATGGGTTATCCGATGATTATGGGTCGAAAGACATTTGACTCATTCCCAGCGCCTCTCCCCGGTAGGCGCCATATCGTTCTCAGCCGCAATAAGGCATTTGTCCCAAAGGGCGCCGAATGCGCACCATCCCTTGAGACAGCTTTGGCGCTGTGCGGCCAATCCGAGAAGGTCTTTATTATCGGTGGCAGGCAGGTCTTCGCTGCGGCAATGGGTATCGTGACAACCATTATTCTGACCATGATCGACGTGGAAGTGGAGGGGGATGTGTCTTTCCCCGAATTTTCCGAAAAGGATTTCCGTGAAACGGGGAGGATCGATTACCCAGAGGCCAGCACGCCATTCACGGTTGTCACCTACCACCGCTGACCGCCAAAGTGCTAAGCGTGGGGTTGCCTGTGGTAAGCAAGCCAACAGCCCGGACAATCAGAACTGGTCTATTTCCTGAAAATCACGGTGAATATCGACGAATTTCTGACGATTGCGTTGATAGCTTTCGACAATCTGGGGATCGAAATGTCGGCCCGTTCCCTCTTTGATTGCGTGTTCTGCATGATATAAAGACAATGGGTCTTTATACGGCCTCCGGGAAAGCAAGGCATCGTAGGCGTCGGCAAAGGCCATAATCCTCCCCGACAAGGGGATATTCTCTCCCTGCAGCCCCAGAGGGTAGCCGCTTCCGTCCCATTTTTCATGGTGAGTCATGGCTATTTCATAGCCCAGGAGTATATAGATGGAGCCACTTTGCTGATACATTTTTCTGAGCAAAGTACCACCGATTGTCGTGTGATCCTTGATGATTTCGTATTCCTTCGGCGTGTATCTGCCGCGCTTGGTCAACAATCCATCCGGCAAGCCGATTTTACCGATATCGTGGAGCACGCTGATCTCGGCAATATCCCCTACCCGCTCCATGGTTAAACCAAGGTCCGGGCAGCGTCGACGAAGGTCGTCAGCGAGTATGTAGCAGTACCTTTTCGTTCGCTGCAAATGCCCGGCTGTCTCTCCACCCCGTTCGGCTGCCAGCTCCGTCAAGCCCGCCAGCAGATCAGTAACATCATGCAATCGCAAGCGCAACTTGGCGGTGTGCAATAAGGCTTCCAACTGATCAATTTCAATCGGTTTATGTATCCATGCATCCACCTCGCCATGGATAATATCCTGCGAATGAGAACTCGTTGCCTGACTAGTTAACGCCACTATATACGTTGCCAAATTTTCTTCGATCCGGATTGTCTTGATGACCTCTGACCCATCAACCTCCGCCATTTCCAGATCAACGACAACAAGACGGATCGCCTTCATTTTTTCCGCCCAGATCTCGATACCGGATTGCCCGCTCTCAGCAAAGAGCACGTGAAACCCCTGGCCGGCAAACATATCGGCGAGCATTTGCTGATATACCGTCCTGCCGGCAATGATCAACGCTGTTGGTTTAAGGCCTATCGAGTGTAACATCTTCCATCTCCTTCCAGCTGCGAGCCAAACGACCTGCTCTGTCATAACGCACCCGATTGTATTCAAGCACAAATAGTTGTCAAAAGACAAGGCGGGATTGCGGCTGTACGAAGGAGCCTGGGTTGAACAAAAAAGGGCCGATCCGCTGCAGGCGAATCGGCCCTTTTTTGACGCTGGTATTACGGTGTGCAGTTTTCCGGCGTTATCAGGAAATAATGAGTGGCTTGCACAAATCGCCACTTTCAGAAGCGACCCTGCCACAGGACTGACAAGAAAATTTCATCGCCGCAAGCTTTTCCTTACAAACATGGGCGACGCCGACATCACTTGCACCACAAAATTCACAGGCAATAGTCTCAACGGACGGATTACACAAATGGCCGGGATCATCAGCCACGGCCCCACAGTTTTTACAGGTATGAGCCATAACAAGCCTCCTTATTTAGCGAAAGAAAAGGTCTTTGTTCCGATCAGCAACAAGCGGAACACCACCGGCAAGCCGAGGATAGAAAGACCGGAATCAATCCAATTACACTAGGAACCGAAATCTACCGAGCTTTGCCGGACGCTGCCACCCTCGGTGAACGAGGCTGGTACTTTCACAAAACTCCCATCTGAAAAACCAGCAAGGAGTTTTCACCCCACAAAAAGAGGTGTGTACCCTGACAAATTCAACAAAAAAACGAGAATGAATGTCTAAGGTACTAGAGACCCTAAGCAAGCTCTATCCGTTGTCAATGGGAGCAGCACTCGGCAACCCTGGGTGATTGTGGGTATCCTTGACAGCAGGTATCACGGAATTCTTCAAGATTTGCAGATCCTGATACAATGATTGGTAGCAGCAAGCCCTTGAAAAACCGTAGTGCAGAATACAAATTCTCTAATGAACGCGTAGGGTTGTCGAGTTTTACAATGCCTTTTCCCATTTTTCATCAACCGACCCCTTTGCGAAAGTAGTATTTGGGCTCTCAGACACCAGGGAGAATCCTGCTTTTCGGTAAAGCTCTCTCGCTTCGATTTGATTGTTTGTTGTCCAAAGACTCAATTTCCTATAGCCAATCTCTTGTGCTTTTTCCAACAGCGCATTAATGAGGAGCCATCCAATACCTTGTCGCCTCGCGCTGTCGGAAACAAATAACACTCGTACTTTCCCAAGATCTTGGGAATCTTCCATGAGCATAATACAACCAACAGGCAAGCCATTTTGTTCCGCAATATAACATGCTTGTCTATTAGATTTCAGGGAGTCAAGGTATTCCACCATAATTTTGGCCACGATACATTCAAAGTCTTCATACCAACCAAATTTCTCGGCGTAGTATTGGCCATGAACCTGAACTATCCATCCATAATCACCAGGTAATGGTGAACGTACTGTAGTTTTATCGATATTTGATTTATATCTCGACAACATAGCCAAGGATCCTAGCGGGTTTTGTCACTATCACAGTGGAGACTTCTTTGATTCATCAGAACAAATTGCGGATACCCCTCTCTACCAGAGGACTCTGCGCGTAAATGGCGGAAAAAATCACAGCCCTAACCGTCTGTGGGACAATGACCATTCCCGATGCAATTCCGGAGTGGATCGCTAGATCAGGCCGGGATGGGATTTAATCTCTTCCTCGATAAGGTCGGGATCTTCAGCGTTATAGCGGATGATATTCTGCAGGTGTAAAAGGTTTTCCGGATCAATCTTGGTAAACTTTAGGCTTATCTCACCCTGACCGGCGCGGATGATCTCCCCATAGACATCGACCCCCGGCCCCATGCGTTGCAGAAGGATGGTGAATTTGCACGGTTGTCCCGGCTCAAGGTGTTCATCAATCTCCAACTGACAGCCGCCTACACTTAAATTGAGTATTCGCTCTACCGGATACACATTTTCTCCAACAGTAAGCCTTGCCCCTACATTGAAGATAATCCGGCTGAAACGCCTTTTTTCTGCTGTCATGAACTCACACCTTTTTGGCTGTTAACGCTTGTGTACATGGGAAAAATCAACGCCATTCAAGAAAACTATAGCCCAATCATTTTTTTATTCAAGGGTTCTTCACCGACATCCCCATGCTTTGCATGGTAAATGGCTTGCCTGCCGATGAGCCACCAGTCGTTTATCTCACTATTTTTCATTGTGCGATGCCCCGCCTGACGGTATACAGAAAGGCTGCTGCTCAAGGGATTGCCGCCACTTCCTGCCAACCTGCGGAATGTCTGCAACTGCCGGCTTGGATAGTATCCTGCGCCATCCGAGATATTGTCGAAGACACCAGATTCCACCTGTTCTTTTTTTGAGGAAACCAACCATGGAAGCAACCACCCGTCCCGAAGGCAAACTCATTCTCAGGACTCTGGCCATGCCGGCCGACACCAATCCACATGGCGACATCTTCGGTGGTTGGATCATGGCACAAATGGATATCGCCGGCGGCATCCTCGCCCGGGAAATTGCCTGTAACAGGGTGGTTACTGTGGCCGTCGACTCAATGGTCTTCATCAAGCCGGTGCATGTTGGGGATGTCGTCTGCTGCTATGGCCAGGTGATACGGATCGGCACCACCTCTCTCACCGTCGAGCTGGAGGTTTGGGTGAAGCCTGCCTTAGATAAACCCGTCAAGGAGATCCCCGAGCAACGGGTGACAAAGGCCGCCTTTACCTATGTGGCTGTTGACCGGGACGGCAAGAAACAACCGATCAATCGCGACTGTCTCTGTTGACCGGCAAGGGAGGAGTTACGCTTTCTTCCTGCTTATAAAATCCTCTGGCTAAGGGTGCCGTTCATTCATTGTTTATAAAACGGAGAATCGCCGGCCAGTAGTCAGGGAACATGTCAATTGTTCCGTGATCGGCCCCAGCGATAAAGACAATCTCCTTTTCACTCTTTATATGGCGGATAAGATTTTCCGTATGCTTCGGCGCAATCACCTGGTCCGCCCCACCATATATCACCAGGAGGGGACAGCGGATTTGCAGCAATGAGTCGAGAGAGGCAAAGCGATGTCGGAGAAGCAGCGTTATCGGCAACCACGGATAATGCGCTCTGGCAACATTTTCGATGCTGTCAAAGGGAGTCACGAGAATCGCCCCCTGAACGGGTCGCCTGGCCGCAACATAGCAGGCCACCCCTGAACCGAGGCTGCGGCCAATGAGATAGATCTCCTTTGGTGCCCAGGTGCGCATGATATCATCGACCACGGCCAGGGCATCGGCGTATAGTTCCGCCTCTCCCGGTTTACCGGAACTTGGTCCGTAACCTCGATAGGCGACAAACAGAGTAGCCGCCTGAACAGCTTGGTATTCATCGATATTATAAAAAATGTCCTCGGCATTGCCGCCATAATAAACGAGCAGTTTCTCCCGAGCATAGAGGGGGTTCACCAACCATCCACGAAGATTTATAGTTTCCTGCTGCAGGTGGTAATCGATGACCTTCTCATTGCCATGGTCTTCATGGCGGGCAGCGGTTAGATAGAAGATAAATGAATCCTGGCGCAGATACATAAAAAGTGCGCAAAATAGATAGAACACCACCAGATAGGCCAAAATCTGTAATACCAATGGCATCTTCATTTCCTCTCGCGCATGGTAGTAATCATGCCTTATACCGCAAGGGCATAGGTTTCGTATGAGCAGACAAGCTGCTCAATTCAGCTTTAGCTTTCCGGCCCCTTCCTTGTTGCACCCTGAGCCAAGAACTACCATGGACACAATGCTCCTGTCAACGAAGCGCGGTATCAGCTCACCCTTGCAGAAACACCGGAACAGCCTGGCTCCCGGCTTACTTTTTTACAAAGGACATGGTAATCTTGGCCAATGCATATTAAAAAATTCCATCACCACGAACTGCTCATAGACGAATTCGTTACCGCTCCCGACCAATCTTGGTGTGTCTTCGGCGAAAACCATTCCGGTATCGATCGCTTTATCGAGTTGCTTTCGGGAAAGCTCACCACCTACTCCGTCGACATCCTCGATCTCCCGAAGGCCCCGGGTATTGTGTCCTTTCGTGCCCAACAGGAACTTTACGAAAACGAGATTCGCAACGATGACAGCGACTTCCTCGACAAACCTGATCCCGGCACACTGGTCCGGGAATTTTTGCCCGGTGATCCAAAGGCCCACCTCACCCTGCTTGACACCTTTGCCTTGAGCCATTGTCTTGACCTTGGTTATCGACAACTCAGCTCCGGCCAAGCAAGAAAGCTTCTCATCCTTTGCCGACTCGTCCAAGGCGTTACTACATTAATCCTTGAAAACCCCTACGACGGCCTTGATGAACAAAGTTGCCAGGAGCTCAATCAGATACTCATGCGCCTCCCTGAAAGCAATGTCGAGGTGGTGATAAGTGTCAATACCCTCTCTGACATTCCCGCCGAGTGTAGCCACCTGGCGATAATCAAAAATGGCCGCATGGTTCTTGCCGGCCCGAGAGCATCGGTGCTATCTGAGGAAAACCGGCTGACAGGTGATGGCAAACCGTGGCTACTTGCCGTTGCCGATATCTTCCGAAATCCATCGCCAAGAGATGCCAAGCAGAGGGAAGAACTGGTCTACCTTCGCAACGGCTTTGCCGGATATGATGGCAAGTCGCTCTTCGACCACCTTGACCTGACAATCTTCCAGGGCGATCATTGCCTGATCACCGGGCCAAACGGCTGCGGCAAATCGACCCTTCTCGACATCATCATCGGTGACAATCCCAAATGTTACGCCAACGAACTCCGCATCTTCGGACGGGCACGGGGCAGCGGAGAATCGATCTGGGAAATCAAGAAAGACATGGGCATCGTATCGCCATCTCTGCATCGTGAGCACCGCGTTCCGGGCAGTGCCCTCCAGGTCGTTGTCTCGGGACTCTTCGACTCCATCGGTATATACCAAAGGGCAGCGAATGCCGAGATCAGAACCGCCCGGAGCTGGCTGGCGTGGATCGGTCTTGCATCCCGCGCTGACACCCCGTTTCGCCATTTGAGTTTCGCCGATCAACGGCTGGTACTCATTGCCAGGGCTCTCATAAAGGGCCCGAAGCTCCTCATTCTCGACGAGCCAACCCAAGGCCTGGACGACACCAATCGCCACGCCCTTCTCAACCTTCTCGAAGAAATTGCCGACCGCCATGTTTCAACCATGCTCTTTGTCAGCCATCGCAGAGACGAACACCGGCCATTTTTTCGCCAGCATATCCACCTCGACGCCTATTCAGCATAATGGTACAATGGCTGCCTTGATAAACTGGCCGCCTGGCCATACCCCTATCAGCAACTGAGGACCATGCAGATGGCCATAAATTTCCGTCATATTCTTACAACCATCTGGTATCGATTAACCTCTCCACAGTATCGTCTTCTCCTCAGATCCGGCCTCTTTGATCCTGACTTCTACCTTGAAAATAACCCAGATGTCGCCGCCTCAGGGGCAGAGCCACTCGCCCACTATCTGACAAGGGGTTTTGCCGAGCTTCGCCAGCCAGGGCCACTTTTTGATGCCAGATACTATATCCATCAGGTTCCTTCTCTTGACCAGGGGCAAAGCAACCCCTTGCTCCATTATCTCACAATCGGCAGATATCAAGGACTCCGTCCCAATCCCCTTTTTGATCCAGAATACCTGGGCCGGCAATCTGGCGATGATGATGCGTCTCAACCTGACCTCTTTTCCCGCTTCCTTCAAGGTGAACTGCCGGGAATGCAACAAAGCTCGCCATCTCCCTACTTCGATCCACACTTTTATTGTCTGAAATATCCGGATGCTGCCCATCTTCTCAGCGATCCGGTCGCGGCCTACATCCACTTTTTAAAGGTCGGTCGAGGCGAAAACCGCCAGCCAAGCGCCTATTTCGACACTGCCTTTTACCTCGACAAAACTCCCGTGCTCCGCGACATGGGCCTTGACCCGATCAGCCATTATTGCATGTTCGGATGCCGCGAATTTAAGAGTCCTTCTCCGGTATTTGACGCCGCATTTTATCTCAGAACCTATGGCCCGGTGGAGAACGACGACCCCTTTGCCCATTATCTGCGAAACCAAGGGCATGATAACCGGCGCCCCTGCGCCTGGTTTGATCCGGCCTTCTACAAAGAGACCTATCTCAGCGAGCTGGGTGATGCCCCGCCGCCCCTCAAGCATTTTCTCGAAAGCGGTCTGAGGGAAGGCCTGTATCCGAATCGGCAGATTTTTGACTGCGCCGAAAAACCGCTGATCTCCGTCATAGTCCCAGTATATAACGTTGAAGCCGCCCATCTTAATAACTGTATCCGCTCCGTGCTTTATCAATCCTATCCCCATTGGCAGCTGTGTCTTGCCGACGACTGCAGCACTGCCCCGAAGGTCCGTCCACTGCTAATGGACTGGGCCGCCGCCAACCCCAGAATTAAGGTAACTTTTCTTCCCGAAAATAGGGGGATATCTCTAGCGACCAACACTGCCGCAAGACTTGCTGAGGGGAGCTATCTCGCCTTTCTTGACAACGACGACGAGCTTGCATTAGACGCCCTGGAAACCATTGCCCAACGTATCAGCACCGACCCTGCCAAACTGTATTATAGCGATGAAGACCTCATTGGCGCCGACGGCCGGCAATTCAGCATCTTCCGTAAACCAGGCTTCAATAGCGAACTGCTGCTCTGCCACAATTATGTCACCCATTTGGTAGTGGCTCAAAAAGAGCTGTTTGATGATGTCGGGGGTTGCGACACGGATCTCAACGGCGCCCAGGATCTTGACCTCTTCCTCAAGCTCTCGGAAAAAGCCGATGCAGTTCTCCACATACCGAAAATTCTCTATCACTGGCGTGCCTCTGCCTCTTCAACCAGTATCAATCATGACCAAAAGCACTACGCCGACGAGGCCGGACGAAGGGCTGTCGCCAAGGCCATGGCCCGCCGTTGCCTTCCTGGAGATGCACTCTTTACCGACTGGAAATTCTTCTACCGCGCCAAGAGATCCGTCAAAAAAGACCATTTAGTGTCGGTGGTGATTAGTTGGGAGCGCGCACCAAGCCTTATGTTGCCGTGGCTGACTGGCCTTTTGGCCCGAGCCGGGTATGCGGTTCACCAACTGCTCATACTCGCGACCAACCGGGAATGCGCGGCAATTGCCACCACCTTTGGCGAAAAGACAGGGATCGCCACCGTCTGCCGAATAGTCGCGGGCGACCTCAACCTAGCCGTGCACTGGCCGTCCCTTCTCCCCGACATCCAAGGCGAATTTGTCACCTTCGCAAGTGGTAGCTTAGAAAATTTTAGTGAAGAGTGGCTTACCGCCCTCCTCGAATACGGGCAATTGGCGGATGTAGGTCTTGTCTCAGGCAGGGTAGATTACCCCGAAGGGTATGAAGACATCGCCAGCCCTATTCCCGATTGCAGCAGAACCTCACCTTTTTACTTTCACCACTTTCTCACCGGCAGTTCACAACTCATGAACGGCCTGCATTGTCCCCAGGAAGCGATTGGAGTCAGTGGCGATCTTTGTCTCATCCGCAGTCAGTTGCTAAAGGCAATGACACCCTGCGATTCCGCTGATTTCCCCTTTATTTTTGCCTTTACCGATATTTCCTACCGGCTGATTGAACAGGGCAAAATACATATGTACACCCCCTATTGTAAGGCGACCATGGCCCAGGACGGCATCGCTCGCCGCCAACTTTGGCCATTGGCAGCCCTGCAGGATGAAAAAGCTCGGTTTCAAGACAAATGGTCCACGTTCTTGAAGAATGGCGATCCCTTTTACAATATCGGCATCGTTACTGACAATGGCATATCAGAGGACGCCTTTCGGCACTGGCTGGCTGGCGAAGGCGGGTGCGCCTGAAATGATAGACCGACAGAAGCCTATCCTCGATAGGTGCCTTTACTTTTTTGAATCCGGCCCAATGGTATAGCTGGAGTTCCCCTGCCAAATCTTGCACGGAGTCATAAGTCACAATGGGTCTTGAAAATCATAACACCAAGCTTTTTCTAGAATTTTTACACCAGATGACATCAGGAAACACCGAAACGCAGGTGTCAATGTATGAAGTCGGCACAGCGATGGGCCTTGCGAAAGTGGAGGCGGGAGCGCTCGCAGAGGAGCTAATGGTTGCAGGATTAGTGGAACTGCGTACCCTCGCCGGGGGTATTAGTATCACCCACGAAGGCATGGAAACTCTTGGTGTTTCTCAACCGGCCGCATATTCTGCAAACATTGGACAGCAGCTCAGCAAGGACTCTATCGCCAGCACAACTGATTGCCAATTACTCAAACACCTCCTTGACGATATCAAGGCCAACCTTTACGAAATGAAGCCCGAATATCAACAACTGGAAGAAATCATTATTGATATCAAGACCATTGAGGTCCAGTTGTTATCCCCCAGGCCGAAAAACGCTGTATTTCGTGAACTTCTCCGCTCACTGCACGCTTCTTTTGTGACCCTTGGCAACGCAGCAATGGCCGCGAATCTTGAGACACTCAGCAGATAAGTTTCGTACACCGCAAGGACAGACGTTTCGTTTGCGCAGATTAGCTGCTCAACTCAGCGAAGCTGCCCCGGTTACCTCTTCATGAAGAATTGAAATCAAAGCACATTTTCATCCCCTTCAATATACTGATGCACCCGATTGCGCCCCCGCTTTTTGGCAATATACAAAGCTTGATCCGCGCACTTAATGAGTTTCTCATATGAAAGTGCACCTACAATCCTGCTGGTAGCAATGCCCAGACTAAGTGTAACAATACCCCCCGTAGTTGAACCTAGGTGCCCGATCTGCAGCTCTTCGATACGGTGCCGGATCCTCTCGGCAACGGTCACCGCACCTTTCAGCGTGCTGTTGGGGAGGACAACCACAAACTCCTCCCCGCCATAGCGAGCACAGAAATCAACCGGCCTTTTCAAGGACTCCTGAATACCTTTCGCTACCCTTCGTAAACATTCATCTCCAGCGATGTGGCCATAATAGTCATTGAACTTTTTAAAATCATCAATATCACACATGATCACAGAAAGTTCGGCATCACCTTTGCGGCAGATTGCGAATTCCGCCAGAATTCTTTCAGAAAAACTGCGCCTGTTGGGAATCCCGGTAAGGGCATCCATAACCGCCTGGCGCCTGATCACGTTGTAGGATCGATCCAATTGGAAGCCAAGAAAATTCATCCCGAGCATACCAATTGCCCATATCAGGAGGTGCGGCAAAGCCATTGCTTCAAGGGCAATATTCATGGAAAATGGTAGAGATACGCTTATTCCGCCACGAACATCACCCTCTTTATATCCCTGCTTCTGGTGACACGCGAGACACGATTTTTCGGTTTGCAAGGGCGCCATATATTTAATGACCGACCGGCCGTCCTCCTCAAGAAAAGCATGCTCTTCTTTTTTACCCTTATCAAAGTTCTGAAGGAATTGTTCCTCTATCGGGCTAGGGGCATTTTCCGGGCGAAGCGGTTTCAGACTGGTGATGTGGAATTGAACGCCATCTTCCCGCATGGCTATCTCGCTCATCTGCCTGGTCATGTAGGCCGGATTGATTTTAGTGAGCAGGAGATTTTCATCAAATCGGAGATCGCGACGGGGATCCTCAAGATACGGATTAGGTTGATTCCTCTCTGTTACGGAGGCATAAACACCTCCGTGGGAGGAATTCCATCTCCTGGCAATAATTATTTGCTTAAATATCGATCGGGCGGAAATTAGGGCGATACGTTGCTGTTCATCGCGGGCCTTATGTACCATCCAGGCCAGGGATGCAGCTATGAGAAGGGCCCAAAGCACATTAAAGATGATTATGTTTCTGCGAATGTTCATCCCTTCTCCTACAAGGTATTTTCCCAAAACCCGTCAGTGGTTGTCTTCTCCGAGGTATTCTTGATGAATCGCCTGTCATCAGGATACCCTGAAAAGCAAACGGAGAGCAAATTCCCGTAAGAATTTCTCTCCGTTTGTTTGGTAAAACAGGATGAACTGCTCTGTTGTCCTATACCGCAAGGGCATAAGTTTCGTTTGAGCAGACAAGCTGCTCAACTTAGCTTTAAACGTGCCACCCTTTTGAGCGAGAAATATCCCCCTCCTTGCCGATGATGAAGCACTGATAATCGGGCCGGCGGTTGATAAATTCGACACCGGCAACAGGTTCCATTACGAATACAGCCGTGGCCAAAGCATCGGCATCCATACAGGTCGGTGCCATAATCGTCACACTGCTGGACAGGTTCGGAGAATGGCCGGTGCGCCCATCAACGATATGATGAAACATCATTTCCTTGTCATAATAGATCTCGTAGCTCCCCGAGGTGGCAATCGCCCCATCGCGCATGGTGATGACATCCGGAAATTCTCGCCGTTTAGCTGGATCCTGTATGGCAACTGTCCAGTCCTTTCCCTGGGCGGCAAGACCGCTGACCCGGATATCACCGCCGGCATTGATAAGATGATTGGTGACGCCGTTCCCACGGAGCACTCCCGATGCCTTATCAACGATGTACCCTTTGGCAATACCATCAAGGGTGATGGCCATGTCGCTTTTCCCGAAAACGAGGCCACCACCCTGAACATGCAGATTCTCAATACCTACGTTCTTGAGGGCAGTATCAATCTCCGCATCAGTCGGCGTTGTATTGCTCGCAAAGCTTGTCTTGTAGAGATCGATGATCGGGAGGACGGTAATATCAAAGGCTCCACCGGTTTCCCGGTTAAGGTACAGTGAACGGGCAATTAATTCCTGCATTTCACCGGGAACAGCTTCAATCTTGCCGCTGGCATTAAAAGACCCAACCGGAGAACTTTTGTCAAAATGGGTCAACATGTTGTTCAGCCGGTCTATTTCCTCGAACGCTAGGCCGATGGCCTGCTCTGCTTCGTCGCGGGACGAGTGAATGGCGGTAATGGCCACAAAGGTGCCCATTGCCAATTTTGTTTTGGTAACCTTGAATTCCTTTTTGCCAAAAAGAAAGGCCTCCGCCTTCTCAGCCGGGAGAAGGGCGGCCGACGCGGCTCCAAGCCCTAAGAGGCCGGAGAGCTTTAAAAAGGATCTTCTTTTTTGATCGAAGGCAGTTTCTGGAGTTTTCATATCAATTTCCAATCATTAATTGTTAGGAGCCGTAATGCACCCAGCCCTTTTGGCCTTATGATTACGTTGCCTTATTCAATAGGAGTACACCTTGGTATTATTTCTCACCCAGCCATCTTCAGGCCGTCGACACCACTGCGGGCAATCACCTGACGGCCCTGGTAATGCCGGAAAATCTCTCGCGGGCACTTAGTCACGCAGGCAGTTTCACATGATGGACCATATGCAATACAGGCTTTATGGTCGATCTTGGTAAGATTGTTTTCGTAAGTGACCGCACCAGCCGGGCAGGCCTTGACACACATCTTGCAGCCGATACATCCCACCTGACAAACCGCTTTAACATTTTTTCCAAGATCTTTTGTCGAACAAGGAACAAAGACCCTCGCCTTGAGGGTCTGAATTTCGATAATCGCCTTCGGACAGGTCCGCACGCAAACCCCACAGCTCACACATTTATCGGGGTTGATGATCGGGAAGTTTTCCACCATGTCGATGGCGTCAAAGGGACACGCGGCAGCACATTCACCTAAGCCGATGCACGCGTATTGGCAAGCCGATGGCCCGCCGAAGCTGAGGTTTGCAGCAGTGCAGGAAGCAAAGCCGTAATACTCATGCTTATGGCTGACCCTTCCTTCGACCCTTGAACACCGCACCACGGCAATCTGATCCTCAACCGCCGCCATCTTCTTGCCAGTGAGCTCGGCTACCCGATTGGCTACTTTCTCCTTACCAGGAAAACAAAGATTAGGTGGAACGTCAGGATCAGTGACAACAGCAATGGCATACCCTTCACATCCCGGATATCCGCACCCTCCGCATTGGGCGAGAGGCAGTGACTCGACCACATGCTCAATAAGCGGATTAACCTCCACTGCGAATTTGTGGGCGGCAATAGCCAGGCCGATTCCAAAGAATAAGCCTATGCAGCCGAGCAAAACCAAGCCCCCTAACGCCAATTTGATTAATTCCGGATCCATATTTTGTTACTCTCAAACGTAATCTGGTTAAACAAATAAAATACCAAGTTAAGGCATCGATAACCGGAGAAAAAACTCCTTCCCGCGAGGAGCAGCGAAATCAAAACAATGTGCCGAATTGTTTCGTTGTCAGCCCCTAAAAAATTTGCAATCCCGAAAACCCAAGGAAAGCCATGGCGAATTGTCCGGCAACGATAAAGGCAATGGGCAATCCCTTAAAGCTTGGTGGTATCTTTGCGAGCTGCAAGCGTTCGCTCACTGAACTCATCAAATACAGAGCTAACAAGAAACCGCCGCCAGCTCCCAACGCCAACATGAAGGTCTCAAAAATGTTGTAATTATTATTGGCGAGTATCAGAGGCACCGCAATAATGACACAGTTGGCAATGACCAGAACCAAGTACACCCCAAAGGAATTGAAGAGTACCGGATTAACCTTCCGGAGTACGGTGTCAACGGCCTGGACGGTCAGGGAAACCAGGCCGATAAATACGACAATCTGCAGGAAATTCAGGTTGAAGGGGGTCAAGATATAATTGAAGAAGAACCAGCTCATCAGGGCCGAAACAACCATAACAATGGTAAAAACGACCCCCATTCCCTTGGCGGTACTCTTCTTCTTGGAAGTGCCGAAAAACACGCAAAGACCAAGATATTTGGTAAAAACAAAGTTATTGATCAGCAGCGCTGAGATAAAAATGCCAAAAAGATACCCAAGATACGATTTGCTCACCCGGATGGTCGTCTTATCGGTTCCTGGTAAGCCTTTTACGGTTACCACATGGGTCTTCACCGAATTGAGCGGTGCCTTAAACTGCAAGGTTACGCTTTTGCCGTCTTGCCCAAGAACTGCCGATTGCAAATCTAAAAGGATGTCTGGATCAGGTTCTTCAAATATCGTGTAGTTACCAATGGTCTCAGCGATATTTTTATCGACCGTACCAGCAAAATTAACGGTAATTTGGTTTTTTGCTGAAAATGTTTGACTGACTATAAATCCCTCCGCCTGTGCCAACAGGGGAGCGAACCAGAAGATCAGCGCCGCCAGTACGAAATATTTACTCTTTGTCAGCCTCATCATTTTAACCCTTTTGAGCGTTTGTAATACACTTCTATCCAGTTGAAAAAGGCCATCATCAAACCAACCACAAAGAAACCAGCGCTTGGAAGAATAAAGAAAAGCAGGGGCTTGAAGCCAAGAACATCGATGCCCAATATTGCCCCCGAACCGAGTATCTCGCGAACAAAACCGATAACCATCATGCCGATCATAAAACCGAGCCCCATGCCCATGCCGTCCCAAAAAGAATCCTTCACCGGTTCCTTACAGGCAAACATTTCAAGACGCATGGTGATTATGGCAAAGGCCACGATAAGCTTGACGAAGATACCCATTTTCGCGTAGGCATCCGGCAGGTAGGCTGCAAGTACAAGGTCGATGACCGTGACCCAGGTAGCGATGGTCAGGGTATACGTCGGGATGCGAATCCTTGGATGGATGACGTTTTTGAAAAGGGAGATCGTCACACTTGAAAAGACCTGTACAAAGAGTACGGCTATGCCGAGCATGAACCCGTTCATGACCGTAGTGGAAATACCAACGGCCGGACACATGGAAAGTGCCAATTTAAAGATCGGGTTTTCGCTTAAGATGCCGCGCGTAATCAGCTGCATGCTTGTTTTATCATTAGCCACGTCGACTTCCTCTCACAGTAATGAGTACCTTCGTGCAATTCTTGGTTTAAAAATGCCTTTTGTGAAGATACTTCTTCCCCCTTGCGGGGTGTTAAAACGACACAGCGAGTTGCTGTTCTTTCAAAATCTTATCCAGGACATTGATACGATACGCGAACTTGGTAACAATGCCCTTCACCCCTTCAGCCACCGCCTTACTGGAAATAGTGGCTCCGGTAAGCGCATACACTGCCTTATCCTTATACTGTTCGCGAAATTTCGCGATGTCCTCTTCACCGACCTTGCCGTTCAAGGCCTGAAGATAATCAGGAGGAATCGGCGCTTTAACAACCTCAATCGCTTTCAATGCCTCAAAGGGTTTGCCTTTAAACTGATTCTTGAAGTAGTCTTGGTCGATCTCCGCACCAAGCCCCGGATCTTCTTCATGCTCAAGAACCTCCAAGCCAAGGAGGGCAAACTTTGGATCGACTGCCAGCATGACGTTGACAAAGGTTTTAAAGCCTTGGAATTTTCCGCCTAGAAGGTAGGCAACGCGGGCGCCATTATTGGTGACGACGATGGTCTGATCGGCAAATTTCACCGCATAGCCTGGGCCAGCCGCCTGTGCAACAGCCTTGTCGCGCGTCTTCGACTCTAGGGCCTCAGTCTCACTGAGAACAACCGCCTTGTTTGCCAGAAGCTTGCCGTTCAGGTCGATGTTAACGAACAGGAAACCCTTCTCCTTGCCATGCCCTTGTGGAACAAGATAGCCGATAGATTGTTTATCGGCGCCGGTGATAACATACCGGTACACCTCGTGCAGAGCCATGGTTGAGGGAATCTTTGCCCCGCCCTTATACCCCAGCAGCTCATACATTACCCGCTGCTCTTGTACATGCTCATTATGCTTTTTGGCGTTGCTGGTGAGGACAAAGCACAAGCCCATTACGCTTGCCGCCAACAGACAAGACACGGTAAGACGAAAGACTATGGTGATGATATTTTTCATTTTGCACCTCCAACCGGCGGTGCAAAACGCACGGGCTTGAACCACCCATCAAGAACGGTACTGAGAGGATTCATCAGCAGGATGGCGTAACAGATACCCTCTGGATATCCCCCCTTCATCCTAATAAGTACAGTCAGTGCTCCGACACCGATTCCAAAAAATATCTTTGCCGTCTTATTGCTCGGGCTGGTCACATAATCCGTGGCCATGTAGAAAGCGCCAAGGATGGCACCACCGGACAACACGGCAAGCAATGGATCCCCGGTCAGATACCCTTCGCCGCCGAATATCCAGGTCAGGACGGCGATGGTGCCTAAAAGGGAAACTGGGATATGCCAGGAAATGTAGCCACGGTAGAGGAGATAGAGTCCGCCGAGGACCAGCAGAAAACCGGAGGTTTCTCCTATACAACCCGGGCGCCAGCCAAAAAAGAAACTGCCGTACAGATCGCTGCCGCTGCCGAAGGCCTCGGTAAAGGCAACCATTCCCTTTTCTTTCATTACCGCCAAGGGCGTTGCCGTTGAGACTGCATCAACCGCACCGCCAAGGTATGAGAAAATTGCCAGATTTTTCACCGGCGGCAACCAGGCGGACGTCATGGCAACCGGAAATGATGCCAAGAGAAATGCCCTGCCGAGCAAAGCCGGATTAAAGAAATTGTAGCCAATGCCGCCGAGAAGGTGTTTGCCAATGTATATTGCGAAGATAGCCGCCAAAATCGGCAGAAGAGGCGACACCCCGGGTGGAATGACAAAGGCCATAAGCATTCCAGTCAACACCGCGCTGCCGTCCTTGATGGTCACCGGCCGACCGAGCAATTTTTGGCTCGCCCACTCGACAACCACGCAACTGACAACTGAAACTGCTGTGATCAGGAGGGTTTGTATGCCGAAGACGAATACCGACAGAATCAGTGGTGGCACCAGACAGGCCACAACAGTCCACATGATTTTTTCGACCGATTCATTGCTTTTCAGATGCGGCGAAGTGGAAACCTTCCACAAACTCGCAGGTGCAGCCGATTGGTCGTCCAACGTTTGCTGTTTGCTCACGACTCTCCCCAAAGCCTCCTCTTTATCGTCCAAACCCCGTTTATCGGGATTAATCATTTTAGGTAAAATCTTGCCGACTCTTCTTCGACCCTGTTATGGTCGCTTCGCCTTCATCTTTGCCAAGCGCACAAATTGCACGAGAGGACGCTTCGCCGGGCAAACATAGGCACAGGAACCGCACTCAAAACAGTCAAAAACCCCAAATGGTTCGGTGGCCTCTGCTTTGTTTGCCTCAACATGAAGAGCTATTTCTTTTGGCTCCAAGCCCATCGGACAGGCCTCAAGACACCAACCACACCTGATACACTGGGAATGGGGTTTGGTATCAACTTCATCTTCAGTTAGAAACAGCACCGCTGAGGTGGTCTTGGTAACCGGCACATCAAGGTTTGAGACAGCAAATCCCATCATCGGCCCACCAAGTATGATTTTCGTCAGACCGGGCTGCGTTCCCCCGAGATACTCGACTATATCACTCACCTTTGTGCCGATCTTCACCAGCAAATTGGCCGGTCTGCCAATGCCTTTGCCGGCCACGGTAATGACCTTCTCGTACAAGGGTTTACGATACACAACCGCATCATAGATGGCCTTGGCCGTTGAGACATTCTGTACAACGACACCGACCGCCGAGGGCAGGGCCATTGCCGGAACCTTTCTGCCGGTGACGGCGTGAATGAGCTGTTTCTCCGAGCCTTGCGGATATTTCACTTGGAGGGTGCGAACCTTGACGGAGGCATCCGGGCTGGAGGCCTTTTCAGCTGCCTGGGTCATTGCCTGGATCGCATCAGGTTTGTTGTTTTCAATACCAATGTGGCATTCCTTTATTCCGAGAATTTTCAGGATGATCTTCGATCCCTCGACAATCTCCTCAGAATATTCGAGCATCGCCCGATGATCGGCGGTGATGTACGGCTCACATTCGGCACCATTGAGAATCAGGGTATCGACCGGCGAATTGGCCGGTGGCTTCAGTTTCACATGGGTCGGAAATCCAGCGCCGCCGATGCCGATAATTCCTCCGTTATGAACCCTGGCCAGCAACTCTGCACTATCAAGGCCTTGCCAAGCTTCCTTCTCATAGTGTGTCGCCTCTGCCTCACGGTTGACCGTCAGGGTGATGGACGGCACACTTACCCGCACCGGATGTACCGAGCTGCCGATATCCTTGACCTTTCCCGCAACCGGTGCATGAAGGGGCACCCCTAATCCCTTAAGCACCTCGCCAATCAAGCCGCCCTCTACGATCTCCTCGCGCTTGGCGACCGTTGGTTGGCACGGAGCACCGATATGTTGTCCGAGGATCAACTCCAGTTCATCGGGCACAGGCATAATTTCTATACCCAAGCTTTGGGTCTGGGCCTTGCATTCGGGTGGATGGATCCCGCCTTTGGGAAATGTCAGCAACGATTTCATAAATATCCGATGGTAGCAATGATGAGGAAGAGTAGATATTTCCTTGTGTTGCCTATGTGGGAAAACCCCTTCAGAGTAATTTGATCAGGATATCCCGCCATAGTATTTCATAAACTGAGTGCGCTCAAAGACTGCAGGATCTGCCGCCTTTTCGTAACTGAGTTTGCCGCGGAATTCAGTAAGGTTGGTATATGATTTCCGGGTCATCCACTCGTCAAGACCCGCTAGCATAGCCGGGATCTGGCCAACGCCATTTTTATAGATGGTTGATACGACCTGAACGGCAGTTGCCCCGGCAAGTAGCTGCTTGACCAGGCCTTCACTGTCATGAACTCCGGTGGATGCCACCAGGTCTTTGTCAATGTGACCGTACATCAGGGCAATCCAGCGCAGAGAATTGCAGCCCTCACTGGGATTACTGAACATTTCTGCCGACTTGACGACCATTTTCTCGATATCAATATCCGGCGTGTAGTAGCGGTTGAAAAGGACAAATCCGCCGACCTTCTTGATCCAGCTCAGTTTTTGGATGAGGTTAGCAAGCGATGCCGAATAATGACTCATCTTTAAAGCAAGAGGGATCGAAACTAATTCGCCTATGCAGTTAATGATTTCTGCGTATTTTTTTTCGTTGTCGGCACTGGTAATTTTAGGATTCGAAGGAAGCAGGGAGACATTGAGTTCGATGGCATCGGCACCCTCTTGCTCGACCGCTTTGGCGAAAGACACCCATTCGTTGGCCGATACACAGTTAATGCTGGCAATGATGGGAATCTGAACAGCCTTCTTGGCCTCGGCAATGAGCTTGAGATAGGCTTCAACTTCATTGCCCCGGGTGTACTCCCGGATATAATCGGAAGCCCCTGGGTAATCAGCAGTGTAACTTTTCAAATTTGCAGAATATTCTGCCTGAATCTGTTCTTCAAAAAGAGATTTCAGGACGATCGCTCCTGCCTGGTTATCCGCAAGCTCCTTAATCTTGGTAAGACTATTGGTAAATCCGCAACTGCCGACAATAATCGGGTTTTTCAAATCCAGCCCAAGGTATTTCGTCGAGAGATCATTCATATCGTTCGGCTAATTCTCCATGTAAATAATCTGCCAGGCCCTCAACACTCAGAATGTGCAGCGTGGGCGTACGTGTTGCAAAACCGGACCAACCTTTCTAGCAAGTGATTCAAGAGCCAAAGAAATACACAACTCTCCCAGAAAATCAACAAGAAATTCCCCGTAAACCTCAAGAAAAATTCGACCAACAAACGATAAAAAAACAAGAATTTATGGAATACTTTTTAAAATTCAAAAAGTTACCGGAATCTCTGCACAAAACGCACAACGACACTTTTTGATTCACCAACCAGCTTGCCTCCCTGATCCTCTCACTGGTCGACTCGAAATAGAACCTAGCGGCTGGCAGATATTCCTTGAAATAGAGTGTTTGCGAAAATTTCCTGCTATTAGCCACTTGTACAATGCGCTTGGGGCGTACTTATGTCTCATTACCACCTTCTCGTTGCATTCAGACTTTTTTGGTCTATTATGTAATTGAGGTTGATCAAGATGCAGGAACAGATAAATAATCACCCGATAACTAACCATGAAAATCGCCAATTACCAAGATTGTCCCGCTCAACGATTTGATACCGAAACAGTGAAAGGAGTTACCGGCCGAGTCGTTATCGGCAAAGCCGACAGCGCCGAAAATTTCTGTATGCGCGTCTTTACCGTTGCACCCGGTGGTTTTACCCCAAGACATAAGCACGCATGGGAACACGAGATCTTCATCCACTCTGGCAAGGGGAAGGCTTATCAGAACGGTGAATGGCGGGAGGTCAGCAGCGGAACAGTGCTTTTCATTCCCGGCAACGAGGAACATCAATTCATGAACGCCGGTGGCGAGGACTTTGTTTTTATCTGCCTCATTCCTTCCGGGGTATCCGAACTCTAAGGTCGGACGGGCGTCCAGACTCTCGTCGGCGGTGGCTCGCCAGGGAACACCTGCCTGAAACGGCAGGCTGAATCACCGTGCTATGGGCAGCCGAAGCAATTGGTTCCTAGGTTGAGATAAACCGCCCGGATCAATCTAACAGCCACCAGAAAAGACCGACGCCGGAGAGTGCAAAGCAGGCACAGGGTGCCACCAGCCTCTTCCAAGTACGCACAAGTTCCGTTTCAAAATAGCTGCAGGTCAGGACAAAACAGATATGGAGGGGAGAAATCATTACCCCGGTAAATCCGGAAAATAGACCGAGGACGAGAAAGGGAATGATGTTCTGCTCCATGCCCAGCGACTGCAGCAACCCGATCAACAGAGGAAATGTGGCACCGACATAGGCAACGGTAACACCGGACACGGCACCCACTAGAAAAGGCAGAAAAACCGCTGCAGCAAAGAGCGCCACCCCGCCACCGGCCCCAGCGGCCATTTCGGTCACAATCCCGGCGGCCCCCATCACATCTTTGAAAATGAAGATGGCGGCGATCACCATCAACATTGACCATAGGCTCTTCTTCCGCAGCACCTCGTACAGGAACCGCATTCCCAGCCGGTTTCGCACCATATTGCTGGCGATGGCAAGCAGCAGGGCGCCAATGACCCCCCATTCAAAGGGAATTGTCGGAGCCAGCCCAGGGAGAAGGCTCTCCATGCCGACCGCACCAACAATGGCAATGATGAGTGGCAGTCCTTCCTTGATGGCCGTTCGGCCACTTCTGCCCGAGGATTGGGTCGTACCCTCGAGGCTCGATGGCTTCAACACCTCCGCCCTGAGAAAAAAATACCAACCGATCGCAAACATGGCGACCACCCCGGGCCACGATCTGACAATCAGATCGCCGATTGGGATATCAGCAAGGGCCACAGTCAAGATTATTCCAGGATACAGCGGCCAGGCCATCTCCCAAACATGCCTGAACCAGTGGTTAATGATGGCCTGTTCAACGCCGGTGAGCTGCATCCCAGTACTAACGGCCTTAACCATCGGGGCGGAAAACACCGCGCCGCCGGGCATCGGCAAAAGACCGATCAGAGCCGGAAAAAAAATCAGCCGCAGGCGCGGCCTGACAAGATATCCCGATAATGCGGTCATGAGCCGTGTCGACTGGCCAGACTTCTCCAGCCCATCGGACAGGACAAGTATAGCGCCGACAATGGCAATCAGGAGGAGAAACTTCTCCTGCACCAAAGCGGTCGCACTTACCCTAAACCAATCGCCAATCGACAGGCCGAAGACCAGCCCCAGAAATGCCCCGCCGAGCAGGATGGATAGGGAGAGGCCAAGCTTATTCCTGATCCCGATCAACATCAGGACAAAGGCTCCGACGACCTTCCCAAAAGGCAATGCTGCGGCCAATACTTCCATCAGCTACCAATAGTCCATTCAAGGAGTGAAAAACTCGGCATTTTGCGGTTTAAGCGTTAAATTCCCGAGATGAAAGACCTGGTAGTGAAGGTATAATCTGCCGATCCTCCAGGTTAAAACCTGCCTGTTTATTTCTTGTAGCTGAGAAGACTGTCCTTCAAGCCGCTGTTAACCGGTTTCTCTCCCAGCCAAATTTTCAGAAGGGCATCATTGAAATCGTTGCCTTGAATAGTCCCTTTTTTCTGTCCATTGAGTGCTACAACCGTACCGGTCGCCTGAGCGTAATCGAGGGTGATGATATCGCCTTTTTTCACATCGACAAAAAGGGCGTTGAACTGGTTGATTCTTTCCTGCAAGGTAGCAAGCTCCTCTGCGCTGCTATTATCCTTAAATCCATCATTCCAAGCGCTCACCAACTTATCTTTACTTACTTCACTATGCAGGAAATGCATAACGATTCTCTTTTTTGCCTTGGCTGCAATCACCTCAGCCGCTATCGCCGATGGTTTTTCCAGATACAGCTCAGCAATATACACATCGACGAAAAATTTTGATCTGATTCCGGCACCATTCAACAGCAAGGTCGTGCCGTCTTCAGTCTGCACAGTGTCGTTGACCATCACCCCGGCGATTTCCTTGGCGTATGCCGGCATACTCATCAATAACAATGTAAAGAGAACAAATATTCGCATAGTTTTACTCCTGATCATGAGGTTATTGGAGGGATACTGGTTGGCGGGGTATTCTACTCTTTTCTGACTGGCACGTAAACGTGAACTTTTTGACTGCTGCTCGAAGGCAATACCCTCCGGCCCTCTGGCCGGTTAAAGCGGTACAATACGGCAGGTTCGCCGGATTTGTCTGCGCGCATGTTTCCCTGCGGCGCCTTCCGTGCTATAGTGACAGCACATTTCTTTATCGCTGCCCCAGACAACCAAAGGGGATTCTTCAAATTATCAGCATCTTCTCTATCGCCATGGCCGACCTTATCGAACGAGTTATCTCCGAAGCGGGCAATTTCTTTGGTGTTGCCTGTACAACCACCACACTCGTGGCCGAGGCCTGTAAAAGGCACGACGTCGGACCACTCGCCGCCACCGCACTCGGTCGGGCCCTGACCGGGGCCGCCTTGCTCGCGGCGCTCCTGAAGGATGACCAAAGCGTCCTGCTCAAATTCGAAGGAAACGGCCCGCTTCGAAAAATCATCACCGAAGCGGGGTCGGCGGGTTGGGTGCGTGGTTACGTCGCCAATCCGCATGGCGAGACTCCACTGGCCAATGGCCGTATTGACGTCGCCTCGGGCCTTGGCCGAGCGGGTTTTCTTACTGTAGTCAAAGACATCGGCTGCAACACCAAATATCCCGGGACCATCCAGCTCTACACCAGCGAAATCGGTGAGGACCTTGCCTATTACCTGACCCAATCGGAACAAACCCCATCGGCGATTGGCCTTGCCACACGCCTCAATAGAGATGGGACAATTGCGGCTGCCGGAGGTTTTCTTATCCAATCGCTGCCTCCGGCCGATGAACCGCTGCTGGCGCGGATCGAAAACCAAATCGCAACCATGCCTCCCCTCTCTACTCTTCTGTGCGAGGGAAAAAGCCCGAGCGATATCCTCTCGGTGCTCTTCCAGGACATACCACACCGAAAAACCGGCAGCAGCGACCTGTACTACCAGTGCAGCTGCACCCGCGCCAAGATGCAAAGTGCTCTCTTTTCCCTTGGCCGGGAAGAGATCAGCGATCTTCTGGAAAAAGAAGGCGGCGCTGAGGTATGCTGTGAATTCTGCCGACAATCCTATCTGTTTGATAAAAAAGAGCTGGAAGCCCTCCTGACGATTCCCGCCAAAGAACTGCATTAAACAGTAGTCTCCCTCTTTTTTTCATTATTACAAAAAATAAAGAGGGGGGCTCGCTCTGTGATACCCCTTCCCAGTTATACTCCCCATAAACCCGATAAACGGGATACGTCACTTATCAAAGATAATATACGCAAAAACGTGCATGTATTTCTTGTGAATGACCACGACACTATAAGGGAGGAGTCTCATGAAAGAGAATTCGGGAAGCATCAATCAGGTTCTGTTCAGTCAGTTCTTCAGTTCGGTCTTAGACGACGGCTACGAAAGCCACCTGCGGCGGATGCGAAGGAGAATCCACTCCTGGATTAAGGAAACTATCCCAAGTGCTATCGCGACCTGCGTAATGGGAGTGGTGTTTTTTGTCTGCATCACCCTCTTTCTCTATCAACTGGCGGAGTTCGGCTGGTAGCCGACTGCTGCCTATCGCCGGAAAGACCCTGCTTACCTGCCGCCGGTGACCACTTTCAGGGCATTCGGGAAACATGCACCGAGAACATTATGCAGCCACACCAGAGAGGCAATGACCGCAAGAGGGACGAGCAGGTATATCAGGAGCATGGTGTAGGGTAGTTGTACGGGAGAATACTGGAAGGCGATTGTACGGATGATGCCAAGGAGAGGCTCATGGGCCGCGTAAACGAAAAAACTCGACCCGCTGAGCCATAGCAGGCTGTCTGTCAATCGTTTATGGGCGAGGATCCGTTTGGTGATAAAGAGCGTTGCAACCAGACCGACGACGATGCCGCAGCGGTGCAGACAAAGGTTGAAAGGGGCTGTATACCAGATCACATCGACAGCCAGGATGATGATATAGGCGGCCACAAACCACGCGCCATATCTATCCAGGATAAAAAGGCTTTTCCTTTTCATACCCATATATCCGCCAAAGGAAAAAAACAGCACCCCCACCACATCGGGGGTGTAAATCGACCAGTTGGCGGTAATCCACAGCCAAAAGATCGCGATGAAAAACGGCCAGGCGGCATATCGCAGCACCACCACAATCAATGGACTCAGAACCATCAAGTAGATAAGATCACGTATAAACCAGAAATGGTAAGCCTCGGGCACCCAGGTCAAGCCAAACATGCTGTTGAGCAGGACATAGACGGAGAAATTGTCCAGCAACTGCTTGAATTCAGGAAAATATGCTGCGACAGCCGGGCTGGAGTGACCGAGAAAGCTGACGGCAAAGATGAGACTTGTCCAAAATAGGTAGGGTGCCAGCAGGGTCTTTATCCTGACAGTCAGTTTTTGCACATAGCCCTGCCAGGACCAGGTGAAACCGAGGAAGAAGAAATACCCGGACATCAGAAAGAACAGCGGTACCGCAATCCGGGCAAGCCCTTGAGAAATAAACAATCGTACGAACTCGGTAAGATAGTTAACATGCTCGACACCAAGCCTTTCCCCCGCGTAGTCAATGGAGATGGAAAAAGCGTGGATATAGACCACCCCAATGATCAGGGGGAAGTTGAGAATTCTAAGACGGACGGACTCCTCGGTTGACAATGCTGGCATGACTTTTGGAAAATGTGGATTGACGGCGGATGACCTGGCCTCTGCAGCCTCCTGGCAGAGGAGCAGCTGAAAGAACCGGAGTGAACAAAGGCCCCGAATATACCTCATTTTGCCCAGCAGTTCGACAGAAATGACCAGTCTTCCGGGCGATTCAGCGTGATTCGAGGAGGATTTCCAGCATCTTGCCGTGAATCAGTGGGGCAGCGGCCAATACCGAATAGGGCGGTGTCATGCATTCGTTACTGCCGTTGATGGCCGTAACTGTCGCCCCTGCCTCTTCAGCGATTAAGGCCCCTGCCGCCAAATCCCAGGGTTTCAGGGAGAGCTCCCAATAACCTTCAAAACGCCCGGCGGCCACATAGCAGAGGTCGAGGGCCGCAGACCCTAAACGGCGCACCCCTTGTGAGATCCTCGAAAATCTGCTGAAATGATCGAGGTTGTTCTGCTCTGTTGTCCGAATATCGTAGGGGAAACCGGTGACGAGTAAGGAGCGGGCAAGCTCGGTTTCCGACCTGACGGCGAGAGGTCGGCCATTGAGCCAGGCACCTTTGCCGCGCTCGGCACTGAACAGCTCACCACGCATCGGATCAAAAACCGCCGCAAGCGTCAACGAACCGGCCACCGCGTAGGCAATCGATACACAGAAAAACGGCACGCCATGCGCGTAGTTCACCGTCCCGTCAAGGGGATCGATATACCATTGATGTCCACCGCCATCCTTGCCGCCACCTTCTTCGGCGAGCACCTGATGGCCTGGAAACTTCTTTCGCAACTCACCCACCAGAAATTCTTCGGAGCGGTGGTCGATCTCAGTCACCAGGTCAATCTCACCCTTAAAGGCAAGCTGGTGTTCTTGTTCGTACCCGGAGGCAAGGATTTCTCCGGCTTGCCGGACCAATTGCTGCACATCAGCTAGTACGGGTTGTGATTCCATATCTTTTTGCTTTTTATTCTACTTTTAATCTCAAACCTATGACCACAACCGCAAGCTCTCCATCCTGCTATTGTTGCCTGGCGTTATATACTAAGCGACCGCTGGCGCTAAACCAGCGAAAAAGATCGAAGGCCTCCTCGCGTAGGACACCTTCTTGAAATGCTATACCCCGCTTAGCCAATTGGTCCAGCCACTGGGGATGGATCGGTCCCTCATCAAAGCCGGTAAGCGTCTCAAGTTCCGGGCCGCTGCCGGCTATCGTCAGCTTTCTGATACCCGACCAAAGCACTGCCCCGAAACACATGGCGCAGGGTCGCCAGTTGACCACCAATTCATGTGCCGGTTGTCGATTCGAATACTCTGGCGGCAAAGGGGCCACCGGTGTCTTCTTCGACATTTAGCCTGACAAACTGGAAGATGAGATCCATACGTTTTTCGACGGTATAAAAAAACTCTGGTAAGGCGGCAAGTCTGTCCTTGGTCCAATGCGGTAAAGAAACAGTAAAACCTAGTGAAATATCATTTATCATACGGGCCACTGGCAATCGAAAGATTCATTCCATAACAATGAACCACCACACACAATGTACTGAACCCATTGCCCAAGAAGAATTGACCGTTGTGAAAAAGGATGCGCAACAGAGGTGAGGATGGTCTGCCCATCCTCACCTCTAGCCGTCATCTATTTGATGTCCGGAACTGGGAAAATGTACCCGCCAAAGAGTATGTATGCAAGTAGCAGGGTCCAGAAAACATTAAATATTTGGGCGAGGATAAAGGCAAAGGCTGGGCGGCCGTTTTCCATACCGACCAATTCACTGAACCGTGTTTCAAGACCGATCGAGGTAAAGGCAAGGGCAAACCAGACAGTCCGCATGCCGGTTAAAAGTCCTTTGGTATCGGTTACAAGTTTGTCATCAAGGAGGAAAGAAAAGACAAACGAACAGATTATAAAACCGAGGACAAATTTTGGGAAACGCTCCCAAATGACCATTGCACTGACCTTCTGACCGGTTTCCGCCCCAGACTTGATGGTCCACCAAACTGACAGGGCAAATGCGGCGACACCCAACAAGACGTTTTGGGAGAACTTGACGATAACACCGGCCTTCATTGCCGGTTCGCTAATCAGGGCACCGGCTGCCACGACCGAGCCGCTGGTATCAAGAGTGCCGCCCAGCCAGGCCCCTCCGACAAGATCCGGAATGCCAAAGAATTTGACAATCCAGGGCATGGCAATCATCATCGGCACTGCAACAATAAGCACCAGAGAGGTTACATAGGACAGTTTTTTCTTATCACCTTCAATGGCACCGCAGGTTGCTATTGCCGCCGATACACCGCAAATGGACACGGCGGAGGACAGTATCACTGCGAACTCTTCATCAACCCGAAGCTTTTTGGCTATCCAGAAACAGGCATACCAAACCACCGTTACTACGCAGAGCGCTTGCACGATGCCAAGTGCACCACCCTGGAGAATTTCTTTAAAAAGGATGCCTGCACCGAGGATGACCAGGCCGGTTTTGATATAATATTCGGTGCGGACCGCCTCCATCAGCCAGGCGGGTACCCCCACCGTGTTGCTGATCAATAGGCCGATGATTAGGGCGAATATAACATATTCTATCCCGTAGTAATTGACTGTGGCATTTCCGGAGATAAACTGGGCAAGGCAAGAAAGCAAAAAGACGAAAGGAAATCCAATCGCATATTTCCCAATGTTACCTCCCATACAAAGGATACCAACCGAGGAAACCACCAGCAAGGCTATGCCGATTATGGCAATATTTTTTAGATTTTCTGCTGAAAACACCTTACTTGATAAGGCCCCAGCCGAAGCACTGAGCTTTTTGCCAAGATCACCGCCCTTTTTCTTCAGCCCGGCATCTTTAGCATCTTTACTGGCATCACTCAGTTTTTTCGCAGCACTGCCGATGGCAGCCCGCTCACCGGAAGCCATTGCCGCCTGTAATGCAGTTGCTGACTGCACCAACGCGGTTTCGCCCTTGGCTTCGGCATCTTTACCGAGCTTTGTAGCTTTCGCTTTGGCGGTTTCAACGGTTGCCGCAAACTCACCGGCCGTTTCCCATTTAAAGGTCGGTAAGGTTGGCCTTAATCCGGCAATAACGCAGATAATAATAAAGAATCCCAGCCAGACTGCCAGCCAATCTTCATTTCTGATTAAGTTTGACCAGCCTTGTTTTTTCGGAATCGCACATTTTTCTTCCATACTTGCACCTCCCCATGTCGAGATATGAAATTGATAATGAACCTTACCGAATAGCCGACGAGCTCGTTCCTACTACCTGGATAGCCGCGTGTGTCACCTCCTTTGTGCAACAAACCTTATTAGAACAATATTTTCAGTATGTTGGAAAAACCCTATAAAGTTCACAACCCTTTTTTGTATACTATCTTATATCCTCCTCCATCGCAATTTGTTTCACGATATCGCACTATAAATACGGCACAATCAAACAAGCGTGCTGTCAGGAACCTCAACTGCTATACCCCCTTTTCAACAGGTTCCCGTCAACTGGATAAAGGCAAATTCTGTACAACCTCGCCCAACAGGAGATCCACTTGCAAAAGTGGAGAATTGGGTCCTTGATAGCCAGTCAGCCGAAGCCCCGCTCCAGCCTCCAACGCACCAAGAACCGTATTTGCCCTTGGGCCTGGATAACTTTTATGGTATGGCTGAGATCTGGCAACGAGGCAATGACACCCCGATTCCCGGCATCGAGCCGGTAATCGGTTTTTATCAACTTCATTCATCAAAACAAATTGTTATGCTGCTAACAAAACTGTGCTATCTGCTCATTGGACTGCTCCTTCTCCCCACTTTCGTCAGTGCCGCCCCCACACCCCAAGCACCACAGCAAGATACCGGGATATCCACACAGACACCGCCCCCGCCGCGGTTTATCGCCAAAGGAGCGAAGATCTTCGACCTCAAGCGTTCCGCTCCGGTCTTTTTTCGGGGAATCGGCTACTCGCCCTATCTGCCTAAAGAGACGCCCCTGCGCGGCGATCCCCCCGGCAACGACGACCGCTACCGGGAACATCTCGACCTCATGAAGGCCATGGGCGTTGATTATCTCCATGTCTTTCCCATGAAAATGCCGCCGAAATTCTTTGCAGCTCTCGACAATACCGAGATGGTTTATGGCCAGGATATTTGGATTTGGGCCTATGAAGAGGATTTCCTCGCCGAGCCGTTTCTTGCCAAGACCATGGAGGACATTAAGGCAGCCATTGACCATGTCTATAAGGTCGGCCGGCCCGACCGGTTGGTGCTGTTTAGCGTTGGTGACGAATTGCAGGCCGATTCGGTGGTACGTACCGACACCCGCCATCCCGAGGTGCGCAACTTCAAGGGAAAACACCTGGAGGTAAGCAACCGGACACCGACTGAGATCGCCCTGGCCCGCCTGATCGACGGTGCCATGGATTACGAGTTGAGCAAATACGGCCAACGCCATCTCTACTGCCACACCAGCTGGACCCATATCGGCCCGATCACTGACCGGCCGGACATTGAAGTGCCGAAAGAAAACGCCATCAACCCAAACCTCGGTGACCTGGTCTGCCTCAACGTCTACACCTATGCCAAAGGCGTGCGCACCTCACAGCCCGGATCGGTGACCGGTACTAGCTACCAGGGCTACCTGGAGGATCTGGCGGCCCAGTCGAACAAGCCGATCTTTATCACCCAGGTTGGACTATCTACCTCGCCCTTTGAACCGAAGTCCTGGGTTCCCGGTTTCGGTGGCCACAAGGTAGAAGACGTACCCCGGGACTTTACCGCCATCTGGCAGGATCTCCGTACGGCCAAGGGAAAGGAAAAATTCTGCGGGGTGTCTTTTTTTGAACTGCAGGATGAATGGTGGAAAAGCGGCGAGGACCCAACCGACTCCACCCGGCATGAGCTACAAGATCCGGAGGAGTGGTTCGGACTGTATGCGGTCGGTAGCGATAATCGCTTAATACCAAAAGGAAAGATCCCAGAAACCCTCGGCAAATTGTACAAGATGCCGTAAAGGCACTGAAGAGCCTTCCAGCTATGAACCCATCTTCCCGGCAGCCAATCGACAACAGGCCATGACTGCCGGGCGTATCTTCGTTACAAGGCTACTGCCGGTTATTCGGTTTCCAAGGCCCTGATCCTATCCTCAAGAGGCGGGTGGCTCCGAAAGAGCATGGCCAAACCGCCCGCCTTTGGCCTGATACCAAAGGCTGCCACCTGCTCGGGCAGATGCGAAGGCTCATGATGGGCCTGCAATCGCCGCAGGGCACTGACCATCTTGCCCTTGCTGGTCAGATACGCCGCACCCCGGTCGGCGGTATATTCCCTTCTCCGCGAAAACCACATGACGATCATCGAGGCAAAAAGACCAAGGACCAGTTCGAGAACGATGGTCACCGCCATATAGCCAAAGAAACCGAGCCCCTCGCCATCTTCGTCACTACTCAGGAAATTGTTGATGACATTGGCCGCAAGCCGCGACAGCAGGATGACGAAGGTGTTCAGAACTCCCTGGATAAGGGCCAGAGTTACCATATCGCCGCCGGCGACATGGCTGATTTCATGGGCAAGTACAGCCTCCACCTCGTCTTTCGACATATTCTGCAAAAGGCCGGTAGATACCGCCACCAGGGCGTCATGCTTCTTCATTCCGGTGGCAAAGGCGTTCATGTCGGGAGAATCGTAGATCGCCACCTCCGGCATGCCGATCTCCGCCTGTTCAGCCATCCGCCTCACGGTAGTGTACAGCCACTGCTCGGTCGGATTACTGGGATTGACGATGACCTGGGCACCGGTTGATTTTTTGGCGATCCATTTCGACATGGCCAAGGAAATAAATGATCCGCCCATGCCGAAAATTGCCGCCATTACTAGCAGCCCCGAGGTCGTCCGCGGATTTACCCCGAGAACACTCATTACCACGCCGAGCAAGACGAGGATGGCCAAGTTGGTTGCCAAAAACAGCACAATTCTAAACACGCTAACCCTCCATTATTAAAGATTTTTCACTATTGTTACTGCGCCAGAAAACGCACACAACCAACTACAACTGTGACTGACAAGGCCTTGTTATACTGTACGCGTACTCTTCATTCTCTCTTTATGCCTCTATCTTTTTTTTGAGTTTGAGCGACTCGCCGGTCCTGTGACGGTGTACTCGTATGTTAAGCATTTCAACCACCACAGAAAAGAGCATCGCAAAGTAAATATATCCTTTTGGTACATGAATATCGAAACCTTCCGCAACGAGGGTAAAACCTATCAAGATAAGAAAAGACAGGGCAAGTATCTTAATGGTCGGATGGTTGTCCACAAAGGTTCCGATAGGTTTAGCGGCAAACAGCATAACCACCACCGCCCCAATTATGGCAATAACCATCACCGAGATATGCTCCACCAGACCGACCGCCGTGATCACCGAATCAAGCGAAAAAACGATATCGATAATGGCGATCTGCACGATGGTAGCATAAAAACTGCTGGAAACGCTTGCTGTCTTGGTGCCTGCCGGAACCACGGCGGCCTCCAGGCTGCCATGGATTTCATGGGTTGCCTTGGCAAGAAGAAACAAACCGCCGCAAATGAGCACCAGGTCCCTCCCCGATATCTGCTGGCCCAGTACCGTGAACAAAGGTTCCACCATACCAATAATCCACGCCAGACTAAACAGTAGAGCAAGCCGGGAAACCATTGCCAAACTGATCCCCAAGGTTCTTGCCAGATCCCTCTTCGCTTCCGGCAACTTACCCACCAGGATGGTTATGAAAATTATATTGTCTATACCGAGCACAATTTCCAGGGAGAGAAGAGTTGCCAACGCCACCCAGGCCTCGGTCATATAGATCCATTCAAACATGTCCGTTATTCCTTGCCTGTATCCTGCAAACAGGCGATCTTCAGACTGTCAATATTTTCAGCCACCGGCCTATCAAGCCATACCTCAACATTCAAGAGGTTTTGTGCTACATCCAGGCAACCGAGCCGGGGAAGGTTACCAGTTTTTTCAATGCCCTGTTGCACCTGTGCCACCTTCTCCGGCAGCCTGGCATCTGCTGCAAAATCAGCCACACCTTTGAAAGCAGCAAACCCCACCCAGAAGACAAGACCGCCGAGGAGGAGGAATCCTCCCAGGGCTATGCCGAGAATAATTTTTAACCTTCGTTTCAATAAATGATTGGTTGGTACATTGTGGTGAGATGACGGTGACATGGTTTGTTTCATTTGGCCTCTCTTATATCGCTTGAACATTATTGCATTACAGGTTTTCCTGTGCAAAAACTCAAACTTCTCGTACTCTGCAGAAGAAGAATTTTTGTAGATTGTGTCTTGCTGGACACGATAGCAATCAACATCAGTTTGAACAAATAGATAATAACAGCTCGCTTATTCGATATAATCGAAAATTAAAATGGAATGGCTTAACTACCACCACCTCCAATACTTCTGGATTGTTGCAAAAGAAGAGAGCATCACCAGGGCCAGTGAACAGCTCCGGCTCGCACCCTCGACGGTCAGTATGCAAATAAGCAGGCTTGAAGAGTCGCTAGGCGGCAAACTCTTCCGGCGGGTGGGACGCAATCTGGAGCTTACTGAATTCGGACATGTGGTTTTTCGCTACGCCGACGAAATCTTTAACCTCGGCCTGGAATTGCTCGATACAGTGAAGGGAAGGGCGGTTGCCGGGCCGCTCCGCTTTGAGGTAGGTATTGTCGACATGCTCCCCAAATTGATGGCGAGAAGAATATTGGAGCCAGCCCTGATGCTTCCCGCAGGCTTGCGTCTTGTCTGCCATGAAGGAAAAGAAAAACAACTCTTGGCGGAACTGGCCATTCACAGCCTGGATATTGTTCTCACCGACACACCGATAAAACCCGGCATGAGCGTCAAGGCATACAGCCATCTTCTCGGTGAATGCGGTGTAACCTTTTGCGCAGTGGAGTCGATCGCCGCCCCGCTGCGCCAAGGCTTCCCGCAATCATTGGACAATGTACGGATGCTCCTGCCAACACCGATGTCGGCATTGCGCGGCAGCCTCGATCAATGGTTTTCCTCGCTTGACATCCGGCCGGAGATTGCCGGTGAATTTGATGACCATGCCCTTCTCAAGGCGTTCGGCCAAGCAGGTGACGGAGTCTTTGCCGTACCAACGGTCATTGAGCAGGAGGTGTGCCGCCAACATAATGTTGCCATAATCGGCAGATCAGATATCGTCAAGGAACGCATTTATGCGATTTCCGTTGAACGGATAATAAAACACCCAGCCGTCGTCGCCATTCGCAACGCGGCCCGCGGTTTCGGTGAACAATGGAACAATGACCGCCCATAAACCACGCCGGCTGCCACACAAAGGATTTGAAGAACACTGTAAGCGCTGCACGCTCAATGCCGACTTTTCGGCCTCTCACGCTAAGGAATGGAAGAAGATGGAAATCGTACCTTTTTCGTTTGTCAGGTTATTGTTCTTTGTCATTGTCACCCTCGTCTTCCTCAGTCTCTCCTGGAAAGCCCTGCAGAATCCGCGATGCCATGGCTTCTATCGATTCTTTGCCTTTGAGGGGATCCTTTTCCTGGTGCTCTACAACCACCCTTTTTGGTTTACTGATGTGTTTGCCCCACAGCAAATTGTCTCCTGGCTGCTGCTGACTGCCTCCATCCTCTTCGTCATCCAAGGACAGCACCTGTTACGAAAGATTGGCGGCGAAAGGCCCAGGGCCGACTCGCCGGAAAACCTCGCCTTCGAGAACACCACCGCCCTGGTCACCGAAGGCATCTACCGCTACATCCGCCACCCCATGTACAGTTCACTGCTCTTACTGACCTGGGGTGCCTTCCTCAAACACTTTAGCCTTCCGGGACTTGCGGTTGCCCTTGCAACAACTGTGCTATTGTTTATTGTCGGCCGCATCGAAGAACAGGAAAACCTGGCATTCTTCGGCCCGGTCTACCAGGAGTACCGCAAATCTACCAAAATGTTCCTGCCGTTTGCCCTGTAGTATCCAGCACCACGCCCATCATCTGCCCCTGATACTGCGCATTGCTTGGCGATAGAGGACCTCTGCCTGGTAAGAGCTGCGGACAAAGGGTCCGGCGGCAACGCCTGCAAAACCAAAGGCCAAGGCCCTCTCAGCCAAATTTGCGAATTCCTCGGGCGGCAGGAAACGCCGCACCGGAAGATGGAGCGTACTCGGCTGGAGGTACTGGCCCATAGTGAGGATGTCGCAGCCAACCGTGCGCAGATCGCGCCAGGCTTCTTCAAGCTCGCTGTCCGTTTCGCCAAGGCCAAGCATGATTCCGGTCTTGGTCGGTATCTGCGGATGGCTTTTCTTGGCCCGGCGGAGCAGCTCAAGGGAGCGACCATATTCGGCCTGCGGCCGCACCTCGGGATACAATCGTGCCACCGTCTCGATATTATGATTGAGGACGTCCGGACCGGCATTGAGGATGGCGGCAAGGGCCTGACGGTCACCCTGCAGATCAGGGATAAGCAGCTCCACCAGGGTGTTTGGCTGACGTTCGCGAATGGATGCCACAGTTTGGGCGAAAAGCGCCGCCCCACCGTCCGGCAAGTCATCACGGGTCACCGAGGTGACCACGGCATAACGCAGACCGAGAAGGGCCACCGCCTTGGCGACCCGCCCCGGTTCCTCAAGATCTGGGGGTGCTTCGGGCGAATGACCGACCGCACAAAACCGGCAGTTGCGGGTGCATTTGTCGCCGAGGATCATAAAGGTCGCCGTCCCCTTGCCATAGCACTCGAACAGGTTCGGACATTTAGCTGCCTGGCAGACGGTGGTCAGACCATGGCCTATCAGCAGCTTACGGATCTTCTCATATTCCGGTCCGGTCGGCAGACTGCGCCTCAGCCATTTGGGTTTGCCCGAAGGGTTCGGGCTTGTGCACGATGACATGAAGATTTTCCTTACTAAGGGGGATAAAAGGGCGACCAAATATCCGTGTAAGTTGTCCAAGGAGGTCTTTTTTTAACGCTCCCACCTCGACTTGCCGGCCACATTCCCGGCTGAGAGAGGTCATCTGCACCCCAGCAAGGCCACAAGGATTGACCCAGGAAAACGGTGCGAGGTCAAGGCTCACATTGAGGGCCAGGCCATGAAAGGTGATGCCGTGGCGGATGGCGATGCCGACGCTGCCAAGTTTTTTCCCGCCCGCCCAAACCCCGTGGTTGCGGGGATCCCGTCCGGCGACGACTCCGCTTTCGGCGGCGAGACGGAGCATGATCTCTTCCAGGCAACACACATACTCGGCAACCCCAAGCCCCGCCTGGCGCAGGTGAACTATCGGATACACCACCAATTGCCCTGGGCCGTGATAGGTTATATCGCCGCCACGTTCGATATGCAGCAGAGGTATCTGCCTTTCCCTAAGAAATTCCTCTGACACCATAAGATGCCGGCGGCCTCCCCGTCTGCCAAGGGTGAAGGTGCGGGGGTGTTCGGTCACCAAAAAGACATCGTCCACCGGTTGGCCACTGCGTCTTTTCTCAACGAGGGCCAATTGCAGGGCACGAACCGCCGCGTAGTCGACTAAACCCAGATCGACTACGCAGGCGGCCTTCCCGTCATGAACCACAGAGGCAGGGGTGTCGTGCCGCCAGGGTTTCATCAAGGCGCCGCATCTTTGCCCTCTGGGGTGCCTGGCGCAGGAGCTCAGGATTTTCCTTGGCCTCGCGGACAATCATCTGCACCACCTCGATGAACTGGTCGATATCGGCCTTGCACTCCGTCTCGGTCGGTTCAATCATGATCGCCCCATGCACCACCAGAGGGAAATAGATGGTCGGCGGATGATAGCCGCAGTCGATAAGACGCTTGGCAAGGTCAAGGGTACTGATCTTATCCTCCTGCAGCCAGGCGTCGGAAAAGACACACTCGTGCATACACGGCCGGTTATAGGCGAGCGGCAAGGTATCTTTCAACTTTTCCTTGATATAGGCGGCGTTGAGCACCGCCAGCTGACTGGCCTTCTTGAGGTTTCTGGCACCCATGGTGCGAATGTAGCTGTAGGCGCGGAGAAGCACTGAGAAGTTACCATGGAAGGCGTGAACCCGGCCAATCGATTCAGAACCGCCATAATCCAAAAGGTAGCCGTTCGCCACTTTTGTTGCGCGCGGCGCGGGCAAATATTTCGTCAGTTCCTCAGTGACGCATACCGGCCCGGCCCCCGGCCCACCGCCGCCGTGGGGGGTCGAGAAGGTCTTATGGAGATTGAGGTGCAGGACGTCCACCCCACAGCTCCGGGCATTGATGATGCCCATAACTGCATTCATGTTCGCCCCGTCGCCGTAGACCAGCCCGCCCTTGGCGTGCACCAGCTCGGCAATCTCGCGGATATTGGTCTCAAAGAGGCCGAGGGTATTGGGGTTGGTGATCATGATTCCGGCGGTTTCTTCGTCCATGACCGCCGCGATGGACTGAACATCAATGATGCCGTTCGGCCCCGACTTGATGGGTACAGGCTTGTAACCGCACAGAGCGGCGCTGGCCGGGTTGGTGCCGTGGGCGGTATCGGGAATAAGGATCTTGTTGCGCAGGGAATTGCGGCTCTTGTGATACGCGGCAAAGATCAGCATGCCGGTCAGCTCACCATGCGCCCCAGCCGCCGGTTGAACGGTCACGCCCGGCAGGCCGGTAATGGCCGCGAGAGACTCCTGTAACTCGTACATCACCCGGAGATTGCCCTGCACCAGCTCATCGGCAAGCATCGGATGGGCAGCGGCCAGCTCAGGCGTTGCCGCCACCTTTTCGTTGATCTTCGGGTTGTATTTCATGGTGCAGGAGCCAAGGGGATACATGCCGGTGTCGACCCCGTAATTCCATTGTGACAGCCGGGTATAATGGCGCACCACATCGACCTCGCTGAGATCGGGAAAATCGATGCCCTGCCCCTGCAACTCGGCGGGTAGCGTGGCCTCCGGCACATCGCTTGCCGGAACGCACATCCCCCGTCGACCTTTTTTGCCTTTCTCCCAAAGCAGGGCTTCGTTTTGAATGATGCCGCTTGCCCCCGGTACCTGTGTTGCGCTCATGACCTCACCTCCCCTGCGACTGCGTCCAGCACCTCTTTTGAAGCCGTTTCCGTGGCACAGAAAAGGTACCGACCGGCATGTTCCGGATAGTATCTTCCCAGGTCGAGACCAGCGACAATTTTTTTTGCGAGCAAGCGGTGGTATGCCGGCCGAAAATCCTCCTGGAATTCAACGACAAATTCATTAAAGGTCGGAGAATCAAAGACGATCTTCGCCCCCTTGGCGCGAAACTGGGCCTTGAGATATTCGGCCTTGCTGTAATTAAGTCGAGCCAGTTCACTGAGACCCGAACCACCCAGCGAGGCCATATACATGGCGGCGATCAAGGTGCAGATCCCCTGGTTGGAGCAGATATTCGAGGTGGCCTTTTCCCGGCGGATATGCTGCTCGCGGGTGGAGAGCGTCAAGACAAAACCGCGTTTGCCGTCGAGGTCCTGGGTCTTGCCGACCAAACGACCCGGCATATTGCGAACAAATTCGTCGCGGCAGGCAAACATGCCAAGGGCCGCCCCGCCAAAGGACCGTGACAGCCCAAAACTCTGGCCCTCGCCACAGACGATATCGGCACCGCAATCCCCGGGATTTTTAAGTAAACCGTAGGCCAGAGGCTCGGTAAAGGCGGTGATAAAGAGCGCCCCAGCGGCATGGATCGTTTTGCCCAACCCGGTAAGATCCTCGACCACCCCAAAGAAATTTGGCGACTGGATCGCCACCGCCGCAAGCTCACCAAGCCCGGCAAGACCACTGAGGTCGGTCCGGCCATCGGGCCCAACCGGCAGCTCGACCATTTCGTAACAGGTTGGAGAAAGATAGGCCCTGGCGACCTCCCGGTAATGGGGATGGACAGCGGCAGAGACCGCCACCCGAACCTTTTTCTTGGCTATCCGCAGTCCCATCAGCAAGCCTTCGGCGAGTGCTGAGGCGCCGTCGTAGATTGAGGCATTGGTGACATCCATGCCGAGCAATCGGGAGGTCAGTGTCTGGTATTCGAAGATGCCCTGCAGGGTGCCTTGGGCCATCTCCGGCTGGTACGGGGTATAGGCGGTGAGAAACTCGGAGCGGCTCATAATCGTCCGGATGGTCTCCGGGATATGGTGGTGATAACTGCCGGCACCGATGAGAACTTTATAGGTGTGATTAACCTGCATCGCCGCCGCCAGTTGCCCGACATGATCGGTTAATTGCCACTCATCCATCGACGGGGGCAGATCCATGTCTCCGACAAAGCGGCAGGCATCCGGTACCGAACAGAACAACTCGTCGAGACTCTTTCGCCCCACAACCGCCAGCATTTCCTGAATTTCATCATCGGTATGCGGTAAGTAGCGCATGAGATTATCCTTTGAGAAGGGTACGATAGGCATCAGCGGTTAAAAGTTGGTCAAGCTCACTGCTGTCGGCAGGTTTGATCTCGACAATCCAGTTGCTGTAGGAATCCTGATTGATCAATTCCGGGGCATCGCCAAGGGCCTCGTTCACCGCCACGATCTCGCCGCCGATCGGCAGGTAGAGTTCGGATACCGCCTTGACCGATTCGAGGGTACCGAACTGGTCTCCTTTGGCAAAGGTCGCCCCTGCTTCGGGCATCTCAACAAAGACGATATCCCCCAGTTGATCCTGAGCATAATCACTTATCCCGACCTTGAGGGTGGCGCCACTGGTGGTCACCCACTCGTGATCCTCGGTATAACGCACTTCCTCACTAAAAATCAGCTCACTCAGTTCCTTCATGATCCAGCCTCCCTTAAGAGTATTATCAAGCCAGCATCTTGTCCATTGGCCTTCTGGCAGTTCTATTCGGACGAATATCCGCTCGTATTTCAACGGCTATCTTTCTTTTTCCATCGGTCAGGACAACCCTTTCACCAGGAGCGCAGTTCCGGTCCAGCAACACGAAACCACAGCATAACCCTTTGGCCGGGAAGTCCTTATTGTCGGCAACACTGACTATCACTCCGTCCACCCGACCAATGGCCATATCGGTGGTGCAGGTCAAGATGGTACCGATGGGCTCGCCGGCCTCGTTCGTCACCCAATTCCCCTCACCGGCATTGATCTTTCGCGGATCAAACCCGGCAAAGGCAAGGGTGTACTTCCGCCATGAGGTCTTCAACAACGCGGCAGCACCAATAAAATCCTTGGTAAACCCAGTCCTTCCATCATTCCAGGCAAGTGCGAATTGCCAGGGGTTGTGCAAGAACGGCCATGCCCCGATATCCTGATGGGAAAGAGGCAGTACCGCTCCCGCTCGAAGCGAATCCCGAGCGGCAAGACCGCAGGCCAGCAGCCCGCTCTCCCGCCCTGCCTCCAGAAGCATTAACCAAAGAGGGAGAAGCCGATCGATGGCGACAAAGAGTTCAAAGCCAAATTCGCCGGTATAGCCGGTACGCGATACAAGCACCGGCGTGCCGTCGACCAGGGTCTGTGGACAATCGGTTGCGAATGTCCCAAAACCGCCTTTAAAGGAAAAGTAGGGCAACTGGTGAAAAACACCCCCGGGGTCGACCAGGACTTTCTGTAAAATCGCCGCCGCCAACGGCCCCTGAATATCCATTTTGCCGACCTTGTCGGTCAGGTCATTAATAACCACATCGGGGCTGCTTGCGTGCTTCTGCAGATGGCCGGCAACAACCCCGCCCATACCGGCATTCACCACCACCATAAAGGATTCGGCCTGTAACTGATAGAGGATGGCGTCGTCGATGACCGTTCCATCATCGTCAAGAAACACTCCGTACACACATCTCCCGGCAACCAGAGGTGTTTTTTCCTTGCCGACGCAGGTACGAAGGTCCTTGCAGAGACACAGCTGCAGGAGCTCTCTAGCTCCCTGGCCGCGCACCGCTACCACTGCCATATGGCTGGTATCAAAAATGCCAGCCGCCTGGATAACCGCCAGATGCTCGGCCTTGGCGCCGGTTTTATACCACAGTGGCATATCGTAATTGCCAAAAGAGGCCATATTTGCCCCCTGCTCGACATGCCAGCCATGCAATACCGTTTTCTTTGGATTGTCCATTTTCCCACCTGGGTTTTAGTGCCCTTATTCAGCTTTGGTCAGCAGATTATCGCTCAAATTGATGGCAGTTTGCAAATATGAATCCCTGTTCTTTTGGAATTACTTTCTTCTTCTCGAGACTGCAGATGAATACCAAGGATGTCTTTCAGAGTGCCGCTCTCCTTTGGGAATCTGAAAAAACAAAAAACGAAGTCCCGGGGCATTAGAGGAATTTGGCAAACACTTCCGATGCCCCAGAGGCGTGGGCATTGCGCAAGGCTTTATCGGCAAGGCGATTGATGGCCGCAATATTACCATGGCTCAAGGCATGAATCTTGCGAATGGTTTCATAGGGAAAAAGGGCAGTTGAGTAGCCGCCCCCGCCGCCCGCAGCAAGTTGCAGGCAGAAACGGAGATAATCAGCAGTATCTTTGATGTTCAGTGGTTCAAGATGGAGCTGGCAATTGGTCTCGTCTTCGAAATATTCAGTCGTGGTTGCAACCATTTTACTGTCCATTTCCTTGGTACCGACGAGGACAATCTGTAGCATCTCCTCGCCATTCTCGTGATCATAGGCATTAGTTAGAGATCGAATCATCCCTTCCATGGCGGCGGGATACATCTGTTCGACATCATCTACCAGGAGCACCACCCGCCGACCGGCCCGCCTCTTGTCACCAAGAACGGCCTTAATTTGACTCAACAGTTCAGACTGGGATGCCTCAGAATAACCAGAAATTTTCAGACCAGCCGCGACTTCCTGCAGAATGGCAATAACCGATCCACTCAGGTCCTTAACAAGAAGAACCTCATAAAACGCCGGCAAGGCCTGCCGCAGCTTTTCGATCAACTGTGATTTGCCGCTACCCGATTCGCCGGTGACCTTGACAAGGTGTTTACCTTTTTCAAGAAGCTCCAGAAGCTGGCTATACATTTCAAGACGTTCCGACCAAGGAACATCCATGCAGCAAGGCCTGATACCTTCTCGAAAGGCTGTAAGTAAGGGGCTAAGGTCAACCACAGGCTGCACTGTACCGACGGTAGCGCATACAACCGGGCCGTTGCCACGTGCTGCACCACTTTGCAAAGCACAATCAAGAATAGCCCCGGGTTCAACGGCAAGCTTTATGGTCTCCACCGTCCCGACATGGCGACCGGTTCGCAGCAAGGTCAAGGACTCGGTAATGACCGACCCTTCCATGTGGCCGGCGCAACTGATCACCTTGGCGGCAATGTCTCCGGCCACCCTTCCGGTTTCCCGAATATCAAGATCCTGGCCGGAGAATGAACCCTCTAGCGCCCCTTCGAGAACCACCCGGCCACGACACTCTACCCGCCCGGAGATAACCATCTGTTTGGTTATTATACTTTCATATTCATGAATCATGAGCCACTCGCCGGGACCCGCATCGGGCCAATCATAAACATCTTTTCGCGATCCATTGGTGCAAATGGTCGCATGTTCCGCGCCAGCCGCAAGAAAAACATGCTTTTTTCTGCAATCATAATTGTACATCCTCCTTTAGCTCGAAGGAGAGTGGATATTGCCATCTATCTACCCATAAAGAGCCAGGTTTTCCCAATCCAGCGGGAGATCCAAGGCCGGCTTTATCATATTTTGACGAGTGCTGACTAAAATAAGGGTTGATAACTGATTGGCGAATTCGTACTTTCTGGCATGAGAGATTACACCTTCAGCCACAGAAGACAATAACGACGTTTTTTCCAACCCAAGGACACCCGATGGATACCAAACCACAAAGCACTATCGATACCGGCAAGCAGCTTGACATTGAAGACGACAAGGCCCTTGATATGGCCTTGCAACAAATGGAAGTCCTCTACAAATCGCGCTGCGTTCAAGCGTCAACCGGTGCGAATATTACCATCCGGGAAGTAAAAAAAGAAGAGTAGTCCCTGATGTTACATAGTGGCACGCTCATCAAGAAGAGAACCGGCCGTATCCCATTCCATCTGGCATTCTCTTTTCGGATCTGGTACAGACTGCCAAACTCATAGCCAAAAGCGCTATCCCACCCGAAAATTCAAATGGAAGTCAGTAACATGATCCTGGATAATCCGGCCCTCCTGCAGTTCATCAAGTACGCCCTGGCAGGCGGCCTTGCCACTGTTACTCATATCACTATATTTCACCTTATCGCCTGGAAAATCTTTCCTTCATTGCAGGAAAGAGACCATGCAGTTCGATTATTCAACTTAGCCATCCACAAAGTCAACGTCACCACCAGGGCCCGCAACTCGATGATCGGCAACTTCATCGCCTTTCTTGTAGCCAATATGGTGGCCTATATCACCAACATTCTCTTTGTCTTTCAGGCTGGAAAATATCCTATTGTTATCGAAATCCTGTTATTTTACGCTGTTTCGGGAATAAGTGCCTTCCTGGGAACCATGCTGATGGGCATTCTCATCAAACGTTTCGGCCTGCTCACGACCTATGCCTTTGTCGCCAACATCTTCACGTCGGTAATGATCAACTACGCGGTGCGGAAGTTTTTCATTTTCCAAGGATAGTCTGCAATTCACTCTCCGACCAATTGCTCTGGGGGACCAGAAAAGTGTTTGGGCGGCACCAAAGAGGGCTCGGGAAGAGATGAATTGAGGGAATGGGGCCCTTCCTCCCATCCCCGATCATCGGAATACATTATTACCAGGTACGTATTCGCGAAGAAGGAGCACACAATTTCCCGAGAAACATAGAAAAGACGAGATAGGTACTCTGGCACATAGCCTTATGGCTCAAGGGATTCCGATTCCCCCCATTTCCAAACCAGCATAGCGCCAATAATATAGTTGTTGTGGGTTTCGACGAGAGGGCTATCCTCAAAGGCCGCACCGCTACTGTTTATCCATCTGCCGTAAGCGCTGACCCAAAAACTGGAGGTCAACTCCTTGGTGATACTTCCGGACAGTTGTAACCCGCTATAGCCACCATCCGCCTTGTAGTATTGCCTGTTTACCGTGACCTCATCACGAGCAACATCGTAGAAGTAGCTATGCATCTCGGCATCGGCAAAGCGTATTCCGGTACTGAGATGAAAGCGAATTTTCTCTTCCTTGAAGATCCTCGAGTCCCTGAATATCAACGTTAAATCTGATACGTACCCTTCATACCCCATATCGAGTCCGTCTTCAAAATCAAAGGAAAACGCCGCCCGCAGATCTGCCTGGAGAAAGAGAGAGTCCCTCTCTCCGTATTCGTAGAAATAGAAATTGACTGCTGGACCAATTTCACCCAGGGCGTCGAGGTCATCCATACCTTCTCTGGCCTTGTTATCTCCTGCTGGAGGGTTTCCGTTCATGGAGATATCCATTTCAACTTTCTTCGACTGCCAGAAAATGCCGCGAATCCCTTCTCGATCTGCCTTTAATACCTCGCCCCGGTAAACAAAATATGGCGCGGGAAAGGCATAGACCTGATATTCATCCGACCCTGTGTAATGCGGGATGGTGGCCCCCAAACCAACAATTCCATACTCGTAAAGCGGCAGTTTTTCCACCGGCGGAGTCGACGATTCACTTGCGTATACCCCTGAGCACCAAAGTGCCGCAGACAACCCAACCAGTAGAAACTTATTTCCTTTACCCATCCTTCTCCTCACTCATCCCACAGTGAAACTTTTGGGCCCTGCGGATTTTTTTCCCAACGCCCTTTGATGACATGGGCAAATCAGCGGGGCTGAGTATCATATATTTATCTGCGATATGCTGCGAAAACAGGCGCACCCTGCTTGTACTGGTTCATGGGTGGTGCCTGTAACCGCCTGGCCTGCCAATATTTTTCCTGCCAATAGGAATCGTCTAGACTGGAAAGGGTTACCCCCTTTGAAAGGGATGCGTGCACAAACTGGTCTTCGGCCAGGTAAATACCCACATGTTTCTTGGCTCGCCCAGTGTTGAAGAAGACCAAATCTCCGGTCCGCAAGGCAGCTCTTGAAACCTCTCTGCCACTTTCAGCCTGCTCAATCGCCGTTCTCGGCAACGACACACCAAACAAATCCCGGTAAGCAAGGAGGGTGAACCCCGAGCAGTCGATACCCGAAGGTGACATCCCGCCATCTACATAGGGCGTTCCCCGCCATTTTTCATAATGCTGTTTCAGCTGGAGGATATTTGTATTGGCAACCACAGGCGCCTCGGCTGCGAGGACCCGCCGTTGTTGCGGAACATAGGTCACATGAACCTTTGTCGCGCAGCCCTGAATCGACAAAACAAAAGATATTATTACAAGTAGATAGCTAATATTAAAAGTCCGGCACCTTCTCTCTGTATCCCTTGCACCGAGCATCATCCCTGCCCCGCCATCCATAGTATCCTCTCTGTCGTTCCGCCTTTCTTAGCAAACTGCTCCGATCCAAACCGACACAACCTCGTTGATAATAAAGGAAATATACGATAAATACAATGATAGGGTTAACGAAATTTTCGGAATATACCAGTTATTGCGATCCGTGTGAGACCACCAGCGGTTCATTTTTTCAGGAAGTCAAATCCGAGGTGCCCCGTGAGCATACAAGATCTCTCTGACCGAAGTTCCAAAACCTATGACCGCGACCGTCGGCGGTTAATCCCGTGTTACGACGATTTCTACTCTATTCCCTTGGAAATCATCCCCTTTCTTCCAGATCGCGAATTGCGTATCCTCGATCTCGGAGCCGGCACCGGCCTTTTGAGCGCTGCCATTGCGGCGCTCTATCCACGGGCCCTGCTCACCCTAGTCGACCTTGCCCCTGAAATGCTGCGCGTCGCCGAGGCAAGATTTGCACCTGGCGACAGTGGTCGATTGACATTCCAGGTCATGGACTACGGCAGTGAACCCCTGAAAGGCACCTACGATTTGATTATCTCCGCCCTCTCAATCCACCACCTGGGCGGCAGCAAGAAGAGAGAGTTATTTCAGAAAGTCCACGACGCACTCGAACCGGGTGGACTTTTTATTAACGCCGACCAGGTACTTGGCGAAAATGCGGTGGCCGAAAGTATCTGTACCCGGATCTGGCTGCAAAAGGTGCGGGCTAGCGGTATCACAGAAAATGCGCTGAGCGAGGCCCTTGAGCGTATGCGAGAAAACCACATGTCCCCTCTTTCCAGCCAGCTCGACTGGCTAGAAATGGCCGGCTTTAACGATATCATCACCTGGTACCGATATTATAACTTCGTTGTTTATTCGGGCACAAAGCCTCTGCCAGCCTGATCTATCAAACGGTAACACCGGCCATTGCGTCCTGGGAAGGAGCCTTAGAAGTGCGATGCTTTTGTGTAACACTTGTCGCGCACTAGCTGCAGAAACGTTGCTTGCAAACATTTTATAACAAACTGCCGCCCCAATTTCGCTGACCGGCACACAACAGTATTCCTCTTTTTCAATATAAATTTCCCTGATACAAAGCTTTGTTTTTTTCTCTGATAATTTTTACCTCCGGTAAAACAAAAATTTCCAAATTGCCGCTTCTATGTTATAAAAGCCTGTTTGCAGTGCCGCCGACTTGCAAATCAGTCCAGACGAAGTTGAGTTTTTAATCAATTTTATTTAATATTGTTTTTCTTTTTGTGCTTCCGCAATGGTGCCGTGAGGCTAACAGTTCGTTTTTATAAACATGAGGAATAACGTATGTATAAAATTTCATATGAAAAAGATGATATTGTCATTCGCTTTGACAAAGAACTGGCAGACAGTGAAGTGTTGTCGAGGTTTCTCGGGCACATCAGCCTCCAGTCAATGTTAAAGAAAAGCAAGGACACGGAAACCACCAAGAAGCTCAGAGAAAAAAATCGCCTCAGCACCTTCCCCTCTGGGTTCAACCTCATTCGCGACCCGGCCTTGAACAAGGGCACCGCTTTCACCATCGAAGAGCGCGAAGCATTAGGCCTGACCGGTCTCCTTCCACCACGGGTCCATACCATTGACGAACAGGTTGAACGGGTATTGTGGAATCTCCGCAAGAAATCCACCGATATGGAGCGGTATATCTTTCTTACCGGTCTCCAGGATCGCAACAAGACGTTGTTCTATCGTGTTATTGTTGATAATATCGAGGACCTGATGCCCATTATCTACACCCCTACAGTGGGGCAGGCATGTCTCGAATACGGGCATATTTTTAGACGTCCCCGTGGTATTTATATCACCACCAACGACAAAGGCAGAGTAGCCGAACTGCTAGGCAACTGGCACAAAAAAGATATCAGGGTAATTGTCGTGACCGATGGCGAGCGTATTCTCGGCCTTGGCGACCTTGGCGCTGATGGCATGGGGATTCCTGTCGGCAAATTGGCCCTTTACACTGCCTGTGGCGGAATCCACCCATCGCTCAGCCTGCCCGTCACCATTGATGTAGGAACCAACAATCAAACCCTCCTGAACGATCCGCTCTACATCGGCAATAAACACCCGCGCATACGTGGCGAAGAGTACGATGATCTGATCGAAGAGTTCGTGCTGGCGGTGCAGCAGGTATTCCCCGGAGCAATGATTCAGTTCGAGGACTTTGCCAACGCCAATGCCTTCAAATTGCTGCAGAGGTATCGGGACCAAATCTGTTGCTTCAATGACGATATCCAGGGAACCGCCTCGGTAACGGTTTCAGGTCTTTTCTCCACCCTGCGGATTACCGAAAGTCGTCTGACTGACCAGAAATTTCTTTTCCTCGGGGCGGGGGAAGCTGGTATCGGCACAGGCGATCTGCTGGTTTCGGCCCTGATGGAAGAAGGCCTTTCCCGGGAAGAAGCGCGAACCCATTGCTGGTTTTTCGATTCCAAAGGACTGGTGGTCAAGGCCCGAACCGACTTGAAAGGGCATAAACTCGACTACGCCCACGACCATGAATGTGCCACTGATTTCCTGGCCGCTGTTGAATCCCTCAGGCCAACTGCGATTATCGGAGTCTCCGGCCAAGCTGGACGGTTTACCAAAGAGGTACTTGAAGCAATGGCGCGAATCAACGAACGTCCTGTAGTGTTTTCCCTGTCGAATCCTACTTCCAAGGCCGAATGTACCGCTGAAGAAGCCTATACCCATACCGCCGGACAGGCAATCTTTGCCAGCGGCAGCCCCTTCGGTCAGGTGATGGTCAATGGCAAGCGACTGGTTCCCGGGCAGGGGAATAATGTTTACATCTTCCCGGGGGTCGGCATGGGAGTCTTGGCCAGCGGAGCTTCACTCGTCACCGACGAGATGTTCCTTGTGGCGGCCCGAACCCTAGCTATGGAAGTGTCCGAGACGGATCTACGTGTCGGCCGCGTGTATCCGCCCCTTCCTAGAATCAGGGAGGTGTCTCTGGCGGTGGCAGTTGCCGTCGCCGACGTTGCTTATGCGAAAGGGCTCGCATCCAGGCCAAGACCGGTCGATCTGCCGGCCTTTATCGAAAGTCTGATGTACGAACCGGAGTATCAGCCATACGTGTAACAATCCTACCCACTCTCTGGAAAGAGTAGGTTCGTAAGGGGAGTTACCATGGAAGCCCTATATTGCAGGTGCTCGCAAAGAGCGAACCGGCCCGAGATTTGGTAGAAACGAAATGGCAACTTTCTGGGGCCGTTATGGGATGTTTCTTGTTCCGTAACGGCTCAATAGAAATAAACCCTACTACTCCAAGCTTTTCCAAAACAATGAAGCTCCATTTCCCAAACCCGCAATGCCTGTTCAGCCTTGATTAGCTCTACTGCTGCCGGATGCCTGCCGGCATAGATCAACTGGTCATAGGGATCTCGCTCCGATTGGCTTACCTGTGCGCATCACTTTGTCCTGTCCGGCTTAAGTCACCCTTTGGACGATAGACAAAAAACCGCTACACACTGAGTTGGTTTGCTTCCCCCCGGCAAGTATGCTAGAATAATGCAACTGCAAAAAGGATATATATTAAAATTTCACGGACTAAGAACATCTTTCGCACTTAGTCGGCGAACGAGCAGTTGTTTGAGAGAGTTGCTAAATTCACCCATATCCGCAAGGAGGAATGTATGATTGGTCCACTCAGGCTAGCAGTTCTTTTTCTTATCGGCCTCTTTTCCTTGGCTGGTTGCTCAAAAGAATATGTTCCCGTTGAACCGGCTCCCAATACCGGCACCGTCTTTCAGAAAACACCGCAAGAGGTACAGGTTGCCGCCCGCAACGCCTTAAGCAAGCTCAGCTTTGCCATTGTCAAGGAAACTGGAGAATACATAGAAGCGGTTTACCTCAAACCGGGAGAAACCGTCGCAGACAACACCGGAGAAAGAGCGTATATCTGGATAAAACCGCGTGAAAACAACGTCCTCGTTCTAACCTATACGCGCATGATTGCCGTCGGAACTAGCGGCATTGCCAAGCAAAAGCTCTGGGATCAACAGATCATTGCCAAGATGATTCAGGAATTGCAGTAAGGCTTGCAGTCAACTTGGCGTCCCGGCCGGCTCCTCCGTGTCGGGACGCCAAGGAGGTTAACCCATGACCTCTTTTTTAATCATTCACCAAACAAGGCTGGCTTGGTGCCTTGCCGTGTTTCTCCCCCTCGCCAGTTCCGCCCTTGTCGCTTCACACGCGGAAGGATCTGCCGGCAGTCCACCGGCCGTTGACTCAACCGCCCCTCAACACGGTCCAATTCATTCTACTCCCGCCGGGAAAAGTATCCCGGTAAGCGTCACTACAGGAGATACTGATGAGATGGTCGAAGTCCGCCTCTATTTCAAGACCATGGCCGCCAAAGACTACCTCTTCCTGCCGATGACCAATTCAACCAAGGGCACATTTACCGCCAATCTACCTCCGGCCAAAAATGACACTAAAGGTATCGACTACCTTCTGCTCTTTAAAAACACGCTGGGAGGAATACGAAAAACCAAACCATTTCGTTTACTGGTTCTAAACGACTACTCCACCCGATCGACAGCAGCCGGGATTTTTCACGCCCAGATCGAATACGATTCAAAGCAACTAATAAATAGTGACTTTGCCGTCCCCATCGAACTCTCACCAGCGGCACAACCCCTCCTCGCTGAAGCAATTGAAGATCCTTATACGCCTTTGGCGAGCCAGGGATCTAATACCAGCAAGGGCTTCACTGGTGGTCTCGGTGATCTGGGTGGTGTATCTTTCTCAATTAACGTGGGCGGGGTAGGCATTTTCTACCGCGGATTTTCAAGTCAATAGGGAAAGTGGATAGCGATACCACACGATCAAGAAAGCAACGGATATAAAGCGAGAAGAACGGTACCAGTGATGAGAGGCACGGAAAGGTTATCGTTGATTTTCAATCTACTTCCGAGGCTGATGGGGAAAAGTTCGAAGAGGGTATTACAGAAAGATGCTATAATAACAAGGGGCAACGGCACCGTCCCCTGCCACCTGTCAAGCAACAGCGGTACATGCGGATACACAAAAAAGAACAGCAATAGACCGAGGAAAAAGCAGGCTGCTGACCCCTCCAAGGACTTTTTGCCGATTTTTATCCGCCCGATACTGATCCCGACAATTGCCGCAACGGCATCTCCCAGAATAAAAAGAGATAATGCTATAAAGGCGATGTGCGGGTGATTCATGAAAATTACAGAGCAAAGAAATGCCGATATAAAAATATAGGTAGATCCGGTCAAGGTATTTTTCTCAGAACTTCTGAGCACGCCCGAACCAAGGGAAGCGAAGAGCCTTTGCAGAGCTGGATGATGAAAGCGCATGTACTCAAAAAGAATGGAACCCACCGTAAACACCCCGAGAAAAATTATTGGGGTCAAGGGAGAATATCCTTCAATCATCGGCAGATATAAAATCCCCGCTGGAATCAGCGTCCCCGAGAGTATATGTAAAAGTTTGCGATTTATTTCTTCTTTGGTAAGGGCCATTCTTATCTCCAAATACCTACACAAATTATGCGGTGCTGGATCTCAACTCTATCGCGGCCCCCAGCTTCAGCCATTATAAAAACAATCAAGACAATCAGCGCCGTTTTCGACCACACCAAATTACGAACTTCTGCACTTTAATCAGCTGTAAAAACAAATACAGGATCACCCACAGCTACAAGCCGATCAATGACCTTACCGTTTGGTACATCCGGTAGATTGAAACTGGCTGAGCCCATTAAATAATTTCCCCTGAATGAAGCCGCGACTTCGCCGATCAGGCTGTCGGCCAAGCTTTGTGCCTGTAGCACAACCACGTCGAGGTAATCAAAATCAAGACTCTGCTTTCACAATCTGTTTAGTGTAACCTGGAAGGGGAGGAAGAGAATAGTGAAAGAATGCAGAACGGCACAAAAAAACTCGCAGCGCAGACAAGCGACCAACCATAGCAGTTTCAACAATGCCTTAGCAACCTATCCCTTATATCATACCGATGCAATGATGGCGCAATTTTTAAAAAACAAGAGCCGAAAGATTCCGTCATCCTGCCAAATTCCCTGAGAATCAAGGGATAGCCACCAAATCAATGCTGCCGGTGAGAGTGTGACTATGAAGCCAAAGTCCTGATGATGTCTCCTTTGCCGATTACTCCGACTAATTTTCCCTCCCGTAAAACCGGCAAGGTATGGACATTCTTTTCCGCCATGATGGTTGCCAACTCATCTAGCGGGGTATCCTCGTCGACCGTCAGCGGATTCTTGGAGTAGATATCTGCAACCGTTGCACCAGCAAATTTGCGGATATCTTTTTCCATTTTATTAGGCCGCTCAAGAAATATCAGGGAATCCAGAATAGCGACGACGGTCGGGATATGGATTCTTTTCGTTTGATCGATCAAATCACTCTCAGTGACCACCCCCAAAAGACCACCTGAACCGTCGACAACCGGCACCCCACCAATATTTTGCGCAGCAAGGAGTCGCGCGAGATCTGTGACCGAAGTCTCAGGAGTTACGGTTATCACGTTGCTGGTCATGATGTCCCTGGCTTTCTGCATAGCGCCTCCTTTTATATTGATACCATCATCAAGGGAATTGTCTGTTACTCTTTTGTGATCTGGAAAAGAACACCGATGCAATTGAACTCCCACAGAATATGCTCAATTACAGGTTAAAGCTTTCCACCGGAGATGTCCAGTCCCCTCTTTTGGTGGAATATTTTCTCTTTTGCGAATTATGACCTTTCGGTCAATTTCGGTTACAATGATTTACTGGAAACGGATATATTGATCTATTTCCAACTATCATCAATCACAGGAGGGTTTCATGAAGAAAGCACTCATCGCCTACCACAGTCGCACCGGCAAAACCGAGGCAATGGCCAATTACATCGGAGAGGGATTGCGGTTCTGCGCCATTGAAGTGGCAGTGAAGAAAATCTCGGAGATTGACAACGAACTGGATATAGTTGGTTACGACGCCTACATCTTCGGCTGTCCGACCTATCACAAAGATATGACCGGGGGAATGAAGCAGTTCCTCTTTAAGGCCGAACTCGCCAACCTCGTTGGCAAAATCGGTGGTGCCTTTGGTTCGCACACCCATAGCGGTGAAAGCGCGCCAATGCTCTTTGATACCATGATGTATGTTTTTAAAATGGATATGACCGACCTCGGACCGCTCAAACTTACCGAGGATATGGTTGGCAACACGGAAGGCATCAAGGCCTGTCAGGACTATGGCAAGTCCCTTGGCGAGAAGTTGGCAAGGCACTGATGCAGGCGACAAAGCTGTGAATCCAACTAGCCGGGCTTGAGATATGGCAAGGAATACTTTTCGCCCTACCTCAAGCCTCTATGACTCTTGTTTCAATCCGTCAGGCACTAATCGGAAAGGAGCTTAAAGGAGAGCTTAACCCTCGCCCGAAATATCGCCGGCTCATTATTCTCAATCTTCATATCGAGAGTCATAACCTCAGCGATGCGCAGGTCACGTAGGCTAAGCCCCGCTGAATTAACGGCATTTTTTGCAGCCTCTTCCCAAGACACAGGACTTGATCCAACCAGTTCAATGATCTTGTAAACACTCTCAGACATGGGCATTCTCCTCGGTTTAAGTTTTTTGTCAACTTCCCTTTTGAGCACCTTTTGTCGATAACGCGCACAGATGAGTTATGCGGCCAGAAAACAACCTGAGCCAAATAATCACCTCAAACCCCTTGAAGTGTTCAGTACCTTATAAATTCATTTCGGCTTTTTGATAGCAATCTAGTGAAATGACAACTCCGTTTTTCGGAGGAAATTTTCCAGGCATTACCGATGTCCCCCTCAACCTCCCCCACTCATGAGATACCGCTCTGCGGTGGATGCGGATTTTTACCGTCATGATATTGTAGCGCTTGTAAAAAAAGAAATGAATCAAATAATCCTGGTCTTTAAAAAAAAAGTGCCGACATCATTTTTTACAGAATTGGTACATCTAACAACACGTTATCACGTGAATATTAAGCATTCAAAACCGAGAATTCTCGCTGAGAATAACTTCAAATCGAAGCAGCCATCGTAATTTCGCTTGTATTAATTCAGGAAGTAAATATAATAGGACGTTCATATCTTCTTAAGTAGAAGCACATTTCCTTCAGGTTCTCCTCGTTAGTCTCATTGTCTCCCTAGCGTCGCTCGTTGCTGTCGAAGTTCATGCTGTTTACTTAAACCGAAGGGGCCAGCAAGAAATCCTTGGATGGGTATCTTTGCCGCACCTTAGCAATTTATTACGATTTTCCTTTGCTGCCTGTTCTTCGGTCATAGCTATCAATCCCATCCGTTATCATTTTATCAGTCAACTGCATTTTTATCGACTCGTTAACGATCATCAAGCCACAAAGCTCGGATTCGTTACAACCCAACGAGATAGAGACAACGCAGAAAATACCGGCGGATTCTTACGGCATCCGCACTTTCGAGCTGTCCGGCAAAAGCCCTGGCAGCTCACCACGAATTACTTTGGAGTTTAAATGAGTTTTAATGATTTCCAGTTCCACCCGACCATAGCCGACGGCATTGCCGCTTGCGGCTACACCAGCCCCACCCCTATCCAAAAAGATGCAATTCCACCGATTTTAGCGGGCCGCGACATCCTTGGTCTCGCCCAAACCGGTACCGGCAAAACCGCTGCCTTCGTCCTCCCGCTTCTTGAGCGGTTACGAACCGCCCCCCGCAAAGGTGTACGAGCGCTCATTGTTGCGCCAACAAGGGAACTTGCCGAACAGATCCACGACAACATCAGCAAGATGGGCCAATATACCAACCTCCGCAGCGTCGTCATTTATGGCGGTGTCGGCAAAGGTCAACAAATCAAGACCCTTCGCGAAGGTGTAGAAATAGTCGTTGCCTGTCCGGGTCGCCTTCTCGACCTGCTGAACGACAAGGCCTTGACCCTGAGCACCGTTGAAGTGCTCGTCCTCGACGAAGCTGACCATATGTTTGACAAGGGCTTTCTCCCGGACATAAAGCGGATCATCAGACTGTTGCCGAGAAATCGCCAATCACTGGTATTTTCCGCCACCATGCCGGGAGAAATTCGCCATCTGGCAGAAGAGATCCTCAACAATCCAGTTACCGTACAGATCAACCATACCCTGCCGGCCCCGTCGATCTCCCATAGTCTCTTTCAGGTGACAACCAGCCAAAAGACCTCTTTACTGAAAAATATCATTAAAGAACGAGAAATGACTAGCACATTGGTGTTTACTCGTACCAAACATAAGGCGAAAAGCCTGGCATTGCAGCTGGAGTCTTCAGGCTTCAATGCCGCGTCGATACAAGGAAACCTTTCTCAACAGAAGCGCCAACAGGCGCTTGACGGTTTTCGCGACGGCACCTATAAGATCCTCGTTGCAACAGACATTGCCGCCCGAGGCATTGATGTGACCGGTATTTCCCACGTCATTAATTATGACATGCCGGATACCGCCGAAACCTACACCCACCGGACCGGGCGTACCGGTCGAGCGTCCCGCACCGGCCAGGCATTGACTTTCGCCGGCCACGAAGATGGCAAGATGGTTGCACTGATCGAGCGTACTCTCGGTAAAAAAATGACCCGCGAAATTACCCCCGTTTTTGCACCTTCAATGGAAGAAGACCGCCGGGACGAAAGACGTGAAACCTCAACCCGGCAGATGCCTCGAGCAAAGAAAGCTACCCCTCGGACCACTGAAGGAAAAAGCCGACGCGATAAGGCCTGTGCCTTCGATTTCGGCACAAGAAAGCCGTACCAGCGGTAATAGAATTTTTTTGTCTGGATTCCCAGACTTCCAGTCGAAGTGTCAGGTGATATTTCGGCTACATGACAAAGGGGGAAAACCCCCGAACAAAGGAGTAGTACAAGATGGCACAAGGAACAGTAAAATGGTTTAACGATGCAAAAGGTTTTGGATTCATTGAGCAGGACGGCGGCAAGGATATCTTTGTTCACCACACTGCCATTCAGGCCCAGGGCTTTAAATCCCTGGAGGAAGGTGCGCGAGTTACCTTCGAGGTCGTCGACGGCCCCAAAGGTCCGGCAGCCGCAAACGTTGTTCAGCAATAACAGCTCGTCGCAAACGCTTGGCAAGACCCCGGTGATGTCCGGGGTTTTTGCATGACCTGACAATAACCAGACGGGTCCCTCAGAGATTTTTCCGCACAACCTGCGGATTATCCCCAGGGACCTTTCTGGTTATATCGTTATCCAAAGGCAACACAACGGAAGGAGACTCTTATGGCGAAACCCAACTATTCATTTGAAAAGCGCCAGAAAGAGCTGGCTAAAAAGAAGAAAAAAGAAGAAAAACGCCAGCAAAAACTGGAAAAGCAGAAAAATCCCGAAACCGACAAAGACGACCTCGATCTTCCGGATGACCAGTCATAACTGCTTATTATTTATGTAAATTCATTTTAGGCCATGGGGATATCCTGTTGGCTTTTCTGAGGACATAACCATGATTACCGCATCCAACATTGCTCTCTCCTATGGCAAGAGGGTTATCTTCCAAGACGTCAACATAAAGTTCACACCCGGCAACTGCTACGGTCTCATCGGAGCAAACGGTGCCGGCAAATCAACTTTTCTCAAGATCCTTGCCGGCCAGCTCGAACCTGACCGGGGAGAGATAAGCAAGGGTCCCCGAGAACGTATTGCGGTCCTCAGCCAAGACCAATTCGCCTTCGACGAACACTCGGTTATCAACACCGTGCTCATGGGCCACAAAAAACTTTTCAAGATCATGGCCGAACGTGAGGCCATCTACGCCAAAGCTGATTTTTCCGAGGAGGATGGCGTCCGTTCCGCGGAACTCGAAGCAAAGTTCGGGGAAATGAACGGCTATGAGGCGGAAGCGGAGGTGGCCGTCCTTTTGAAGGGGCTTGGCGTCCCGGAAGAGATGCGAGAAAAGAAAATGAAGGAACTCGATGGTGCCGACAAAGTGCGGGTGCTGCTCGCCCAGGCTCTTTTCGGTAATCCGGATATACTCCTTCTCGACGAACCAACCAACCAGCTCGACTTACCTACCATTAACTGGCTTGAGGAATTTCTCTCCCGCTTCCAGAATACAGTTATCATTGTCTCCCACGACCGCCATTTTCTCAATCAGGTCTGCACCCATATGGCCGATATCGATTTTGGCAAAATCCAGGTTTACGTAGGCAATTACGACTTCTGGTATGAAGCCAGCCAACTGCATTTTCACCAAAGGGAAACGGAGAGCAAAAAGGCCAAGGCCAAGGCTGAAGAGCTCAAGGAATTTATCCGCCGATTCAGTTCGAACGCCTCGAAAGCAAAGCAGGCAACCTCCCGGAAAAAACTGCTGGAAAAACTCACCATTGAGGAAATGCCCTGCTCTTCGCGAAAATACCCCTATATAACCTTTAAACCCGAGCGGCCCTGCGGTGATATCATTCTCGAGATCAAGGGTCTTAGTAAAACAATTGATGGTGTCTCGATGTTTCGCGACCTCACCCTCACTGTCAACAAGGGTGACAAAATCGCCTTCATCGGCACCAACAGCCTGGCAAAGACCACCCTGTTTCAGATTCTGGCAGGAGAGATGCAGCCGGACGAAGGCAGTTTCCGCTGGGGAGTGACCATGAAAAATTCCTACTTCCCCAAGGAAAACGGCCAATACTTCAACAGTGGCGAAATGGATCTGGTCGGCTGGCTGCGGCAGTATGCGCCAGTCAAGGAAACGGAGAGCTTTATCCGTGGATTTCTTGGTAAAATGCTTTTCTCAGGGGAAGAGGCACTAAAAAAGACCTCGGTCCTCTCCGGAGGCGAACGGGTACGCTGCATGCTCGCCAAAATGATGCTTGCCGACGCAAATGCGCTGATCCTCGATGAACCAACCAACCACCTCGATCTGGAGTCAATTACCGCCCTGAACAATGGCCTGATTGCCTTCCCTGAGATTGTGCTCTTTTCCTCCCATGACCATCAATTTGTATCAACAATCGCCAACCGAATTGTCGAAATTACTCCAGACGGTATTATCGATATGATGATGACCTTCGACGAATATCTCGCAACAAAAGAGACGGGTGAAAACGGCTATCTTGATAAGCAAGCCGCCTGAAAAATCACCACTGCACATTCGTCAAAGCACTTCCACCGGGCCCCTCCTTCGGCGATACTCCATTGAGGGGTCCAGTAAAAAGTGAAGTCGTATCTATTATCTCGCATATCACCAAGCCACATCCCTGATAGACGGAACGTCCTTCCTCAGTCTATCCCCCTGAGTTTGCGCGCCACACAGCCCGCCACTGACTTCCTTCCTTTTTACAAAGCCCGTTGCATTCCTATTGTGATTTGTGATTATATAAAAAAGTGGGTGACAGAGTGCCGATAAAGACCGTCTGACCTTGTGTCTATTACATTCCTTACATAATTTTTCTCTTCGAAAAAAGCATCGAGGATAAGAAGGTGCCATGACTGAGGTAAATGCACGAGAGAAGATACTGATTGTCGACGACGAACGACAGGTTCGGGGCGTTATCGCTGCTATTGTTGAAATGGAAGGATATCGCTACAGCTTAGCGGAAGATGCGGAGTCCGCCCTAACCATACTCGCCGAACAACCCATCGATCTACTAATCAGCGACATTAATATGAACGCCATATCGGGGGTGGAACTTCTCGGTATTGCCTTGCAGCGTTACCCGGACCTCGCCGTCATCATGGTAACTGGTGTCGATGACCGTGAAACTGCCATAGAAACCCTGCGTATGGGCGCTTACGGCTATGTAACCAAGCCCTTTCAGGCTAACGAGCTGGTTATCAATATTGCCAACGCCCTTCGACGCCGGCAACTGGAGATCGAAAACAGGCGGCATCGTGAAGAACTTGAGATCCTGATAGAGGAGCGCACCAGAGAGTTGTTTAAATCGCGGGAGGAGTCGATCCACATCCTCTCGAAGGCCGCAGAATTCAGGGACAACGAAACTGCTAAACATACCATAAGAATGGGCCATTACTCGGAGCAATTGGCCCGGCTGTGCCCGCTTCCGGAATCCTATTGTCAAAAAATCAAGATAGCCGCCCCTCTCCATGATGTAGGCAAAATTGGCATATCCGACACTATTTTGTTAAAACCCGGCAAGCTCACGGCCGAGGAATTCAATATCATGAAGACCCATTGCGTGATCGGTTATCGTATCCTTTCCGAATCCACCTCCGACATCCTCAGCCTCGGCGCGGAAATTGCCCTCAACCATCATGAAAAATTCGACGGCAGTGGCTATCCAAATCGCCTTGCCGGCGAAAAGATCCCGATCACGGGACGAATAGGGGCAATCTGCGATGTATTCGACGCCCTGACCACGGAACGCGTCTACAAAAAGGCGGTGCCTCTTGACGAGGCCTTAGCAATCATGAGCGAGGGCCGCGGACAACACTTCGACCCCATTCTGTTTGAGCACTTTTCCCGAAATTTCGATAAATTCGCAGCAATTCGCAATCGTTTTACCGACTAATTCTATTTCCCAATTAAGATTGGAACAAACCTGCAAACAAGCCGCAATGAGAAAGTACAGTGCAATGCGGCGAGTTGCCGTATTGTACCGCAGCAAAAATTTACGCTTGATTGAGAACCGGAATGATGATGCAATAAAAGCAGAGCAACCGACAATATATTTTGCCTGCGAGCTAGAAGACGGAAGCTTTCAATAGCGGCAGATGCTGTTAATTGGACGACCTAGCCTCTGCAGCCAACCCACCGCTTCTTTGGACCAGGGGAAAACTTAAGATAAAGGTAGTGCCAACCTGGGGTGTCGACTGCACATCAAGGTACCCTTGATGGGCTTCGACTACCTCTTTGACCAACGCAAGCCCCAGTCCCGATCCGGTTATATGGCGTGTAGCCTTGCCTTTTACCCGGAAGAAACGATCGAATATATGGGGAAGGTCTTCTTTGCTAATGCCAATACCAGTATCCTGCACGATGAAATTAACAAAACCGCCGATAACCTCGGTGCTCAAGAGAACTTGACCACCATCCGGCGTGTATTTAATGCTATTTGAAACGATGTTCATAATCGCTGTGCGCATATGATCGTAATCGACGTTGAACGCCCAATCTTCGCCACACGGCCTGTACTGGAGGTCTATGCCCTTGCCGTCCGCCTGCGGCCTGGCAATTTCAATGACGTCGCGGATGATATCCTCACCTCGTACCGGTTCAAGATTGAAGACCACCGTTCCGCTTTCAAGTTTTGATAGATTGAGAAGGTTCTCAATGAGACGCAGCAAATCTTTGGTCCGTGTCGTCATCCTCCCATGCAAGGCATTGCATGAACTGGTCGCCTCATGCTCACAGCCGATCTGCAAGGCATAAATCATCTGCTCGATTGAGGCGAGGGGCGATTTCAATTCATGAGCGACCATGGCCACGAAATCGGACTTCATTTTATCGATTTGTTTGTGGGCGCTAATGTCCTCAAAGGTAGTAACCGAACCGATCACCGCACCCTGCTCGTTGGTGACCGGTGAACAATAGGCCCGGAGAAATTTTCTAGAAATAGAGCCAGGCGGAAACTCCCTTGTTACCACCATGGCTTTGCTCATGGCCTCTTCAATCACCTTGACCGCTGTTGCATCTCGAATAGAGGCTGCCAGATGTTTGCCAATGAATGGATCAGTCTGAATCTCGAGAATTTTAATTGCCGCCGGGTTGTGCAGCACAACTATCCCTTCGGTATCGGTGATAACAACCGCCTCCGCCATACAGCTGAAAACTGTTTTCAGGCGGCTCTGCGATTTATCGATGGCCTCAAGGCCCATGTTTTTTTCTTCCCGGAGCCGCTCGGTTTCGGCACGCATGTTCAGCTTATCGATGGCCCGGCCAACCACTAGCCTGATGTAGTCAGGGGTAAACGGTTTACCGACAAAATCAAAGGCCCCTTGCTTCATAGCACTCACAGCCTTGGTCACCGTGGCAAATCCCGTAATAACGATAACTTGGACTTGTGGCTGGTTTTCCTGTATCCAATCAAGAACGGCAAAACCATCGAGACCGGGCATCATCAGGTCGGTAAGAACAATATCGAATTTTTGTTCCTTCAGCAGCTCTAGGCCCCTATTGCCATCCTCTGCCTTGGCAATTTCATAGCCGCTCTTTACCAGGGCGCGCTCTACTCCTTCTCGGATAACCTTCTCATCATCGATGACCAGAATGCGCACAGTTTCCATAGTAGTATCACTTCGAACCTGAGGATGAACCACCAGTGCAGAGGAGAAACGATCCTCTTGTCATCATTTGCCATCAGAAAACTGACAAGAGATCCTGCCGAATTATTTCAACCAGCTTTTAATCAGCGCCAGCAACTCTGTCGGCTCTACCGGCTTCGGCATATAATCTTCCGCTTCGCTTTCCAGCATATCCCGATGGGTATAGGTACTCGTGGTGACTCGATCTGCCACGGCGGTAAGGAGGATGATCGGGATAGAAGCCGTGGCTTTATCGGCTTTCAGACGGGCGCAAGCCGCATGGCCATTCATTACCGGCATCATCACGTCAAGGACGATCAGATCCGGTTTTTCCTCGGCGACTGCATCAAGACCTTCCTGACCGTCATAGGCCACCCGCACTTGATATCCGCCGCTCTCCACGATAACGCGCACTGCTTCAACAAAATCTGGATCATCATCTACCAGCAGAATTTTCTTTTTCTCAGCCATTTCTTTCCTCCATTATTAAGATTCTTATAACTGTTACATAGAAGATTATCTGTTGTTTTTAATATTTACCAGTATATTATTCTCTTTCACCAACTGTTTCTCTCATGCAAGCTCTGCCATCATTCGATCACTGGCCGAGGAAGCAACCCAGCACCGCCGATGATCTCCGCAAGCTTCTCCTCCCATTCAATTGCCATGACATGAATCCCGGCGACTCCTTCCACCTCTTTTAACTCCTGAATTTGCTCGATACACATCTCGATGCCCTTTGCCGCCTGCTTCTCTTTCGGTTCAGCGGCAATACGGCTGATCACCTCTTCCGGAATATCCATTCCGGCAACCATCTTGCGCATAAATTTAGCCATTCCCGCCGATTTAAGGGGTGTCACCCCGGCGAGGATTTTGACTTTCTCATGAAGCCCCTCTTTTTTGGCAAGCTCCATATATTCTTTGAATTTCTTCATGTTATAAATGCACTGGGTCTGGACGAAATCAGCACCGGCGGAAACCTTCAGTTTCAAGCGCGGCACCCTGATCTCAAAGGGATCGGCAAAGGGATTGACGGCGCAGCCGATAAAAAACTTCGGCGCCCCCTCAAGGGGTTTGCCGGAGGGGAAGGTCCCTTCATCGCGCATAAATTTGACCAGATGAATAAGCTGCATTGAATCGATATCAAAAACATTTTTTGCCTGGGGGTCATCACCGAATTTTTGATGGTCACCAGAAAGACAGAGGATATTGCGCACACCAAGGGCCGATGCCCCAAGCAAATCGGACTGCAGAGCAATCCGGTTCCGGTCGCGAACCACCATCTGAATCAATGGTTCTATCCCCTCATCCTTGATCAGCAAGCATCCGGCGAGAGAACTCATCCGTACAACCGAGGTCTGGTTGTCGGTAACGTTGCAGGCATCGACGTTGCCTTTGACAAAAGACGCCTTCTTTCGAACGACTTCAGGGTCGGCTCCCCGGGGAGGGCCGCATTCCGCGGTTACTGAAAAATGCCCGGCCGCGAGTACCTTTTCCAGATTGCTTCCCGATTTCATTATATCATATCCTCCCTGATAATGCGGCGCGGCCCGCCATCGCGTGCGCTCGACCATCCCTTGAACGGTTTGAATTTCCCGTAATTTTCCATCTGATTAAGGGCCTTCAAACGATCGATTATCAGCTGCCAGCCGCATTTCACTGATTTATCGACCTCGCAAATTCCCTGCGCCGAACCACCGCATGGTCCGTGGAAAAGCGATTTGGCGCAGCGGGTGACAGGACAGATGCCGCCGGTCAAGTGCAGGACACAATCGCCGCAACCTTGACACCTCTCAGACCATTCGCCCTGACGCTCGGTCACCCCGAGAAAACCGGTATTGATACCGGGCAGAAGTGGTGTGGTCGTAAACTTTTCGGCCAGAAACTGAATCCCGGCACCGCAGGCGATAGACAACACCGCCTGGTAATCACTGACATACGGGCGCATTTGCTCGACATATTCGGGATCGCATTGCCTTTCAAGGCTTACCTCCCTAATGCTAATTGCCTTACCCGCCGTCTCCCGGGCCAGCCGCAGCGTCGATGCCAGAACCTGCACCTCCTTCTCGCCGCCTACCCTGCAGACGGTGACACAACCATGACAACCGGCCACGATGATGTTGTCGTATGGTTCGATCATCTCCATGATCTCTTCGATAGGTTTTGGTGTACCAGTTATCATGTCGCCTCCTTCTGAGATACTGCGTAAGCTTGTCCGGCACGCACCAGATTGATGGGACTCGGTCCAAGCTCCCGGATTTTTTCGACAAACTCATTGGCATATGCGGCAAACTTCGAGCCTTCTCCGGCACTGAGGTTGAACATCCGGATGCGTTCGGCGCCAAGTTTGATTGATTCAAGTATTCCGTAAATCCGCTTTACCCGTGCCCGGGCGCGGATATTTCCCGAGATATAATGACAATCTCCCTCAAGACAGCCAACCACCATGACCCCATCGGCCCCGTTTTCGAAGGCCTTGAGGAGTAGCGATTCATCAATACGGCCGGTGCAGGGCAGCATGACGATGCTGATCGCCGGGGGATATCTTCTTCTTTCCGAACCTGCCAGGTCCGCTGCGGAATACGCTCAATGGCGACACGCAAAGACAATGACATTGGGCGAAAAGTCACTCATGATTCTCCTCCTCCTGGATAGACACCTTGCATTCCGACCTAAGACGCACTGTATGCCTCGATTTTTGCTCGAATATTTTTGTCATTATAGCGGCCAAGATAAATGGTCTTGGCCGGACACTCGGCGACACAGATCCCGCAACCCTGGCAGAGGGCCGGGTTGATTTCGGCACTATGCTGGTCATTAATAAACGGCACCCCATACGGACAGGCCCGGACACAGGTCAGGCAGACCGCGCAATGGGTCGGGTCGACTACCGAAACGACGGCTGACATCTTCATGCTCTTCTTCGACAGCAGGGTCGCCACCCTGGCAACCGCTGCCTGGGCCTGGGTGATACTCTCGGTGCTGCTCTTCGGTCCATGGGCCGTGCCGGCCATGTACAGGCCCTCGCTCGGCAGATCGACCGGCCGCAATTTGGCATGTGCCTCGATAAAGAAGCCATTGCTGTTGCGCGGCACGCGGAGCATGGAGGCGAGTTCCTCGGCATCGCGAGGCTTCATGCCGGTGGACAACACCAGTAAATCCGGACGGAAGCGCACCGGTATGCGGATTGAAGGATCGACGACAGTGATCTCGATACCCGATTCCTCGGCAATGATCTGAACGGGATTCTCCTCGGGATCGTATCGCACGAAATTGATACCCTCCCGCCGGGCCAGGGTGTAATCGCCCTCGGCCAGACCATAACAACGCATATCGCGGTACAACACATCGATCCGCGCCTGGGGATGCAGTGCCTTCAAGCGCCGGGCATTTTTCACCGCATGGTTACAACAGACCCGGGAGCAATAGGGCAGATGTTCGGCATCGCGGGAGCCGGCGCATTGCAGCATAACTACCCGTAGATGCTTCCACTCCTTGTCTACACTGTTTTCCAGGGCTGCTTCAAAATCGGTCTGGGTCATGACCGTATCGAGCCGACCCAGGCCATGGATGTCCGGACGATTTTCCTCGGCCCCGGTGGCAATGAGAATCGCCCCGTGCTTTAAGGTTCTTGTCCCCCCGGAGGGCATGGCAATCTCCGACTCAAAGGAACCGACAAAACCCGATTGTTCCACCACCTCGCTGTTGGTAAAGACCTTTATCTTCTCGTTACTCAGCACCTGGTTCTTTAATTCGCCAAGAAAATCGGCAAATTTCCGGCCATCGCTGCTGCGCTGCAAATGAAGGAGCTGGCCACCGAGCTGCGAATCCCTTTCCACCAGATAGACGCCGAATCCCTGACGGGCAGCCTCAAGGGCTGCGGTCATGCCCGCCACCCCGCCGCCGACCACAAGGAGCCGGGCATCGACGGTAAACTCCATCTCCGGCAAAGGCTCGCCAGCCGCGGCATTGGCTACAGCCATACGGGTGAGCCGCTTTGATTTCTCCGTGGCCAGGACCGGATCATCGGGATGCACCCAACTGCATTGGTCACGGATGTTGGCCATTTCAAAGAAATATTTATTCAAACCGGCTTGCTGGAGGGTGGACATGAACAGGGGTTCATGGGTGGTCGGTGAACAGGCGGAGGTGACCACCCTGTTCAACCGGTGTTCCTGAATGATTTTACGCATCCGCTCCTGCGAGTCCTGAGAGCAGGTATATAGCGGGTGCTCGGCATACACCACTCCGGGTAGGGTTTTTGCGTATTCGGTTACCGCGGCAACATCAACCACTGAGGCGATATTGGTGCCGCAGTGGCAGATAAAGACCCCGACGCGCAGCCCCTCATCGGCCTCGATTGCCCGCTCCGGCGGCAGAGGCTCGGAGGTTATCAGGCTACCCCGGGCCTCGGCGAGGCTGGCCGAGGCTGCCTCCGCCGCGGCCGAGGCCTCACAGACCGTTTCCGGGATATCCTTTGGCCCTTTCACCGCACCACTGACAAAGATCCCCGGCCGGGAAGTAGCAAGCGGCTGGTAGCAATCGGTAGTCACAAAGCCAAAGCGGTCGAGATTAATGTCCAGGGTTCCGGCCAAGTCTCTGGCAGCCTGCGGAACCTGGATACCGACGGAAAGAACTACCATATCAAATACTTCGCTCTTTCTAACGCCGCTGTCATCAACGAAACGCAGCTCAAGGTCGCCGCTTTGCGGATCTTCGAAGATCCTGCTAACCATAGCCCGGATGAAGCGAACGTTGTGACCTTTGGCCCTCGTCACATAGTCGTCGAAGTTCTTGCCGAAGGAACGCATATCGATATAGAAGATAGTCGGCTCGATGTTCGAGTCGTGTTCCCTGGCAATAAAGGCCTCCTTGGTGGCGTACATGCAGCAGACCGACGAGCAATAGTCGCGGCCACACGATGAATCGCGGGAGCCTACACACTGAATCCAGGCGATCTTCTTCGGATGTTTGGCGTCACCGGGCCTGGAAACCGTCCCGGAGGTTGGCCCGGATGCCGAAAGCAGCCGCTCGAATTCAATGCTGGTTACGACATTTTTATACAAGCCATAGCCGAATTCACCGCGAATCCGGGCATCAAAGACCTCAATGCCCGGCGAGAAAATCACCGAGCCGACGGCAATCTCGATCTCCTCTTCCCGGTGGTCGTAATGGATTGCCCCCACACCACAAATCGAGGCACAGGTACCGCAGGCCCCGGTATTCAACCGGACGCAACTCGCCTCATCAATAATCGGCACCCTGGGTACCGCTTGAGGATAGAGGATGTTCACCGGTTTACGGCCATTTAAGCCCTCGTTGAAACGGTTGAGAAGCGGTCGCGGTGTTTTGTTGGTGACCTGGTCGATGGAAAGGAAATCCACCGGGCACACCGACACACAGGCACCACAGACCTGACAGATATCAAGCCCGGCCTCAATACCACTCTCAACCATCTTCAGGGCGCCAATATTCATCACTTTATCGCAGGTAACGACACACAGCCCGCAGCGGATGCAGTCGCGCTGCCCCGTCCCCTGAAACTGCTTTTTCAACAGCTGCGACCTGGCATGTACCGCTGCGCCAACGCTCTTCTCAAGATCGACTGCCTGGCTGACAGTGATTGCCGAAAATTTTTCCGGGCAGGCGACATAACAGGCACCGCAGCCGGTGCATTTCTCCTGGTCAATGACCGCCACCTGCTTCTTCTCCCAGCTGACCGCGCCGTGTAGGCATGCCTTGAAACAGCCGCCGCACATGCCACAGAGGGTGTTGTCGACGGTGAAGGTCCACTTGCCATCCTTGGTCGGCTGCGGTAAGCCCGGACCGGGGATTTCCCTCTTTTCTTTGGCGCGCGCCCGAACCTTTTTTTCACCTTCAGCCGGCAACTCGGGGAAATGTGAGATTTGGGTAACCGGGCAGACTATTTCGCAAAGACCACAGCCGGTACAGGCACCAATGTCAACATAGCGGGCATGCCTGACTACGGTAGCCGTGAAACGTCCGGCATCGCCGCTGAGATCCTTCACTTTGCTATGGGTAAAGAGCTGTATATTCTTGTGCCGTCCCACCTCAACCAGTTTGGGCGAGACGATACACATCGAGCAGTCATTGGTGGGAAAGGTCTTGTCGAGCTGGGCCATCTTGCCGCCAATGGCCGCCGAACTTTCCACCAGATACACCTTGATTCCGGCATTGGCCAGATCAAGCGCCGACTGCATTCCACTGATACCCCCACCGATGACAAGCACGGCGGCAGTCGGGTTTTCGATTTTTCCTGAAGGCACCTGTTGTAGCGCTGTCATACCGGTTCCTCCTTCTTCATGCCGACATCCCGGAAAATCTCCGAGAGAACCCCGGGAGAGACGAGATGGGCCTTTTGCTGTTTCGCCGGGTAGGTGCCTGTCATCGCCGCATCAAGAAGTTCGGTAATAAAGAACACCGGCATGGCAACAACGCCGACCTCCTCTTTTTGCCGACTCTCAACATTGGCCTGGCACATCGGGCAGTCGGTTACCATGGCGGTCGCTCCGGCCTTCACTGCAGCGCCGACGATATCACCGACCAGCTTTTCGGCGATATCCGGTCTTGCCATGGTGAGACTGCCGGAGCAGCACTCGGTGCGATGCGACCAATGCACCGGTTTTGCCCCCAGAGCAGTCACGATCCGTTCGAGGGTTTCCGGCCTTTCCCAGTTAGGCGCATCGGTTATCCGTGGGTTACGGAGCGACAGACAGCCATAGTAACAGGCGATCGCCAGCCCACTGAGATCTTGCGTGATTTTAGCCTCTAGGACAGCCAGGATCTCCGGCCGGGAAAGGAAGGTGCTGATATGCACAATGGTGAAGTCAGGTTCATAAGCACCGACATCCCACAAACCCGGATCCGCCCGGAGAGCCTTGTCGGCGGCCTTCAACCGCTGAAAACAGGCGGCACAGGGCACCAGAATGTCGTGCCCGGTCCGAGCGGCCAAAAGAAGATTGCGCATCGGCAAACGCATACCGACCTCGTGATCGGTCATGTGGGCGGATGATGCGCCACAGCAATTCCAATCGGGAATGTCGATCAGGTCGATATCCAGCTTCCGACAAACGGCCCGAACCGAATGATCATAATCGAGCGCCGTTCCTTCGAGGGAACAGCCAGGGTAATAGGATAGTTTCATCTGTCATACTCCTTTCCCTTACCGGCAAAGATTTCTTTGATTTCTGCCTTACCCTTGATCGCATGGGGCAATAGTTTCAGTTTCCCCTTCAAAAACATGCTGAGGCCAAGCTTCATATCACCGGCAAGATCTCCGGACCGCACCTTGTAATTGCCGATCATGCCGATTTCCCAGGCCCGGCCCCAGCTGCGTATCGAACCAAGGAAGGATTGATGAAAGAGTGGAATTCTTGGTTCGGCCGGGGCAATGCCCCGGCGTAAGGCGAGTTCACGCAATACATCCATCAGACCAGCGATTTCAATCTCGTTCGGACACCTGGTGGCGCAGGTCTCGCAGGCCGCACACAGCCAGATGGTATGGCTATGCAGGAGTTTTTCTTCGCTGCCATAACTTGCCAGGCGCACCACCTCCATGACTTGCAAATCAAAGAACTCGCCAATCGGGCAGCCCGAAGAACAGCGGCCACATTGGTAGCAAGCATTCACATCAATATCTCGGTCCTGCAGTTTCCTGAGGAATTTCTCATTCCGGTCATCTGGTGAAATGCAGCTTTTATCCATGGTTTTCTCCAATCAAGTAATCCGTTATAACGGGAAACTTCAAGGTAAAGGTAGTTCCCTTTTCCGAGGTCGAAGTCACCCTGATTGAACCCTTGTGTTCCTTGACTATCGCGTAGGAAAGCGACAATCCCAGGCCGGTCCCTTCACCGGTTTCTTTTGTAGTAAAGAAGGGTTCAAAGATCTTCTCCAGCAAATTATTTGGTATCCCCGGCCCGGTATCCTCAATCAATATTTCGCTGATGTCTTTATTGGCCCTGGTTCTGCTGATAATCCGAAGCTGCCCATTGCCCTTCATCGCCTGCGCGGCATTAACGACGATATTCATGACCACCTGGTTCAGCCTGGTGGCATTACCATGTATGGCAGGCAATTCATGATCCAACTGACGAATTATGGAAATGTTCTGAAAAAGCGGTTGATGCTGGAGGATAGTCAAGGTCTTCTGGATCACCTCATTGAGATCGACGGGTTCCATATCGTAGGTGTTCTGATGCGAGAACTCCAAAAGGTCGGCAACGATCACCTTGCACCTCTCTGCCTCGTGGATGATGGTCTGCAGATCGGCGCTCAGGGGATGGTCTTCCCCCAATTCTTCCTGCACCAGATTCGCGTACAGCATGATTCCCGACATCGGGTTATTGATCTCATGAGCTACCCCTGCGGCAAGACGGCCAAGGCCGGCCATCTTCTCAGAATGCATCAGCATTTTGTGGGTTTGTTCAAGGTTTTCCTCAATCTCCTGCAAGGCACGCAGATCAGTGAAAATGCCAAAGGTGGCGATCTCCTGGGCACGATCATAGATGATGCCACCGGAAAAGCTCACCGGAATATCTTGACCGTTCTTGTGCTTAACGACCATTCTCTGATGCAGTAACCTCCCTTTCCCTCCGAAATCATCGCTACGCATCTGTTTAATGAGCTCATAGGCCACCCCCTCATCGTAGAGCTTGGTCACATGCAGGTTTTTGCCACCCTCCTCATCATAGCCAAGAAGCGCCTGGGCGCCGGAATTGAAGATGACAATCTTCCCCTTCATGTCTGAGGCGATGATTCCGTCCACCGAACTGTCAATCAAATTATGAAAAAAGGCATTGCGCCGCCTGAGCTCACCCTCGAGAATCTTTTGCTGGGTGATATCGATGAGGTACAACAGATAATAGTCAGGGGAAGCGGGAGGATAAACGGCCACCCCATAGAGAATACAGTGTTGACTGCCTCGCGTAAAATCGACTTCCTGCTTGATCTTCCAACCATACACAGGGTTTTCCAATCGGAACTGTTCCTCTATCAGTTTAAAAAGGGCGAGGTTCTTCTCACCGAGGATATCCCGGACTGTACTCCCGACAAGATCACCGTAGGGGACCCCACTGAAGCGGCTGGCTGCTGGATTGGCATGAATCACCCTGTGGTCAAGACCGGCGACTACCACCCCATTCGGCGTTTCTAAGAGGATCGTGTGCAGATAATGATATGGGCCAAGACTCTGCGCCAACGATCCGAGATCCTTGTTTGCTGTTGACTGAACGGCATCGGTCATAAAGACTCGCTAACGACCAATGAGATCCAAAAATTCCGGTAGCCTATCCTTCCAGCCTATGGCAAGTAAGACAATTCCATCTCCCAACGGGGCCAATTCCCTAAGGAGATCTGCAGCTGCCTGCATTCCCGCATCCTTTTTCACCGGTGCCTGAATCATCTTTTTCAAAAACTCGTGAGGGATCGATGGCACACCCGGCAGATTGTTGAGGTAGCGAACCATGGTGACCGATTTCAGAAACATTACCGAAGTGAATATCCGTATGCCGGTCTCTTCAGCCACTGGCAGAAACTGTTCTATGATATTCACATCATAGGTTGGCCCCAGGGTGACTGATTTCACACCATAATCCTGCATTTTCTTGAAAAAATCAGCCCGTTCCCGGTTATACTTGACATCGTCGGAGAGATCGATCCCCACCCCGACCTGAAAATCGGTCGCCCCGTCGAGGGGTTCACCGGCGAGGTCTTTTCCGTTGTTCAGTGCCGCAACACATTGCAGCATCGAGTCAAGGTTGAGATCGCCGCTCGTCCTGGCCACCGGCTGGTCGCCTTCGGCCGGATCATGGCCCTCCTTGAGAACGATCTTTTTTATTCCAAGGGCAGCGGCGGAAAGCAGATCAGCCTGAAAGGAAATCCGGTTGCGATCCCGCCCGGTGATGATCATTTCCGGGTCAAATCCTTTTTCCTTCAAGGCCAGGCATGGGGCTACGGGTGACATACGCATGATCGCATGTTCACAATCAGTTACCCGCACGGCATCAACTCGTCCCCGAACTTGCAAGGCAGTACCGAGAAAGGCTTCCAGGTTTGTGCCCTTGGGAGGATCTACTTCAGAGATAAGGGTAGGTTTTGGGGTTTTGGGAGGGATACTTCCTTGTGCAGCGTCCATTGAACCTCCTGTAAGATGATAATAATGAATTACTTTCTTCAGGGAGACTGGAAATCAAGCGCTTCGTCAATAGCACCTTTCAACTGGTCAGGAAAAATGTCAAAATAACTCCTCTAGAATAATATCAGTTTCATTTAACTAATAATTAAGATAATTATCAAGGCAAATAATTCCCTTAATTTCCGGGTAACTCTCACCTTGGCGAGTTCTTTTTGCATCCATTGCGCAAAAGTTTTAATGCCGTAATAATTCATTTCTTGTTTATTAAGAAGGAGTTTCCTTGGGGCATCAAAGCCCCACAAGGTGGCACCATGCGCAGCCTTTTTTTGCAAACAGGGCAAAGTTTTCTGCAAAGGTGTGGCAATCATCTCCCATGACACACCTGAATCGATTTGTTAGTGTTACCCCTTCTTCTTTTCCACAAGCTTGCGTAGTCCTTAAAACCATTAAAGACTATTTGATCAAAATGTACCCCGATACTTTTGCGAAGACCAATGAACCACCTCGACACAGAACATTTTAAGACCTGCCCAATGTGTGAAAAACGCTGGGCCTCACGGGACACCTTTCTCGACGACCCGACCATCAATTTTAACGGGTATCAGGCCAATTTTGGCATCATGGATCAAGGATTATTCTATTTTACCCATCAAACCGATGAATGCGGTTCAACCATGGTGATTAAGGCTGAAGCCTTTCTTTCTCTATACAACGGCCCAAGATTCTCGGAGGAAAAACAGCTTTCCAAAGAATGTCCGCGTTTTTGTCTGGACAAGAGGCAACTGAAACGATGTCAGGCACACTGTCGATATGCCTTTATCCGAGAGGTAGCGGAAATCATAACGAATCGATCCAACCAGCCTGCCATTAGCGAATAAGATCTTCAAGAATTTCTTCGTGAGCACAATAGTGCTTCAGGCTGCAAGAAGCCTAATCTTTGGGTAAACGCGGTTTCGTTATTGTCTTTATTGATTTATAGCTGTCATAGTTCCAGAAAAACGAGATCCCCGTACTAAACAGGGAGCGGGTCCGCCAAAATGTCTTAAGCCCGCGCGGCAGAGACCGGCGAAAACTTGCAACCTCCTGATAGGCGTCGATCAGGCCCGTATAGAGTGCATCAGGGCTGATATTTTTGGGTTGGAAGACCGGTTCAAAAATATTGTACGCCTCCCAGTCTCCCGGATAATCAGTCAAGAGTAACCGATTGCTCTCCGCCAGTTCCCGGTAGAGCTGGGTTCCGGGCAGCGGTGTTTGGATGCTCAGCTGTACCGCATCGATGCCAGAATCAAAGATGAAATCAAGCGTCGCTCGAAAGGTGTCGAGGGAATCCTCGTCGTCACCAAAGATAAAGCCACCAATAATGGCAATGCCATGATCCTGAATTTTCTTTATAGATTCCTTGAAGTTACGAGTTGTTGGCCGGAGATTCATCTTTTTATTGTAGGCAGCTAACGATGATTCCCGCAGTGACTCAAAGCCGATGAGAAAGGCCTTTGCGCCGCTTTTAGCCGCCGCCGCAAGTAAACCCTCATGTTCGACAATATTCAGGCAGGTCTGGCCACCCCATTCCTTGTGGCAATGACGCAATCTTTCAAAGAGCTCAAAGGCCCGCTCGGTGCAACGATCGCCTGCACCGATAATATTATCATCGATAATAAACAGTCTCTTGTCCGGGATGGCCTCGATCTCCTGGATGACATTGTCGACATTCCGCATGCGGAAGTTGCCGCCATTGAATTTGGTCACCGAACAAAACCTGCAGTTATGTGGACACCCTCTTGAGGTCTGTACTGTCTGAACAAAGTATTTATTGTCAAGCAGATCTCGCCTGGCGGGGAGAAGACCGGAGAGATCGGGCCGGGTAACCGCTGTATATCTTTTTTTCAGCTCGCCGCAGAGAAAATCATTCAGCAACTCCGGCCAGGCCTCTTCACCTTCTCCAATAACCACTGCATCGGCGTAATGCTCTGCCTCCTCCGGCAACATCGATACATGGATTCCGCCCAGCACCACCGCTACACCGCGCCTCCGAAACTCTCCGGCTATTTCATAAGCTCGGGGCGCCAAGGGAGTCATGCAAGTAATGCCAACCAAATCGGCGTCACACTCATAATCGATGTCAGTAAAGGCCTCATCGAGGATTTTCACGGAAAAGTTAGGCGGTGTATAGGCAGCGAGCATAAGGAGATTTAATGGCGGCAGAGCCAGCACTCGGACATTTTCCAGGAGTTTGGTCCGGTAGGCCGGATTAATTAGAATGATCCGTTTCATATCGCTTCTCTCTCCATGCCGATCTCTATCTCGCCGCAAGGTCTTGAATAATTATGTAATTGGCTGCCTGCAATACCGCAAGGGTATACATTTCGTGTGAGTAGATAAACTGCACACTCAGCAAGGAAATACCTGGAAAGGACCTGCACCGACGTTGAGTCAGCATCTATTAATTCTTAGGTATTCTCTTTGCCGGATCGTTATAATAATGCGGATTGGTCGATTCTTCTTTAGTGTCTTTTTGTTGAAGCTTATCAACAATTTCTCTTGGCAGAGTGGCAATGCTTTTTCCCGTCAACAGCTGATAACCGTACATAACCCCTAATATTACAATGAGATAAAGAGCTATCTTTTTTAATAGTCCTACCATATTTCACCCCGTATTCTCGCTGTTCTCTGCGGCTTTTCCGCCTCATGGCAAGTCGATCCTGCCGCCTCTTTTTGCATAGCCGAAAGTATCACTTGGCTTTCAAAGCTTTACCTACATTCCAAGCTTTGCCAAGGTTTTCTCCAACGGACCAGTAGGTATTGTCCGGCATAGTTAAGGCAAACGGATTGATCTTCTTTATGTCCAGCTTGCTATCCGTCATATATTGCTCTTCGGTGAAAACCTCTTTGGCTTCTCCGATAAACAAGGTATCAAACGGCAGTTCAACAGTATCATACACAGAGCAGGCAATGCACACCGGACATTCTTTGATAAGCGGGGCCTTGTCCAGACTCCCGTAGAAAACCTCAAAAAGTCCGGACTTATCGGTTTTACTCCCGGAAACCAAGCCACAATAATCCACCTTTTCGATTAGAGAGACGTTGGGAATGTTGATACTAAATTCTTTGTTTTCCTCAATACCTTTATTGGTATGATGTGGACCCAGGGCGATGGCAAACAACGGTGGCTTGAAATTGACACGCGTCACCCATGCGGCAGCCATGAAATTCGCTTTTCCTTCAACAACAGAGCCGACTACGACCATCGGCATCGGGAATAAAAACGCGGAGTCCTTGTCAATTGTGATTTTTTTCATCATTGTCTCTCTTTGTTAAATTGATGAAGGCAGCAATAAAAAAGCAAACGGTATCTCAAGATTTTTTATTGGAAAAACAGAGCGTTTCCCCTAGTATTTAAACATATTCAAAAATTTTACGAAAGGAATTGGCATGCAGCCATTGATTTTATGAATACCGCCTGGGAGGATGCGATAGGTAGCGGCGATATCCGAATGGTTCGTGAAATTCTTCATAAGGGGATTGATGTCAATTCCCGCAATAGCCACGGACAAACCGCCCTCATGCTTGCCGCACATGCCGGTCACCTGGAAGTTGTCGAAGCACTCATCGGTCACAAAGCCAATTTAAACATCACCGGTAAATTTGGATTGAGTGCCTTGATGCTGGCCCTGGTCTCCGGTTATGAGGATATTGCCCGTGTCCTAGCAAAAGCTGGGGCCGACCTCTCCCTGCTCGGGACGGGGGCGCCAGGATTCACCGGCAAGACCGCCTATGATCTCGCTGTGGCGCGCGGCATGATCGATGTATTAGAGGAACTGAGGCCTAAACCGGCCGGAGGGAAGCGGTGAAATGATGAAAAAAAACGCTGAACGATGTGCCGAATACGCACAATTTCAGAAAATCGACACCGCTTTTCGAGCAGGCGACCTTGCCGCGCTGCGGGAAGCAGTCAGTGATCCAGACAGCATACCGAACGGACCAATGCCGCTGACGATCGGTTCGTGCCTCGAATACGCTATCTACCACAGCCCTTTACCATTCATTCGTACGCTGCTTACGATAGGCGCTGCCCCCAACCCAACAGATCACAACGGATTTCCACCCCTCATCGCTGCCCTCTCATGCAGCCGACCTCGACCTGGCACACGGGAAAAACGTGATGTTCTTGATATACTGAGACTCTTACTTGAATTCAAGAGTGACCCCAACCAACGTGGAATCAACGACTACACACCTCTCCACATAGCAGTGAGCGAATGCAATCTACCGGCGGTTGAATTATTGCTTTCCGCCGGTGCGGACCCGCGTTTGCGGACACGAATAGACGACTTCGAAACAGCACGTGATATGGCTGAAAACTCCGGCCTCCACGAGATCGCCGAGCTGCTTGCTGCCCAGGAGATACGGCTGCAAACCTCATAGTGTAGACAAATGCCGGTTCAACAGGGAAGCTGTTTACACCGCAAGGGCATAGGTTTCATTTGATCAACCAAGCTGCTCAACTCAGCTTTAATATCACGGTTTCTTCGGTCTTCCGAATTGGTCATACTCCACACCGGAGACTACGGAATTCATAATGGCATCGCCGCCACCGGAGATATTTACCCCACCACCTGAAATATTCGTGACACCTGCTGAATTGACGACCGACCCAAGGATTGCCCTGCCACCACCCGCGACATTGACACCTCCGCCAGAAATATTAGTCACCCCTGCGGAGTTAACTACCGAGCCAAGATGAGCGGCACCACCCCCTGCAACATTGACGCCTCCGCCGGAAATATTTGTTACACCTGAGGAGTTAACGACCGATCCAAGGTTTGCCTTACCTCCAGCCGCAATATTGGTACCTCCACCTGAAATATTGGTAACACCGCTGGAGTTAACCACCGAACCAAGATTTGCCGTGCCCCCCATCGCAATGTTGGTTCCTCCACCGGAGATATTGGTAACACCACTGGAATTGACCACTGAACCAAGGTTTGCGGTACCGCCCGCAGCGATATTGCTACCTCCACCGGAGATATTGGTAACACCGCTCGAATTAACTACCGAACCAAGATTGGCCTTTCCACCACCTGTCGCTATATTGGTGCCTCCCGTCGATATGTTGACGGCATCCGATGAATTAACCGTTGAACCAAGGTTCGCAGTCGAGCCTACGGCAACGTTCGTTCCTCCACTTGAGATGTTGACGGAGTTGCTTGAATTGACGACTGAACCAAGATTTGCCTTACCGCCGGCGGTGGCGATATTGGTGCCGCCGGACGAAATATTGACTGTATCTTTGGAATTTATGGTAGAGCCAAGATTTGCCTTAGAACCGTCTGCCGCAACGTTTAGGCCTCCGCTGGAGACATTGACCGTACCTTTCGAGTTTACAGTCGAGCCAAGATTCGCCGTACTACCGCTACCGACAGCGATGTTAGTGCCACCTGTTGAAATATTGACCGCCTGTCCGGAACCCACAACACTCCCGAGATTTGCCTTATTACCGCTGCCAACCGCAAGATTGGTACCGCCTGTGGAGATGTTTACCGACTCCGCAGAGTTCTCAGTAGTGCCAAGATTGGCCTTATTGCCTTCTCCAATCGCCATATTAATTCCAGCTTCGCTCTTATTGACCACCGCGTCGGAATTCTTCACGCTTCCAAGATTGGCCTCATTGCGATCACCGATAGCGGCATTGACTCCGCCCTTGCTCATGTTGATCACACCTTCCTTGATGCCATCGACGGCGACGCTTCCCTGGCTGGCCTTATTGTCTTGTCCCACGGCAATATTGGTACCACCCTCATTCATGTTGAGAATGGTTCCGGTACTGTTGCTCATTTTGACCGAACCAAGGCTGGCCTCGTTACCCTTGCCGACGGCGAGGTTCATACCCTCCTTGGACGTATTGACCACGGTTCCCTGGCTTTGAGTCATGTTAATTGACCCGAGGCTGGCTTTGTTGCCTTCACCTACGGCCACGTTGGTTGTCGGCCCGGTAGTCTTATTGACAACTATTCCTTCGATCGATTTGAGCTTTATCGAACCGGTGTTTGCAACGTTGTTCTCGCCAACTGCGATATTCATTGTTGCAATGCTATCCGACTGATTGGAGACAACGGCATCTGAACCGACCACTCCAGCAGGCTGCAAAAGTAAGACGCCTGAGGCAATAGTGCACAGTATCTTTTTCATAACTCCAACTCCTCGCTACGTGTTTTTCTGAACTCCCAAGCACGACCCAGGATTGACAAACAGGCTCTGACAAAAACCTTTCCCAAGATACTCTCGGCAAAGAAACCTTCCCCAAACACCACAACGAGACTCTAATCATTGAGAAGGCCCATAGCAAATAATACCGGCAGCAAGCTCGGTTAGTCAACTGCTTCATCCTTTATGCCAAAAAGAATTTGCGCACTCATTGCTAAACGCCGAGCAAGAAAACCACGCCGCAGGAAAATCTATCCAACTTTTAGCAGAGCAAAATAGGCCGATTGGCACACTGGTGTTTGCCAATCGGCAGCTACCTGGGAAATTGTTGGCAAGGTGCAGTGTGTTTCGGAGGCCATTGGCGGAGTAAATGACATGGCCCGGCAGAGTGCCGCCCTGGCGACAGGTATCAGTGAGAATGTCGAGTTCCTGCGCGACGATTCAGTGCGGATCTCCTCCTCCAGCACCGAGGTTAACCACAATGCCGACGACCTTTCCAGTATGGCTGAAAAACTCTAGAAGCTCGTGATCAGATCCGCAGTTTAAATTTCCGGAACGACCAACGGAGAATTGTACTTTCGATAAATGGCCAATGTTTTGGCTGTTGGCAGGGCTGCTTGGGCAAGGCATCAATACGGAGGCAGACTATCGGTTTGACGGTGAAGGCAGGGCCCCATCCCTAAAATCCCCCAAACGCCCGGCCTGGCCATATTGTGGCCTGAACCTTTGGCGGCGTTGCTGGGTGCTTCTAGGCCTTGAGCAACATTTCAATGTGAGGGATATCGTCCTCCATATATGCATCGGAGACCACCCGAAAACCAAAGCCCTCATAGAAGCCCCGGAGATACGCCTGGGCGCTGATCCTGATGCCAAGCCCTGGAAAAATCGATTGCGTTCGATCTATACCAACTTCGGTTACCTTCCTGCCAAGTCCTGTGCCCCGATACCTTTTTGATGTGAGTACTCTCCCAAGTGAAGGCTCAGAATACTTATATCCAGGTTCGACAATACGGAGGTAACAGGAAATACCAGAATCATTACAACCAATTAAATGCCATGAATTTTTATCAAGCTGGTCAGCATCTTGATATGGACAGTTTTGTTCGACGACAAACACTGCTTCGCGAGCAGCTAAAAGAGCATGAACCTCAGGCCCTGTGAGATCCTCTAATCGGCACAATTTAAAACGAGTTTGTTTCATTGGTAGAGAATACTACGGCGAGAATGCATCAGCTTGACTGGTACATGGTGTTGTTAAAAATATAGGCAAGATGTCCCCTTATTTTCCGCTAGACCCATGTAGGGAGGTTGTTAGCCAGCTGTATGCGAAACAAATTTGGTCATATCAAGAAAATCTTTCGTATACGAAGGTCCAAGTGGAAATGTCTCTCCTAATTCATAAAATATCATTCTTGCGTTTTCCAGTGATCGGTGAACATCTCTCATTTCAACTGGAGTGGTCAATTCATAGTCATTGACATTTCTGTTTGTGCGCATTGCATCCAACAAACTAGCGGCATGAAGGCTCACACCACGAAGCGCATCAACCACAGCTTTATGTCCATCGCGCCCAGTCGTTGAAGAACCAGTATGATCGCGTGCTGCTATAAGTGCAGCATAATATAATCTATTTACGATAGTTCTTCGTAAAACTGACTCGGTTGGCTCACATCTGGTTCTAAACAGCCAATCTGCAAATACGAATAACTCTTTTGGTTCGCAAGTCATGAAGTATGAAATTAAGCGTTTACAAAAACGACATTATTCAGGGCACCCCCTATCCCAGCACTCTGGATCTCACTAAAGAGTTCTTGTTCTTTTAAAATGAACTCTCCATCAACAGGTAGACCAGAATCAAAGACAAGCCTCATAAGAGGCTCAGACGTATCAGGGTCAGTTATCAGCTGTAATTTTTTATTCGTCCCACATCCTGGATATATTTTCTCTATTATTTTATACAGTTCTGCCAAGAAAACCTGAACATCGGGATAATTATAAAGATATGAAACAATTTCTGCGAGCTCTGGGACATCGTATTTATAATTAGTTAAGATATCATTGGGCGTTCTTAATGGAAATTGATACCCCCTCCCCTCGGATTCTAGGTATCCTGAGCAATATGTTGGAATATCAGTTCTTTCACGAGGTGAATACAAAAAATTACAAAATGTACTATTAAGAGTTGCTACGGCAGTTATCGCTCCAAGAGCTAGAGCCTTCGATAAACCCTTAGGAGAAGATCCAACCGATTCCTCCACCACATACTCACGCTCATGCGTCGGTGTAACATTTGTTGTGCTTATAGGCATAATTTCACCTTCCTGCATTGATTTTTATTCAATAAATCAATGAGAACAGCTTTGTTGGCTGCATGAAGTAAATCAAAAATATCCTTAACATAACTAACGTCGTTGAGGACTGATGCAGAGGTAGGTTTGACGAAAGCGTATCTAGCATTATGATCAATGGTAGTTACAATTCCCTGAGGAGTCTGGTTTGTACTAAGATTGAGATTGTGTAAAATCTTTTCAACCTTTTCATGAACACCTTCGAACCACCCTTGGTGAACATGCCATAACGGACCAGATTCGACAGCCTGTTTCGATAAATATCTCGATCTGGTATTAAACACCTGATTTATTTTATATGTTTCGTAGGGTCCACCAATAAACCTATCTACAACATGTAAAATGAGTTGAACGACGGGATTTCTTCCATCGTCAACAATATTAATCACTTTTGTCAAATCATCTATCGCTTTCTTTGACTCAACATCCCACCTGCCATAATCGAAGCATGAAACAACGATAGACTGAGGCTCAGTTCTTAAAATCCAAGCTGGTTTATTAGTCTTTTCGCTTAATTTCTGCAGAGAAACACCAGCTATTTGGTGTTTAGAAATTGGTGCGTTATCTTTGCTGTCAATTTGAACATTCCATAAAGAATCTATTGAGAAGATCGGATATTCAGTCTTGAAGATTTCCTTAAGGCCCATCAGTGCTTGAATTGAAGAGGCAGGGAAAGGATTTTCAAAGATGCATACAAAATTGGCAACTTCTATAGAATGGTCACCACTTATTGGTAGGCTCATTTTGCGATCCTAATGGAAAAGTAAAGAATTGTTTCTTCTTTATTTCTTACTGATGATTCTACACAAATCGTGAAGCAAGAACCAGTTTAATGAGCTTTTGTGATTAATAATCAAATGATACTAAAGATTAGGAAGTATTTTCCAGCAAGAACATTAACAAGGTTGGTAACAACTGATAACAAAACTAAGACAAAAAGGGGTTAATAAGAATCTACTAACCCCTTGATATTATGGTCGGGAAGAGAGGATTTGAACCTCCGACCCCAGCGTCCCGAACGCTGTGCTCTACCAGACTGAGCCACTCCCCGACGTATTGATTTTATTGTTTCGACAACATGCTTAGGCTGCAAATCCTTCACAGCTCGGCGCGTGCGCATAATGCTTTAGCATAGTCCCTTGAGCATGTCCAGCCATTTCTTGCACGATCAACGGCAAAGGCAGCAGAATCGCCGCAGGCCGCACAAAGCGAAGAAAATCTCCGCCATAAAAATTCTATACGCTTGTGATTTCAACCCACTGACCGGTGTCCTCCGATTTCCGAATAGCCTCGCAAACCGTAACCGCGGCCAGTCCCTCCGCACCGGGAATTGGATTTGGCCCTTGCCCCGTCAGGAAGCTATGCCAGTCCTCCAGCAGGGGCAGGATCGTCGGCCCTACTGGCTGGACAGGCAAGGTAGTGGTATGCATCCCTGTAATTTTCTGGAGAATCCCGTGGATCTGATCACCTTGCAGCTGTCCATGTTCACAAACAAATTCATATCTTCCCGACCGTGCCGGACTCACCTTGCTGGCATCGATAACACCCGGACAATCATCGCCCAGAAGCACCTCCGCCACCAGGACATCCTCCAGACGGGGGTTGAAGATCTGCCGAGCTGTCGCCCGGACCCTCACAATCTCCTTGCCGGTTATAAACCGCAGGGCATCGAAGAGATGGACGGCGGTATGAAAAATTACTCCGCCACCGGCCAGCTCAGGCTGTTCCAACCAGGGCATGGTCGATCGCTCCAGTCGCTGACAGGCTGAAAAGGAAAACATCCTGCCCATGGCCGGCAAAATGTCCCGCAATGCAGCAATAACACTGTTGTAACGCAGGGTCTGAGCGACAGTAAGCGGCAAGTCGAGGTGGTCGAAAAGATCAACCATGTTTTGCGCCTCTTGCACATCGGTAGACAGCGGCTTTTCGATCAGCAGAGGTTTTCTCTGCTCCGCGCAAAGCCTGCCGATCTCCCCATTGAGGTTGGGGGTGACGGCGCTGATTACCGCATCAACCCTATTGCAACGCACCAGATCGCGCCAGTCTGGATACCACTGGGTGTTCCAGGCCGCGGCCTGTTCCCTCCCCTCACTTGAACGTCTGCTGATTGCCGCCAGATGAAAGCGGTCGCCGAGATCCGCCACAATGTGGTTGGCATAGCGACTGCCGTGCTTGCCGGTTCCGATGATACCTATCCCTATTTTGCCCTGCATCGCTCCGCCCCGTTTGAAAAGCCTTGCATCGTGACCTGTAGTTTTCTCGCTGCCCCTTGCTCATCATAGGGTCAAACGGCCCTGCCCGTCAACTGCAGCCGGTTGCCGGCAGGGCCGCAGCACCTGTTACCTACCCTTTTTGGCGCAGGTTGCCAGGGTAACCACCGGGAAGGCCGTGTTCACCACCCTCGAACAGGTCCTGATAACCGCCTGGAAGGTATCCCAATCTTTAACGCCCAACAATGCCTGTTTCGCATACGCCAGTTCTTTCCTGTCCATTTTGCAACTCCTTCAAGGTTAAGGAAGAGCATCGATCCGGCAGCGCATAAAAAAAGGCCCCCGGACCAAATGCAATTTGGTCCGGGGGCCCTGATTTCACCACAGACGTGTACTTTTCCTCCCTGATCCGCGGGGAGAACAGCATAAAGGTCAGGGCAGGTATTCTGACTCCCGGTTCATCCTACCGGTCGCGCCTTCCCGATGATTCTCATCAGTGGCATAAGCGACTTTCGTCCCCGGTTACAGCGGCGGGCCCGTTCCGGATTCACACCGGATTCCCATTGATGTCTATGCGACACCCTGACCATGATAGCTTTATCGCGAAAGCGGCAGCGAGTCAAGAACGATTATCGACCACCGAAATCCGACCGCCATGGCGTTTATTGAGCCTGGATTTTTCTGATCTCTTCGAGCATCTGCCGCCCGCCGCCGGCAAGGATCTTTTCACCGACACGGGCTCCCAGCCCCTGCGGATCACCGGCCGAACCCTTTTCGGTGACGCGGAGTATCTGCGTGCCGTCCAGGCTTGCCAGCCCGGCGGAGAGGCTCAGTTCATCGCCTTTCAAGACGGCGTAACCAAAGGCCGGGATGCTGCAGCCGCCTTCGAGCTTTTTCAAAAAGGCCCGCTCGGCGAGGAGGCAGATTTCGCTTTCCTGGTTATTAAGACAGGCACGAATTTTCTCCATCTTTTCGCGGGCCAGGGATGTAGCCGACTCGATGGCGATGCAGCCCTGGCCGACCGGCGGCACGAACTCATCGGTATCGAACTCTTTGACAATCATCTGGTCGTAGCCCATCCGCTTAACCCCGGCGTAGGCGAGGATCAGGGCCTCGCAGACGCCTTCCTCCATCTTGCGGATTCTGGTCTGCAGGTTGCCGCGCATCTCGACAATCGTCACGTGGGGATAGAAGTGCCTGAGGAAGGCCCGCCGCCGCACCGAAGAGGTACCAACCACCAGGTGCCGCTTCGGGTCGGCGATATCGATCGACCGGTCGAGACTGAGCAGCACGTCGTTGACCTTTTCCCGGGCGGTGAAGGCGATCAGGGAAAAACCTTCCGGCAGCTGCGACTGCATGTCTTTGGCGCTGTGGACGGCGATATCGGTGGTTCCCCCGGCCAGCTGTTCTTCGAGTTCGGCGGTAAAGACGCCTTTACTGCCGATCTTGGCAATGGAGGTATCGAGGATCCGGTCGCCGATGGTTTCCATCGAATGAATGCGGGTGGTCATACCGTGGCCGTGCAGGGCCTCCGCAACCGTCTCGGTCTGCCACATGGCAAGTTTACTTTTTCGTGTTCCAATGGTTATCATAGTATCGTCCAAGCTGTATTCTCCAATCACTAAACACATTAAAATTACAATTTATTTTCTGGATCCCGGCGTCCTTCAGGAAAAGAGCCGGGCGCCACTTACCATGGGCTGCCGGATTCTTGCAATGGTAGTCGCGGCGATTTCTCCACGAGTTTTCGAAGAGTCTCCCGGGAGCCATTGCCTCAAGGGGAGTAAATCAGTATCATACTTGTATGCGCTTACTTCTATACAATATACGATACGCCACAGGCCACAAAAACGCTTACCATCTTCCGGTACCTTTTGCCGGTTTTTTCAAGCGAACATCGGGGAACCTGCAGCGGATAATCACCTTCATCGCTTCGGTCAATCCGGATATCGTCGCCTTGGTCGAGGTTGATTCCGGCTCCTACCGGACAGGGTATTTCTGCCAGGCCCAGGTAATCGCCGAGCAGCTGGGCTATAACTGCATCGTCGAAAGCAAGTACCGAGCCGGCTCAATAGCCCAGAAAGTGCCGGTTCTCAGGCAACAATGCAATGCCCTCCTGACCAAACAGACCATCGAGGACTTTCATTTTCACTATTTTGAGCAGGGCATGAAACGCTTGGTCCTGCAAACTGACCTCCTGTCGGTGGCCATTTTCATCGTCCATCTTTCCCTGAAATACCGGCACCGACAGAACCAGCTTGAACAACTCCATTCCCTGGTCCGCGATATCGGCAAGGATGTAATCATTGCTGGTGATTTCAACACCTTCTGGGGCAGCCGTGAGCTTAATCTGTTTCTCGCCGCAACCGGCCTCAGAAACGCCAATGTCACCAACGCCCCATCCCATCCGAGCCATGCCCCACAGCGCCAGATAGACTTCATCCTCCACAGCCCGGGAATCCGTATTGATTCTTTCTACATCCCTGATGTGCGCCTGTCCGACCATTCACCGCTGGTCTGTGATTTTTCCTGTATGTTCACCTGAGCGCAAGGCAAATGTACGGAAAAACTGCTGCCTTCACGCAGGGCGCTGGTCACTGCCACCGAACCGCCGTGCGCCTCGACCACCGCCCGCACATAGTTCAGACCTAGCCCCAGGCCTTTTTGGGAACGGCTGCGGTCGCCCCGATAGAGTCTCTCCCAGATTCGCCCCTGCTCATTCTCGGAGATGCCCATGCCGTTATCGCTGAAAACCACTTCGACCTCGTCGCCAGCGCGTCGGCCGGAGATTTTTACCCAGCCCCCTTCCTTGCCGTATTTAATAGCGTTATCAAGGAGATTGGCCCACACCTGGGCGATTCGCGTGGCATCGACCCGGGCCGGCAGCGGTTTTTCCGTCGACAGCTCTACCGCTATCTTCCTTTCCTCGGCCACGTACTCGTAAAGAGTTACCACCTGTGCAAGGCTGTCCACCAGATCACATTCACCCAGTTCCAACCGCATCATCCCCGATTCGGCTTCGGCGACGCTCATCATGATCCGCAGCATCGCCAGCACCCTCTCCGACTCCTCCAGACAATCGGAAAGGGCCTCGCGCAGCCGCTGCGGGTCGTCTTCGGCCTGCAGCCCATATTCGGCAACCGATCTGAGCCTGGTCATCGGGGTCCGCAGATCGTGGGCGACATTGTCAAGCGATTGCTGCATCTCGGCCACCAGCCGGCGGTTTTGGATGATCAGCCGGTTGATCTGCTTGTACAGACTGTCCAGTTCCTGGCCATTGCCCTCTTCCGGCAACAGGGCGGAGGTCGGCTGCTGCACCAGATTGTCGATCATCTCCCGGCTTTTCAGCAACGGCGCCAGGCTTTGTCTGATAAAGGCGAGGGAAAGCGGCCAGATGAATAAAACGCTGAGGACGACGATGGCCAAGGTATTCAGCCACATCTTTTGAAACAGGGCATAGCCCTGCTGCCCGTCCTTGCCGGCCTGCAACATCCCGCCATTTTCGTAACGGCGGGTGACAATGGTCAGCATCCGCGTTTCCCCGCCCATCCCGACCGGCACCCAAACCCCGGAGGTCTCGGGAGACAGGTCGATGAAGCCCTTGAAGCTCTGGGCCGGTAATTGGTCACCAACCACAAGCAGCTGTTCCGTTCCCTGGATTACCCTGATAAAGGCCAGCCCCTGCAGCAGGCTGTCGGAGCGGAGAAGAAGGGAACCGGAGTGAAGTACCGGGGTGCGGTGGGAGGCGAGATAGCCGTCAAGCAGACGATCGGTTTCACCGCGCTCGATGCCCTCTAAATGTGACCGGAGCACCAGAAGGTAGATCAGGGCGAGCAGTGCCCCGCCGGTCCACAGCAGAAAGAATACCGGCAGCGCCTTCTTGGCGCGCGGCCAGGTGAAATCCTCCTTACCGAGCTTTAAGAACATAGCCCATGCCCCTGACGGTATGGATCATTTTATCCTCAAAGTCCTTGTCAATCTTGTTGCGCAGGCGGCAAACGAGGACATCAACCACATTAGTCTGGGGATCAAAGGAATAGTCATAGACCCGCTCAAGGATCGCCGTTTTAGAGATGACAATACCGGGATGGCGCATCATATACTCTAGGAGGTTGTATTCCTTGGCGGGCAGTTCGATTTTCTCTCCGGCCCGGAATATCTCATGTTTGAGGAGATCCATCTGCAGATCGCCAACCCGCAGCACCATTGGCTGGGTGTTTTTCTTGTCGCGGCGGATGAGGGCCTGCAACCGGGCGAGGAGTTCACTAAAGGAGAAGGGTTTGACCATATAGTCATCGCCACCCCGCTGCAATCCCTGGATACGGTCATCGACCGATTGCCGGGCACTGAGGATGAGCACCGGCGTATCAACGCCCTCACGGCGCATGGTCTCGATTACCGCCAGGCCGTCGAGTTTTGGCAGCATCAGGTCAATCACCGCGGCGTCGTAGGCGTCGTCCAGGGCCATCTCCAGGCCCGTCTGTCCGTCGCCACGGACATCGACGGTGAATCCGGCCTCTTTCAATCCCTTTTCCAGGAAGGAGGCGATTTTCGCATCGTCTTCAATAACCAGGATTCGCATCGCTGCTCCCACTCCTTACTTTTCAGAAACCCTGCCGGCAGCAGCAGGCCCCATCAACTGCTTTTACGTTCGAGGGCAATAACCGAACAATTCCGGCCGGTTATACCACTATTTTGCCGGGTGGCCCGCCGGTAAGAAAAGTAATCATCAGAGCAACAAGTGCAACGGCCGGTCGTCTCGATATGGGCCTCCGCCACTCCGGCCGCGCTCAGCTGCGCCTTGGTGATCTGCCAGAAGTCAAAGGAGGTGTCACTGACCATGAATTGCTGGAAATCCACCGGCAACTCGCTTCTATAGTTGACGAATTCGGCGCAGCAGGGACCGAGGGAGGGGCTAATGATCGCCCGCAGGTCGCTGGCCTCGGTACCGTAGTTACCGGTCATCACCGCCACCACCTCGGGGACAAGGCCAAGGACGCTGCCTCGCCAGCCGCAGTGTATGGCGGCTATGACCTCCCGCCGGGGATCGAGGAGAAGGACCGCCTGGCAATCAGCCTGTTGAATAGCCAGGCCAATACCCGGAAGATTGGTCACCAAGGCATCAAAACCATCAACTTCCAGATCACTGCCAATCGGCTCGGTGAGACAGTACACCCCCCGGCCATGTACCTGTCTGGCGGTAAGCAGTCGGGGAATGTCCAAGGCCTGACGTACCCGTTGCCGGTTCACGGCCACCGCCTCCGGATCATCCCCGACATACACCCCGACGTTGAGCGAGGTGTAGGGTTCACCACTTGCGCCGCCATGCCGGGCAAACATTCCGTAGCGACACGCCCTCCCGGAATCGCAATGGATTTCACCAATTATAGCCTTTGGCAATGCACCTTCTAATATACTTCCCGCCACCGAAAACCTCTTCTGTTGTCCTTGTAATTGGTACCACTCATTCCCGTTCCGTGCAAAGTAAAGCAGTACCGGCCCAGGGGCAACAAAAAATCAATAGACTCACAGACTGTACAGGCCAAGGCGTTTTGCCAGAGCATGCGTCGAAAAACGCGGCGCCCCATCTTTTTCATCGACAGCATTGGTTTTCTTTGGCGAATGCAAGAGGCATCACTATAATGAAGCGAGGCTGGGCCAGACACTGGAGTCCAACGCCCACCCCGGCACTGTGCCGAAATATCCTGTCCCTCCATGCATTCAACAGCCCCCTATGGATAATTTGCCATGACCATACCCATGCTCATCGCCGCTGTCGGCACCTCGCCCACTGCCATGCATACCTTCAGACATCTCGACATGAAAATGCGCGGTCATTTCCCCGAGCAAGAGATCATTTGGGGCTATTCAACAAGGGCGACAAGGCAAAAGACCGTACAACAACAGGATGTTGCACTCCCTTCCCCGGAGTCGGTGCTGCAGGACCTGGCTGCCAGGGGTGTCACCAGGGCGGTTGTGCAATCGCTGCACCTTCTGCCGGGCAGGGAGTTTCACGACCTCCACCGTTCGCTGCGCCACCCAGGCATTACCTGCGCCTCCGGCATGCCCCTGCTTGCCACTCCAGAGGATTATGAAACGCTTGGCGAGATCCTCCGGCCAACCATTACCGCCAGGCCCGGCAAGGCCATCCTCCTGCTTGGTCATGGCACCGCCCATCCCTCCTGGACGGCGTACTATAGCCTGGAAAAAATCCTCCGTCGCCAATTCGGCGAACGGATCTTCGTCGGTGCTCTGGAGAAGTACCCAAACTCGGCGACCCTCCCTGCCGAGATCAGGGCGACCGGCTTTACCAAGGTCTGCATCATTCCTTTTCTGCTGATCGCCGGAATGCACTACCGCAGGGATATTGTCGGTGACGGCCCAGCTTCTTGGACCTCCCAGCTGCAGGATCACGGCCTTGCCGTCGAAACAATCGACCACGGTTTGGGACTTTTCCCGGGCCTGGAGAAGATTATCATCCGCCATATGAAAGACGCCCTAGCGAGCTTCAAGGCTATCTGATACCTTGGCATTAGCTGGAGACGCCACCGGGAAACACCAGGCAACAACCAGATAAAGCAGCATCGCCACCACCAGTACCGCGTTAAATCCAAAATGGATGGCCAGAATGGTCGCCAGCATGGAACTGATCACCGAGCCACAACCGTTAATGCCCCAGGCCCAAGGCACCAGATACGCCGCCCGACTCGACAGATAGGATAAGGCGAGAGGGAAGGGCATTCCCATAAAGAAGGCCAGCGGCCCAAGAACGGTGGCAACAACAGTAATGCGACCAGGAAGACCGAGGTCGCTGGCTAAAGCAAAGACCTTGCCGAGCAGGAGAAGATAACAAAGGCAGATCAGTACGATACCGTAAATTGCCCGGCGTACCAACTCCTCGGGTGCCGGGTGGTCGGCCAGTCGCTGCGCCGCAAGACTGCCGAGTCCGCCAAAGACAAGAAAGGCGGCAATGACGGTGCTGACCGCATATACCGGATGATCAAGAAACAACACGCTTTTTTGGATACAGGCAATCTCGATGAGAAGAAAGGCCACGCCGACAAAGAAGAAATAGGCAACAACCTGCAACCGGCATATTCCTCCGCCACCCCAGTGCGAAGGATTGTCAAAGCTGCGTTCTGCGGCTCGTCTGCGCAAATGAAACCTATGCCCTTGCGGTATGACAAGGGCCAGCGGGGCGAGAATCAGAAGAAGGCTGAAAACCACGGCAACCATCAGCACGGTTAGCAGGATCAGATAACCGGATTCGAGGAGGGACGCACCGCCGCTTTCCCGCAGTTGGAAGAATTCCCGTAGTGCCGACCACTTAAAAAAGTGATGAAAGTACGGCCGGTCATCACTTGCCGGCTGCAGGTTGTATTTATAGCGGGCGATGAAATCGGCCGAATCCACACCGGTAATCGCTCTTGCCGCCTGGGTAAATGTCGCGTCGGCCATAATATTGTAGCGGTTTGCCTGGTCTTCGCCTGTGGCAAAGCTATAGACAATATCAAAGGCGCGAATCCGGCAGAATTCCACGATCTTTTCAATTTCAGCACGACTCAGGGCACTCCCCTTGACAATCAGGGTGCTGGTCTGCCAGCCACGAATGAGCGCCAGATGCCGGCCGGCATCCACCACCCCCATTCCATGCAGGGCTTCCATGGCGGTTGCCAGAAGCTTCAGGCTGTCGCGGGGCGGATTTTTTACCCAGCGGGTGATTGCCAGGTACCCTTCCGGGGACAGATGGCCGATATAGTCGCGGAGGGCCTCGACTGTGTAGAGGTAGTTTTCTCGCAGGGCGTAAAGACCGGAGGCCGAAGGGAAAAAGGAATCGACCAGGGCCACCTGAATGACATCGAACCGCTCCCTGCTCTTCGTGATAAAACCACGCATATCGCCGATATGCACCTTGGTGTCTTCAAGTAAATTGCCGGAATATTCTGCGTATTCACCGGCAAGAAGATCGACGATTTGCGGGTTCAGCTCCACTGCGGTGATCTTCTCCGGCCGGTGGAACCTGGCCTGGAGAATATCCTGGCCGCCGCCGATGCCGAGGATGAGGACGTTCTTAGGTTTATTGAGATGATACGGCAGGGCCGAGGTCATCTGCTGCAGGTAGTGAAGCTGTTCGATCCGGCCGGGCATCCGGGTAATCACCGACATACCGTCCCCGCTTACAAAAATCCCCTTTTGCGCCGGAGGCTCCCGACCGGTCACCAGGCTCATGCCCGGTGCGTAACGCAACGGCGTACCCTCGCTTTCCAGAACCTGCACCAGGCCCAAGGGGCTTGCCCGCTCCATGGTGATTTTTGTCCCAGCAATGCGCTGATACTGTTGCAGCGGCTTATAGGGTGTCGGTTGCAAAGGGCAGTTACCTCCGATAACGGCAAGCAGGGCAAAGATCGCAAACAAACCCAAGCCCTTGAGAGCCGGTCGAGAAACCGAAAGCTCGACCAGGGCAAATGCCGCGGCGACCAGGCCCATGCCACTGATCGCAACCAGCAAACGGTCAGGCATAAGCAGCCAAAGCAACACAAGGATGAGGAGACTGCCGGTACCGGCCCCGAGCAGATCCGCACCGTAAATGACCGGAACCCTTTGCCGGCAAACGGCCAGTGTCATACCAATGGCAGAAGCTCCAAAGAAAAATGGCAGAAAGAGGAGGAGAAAGAGCAGGCCGAGATAGAAGGTCTGGCGGATATCCCAAAAAAGCTCAAGCCCGTTAAAAGGAACCTTTTGGGCAAGGAGAAAGGAAATTAGGGCGGAGGTGCTGAAGAGCACCACGCAGACAAGGTAAAATCCCCGGTAGCTGTCGCGCAGCCGGTCCTGGAAAATCGCCAGGAAGGTGCCGCTCGAGCCATAGCCGAGAAGAGCAAGGCTGATGATCATGTAGGCAAAATGATGATACTGAATGATGGCAAAGAGATGCATCAAGGAAATTTCGTAGGCAAGCAGGCTTGCCGACAGCAGGCCAAGGGAAAGGAGCGGCGGGCGGATGGTCATGGCGGGGTGCTGGAACCACCGGTGAGCGGCACGAACACCACCGGCAGAATCTGTCGGGTCGTCAGACTGCCGTCGTTTTCTTTGGTAATCAGCAGCAGTTGCTGGGTATGAAAGCCACTGCCCACGGGAATGATCATCCGGCCGCCGACCTTCAGCTGGCTGATAAGTGGCGGCGGTACATGGCTTGCGGCGGCGGTGACAATGATCGCATCATAGGGGGCATGTTCGACCCAGCCGTAATACCCGTCACCGGCCCTGGTATGAATGGAGGCAATTGCCAGACGCCTCACCCGCTCTTTCGCCTCCTTCGCCAGGGGTTCGATGATCTCTAGAGAATATACCTCCGCTCCAAGCCAGGCGAGGATTGCCGCCTGATAGGCTGATCCGGTACCGACCTCCAGCACCTTGCTGGCAGGCAATACCCCCAGCAGGTCGGTCATCAAGGCAACGATGTAGGGCTGGGAGATGGTCTGGCCATAGCCAATGGCCAGCGGCCGGTTATCGTAGGCTGATTCCTGGAGACCCGGCGGCACGAAGAGATGCCTGGGCACCGCGCCCATTGCCGCCATGACCCTCGGATCGAGGGCCTCTTTATCAATGTATGCCCTGGTTGCCTGTACATGCGATTCGATCTGCCGCACAAGCTCCTGACGCGCTGCGGCATAACGGTCAGGCGAGTAAGCCCGGGAGGGAAAGGGCAAGGTGAGAAGGAGGATGATAATTAGAGGGTATATTTTCATAACAGGCTCCCTAGGCGAAAGATTGCCCGTTTCATGGCCATGTCAGAACAGCGCCTTCCTCCTCCATAATAGGCCCAGTCGGGCAATTATTCAATGAAAGATCCGACTGCCGATAATGGTGCTGCGGTTCTGATCACTCGCGGGAAATCACTCCAGCCGCTAAGTCCTGAATCACAATTGATGATGCGGAGATCCCGGCCCAACTCATGGCTTTAATGAGGTGAGGCAGATGGTCACTGCGGGACAAGACGAACACTCCGGATAGCAGTGCGCCTTGGCCATCCCTCGGTGTTAGTCAATTAAAATAGCCCGAAAATCATTGACATTGGTGAGGGTCGGACCAGTGACCACAGCATCGCCCAGGGCACCGAAAAAACCGTGTCCGTCGTTGTTATCGAGGCTTTTCTGGGGCACAAGTCCTCCAGCCCAGGCCCGGCTGAGCGAATCCGGCCCCAGGTAGGCCCCGGCTATCTCGACCTGGCCATCGACACCGTCGGTGTCCCCGGCGATGGCATGGACACCGGCCATGCCGTTTAGAGCAAGGCCAAGAGCGAGTAGAAATTCGACGTTGCGGCCGCCGCATCCCTTCCCGCGGACGGTAACCGTCGTTTCGCCACCGGAAAGGAGGATGCAGGGCCGTGCAACGGGTTGACCATACCGGGCTATCTGCCGGACAAGTCCAGCCATGACCTTGGCAACCTCGCGCGCCTCTCCTTCAATACTATCGCCAAGGATGTAGGCCCGGTAACCGGTGGCCTCCGCCAGGCCTGCGGCGGCGGTGAGGGCCATCTGAGGGGTGGCGATCAGGCGATGGTCAACGCCCGCTAAGCGCGGGTCATCAGGTTTAATCGATTCACCCCGGTCGCTTTCAAGCAATTGCCGCACCTTGTCCGGCAGATCGATTCCATACCTGTGGGCAATGGCCAGGGCATCGGCGCAGGTCGTCGAATCTCCCGCCGTCGGGCCGGAGGCGATATCAGAAAGATTGTCGCCGGGGACATCGGAAATAAGGAGGCTTACCACCCTGGCTGGATAACAGGCGGCAGCAAGCCTCCCACCCTTGATGGCCGAGAGATGACGGCGCAGACAATTAATCTCGCCGATGGTCGCGCCGGAGCGCAGGAGGGCGCGTCCCACCGCCTGTTTGTCGGCAAGGCTGATTCCATCAAGCGGCAGGGCGAGGAGCGCCGAACCACCGCCGGAGATCAGGCAGAGCACGGTATCGTCCGCTGACAGCCCTTCGACCAACCGTAACATGCGCTGAGCCCCGGCCATTCCCGCTGCATCCGGCACCGGATGCGCCGCCTCGACGACCTCAATGCGTTCGCAGGGAACCCCGTGGCCATAACGGGTTACCACAAGCCCCGACAGTTCACCCGGCCATTGTCGCTCAACCGTCCGGGCCATCGCCGCCGAGGCCTTGCCGGCGCCGATGACGATCATACGCCCCTTGGGCGGCTCCGGCAGAAAGGGCGGCAGACACCGCTCCGGCTGAGCGGCAGCTATAGCAGTGGTAAACATCTCCTGTAAAAGGTCACGGGGAATCATGGTCATCCCCTCTCGTCGGCCTCAATTCTGCCGCAGTTTTTACAGATTCCATCGACCCGGATCTCTACCCTGGCGATTTCACCGGAGAAGGTTTTCTTCAGCAGATCGGCGTCAATGCAAAACACCTCCGGACGCAGGCAATCCATCTGGCCGCAACGACTGCAGTAGAAATGGGCATGCGGGGCGTGATGCTTATTGGGAGCCAGGCCATAATAAGCAGCGCGGCCACCGGTACTCAGCCGCTCGACAATGTTGTGCCCTACCAGCAGGTCGAGAATGCGATAAACAGTCACCCGGTTTATCGCCTGAGTGCGACTCAACACATTGTAGATATCGCTTGCCGCAAGCGGACAGTTGCTGCCGCCTATTACTTCCAGAACCTGCAGACGATTGGCGGTTGCTTCAAGACCTGCCGATGCAAGAAGATCGGAGTAGTTACATTCCCGGCACATGGTGATTCATCTATTTGTTATTATTATATTTACAATCACTTCTCGAGGTTTTTCCGGCAGACAAGGATGAACCTGTCGAGGATCAGGGACAGGAAAAATACTACTCCGGCAAGAAATATTATCGCCGCTCCCGAGGTCACGTCAAATTTATAGGACAGCCAAAGCCCGCCGGTGGTAAAAATCATCCCGAGAAAACACGAACAAATCATCATTTTAGCGAGTGATTTTGTATACTTTTCTGATATTGACGGCGGGACGGTAAGGAGGGCAATAACAAGAATGAGGCCGACCACCTGGACTACCATGACCACGGTCACCGCGACCATGCCAATGAGCATATAGTAGAGCCTTTTGACCGGAATACCGCGAATCTGCGCGAACTCCTCATCGTAGCTCATGGCCAGCAGATCCCGAAAATAATAGCCGACCAGGAGAAGGATGCCTCCGCCGATGACAGCCATGCTGACAAGATCAGATCGAGGAACACTGAGAATGCTGCCAAACAGGTAACTCATCAGATCAACATTATAACCGGGCGTCAAGTCAAGGAGCAGGATACCGCTGGCCATGCCTACCGCCCACAACACCCCGACAATCGTATCGGCCCGCTCTTTGGCCTTCAAGGATACGGCAGCCATGATCATCGCCACGACAAAGGAAAAACCAATCGCTCCCAGCATATAGGGCAGGCCGAAGAAAAAGGCGACGCCTATCCCGCCATAGGCGCTATGGGCAATCCCCCCGGCGAGAAACACCAGGCGGTTGACCACAATCAAGGTACCGATTATTCCGCAAATTATGCTGGTTAAGAGACCGGCATAGAGGGCATTGCGCATAAATTCAAACTGCAGGGCTTCAATCATAGCGGGGGATATCCAGAAAGGTATTTTTACTCAGGCCCCGTGCAACCGTCTCCACCGGACAGATCTCCTCGGCCGAACAGGAATAAAAAGCGTTCATCAGTTCGGACGTCGAGCCTACGATATTATGGTAATGGAGGCGCTTGTTGACACAGGCTATCGATTTCGCGTACGAAGAGACCACAAGGAGATCGTGACTGACCACCAGAATGGTCAAATCTTTGTTGAGTGTCTTGAGAAGATTGAAAAAAACCGTCTGGCCTTTGGTATCAATGCTGGCGGTCGGTTCATCGAGAACCAGCAAATCAGGTTCGGTGACCAGGGCCCGTGCTATCAGCACCCTTTGCCGCTGTCCCCCGGAAAGATCGGTGATTTTTCTCTCGGCATAGCTATCCATCTCCATCCGCTCAAGTGCCCGTAAGGCCACCAAACGGTCGTCACGGCCATAGAAGAGGTTCCAGCGTTTTGCCGGGGTATGTCTGCCCATGAGTACAACATCAAGGGCCGACGCCGGAAAATTATGGTTATGGTTAATGGTCTGGGGTACATAGCCGATAACCGCCCCGCCCCGGCCGGGAACCTTGCCACCCACCCGAATCGTCCCGCTGGTTGGCTGCAGTAGGCCAAGCACCATTTTCATAAGCGTCGTTTTGCCACCACCATTGGGTCCGATGATCGCGACAAAATCACCGCTATGCACAACAAAGTTGATTGCTGACAGCACCTCCTGACCAGCATAGGAGAAAGAAAGATCTACCATTTCAACCATTGGCTGCGTATCGTCCATTGTTCGTTCCACGGAGTTTCCCCCTAGTCCTATCTTTTTGCCAATACCCGGCATATAGAGCATCTGCAAATCTGTTACACGAAGATTATAACCAAAACAAAAAGAAGAACGCCCAACCTTACTTCGGCAATTTATTCAGATTTATTGCAATAATTCAGGGGTCTTTCTGAAATCCTATCGATTCAGCAAAAAGACGACTTGCCCTCGCTTCGGAAAAAATCAGCCCCATAAACTGATGCAACTGTATTGCATCATCGACAAATAGCCAATGCTTTTCGCCACGCTATTAGGAGAAAAAGTGTTCGAATGGTGCAGATATCGGGACGACGGCCTTCAGAAAAGGAGGTTTTGAGCAGACTGCAGCCCTTGAAACGGCCGGCTATTTATAGGCGGCTGTGGTTCCGGAGAACTTCTCGGCAAGATTATTGTCAATGACATAAATACAGATTTCCTTCGCCCCCTGTCGTGAATAACGGTGCTTTTTCTGTAAATTGTCGATCATAAAGACAACGTCACTTTGGATCTTCTTGTCGTAAGTCCTGAACTGATCCTGTTCAAAATCCTTTACTGCCCGGCGGAAATTCTCGTTTTTAAGGAAGGGTTCAAGCACTTTTTCTTTGAGATTGTAGGTACATTTCTCATAAAGATGGAGATAGAGTTCGGTCTCGGTAATGGGTCGCCCATCCCGCAACATTTCTTGAGGCAAGGCCGTAGTGGTGTAGGTTTTCTGGACATTATGGCGGAAGGTCGCTGCGTGCCGCGGCTCTATCTGCAACCGCGACTCCATCCGGTGAAAGAACTCCTCTGTTATTTCAATCTTTTCTCCCGTAAAATCACAGTGCTCCACCGCCCCGACCTCAAAGTTGACGGCAAACATATAGTTGATGATCTCTTTCGAAATCTGTTCCTCATTGTAATAATACAGCGACTCCTTGACTTCTTGTAACACTGTGAAATTATACATCTTCAAAAGAGAATCCAAGAATCCCATGGGCAGAATATTACGGTCTTCCTTACAGAATTTACGGAAGAACTTGCCGAGCATGGACATATCGATAAGCTTATCATCACTGACGTAGGTGGAGTAAAACTCATTAAACAGTTTTATCGAATCACGACCGGAAAGTCCCTTCCACCCGTCTTTCTCCGATTCGGCGATGATGCTCTGTCGCCTTTTAGCGGTAAAAACAGCAACATCTTCCTCTTTCAGCCATTCGGGGATATAGCCGGTGAAAATCTCCATCTTGAGAAGCTGCAAGTTGGTGTCGCAATACAACTCGTATTTCTCCGGCTGGCTGATCCATTCCTCCATCGCCTCCGACTTGGTTCTCAGCCTTGTAGCAATAATTACCCTGGCAAAATTATGAAGAACCCTGGGGAGAAAACTCTCGTCGATATGCTTACCAAAATTCTCCCGGTAAATATCTACTTCTGTCTGAAGATCAAGAACATACGGGATATTAATATATTCCACCCGGTCACTGAAGGCCTGCAGGTCCTCGATCAGTTTTTTATCCTCGGGATTCATCACCGCAAAGAGCAGCGAATTGACCTTTTCCTCTATATCGTCAACCTTATGCACTCCATCGCTGATGATGTTATGCAGCTCCATCAATCTTTCAGAGTTGTGCGATTTTATGTCCATCAAGGCGTAAATGCCATTATTGGTCTTGGCATAGCGAGAATAGATATAGCTGACATGCTTGCTGCCGGACAGCATGATATCCAGTTTTTTCTGGAGGATATCATTGGAAAGGATGCTGTGCCGCAGCGGCTTGTCACCTGGATTAAAGACCGAAACACCTTCCCCCAGGCGCCGATTGTACACATAATGGCGGGCGAAGACACATTCCAGAACCTTAAGGGGATCACGGTGCTTTTTCAGCAGCTCATGATACAGGGAGACACAGATGGTGCAGGGTTCTTCGTGAAAAATCCATTCGTATTTCTTTTCGGTGAACAGCTGCCACTTGAACTCATCATTTTCAAAAAGATCGTCAAAAAATTGCCGGCGAATCTCTTTGGGAATAAGCAGCAAAGGATTATCATGACTCGGACAGGGCAGGTCGAAATAGCCCCCCAAATCGTTTTCCGGATTGCAGGCACATTTCATCTCTGTTGCCAGCTCTTTTTTCCCCTCCTTCTCCAACACCCAGGCAAGCTTTTCGGTCAGTGAATTGAGGCTGTGTACTCCTCCCACGAGGTGATCCTGCTTCAGCCGCCATACGACTTCATACCTGCAGCCTTCCTGCGAATTGGCATATTCCTCGAACTTATGCAGCAGGTTATTGAGAAAGGTCGACTTACCACTGCCATGCGGTCCATCGAAGATATAGATCTTGTTCTGCTTGGCGCCCACCTTAAAGCTGTCAACATGGCGCATCAAACGATTGGCGAAGAGGCGATCGGCAAAAAAGGCCCGGTCGGCGCCTTCAACAAAGAGCTTCGAACAGTCATATTTCAGAAAACCTATGGATTCAGGATCATCGCCATACTCGTCGATACCTTCGCTGACCAGGGAATCGACCATATCCGAATACACCTGGTAGATATTGCGAATGACTCGTTTGGGATGGCTGATAACCTCCTGAAGAAATTCCTGGAAGGAGAGAATCGGCGACTGGCTCAACTGGCCCCTGCAATTCTCTAAATTACCCATGGCTTTGCTTAAATCGCGCATGCACCCACCTTTCTCATCTGTTAGTCAACCATCACTCGGGTCATTTTTTTGTCTTTCATGGTGTAGCGAACCCGTCGCCATTTAATTTCCCGGGAGGGCTCCTCCTCTGTGCCGGATTGGCTTGGATCCCTTTTTACCGGTTCCGGCTCGAAGGTATACAGGCAGGTTTTGCCTCCCCACAAAAACTCAATGCCAAGAAGGGCGCCTTCGATGTAGTCACGGTAGAGGGGTTTATTTTCAAAGACATGGCTGAGGATCAGGGCATTGTCATCATCAACATGAATATTGATCGCCGGAGGGTGGTAGAGGGAGTCGGCAATCATCGCCTTATAGTGTTCGGCCTTACGCGACTTGACATAGTACTCCCAGGTCATGCGTTCTTTGTTCAACCGCCGGTCAACGACAAACAGTTTGTGCAAATCGACAAACTCCTGATCAACAAACCTGTTGATGAACATCGAATCGCAGAGATTTTCCCGGATCGAGAAGATGAAATCCTTCCCCCTGCCGGTGCTCTCATTATATTGTTTTCTTTTATGTTGGTCGGATATCCGCCTATAATCAAAGGTCATTTTCCCTTTTTCGCTTTGTTGCTCAAGATACGCAAAAAGGCGCATACCAAGTCCATAGGGATTCAGACCAACCCGAGGCATGGAGGTGACCTTGGCATTGATTACCGCATAGTCCACTTCATGGCCCTTAATCCGGTCATCTTTTAGAAAAAGAGCGTCATGCCAGTAACTTGCCCAACCTTCATTGAGAATCTTGGTGCGGATCTGCGGTTGAAAATACAGGGAGGTAGCGCGAACGACCTCAATGACCGTCAGCATCCACTTATTCTCTTCCCGGCCGAGAAATTTCGAGTTCTCCATGAGAAACTGCAGAACATCACGCCTGCCGCCTTTATGCCAATCCTTCGCTGCCTTTTCAAAAAGCGGTTCAAACTCGGCGTGCTTTTTCTTGACATAATCGATAAAGCGCTCTTCTCCGTCTCCGGGAAACTCCCGGATGGACTTATTATAGAGTTCAATTTCGGCGACATAGGAGGCAATCGATCGCTTTTCCCGTTCCTTGTCCTGTAAAAAGACGTCGAAGTAGTAATCGATCATGGTAAGCTTCTTGCTATTTTCCGACAGCGACAAGAGCACATCAAAATAGCCCACAAGATTATCGACAGATCGAGCAAATTCAATAACATAGTCCACCCACCTGCCCTTCTCCGAACGGAGCTTGGCGATGATCCGCTTGTCAGCAAGGGCCTTGGCGGCGAAATCGTAGTCCCAGGTATTACGGAAGAACAGGTTGTTCTGAAAAAAGTCGATATGGCCGAGGACATGATAAAAAATCATCACATTCAGCCAATCGGGATTGTTGTCGTTATAAAAGGAGATCGGCGGCCGGGTGTTAATGACCGTTTCATACGGGTTGTTGGGGTAGAGTTCGTACTGGCCTTGCTCTTTCAATACCTCGACATCCTGCACCCAATAATCATAGAGGGTGGGGATCATGTTTTTCGGAGACAGCTGCAAGAAATCGCGGTTGGTGACGATATATTCGAGGCTCTGCTCCTGAAATTTCAGACCGGCATCACGAGCCCGCTCCTTGCATCCTTCCATGATCCGTTTGGCATGCTGACTGACTAGTTCCATAGCACCTCACAGTAAACCATCGGTACTGCTCGTAATATCTTTCCCGGTGTTGTGGCCGCTTTTTCACTGCCGCGGCAATCCGTCGCGGTCAGGATATAAGTTCGCGAATCCCCGTAATAAGCCGCGACTCGGTGGAATCTTTTGAGATAACATCGATACGCAGCAGCTTGCTCTGCTCCTCCAACAAGCCGGATTTTCGGACATACTTCTCAACCTCGGTCTGGCCGGAGATCCCGTAACCGTTCTCGGCAATGGTGATACCGACCCGGCTGGCATAGGTCAGCATCTTCCGTAGTTCGGGGATGGCCTTTTCGCCTTTGGTGTCCCAATCATCTCCATCGGTTCCATGAAAGACATAGATGTTATTGTCCCGCTCCAGATTCTCATCTTCAACGATTTTGTTGACCAGGGCATAGGCACTGGAGACCTGGGTGCCGCCGGCAACACTGGAGTTATAATAGGTCTGAAAATTATCCACCTCCTTGGCCTCGGTATCATGGAGGATGAAACGGGTAATAACCTGATTTTTATACTGATAGATAAGCCAGGAATAGATCAGCACATGCTGATTAACCACCAGTTCGGTGGGCTTGCCACCCATGGAACCGGAGTAGTCGCGGACAAAAAACACCACAGCCTGGGATTCGTAATCCTTCTCCTTGGAGAGAATCCGATAAATCCGGTCACCTGGAGAAATGAGCAGATCCTGGCTGTCCACCGCACCATGACCCTTGATCCGTTGCAGGGCGATATTGGTCTGGATGATTCGTCGCAGGGTGGCCTTTTTGTCAAGAATCTGGCCAAAGCCTCTATTCTTGTCGGTCAGATCGTAGGTGTACTTGGTCAGGGACCGCTTCTTGCCCTTATCTTTCAGATTGGGCAACTCGAACTGCTCGGTGAGAATCCGCCCCAGATCGTAGGCGTTCGACTCGATGTCATGGCCGCCACCCTCGCCCTGGCCGGCACCACCCTGGCCGGCGCCTTGTTCCGGTCGCACCGGCTGTTCGCCGATGATCTCTCCTTCTTCACCATCGCCGGAGCCGCCCTGGCCACCCTGACCATCGCCGCCACCATCACCATCGCCACCCGTCCGCACCTGATCGTGGAGGAGTTTTTCCTCCACCGTGGTCGGAACGATAACCACCTTGTCATCGCCTTCCTGGCTCGGCTTGACCATCTTGCCAATGCGGATTTTTCGTGGAAAACCGTCCTTTTCCCGCTGCTTGTCCCTCTCCAGAAGATAGTCAAGGGACTGCACTGAGTTCAAGGCCATCAAGTTCTGCGGCGAGGTATTGCCCTGCATCGCCTGATCATTGTAGGCATATATGCCGCGGATGGCAGGAGCGACGACGCAGTCGTGATCGCCGTTTTGGTTCTGGAGGTCCAATTCACGGCGGATCATGCTGTCCTGTTCCGCCGTCAATCCCCGCTCTTTCAGGCTGTCGTAGAGGGCACGGAGTTGCTTGTTCATCTTGCACATCACCCTGTATCTTAGGTTATTAATGAGCCATTTGGAGCCGTTGCCTGGGCGATAACCTAATTCTCGTCTACCTGGGTACAAAAGTATTCAATAGTCTTCTGGGCGCAGGTCGTACAATAGCCGAGTTTATTCAGCATGGTTTCAATCATCCGGTCATAGAGTTTCTGGTTTTCCTCATTGGTGCGGTTGGCCAGGGCCCCGATAAGACTGCCGGAGCCGGCAATGTCCGACTTCAGGCGAACGTCGGTAACCGCCTTCACCAATTCCAAATTGTCCATAAAATCGTAATCCGGACGCACCGATATCTTCTGGCCGTAGATCTTACGGATCGAGGTCCTGAAGGAATCCTTCTGCTCCTTGGTCTTCAGGCCAAGACAATCCTCGACCGAATTGATATACCGCTCGTCGATCTTCAGTGCCTGCAGTTCGCCGGTCTGCGGATTCTTATACTTCCACATCTTGTCGGCCCCGAGGTTCTCGGCGTCGATACCGATGATCATGTTGACGTAGTTCAGCACGTCCTTTCTGATCGCCAGAGGTTCGTCCATATAGGCGTTGAACATCTCGGTCATGATCCGTTCACGGTACAGGCCCTTGGCGATTTTCAGGTCGTCAAGGAACTTCGCCCGGTCCTTGGCCTCGGAGACATAATCGAGGATGACCCGCTCAAAGGAGTGGAAGGCATCGTAGGCAAACATGCATTTGCCCTCGTTAGTCTCAGAACTCTCCAGCATGAGCTGGATGGTGCGGCCGAGATTGCGCTGACCGAGCCCCTTCTGGCCAAAGCGTTTGGTTATATCATGCTCCTGACTGAGGGTGTCGATGACCTCGGACAGGGTCTTCAGGCTCTTTTCTCCGGCCACCTCGCCAGCGGCAAGCTTCATGGTCTCGATGGGGGTAAGCTTTTCCGACCGGGGCAGGCGGGTGAGGACGGCCGCCACCGAGGCGGCATAGTTGAGGTTGGGATCCTGGTGCATGACGTCACCGGTGAGGGTGGTCTTTGCCTCGTTACCGATGGCGTAGGCGGTCAGCTCCCGCTGCAGGACGTGATTGGTGTTGTGCGAAACGTAACAGATACGGCAACGGTCGACGATCGGCGCCTCTTCCTTCTCGGCGAGAAAACGGTTGAATTCCGAGTTGTTACTGGTGGCAACGATCAGGCTGTCGATCGGCCATTTGTAGCCATCGATCTCAATGCTGCGGTTCTGGATGATGCCGAGATACACCTGCACCAGATCCTTCTTGTTTTTATAGATCTCATCGCTGAAGTGGATGCCGCCTCCCGCCACCCGGGCGAGCGCCCCGCGCCTGAGGTCAAAACGGTAGGGGTTATTGGTATCGGTAATATGCAGCAGCCTCTGGATCGATTCCTCACCCAGGAGATCGACGGCCGACGAAGTAATTTTATCCTTGGCCGGATATTTACCGGTTACCGTACCAAGGCTCTCGACCAGGGGAACGGGCACAATGTCGATAAATTCGAGCATATCATCGAGCTTGCCGCCGGTATATTCGCGAATATTATTCCATATATAGGCGGTACAGGCGCCCAACGGCCGATAGTTATCATACCAGGTTTCCAGAGTCTTTTTGTCCACCCGATACCTTCGCGCCAGGTACTGTGCCGAATCCTCCTTTGCTTCCTCTAGGTTCATGGCCAGGATCATCGGATCTTCATAGGTCTGCGACTCGATTATCTTGATATTACCATAGGATCCAAGCTTGTCGAGACCAACAAAGCGAAAGGTATACTTGCGGTTGGTCGGAACCGATAAAAATTGCCGATACAGCTTGCAGAGGTACTCGACAAGGAAGGTCTTGCCGTTGCCCGGTTCGCCGACCAGGACAAAGGCCATTTCAGCGGAAGATCCCCCTTCGGAGGCATCCTTGATAAACGAGACAAAGGAGTTGATTTCGTCATACATGCCGACGATATGTTTCGGGCCCTTGCGGAATATCCTGAAATCATAGGTGCTCTTGCCGTTGACCATGACCTTGTCAATCTCTCCCTCCAGGACCATGCGGCTGACACTCTGGAAGGCGTTTTCGAAGACCCGCTCCCCTTTTTTCACCGAGGTAATATGGTAATGGAGTGAATTATTCCTTTGCTCTGCCATCGTATTCCTCCTTGACAGGTTAGTGAGGTTGAAGCGTTGTATTGTTAATTCATTATCAGTCTTTAAAAAATTAATTCAAGGCATTCTGACCAATAATTGCCCTGCAAGAAAAGATAACCAATCTCGCAGCAGCGGTGCCGCCACACCCTTCCTGGATAAATATTTTCAACATATTTTATATCTTTCAACATTATTTATTGACTTAATGAAGGACGATAACCACTCTAGAAGAGTACGATGACCATTCCTCAGAATGAACTGTTCAAGGCCGTCGGGAGAATTGCTTTCAAAGTACCTGTTAACCAGCGAAGAATTGACGATGACTGAGAGAAAATGGCTGTTCCAAAACCTTCAGAACCTCGCTGACGCAGTAGTCGCCATGTTCGGCCGCAACTGCGAGACCTGTGTTCACGATCTCACCGCCTTGCAGCGCTCGCTGGTGTACATCCGTGGCGAGGTAACCCATCGCCTGCCGGGTGCCCCGGCCACCGATCTTTTGGTTAAAATGGTCAATAACCCGCGGGAAGCAGGAGATGTCCACAGCTACCAAACAACCAGCGGTGACGGCCGCACCCTGAAATCGACGACAACCCTGATCCGCGATGGTGAAGGACGGCCGGTTGCCGCATTCTGCATCAATTTCGACACCACCGAATTTTATAACGCCGGCCAAGCCCTGCTGCCCTTTATCGGAGTTCTGGAAGTGGGTCCTCCGGCAAAATTAGAGACCTTTGCCCATTCACCCGGCGAGACCTTGGAGGCACTGTTTCTGCAGGCGGTAAAAGACATAGGCAAACATCCGGCTTCGATGAATGGCGACGAGAAAAAACGTCTCATCGCCGCACTTGATTCGGATGGTCTGTTCCAATTCAAAGGGGCGGTGGATCATGTCGCCCGAAAAATGGGCATTACCCGGTTCACCGTTTACAACTACCTCAAACGGGTGCGGGCAATACCCACAACTCACTCATCAGGAAAACAACCATGACCCGTAATGTTATCTTTACCACCCAGGCCCCGGCCGCTATCGGCCCCTATTCCCAAGGCATAGCTACCGATAATCTGCTCTTTGTCTCCGGCCAGCTGCCCATCGACCCAACCACCGGTAAGATGGTCGACGGCGATATCGGGATAAAGACTCTGCAGATCTTAAAAAATATTACAGCAATTGCCAACGAAGCCGGAACCGAGCTGAAAAACACCGTAAAAACAACAATCTTTCTCACCGATCTCGGCGACTTTCAGGCAGTTAATACTGCCTATGCGACCCACTTCCCCGAAGCCCCTCCGGCACGGAGTACCGTGCAGGTTGCCGCCCTGCCACTCGGATCAAAGATTGAGATCGAATGTATCCTGGCCAAATAACCTGTTGCTGGGGCCGGAGAGGTACTATGAAATTTACCGTTAAAGACATCCTGGAGATGGAAGTCACCTTAGCCCTCGGTTGCACCGAACCGGTGGCAATCGCCCTGGGCGCCGCAGCGGCAGCCACCTTACTGCCGAACAAGGCGTTTGATGCCATTGAAATCTGGATCGATCCGAACATCTATAAAAACGGTCTTGCGGTGACCATCCCCGGTTGCGGCGGCATGCAGGGTCTGGATACCGCCGCTGCCCTCGGTGCCTACGGTGGCAATCCCTCCCGCGGCCTGGAGGTTTTGGAAAGTCTGACTGAGGCAACAATCGCAGAGGCCAAGGCACTCCTTGCCGCCGGCAGAGTCAAAGTCAATCTGCGGGATGAGGTGGGACTGTACGTCCGAACAAAGATTACGGCGGGAAAAAATATCGCCGAGTCGTTGATCGTCGATCTGCATAGCAATATCGTCAGTCTGAAACTGAACGGTCTGGAAGTTACCGGATCGCCGCTTCTTCAGCGCGCCCAGAAGAAGGGTGGCCGGCACACCCTGGCGGAACTGGAGACCTGGCTGCGCAGTCTGAGTCTCGAAGAAATCCTCGAATTGACTGCCGAACTTGATGATGATGACCTGAATTTTCTAGAGATTGGTGTCAACCACAATCTGGCCCTGGCCGAATACGGCCTAAAACACGGCAGCGGCCTGGGCATCGGCAAGGCCATCGACCGTTTGATCAAGCAAAAACTTCTGGTCAACGACATGTCGACCTCGGCACGCCGCCTGACCTCCGCCGCCGCCGACGCCCGCATGGGCGGGGCAAAACTGCCGGCAATGAGTTCAGCCGGCAGCGGCAATCACGGCCTCACCGCCATCCTGCCGATCTGGGCCATCAAGGACTTCATTGATCACGACCGCGATACCCTTTTGCGGGCCATCGGCCTCAGCCATATCATCACCGCCTATGTCAAGGCCCATACCGGCAGGCTATCGGCCGTCTGCGGCTGTTCGGTGGCGGCAGGCGCCGGAGCGACGGCAGGAATCACCTATCTGGTCGGTGGCGACGTCCGTCAGGTGGAGGGGGCTATCGGCAACATCCTGGAAGATCTGGCCGGGGTTATCTGCGACGGCGCCAAGGCCGGCTGCGCCATCAAACTGAACACCGCGGCCGGGGCGGCGGTGCAGGCGGCACTCTTCTCCCTGCACGGAGTGAACGTCAAGGATACCGATGGAATCATTGGTGATTCCACCCGCAAGACCATTCAGAACATGGGCGATCTCAGCCATCATGGCATGGGCCAAGCGGATAAGACCATCCTGAAGATCATGCTGGAAAAACAGCTGAAAAGGAGCAAGGAAAGCGAAGATAAGGGGTGAGAAGCAGTGTTGGAGTAAAAACACTCACGGCAGCATCTCACCTTTAGAAAGACGCGCAATCGGATAATGCGCCACTTGCTGTAAAATAATTCGGTATTTTCAAAGCTGCTTGATCAATTCGTTTCTTTTGGAGTTATACTCTTCTTGTGTAATCAGTCCATTTTGCTGGAGTTTTGAAAGTCTTTGCAGTCTTTCCTCTACACTTCCCAGACTGTTGTCATTATTGGGCGGAGATCCACTGGTCAGTTTATCGCGGCTGTTGATTGCATGCATTCGAAGCCTCCACGTCGATCCATTGACGGCAACCTTTCGAAGGGTACCCAGATACTTTCTTTCTCCGCTGTCCCCGAGTACCCTGCAAATCCACGACATCGAATCGGAAAAAACCGCCCCTTTATCTTCCATATGCTGTTCAAGCAATATTTTTTCCGCGGTATCAAGAACCGTCCTGTTATAGATCATCTGGCTTGTATGGATTTCTTTTAAGGCGCTTCTTCGTGTCTCGTCATCCGGAGACTGCAGAAGGGCGACATACCTCTGTTCTTCTGAAGGCTCCGGCAATGGCGGAGTTGCCGGCGGCTGAACCGTTGCCTCCGTTTTTACCGCCGCAGTATTCCTTTGAGTGCCAACCGCAGGTGATGCCCCTTTGATTTGTGAATGCTTCTGGGCGACCTTAGGAGTAGGAGAAGGATTAGGCGGAGCTGATCCCGAAACCTCCTTTTTATGAGCCGTTACGGCTGCTTTAAAGGTATCGTTATGCGCTTGAACCACGCTCTTTTTATTATCCGCGACATCTTCTATTGCGGTTCCTGTCGCTGTATAAATGGAACCCGACACCCTCGCACCCATACCAATCAAACCACCTCGCTGCTGCCCATATTCGCTTAAGGCACCTCCCAGCTGCTTGTTGATGGCACCCCCCGTTTTTATGAGATTCCTCTCGGGAGGTTGTAATGAGAGGTTGGCCTCTCCTTTAGAAACACTGGGCTGGTCAGCAGATTGATCTGCTGCAAAAACTGAGGAAAATTGATGGATAAGAAATAAAAAAGATAAAAAACAGGAGATAAATATTTTCATACGAACCCCGATATATTGATTATCAATCAAAAGGATTGTCAATATATTAGGGCAAGGGGACTAGGAAAGTCAAATCCCCCCGTCACATCCAGGGTCAACCAAAATCAACTGCCAATAACTTCCGAGAACCACCTCTATTTGATTTTCCCACCTGCCAGAAGTATACCGTGAAGCGTGGTACTGCTGTAAAATCACAGTACCACGCTTCATATATCTATTATCAATTGCTCTGGCACCATTGGTAGGCGTTTCTAAACATCTGCATCCACGGTGAGACCTGTAGCCCCTTCATCTCCTCCGGCAGATAGTGGGCCTGCCAAGGCAGGAAAACTCGCTCCGGGTGAGGCATGAGGGCCAGATGACGGCCATCGGCTGAGCACAATCCAGCGATTCCTTCCGGAGAACCATTGGGATTAAAAGGATATTTCTCCGTTGCCAGACCATCGTCATCAACGAAGACCAAGGGCGTTTGGCCACCGTTCTTCACCTTGGCAAACAGGGCGGGGTCGGGGAAGAGGAGGCGCCCCTCGCCGTGGTCGACATGGATGCCGAAGACCAAACCCTCCATACCGGCAAGCATCATCGCCGGGCTTTTCTGCACCTTCACCGTGCTCCACCGCGATTCGAAGCGGCCCGACAGGTTGCGGACAAAGCGCGGCTGGCGTTCGGCGGGCAGCCCCAACTCCGGCACCCAGCCAAGCAGGCCAAAGAGTTGGCAGCCATTGCAGATACCAAGCGTAAAGGTATCCGGCCGGTTGTAAAAGTCCTCGAACATCTGCTTGAGACGGGGATTAAAGAGAATGGTCGCCGCCCAGCCCTTTGCCGAATCCGGCACATCGGCATAGGAAAAACCACCAACCGCTGCCAGACCGCGAAAACCGTCGAGATCCACCGTTCCGGCCAACAGGTCGTTCATGCAGATATCCCAGGGCTCGAATCCCGCGGCATAAAAGGCGGAGGACATCTCCCGGTCGGAATTGGAACCCTCGTCGCGGAGGATTGCCACCTTGGGTTTGCCGGTGCGAGTGAGGATTGCGGCAGGCGCCGGTTCCGGGTTGAAGGGCAGATGGTAGGTCGGCCCTTTACGGTCGTAGATATTGGCCTTTTCGGCATCGGCGCAGTCGGGACTGATCTGCAGCCGTTCCAGCTGGTAGCTGGTTTCCTCCCACCAGTCACGGAGAACAACCATTTCTTTGTCGAGTACCTGGCTGCCGTTATAGCTGATCCGCACACGCTTATCTGGGGTGGCAGTGCCGATTTGCACAAAGGGCACGCCGGCCTGGGCAAGGATCCGTTCCGCCGCCGCAAGGCCTTCCGGCCGACATTCAAGTACCAGGCCGAGTTCCTCGGCAAACAGCGCATCGAATACCGTTCCGGCACCAGCCAGGGAAATATCCAGGCCGCAGTTGCCGCTAAAGGCCATCTCCAGAAGTGTAGTGACCAGGCCGCCATCGCTGCGGTCATGGCCGGCGGAAATAAGGTCGCGGTTTATCAGGTCCTGGACGGCAAGAAAGGCCTTTCGTAAAAGCCCGGCATCGTCAAGATCAGGGCTGACATCACCCATCTGGCCCATGACCTGGGCAAGGGCGCTGCCGCCCATCCTCGTCCGGCCACCACCTAGATCAATATACAAAAGGGGAGAACCCGGTCTCTTGATGTCCGGGGTAATGATCTTACTAATATCCGGCACCGCCGCATACACCGACACCACCAGTTCGCGCGGCGACTTGACCGTTTCCTCGCCGACCACCGTGGCCATGGACAGGCTGTCCTTGCCGCCATCCACCGCCATGCCGAGTTCGATCATCGCCTTGCCCATGGCCTTGGCGGCGTCGAAGATCGCCGCGCCCTCGCCCTTGAGCTTTGGTGCCCACATCCAGTTGGCGGAGCATTTAACCTGATTGAGATCCGCGATGGCCGCAAAGACCAGATTGGTAAGGGACTCGCCCACCGCCATTCTCGCTCCCGCCGCCGGATCAACGAGCATCTTGATCGACTGTTCGCCGATAGCGGTGGCGATGCCAGTTTTACCGAAATGGCTCTGGGCGACAACCGCCACATCGCCCACCGTCAGCTGCAGAGGGCCGCAGCACTGCTGCCGGACGATGAGTCCGGTCACTGCCCGGTCGACCTTGTTGGTCAGAAAGCGCTTCGAGCCGACCGATACCAGGCGCAGCACATTGTGCAGAGCTCTATCCAGAGTCAGGTCTGTCGGCAGGGAGAGGGGAGGGGCAGCATAAGGTCGGCGCTCATCGACAAAGGTCTTCTGCGGGATATTGCCTAAGAGTACCGGCAAGTCAATATCCACCGGGGTGCTGTCGTCATTGGCATCATGGAGGACAAAGCGCAGGTCGCCGGTCACCTCGCCCAGCACCTCGCAACCCACTTTCTCGCGAAGACAGATTGCCTTGAATTTTTCAATGTTTTCGGGAGCTATGAGAAAGCCATTACGCTCCTGGTATTCGGCGACGTAGATCTCCAAAACCGACATGGTTGGATCGCCGACGCGGATATTGCGGATTTCCACCCATCCCCCGGACTTCTCGACAAGTTCCTTGAGGACATTGGCCGGGCCGCCCGCCCCCTGATCGTGGATGACCTCGATCAGACTGCGGTCGCCCATCTCGTTGCAGGCGCGGATGACCCGGTTCATCTTCTGTTCCATCTCCGCGTCGCCGCGCTGCACCGCATTGAAATCGAGGGTCGATTCATTCTCCCCCTGCATCATGCTGGAGGCGGCACCGCCGCCAAAACCGACGCGATAGGCCGGACCGCCCACCTGGACAATGAGCATTCCCTTGGTTGCCGCCATCTTTGCGGTCAGCCGGCCATCGATCTGGCCGATGCCGCCGGTGAACATGATCGGTTTCAGAAAGCCCCAGCGTTCGCCGCCGGCCAAACGCATGTCAAACGACCGGGTAAAGCCCTGGATGAGTGGCTCGCCGAATTTATTGCCGTAATCGGAGGCACCGTTGCTCGCCTCGATCTCGATATCAAGGGCCGTCGCCAGATTGTCCGGGCAGGGAAAATGCTGCTCCCAGGGCAGATCGTAGCCGGGAATATGCAGATTGCCGACGCAGTAGCCGGCGGTACCGGCTATGACATAGCCGCCCCGGCCGGTTCCCTGGACGTCGCGAATCCGCCCGCCGGTGCCGGTCTCCGCCCCGGGAAAAGGCGCCACGCCGGTTGGAAAGTTATGGGTCTCGGCGGTCAGCAACGGGTGCAGGGTCGCCCGAGCCTCAACCAGAGGCGATGGACTGCCCGGCACCTCCGGCATCAGGGTGTTGACCTCATAGCCCTCGATCACCGAGGAATTATCCTTAAAGGCAATGACTGAACCCTTGGGGTTGGCCTTGAGGGTGGCGGTCACCAGGTCAAACAGGGTTTCTGCCATCTCTTCCCCGTCAACGATTTGTTTTCCCTTAAAAAAACCATGCCGAGAGTGTTCGGAGTTGGCATTGTTCAGGTCCATGATCTCGACGATCGTCGGGTTACGGCCTTGCTGCTTGACGAAATAGTCGTAGTATAAATTACGGTCCCGTTCATCCATGGAGATGCCCGGCAATTCGGTCAGACCGTCCGGGCCTTTGCCTTTAAGATCGACTTCATACACCGGCTCGGGAAAGACCCCGGTCTCAAAGGTGGTGAGCGGCGCAGGATAGTGACATTCGGTCATCCGGTCGTGGTTGGCATCGATGAAACCTTGCAGGTCCACGCCCTCCGGGACCAGGTAGCGGCGCGACCGCTCTACCCTGGTAACCGCGTCAAGACCGGTCGCCTTGCAGATCGACACCATGTTCGACGACCAGGCAGTGGCAAAATTCAGCCGCGGGCCGACTTCAACCACTCGCGCCCCCTGCGGTACTGGCGCATCCTGAACCGAATCAAGAAGAAAGCCATCGGCGAGAATGAGGCGCAGACAGGTGGTTTCCTGGGGGGAAAGCGCCCGGCTTGACTCGATATGAAAACAGTAGGCCCGATCCGCGGTAAGTTGCCGATAAAGTTGTGTGACCGTCACACCCATGATATTTCCTTTATTTTAAATAGCTTGCACTGTAAAATAGCTCTAATGGATACTTCCCCGGCCCAATCACCTTGGCAATGGGAAAGGAGGGCAGTCAGCGGCGAGACAGTGTTGATACCTTTGCAAGGGCGTCACACCCGCCGGTGACATCGTTGGTCAACACTAGCATTAATCAATGAAAATTTCCGTATGAATTTGTTCTTGCAGCAGCGACTTCTCGGGTATACTGGAGTGGTTTTTTCAGCCATCGGCGCCCCCACCCGCATCCACAATCAACTCAATTCTTTTGTTGCCCTGAGGTCGAAAAACACATGCTTTTAGACGAAGACGTACCCCTGGAGCAGCAGATCACGAGCCTGCAACGGCAATGCAACGACCTGCGGAGAATGGTTACCAGCCTCCGCCAGCAACAGGCCCAACAGGAAAAATTCGCCAGCATAACCAGCCACTTTCTCAAAGAAACCAACGAACGACTTCTTCGCTACCACCAAGAGGCGCAACAGGAAAACAAATCAAAGTCCGATTTTCTCGCCAACATGAGCCATGAAATCAGGACCCCCCTCAACATCATTCTCGGCATGGCCAACCTGCTGGCCGACACCCGGCTCAATAAAACCCAGACCCAGTATCTGAACAGCCTACGGGTTACCGGCAGGCAACTCATGGAAATACTCAATAATGTTCTTGAGTTTTCGCGTATCGACGCCGGCAAGAGCACCTTTGAGCCCGAACCCTTCAGTCTGGAAAAGATCATCAATCAGCTGGAGGCATCGATCATGCCTCTCTGTATCCAGAAAAAACTCCTCTATACCGTCAACCACGACCCTCTGCTCATTATGGAGCGGATTGGCGATCCACTGAAGATTTACCAGATCCTCCTCAATCTTATTAATAACGCAGTAAAATTTACCGCCACCGGCACAATAGCCCTGCGCTTGGAAGACGACCGGCGCAACCCCGGCAATCTCATCCTCAGTGTCTGCGACAGCGGCATTGGTATCTCAAAAGAACATCAACAGATCATTTTTGACCGCTTCACTCAGGTGCACGATCTCTTTGCCAGGCCGCACAGCGGCACAGGCCTTGGCCTGGCCATCTGCCAGAAGCTCACTACAGCCATGGGCGGGGACCTCCAGGTCAGCAGTGAACTTGGCCAGGGTTCGGTATTCAGCTGTACCCTGCCGCTTCCGCCTGTTGACCCATCAGAAAGAAACCTCGTCCGTCTTGAATCCCTGCATATCATGCCGGACAATTTCCCGGAATTACATATTCTGGCAGTAGACGATATCAAAGACAATCTCGAAGTAATCAAAACATATCTGAAAGATTACCCGATTCACATGGTCACTGCGAACAACGGCGAAAAGGCCCTGAAACTGCTGGAAAAAAACCAATTCGACCTCATTCTCATGGATATCCGGATGCCGGTCATGGATGGAATCACCGCTACCAAAGAGATCAGAAGAAGGGAAAAACTTGGCATGCTCCACCGCCAGACCATTTTGGCGATTACCGCCCATGCCTTTCAGGAACAGAAAAAAAAGATTCTCCAGGCCGGTTTTGACGGAGTGCTCAGCAAACCATTCTTCAAAAGGGAAATTATCCAAACAATTTACAGATTTGCCGCGATCGACCGAATCGCTCTGTCACCGGAGAAACTGGGCAACAAGGCCATAGGCTTTTGCCTGGAACAGGAAAAACCGGAGGAGATCCCCGCCTCTCTCAGGGAACTCCTCCCCGCCCTCATCGAAACAATATCCAATGATTTATCGTTCATGAAAACGGCTTTGGAGCAACAAGACCATGAAGGCCTCCATGCAAAGGCCCATGCCCTGAAAGGTGTGGCCGGGATGTTCGGTTTCCAGGAATTGAGCTCGCTTATTTTTGATCTCTCGCAAACGGTCAAGGCCGGCAATCTGGTGGTCGCCAATGAACTTTTCAGCGCCCTCGAATTCTATCTCGTCAGAGTAAAAAATGCTAAAAAATCATAGATTTTCATGACTATCTCTTGCTGAGACACATGTGCTCCAGCTGTGGCCCAACTACCTTCCAATCAACGCAGGGCCGGGCAAAACCCTTCGGGCGGATGAGGGGGCAACCAAAACCCGAGTCATCGACATAGACATCACCATAGGCCTTGGGGCTGGATGTCCATGAATCCTGGTCGGGGTTCCTGTTGACCCCGTACAAGGTAATGCCGTTTTCCTCAAAAAAGTGCACCGCATCGAGCAGCAGATTGCCGCCTTCCGGACTATTGGCCCGCATGGTGAAGAGGATGAGTTTCGCCCCGTGCCGCTGCAACTTCTTCAACCAGGCCACGGCGCCGGGAACCGGTTCACCTATCTTCGGATAACGGTGATCGACCACGGTTCCGTCAAAATCAACACAAATGTACATACTGTCTCCTGAGGAGTTTGTTACCCCACAAGGGGAACATTATCAAAAAAACCCGTGTATCGGGGATGTGACACAATCTGGCAAGAACTGACCCGCACAAGGGAAGAGTCGCATTATACCATATGAGCATACGTTTCGTTTAATGAGACAAGCTGCTCAACTCAGCCTTACCCTTTTCCTTCGGGCTCGGCCAAAAGTACCTGCAGGGCGGTCTGCCGTTTACTGGTATCCTGGCGCTGCACCGCCATCGCCAAGGCGCGGCGGCTACCGACCAGCACTGCCAACTTCCGCGCCCTGGTCAGTCCAGTATACAGGAGATTGCGGAAAAGCATCTTGAAATGCTGGGTCAGCACCGGAATTATGACCACCCCGAACTCGCTGCCCTGCGCCTTATGAATGGTTATCGCGTAGGCCAGATCAAGTTCCAGGATATCATCCTTCTGGTAGTTCACCCGCCGCCCATCCGGGGAAAATTCCACCACACAGCTGAGAGCAGTATTATCGATGGCGGCAATCCTGCCGATATCGCCGTTAAAGACATTCAGCTCATAATTATTGCGGCGGTGAATGACCCTGTCCCCGACCCGGAAGATCCTCTCGCCTACCTGCAGCTGGGCCTTACCGGCGGCGGATGGATTGGCGGCATCCTGGATGACCTTGTTGAGATTTGCCGTGCCGAGACTGCCGCGCGTCATCGGCGCAAGGATCTGAATCTCAGCGTCTTTCCCGTAATATTTGGGAATCCACTGGAGATACAGGCGAACCACCGCATCAACTGCGGCAAAACCGTAATGGAGGGTTGACCAGGGATGAACCTTGGCGAGAACCGCCTTGAGTTCCTCGACCTGACCCCTTGCCGCCTGGATTTGCCGCAGATCAACGTGCTGGAATTTTTTGGGAATGACAAAATCCTCGGCATAGGCCGAGTGCATCGCTTCCCCCGTCCTGAATTCAAAGAGATTCTCAGCAGTTACCAGACCTTCGAGGTCGGCAGTCTGAAACTTGTAGAACCGCTTTACCCGGCTGACGAAGTCGAGCTGCTCCTTGGTTGCCTCGTCTGAGTCAACGAACAGGCAATCAATTTTATCCGTCCACAGCTCCGGCTTCTTAAAAGGCGATTCGATATGCGGCGTCACCCCCCTGTTGATCTGGTGAGCGAATTCAATAATCTTCGAGGCCCGTGCCTGGCGAAAGATCTCGGTGAGGCGGAACACCGCAACCACCCCCGACAAAATGAGATCCCGCAGGACGTTGCCGGCGCCGACGGCCGGCAGCTGATCGGCATCGCCGATAAACAGTACCTGGCAATCCCGCGGCACCGCCTGCAACAGCGTGGCAGTCAGGGAAATATCAAGCATCGAGCATTCATCGACGATTAGGACATCGGCGCGCAGCGGCTGCTCCTGGTTTTTCTGAAAGGCGCCACCCTGCCATTCAAGAAGACGGTGCAAGGTCTTTGCCTCACGGCCGATCACCTCGCTCATCCGCTGCGCCGCCCGGCCGGTGGGGGCGGCGAGCAACACCCGCTTGCCGAGATGCTCAAAAAGTCGGGCAACCACCAAAGTTGTCGTCGTCTTGCCGCAGCCCGGACCGCCGGTGAGTACTGAAAACCGGCTGGCGGCAATGTGGCGGACCGCCTCGGCCTGCTCGGGGCTGAGGCGGATGCCCTTTTTTTTGCAGTACAGATCGATCCACCGACCGATAAAGCCATCATCCACGCCCAGCGGCGCTACCATGGCGCCGACGGCACGACCAACAAAGGCTTCGTCGTAGTACAGCGATTTCGAATAGTAGCATGGTTGTTCGCCCTCGCCGGGAGCTGCCAGGATGCGCGTTTTCAGCTGATTGGCATCCTCCATCAGACGGAGGATTTCCATCAGACGATCCCCCGGATCAAGGCCCAAAAGAACGCCAACCTCGGTTCTGATCTGGGCCAGGAAGAGGTAGCAATGGCCCTCTTCCCGACCGGCAGCAAGAACATGGCGTACCGCCGCGATGATTCGCTGCTGGCTGTCCTTTGCCAGACCAAGGCTGAGGGCTACCCGGTCGGCGGAGAAGAAGCCGATGCCGTAAAAATCCGCCGCCAGACGATACGGGTCTTCGCTGACCATGCGGATTGCCTGATCGCCATATTTCTTATAGATGCGCACGGCAAAAAGGGTGGAGATGCCATGGCCCTGGAGAAACATCATCACCTCCCGGACCATCCGGTGTTCACGCCAGGCTTCTTCGATCATCTCCAGCTTTTTTTTGGCGATTCCGGGTACTTCTATAAGCCTGCCGATGTCCTTTTCAAAGACCTCCAGGGTCTTCTCCTGAAAATGACGGACAATTCTGCCGGCGGTTTTCGGTCCGACGCCATGAATGAGGCCGGACCCGAGATATTTTTCCAGGGCTGCCGCCGTGGCTGGTTTTATTTCAATCGCCCTGTCGGCCTTGAATTGCCGGCCGAACTGGGGATGAACCGTCCAGACGCCGTGGAACTCCATGGTTGCCCCGGCAAAGACTTGGGTTTGATGAACGGTCACCGTCTCCATGGCATCGGGGCTGTGAAAAGGGCTGACGCGAAGCACCGACCAACCGCTGTCGGCATTGTGGTAGGTTACCCGTTGAACGATGCCTTTGACGGTTTCAGCAATGTCGGCCATGGTCGTTGCAAGGGGGAGATGAAATGCTGCCGGCATCAGCCAAATGCATGATATTTAGTGTGAAAACAGAATAATACAGGACATACTATCAGTTAACCTTTTGCAGACGAATGCCATCACCAAAGCGAATCCCCTGCCCGGCTGCGACCATCGCCTCGATTTTTTCATGTACTTGACCAAGAGGGATATGCAAGGCCTCCGAGAGCTGTTCCGCAGTATAATAGCCAAAACCGGCGTCATCCTGCAACAGAGGAACAAGATCAGGATGGCAGTCCTTAAAGCCTCGATCAAGATCGGCACGAACCGCACTCGGAACATTTTCGTAGAGATATTGCATGGCTGCGTGGGTAAGGTACGACACATCCCCACCCGACACGCCTTCCAATGCCGTAACCACCTTGATCGCATCGGTCAGATCTGTGAACTGTCGGTACAAGGCCTTGATAAGTTTTTCCGAGTCGGCGGGAGACAAACAATTGCAGGTGCAGCCAATGAGGATTTTTCGACAGGCTGGGCATTCTTCATGGGTGCAGCCAAAACTATGTGTTTCGCCCTCGGCCATGCCGCATTCGGGACATGCCGGGCGGCAGGCCATTATCTGTTCCGAGCCAACCCTCAGCCGGTTGAGATACTTCTTCAGATGCATTTCATCCTCCTCTCACCGATGCCCGGAGGGGCAAGGCTTTTGGAAAAGCCGACCTACAGATACAAGCACACCACATAGCCTGTTTTCTATAAGGGCTTTTGAAATACCCGTGAAGATACTATCCCGGCAATATAGCTTCGAGATTCCTCGGCCAAGTCAACAAACTCCATGCCGGTACCAAACTTGCTGCCCACATCCCGGACATATCGTGTCACGGCTCGGCAAATCAGCTTGTGTTTACCGAGGATCAGGCCAACTTTAATTAATTTCCCCTCGTTCAGCTTAGTGCTCAACAGGACTGCCATTCCACCTTGAGCGATATCCATGAGGTAACCGGTTTCTTCACGACCCTGAGAGACCACCTTTACCGGGACAGTCTTCACGCCCAGGATGTCTTGGAGATCAGTGCTGGCAATCCGCAGCCAGGCCCTTTTGCCTAGCGGGTTTTCCGGTTCGTACTGCCAGTCCACTTCCAAGCCTTGAAGTGATGGGATATTATCCCAACCTTTTTTCTCTTTCATAACCGATCCGATACAAAATTATCTGGTAATGCAATCGTCTTCTGCCAAACATCTATCAAATGATATATCTACAGCGTGGCAGAATACAAGTGTTACACTGAACAAAAATGCGACACGGTCGGTTTTTCCGGAAACATATGGATATAGCATGACCAGGGACCGTATTTAGCCGGTATCCCTGCATTTGACCCTATTTCAAAGAAAATAATCAAAAGGACACCCCTGACGGTTTATCACGAGGTATAGACCGACTGGGATGGGAGGCGTTTAAGCCTCCCATCCTAGCCGCTGCTCCATGTTTTCTTATGATATCAGGAGGCGATAAGGAAATCCTCCGCCCTGATTGTCGGTTTAGAGATCAGGGTTGCGAACTGCACCGCGACACCCTGGCCATTACCGTCTGCGTCGTAGAGGAGGGCCCCGGAGGAAGTGTTGTAGAGGATATAGTCATTATTGTCGGCGGCAAGGCCAGTGCAATTTGATCTGAAATAAGAAGAGAAAAGGCTCCCCTCCTCCGGCAAGGCAGTAAAGATATCCTTATCCAACTGGATCTTGTCCTGACCAGTGGCAAAATGCCAGATGTTGTCTTTGTTGGTTCGGTTGTTCAAGGCAGTATCAAATACGAAGATATCGCTCCCGCAACCACCGACCAAGGTATCATTGCCCAGACCACCGATGAGGTGGTCATCGCCGGAGTCAGCCACCAGCTGGTCCTTCCCTTCGCCGCCTATCAAAAAGTCATTTCCCGAGCCACCATACAAACTGTCAATGCCGTGATCGCCGTAGATAGTATCGTTGCCGCTATCGCCGAATATGCGGTCGTCGCCGGTGCCGCCAATAAGCAAATCATCGCCGCAGAGACCCCTGATTTTGTCGTCACCGCCGAAGCCAAGGATCACGTCGCTATTGAATGCCCCAAAGAGGCTGTTTCTCGATTCCGTCCCTGAAACCAGGAGCTTGTCACCCAAGAGGCCCCGGACAACGCCGTTCGCCACTGAGCACAAATTACGGACATCAACGATACATTCCTTCTCGAGACTGACCGGCCCGTCGCTGGTCTCGAGCTGCTTAACCCCATTCTCCGGCGCAAGGAAGTACCCATTGACCCGGATGGAACCTTTATCACGGATATCGATTACCAGGGTGTTTCCATCCCGGTCGAAATGGAGATCCGCTTTGTGGATATTCTGCAGATACAGGGTATCTACCGTTTCTTCCGGGAGATTCAGGTCGCCATTAACGTAGGTGTTCACGAGGAACTGCAGGGTTGTGGCGGCACTTCCACCCTGTCCGTCCGACACCGATACCACCGCCAGATCTTCGCCGTAAAAACCGTCCTCCGGCTTGTACTGCCACTGGCCCTGGCCGTTCACGATCAGAGTGCCGTGAGTCGGAGTGGTGGTGAGGGCGTATTGCAGGGCGTCACCATCAATATCGGTGGCATTTATCCTACCGTCCTGTACGTGCTTGCCAAGCATGATAAAACGCTCCGTCTCCGCCGCAAGTTCCGGAACGTCGTTGACCGATGTAATCGACAGGGAAAGGGTAACTTCTGTGCTTAAACCGTACTCATTGGTCACCACAAGGCGAACGCTGTCCTCGCCGTGATAGTTGGTCCCAGGCACATAACGCCAGCTACCGTTCGCGTCAACGGTGAAGGAACCATGGCCGGCATCCTCCATCACCTGGTAGGCAAGAGGGCCACCCAACGGATTCTCCACCGTCAGGGTGGCGGCGAGGCTTGCGTCTTCATCAAGGTGAAGTTCCTGGTCGGTAATTCCTGGAGCCGAGACCCGCACAGAAAATTCCAGGAAGGTTGAAACCACTCCGCCGTTGCCATCGGCCACCGTCACCGTGGCACTATCGCTACCTATGAACAGACCATTGGCATGGTATTGCCAGGAGCCCTGTTCATCAAGAACCAAGCTGCCATTTACCGGCCCGCTCTGCACGGTGTAGAGAAGGGTGTCGCCATTTGGATCGGTCGCCAAAATCTGGCCACTGGCGTCCCGAACGTCCTGGAGAATGATCGCCTCCGAATCGGCAACTATCGGTGGATCGTTGCTGTTCAACACCTCAATAGTCATATCGGTGGATACCGTTGCACCTGCCTGATCGGTGGCAGTCAAGCGCACCGTGACAGATCCCGCATCGCCGCTGCCGGGAGTACCGGAGAAGGTTCCTGTTGCCGCATCAAAGCTCAGCCAGCTCGGCATTGGCTCACCATTCGCCAAGTTCGCCGACAGTGCTAAACTGTCACCGGTATCAATATCCCAGAAGGTATCATCCGGGACCTGCAAGCTGAACAATTGGCCTTCATCAATAGTCTGTGCGGCAAGTAGTGCATGAACCTGCGGCGCGTCGTTGACGTTGGCCACACTCAAGGCAAAGGACCGCGCGGCACTGCGGCCGAGCGGATCAACGGCGTTGACGGTCAGGGCGAACGAGCCGACAGCGTCGTTATCCGGCAGGCCGCTGAGGGTTCGGGTCTGCCGGTCAAAGTGCAGCCAATCGGGCATCGTGTCATAGCCGGACACCTCAACATTGTAGAGAAGGACGTCACCATCGGCATCACGGAAACTGTCTGCCGGAAGCTGGAAAAGAAGCGGCTGATCCTCAGCCACAGTCAGATCGGCTAGCACCGCCGCACCTGCCTCCGGAGCATGATTGGTCAGCTCACGGTAGCTGATGCTGCTTCCGTCTGCAAATTCGAAGGTGTCGACCGCCCTGGGCCCGAGCCCTATTGCATGAGGATCATAACCCATGAGGCGCAATTCATCGCCGTTGCCAAGGTTGATGACCAATGCCCCTTCATTGCCGTTCTCTGGTACAACAAAGGTGGTATGGCCGACAAGGTCCTCGGCGGTGATCCCTGGCCCGAACTTGAGGATATTTCCGGCGCTGAATTCCACCGAATCCTTGATGGTGACGATGCCGTCGCCCCGGTTGAAGAGATAGGTGTCGTTGCCGCTGCCGCCAAAGAGAAAATCATTACCGGTTCCACCGACCAGGATGTCGTCACCGTTGCCGCCTCGAATACGGTCGGTGAGAGCGGTGCCAAGCAGGAGGCTGTCGGTGTTTTCATCACCTGTTATATCGAAGCCTTGAGCAAGCAGCTCCTCGTAAGAAAGCAGAGTGCCGTTATTGCCGAACTGAAAGGATTGTACCGCTCGAGCGCCCAGAGGATTGAGGCGATCAAAACCGGTCAGGCGGATTTCGTTGTCGGTTGCTGTCTCCCGGATGATCAGGGTTCCGGCATCGGGATCATGACTAAGCCGAATATTGGCGGGAGCGGAGCCATCTGGTAAAATCAAGGTATTACCTTCGCCCCACCTGGCTATATCGTCAATCGTATCAACACCGCCCCCGGCGGCAAAGACATAGGTATCGTCACCGTCACCACCGGCCAACAGGTCATTGTCCTCCAAGCCACGAATCCGGTCATTGCCGGAAGTTCCCTCAAGGAGATCCTGTTCCGGGGTGCCAACAATTCCGTAATTGCTGCCCAACAATTCATCAAAACTCAAGGAAGAGCCATCCTCGAAATAGAACCACCCAACTGGAACCGGCATGCCGGGGATGCCCGGATTATAGCCTTCGAAGCGGATTGCTTCGCCGTCCTCGCCTATCAGCAGAACCAAGGAACCGTCTTCCATCACCGCCCGGATGTTGTCTGCCGAGATACCTTCGCCGAATACAACGTCGTTTTCCATCTCTGGACTACTGATATCGATAATGGTATCGACCCCGTCACCGAGGTTGAAGAAATATTCGTCATAACCGCCGCCGCCCGCCAGGATATCGTTGCCGGACGTACCATGCAGCTCGTCATATTCATCGGTTGGTGGAGTACTGATTCCTTCAGTCAGTGGCTCTTCATGGTTTACCTCACTGCCGTCGGCGAAGCGGAAGACATCTACCGCCCGGGTGTATGTCGGTCGTTCTGAATCGAAACCGGCAAGGCGCAGTTGATCACCGGTTGTAGCGATATCGATGATCAGATAGCCGTCTTTTTCGGAAAACTTGAGATCGGCGGCGGCGATTCCCTCGCCAAACTGGAGGACATTGATGGCAGTAGTACCGCCATAATCCCCGCCATAGTCACCACCATAGTCACCATCGTATTCGCCATCGTATTCGCCATCGTATTCGCCATCGTATTCGCTCATCAGGGCAGCACTTGTAAAACTCGGCTCCTCGCCGCCATATTCACCACCGTAATCGTCTTCCCCACCCTCTTCCAGGTAGCTATCCTCAATGGTGAGGAAACCGTCACCGGCATTAAAGAGATAGGTGTCGTTACCAAAGCCTCCCGAGGAAATGTTAATGCCCGGCCCAGCAATGAGAATATCGTCGCCAAGACCGCCGAAAAGCGCGTCATCGCCGCTTCCGCCCAGGAGCATGTCGTTGCCGCTTCCAGCATCGATTCGGTCTATGCCTTCGCCACCATCGAGGTAGTCGTCGCTGTCCCTGCCCCACAGGAGATCATTGCCCACGAGGCCCGTAAGACTATCACCATTCTGGGTACCAAAAATGATATCGTCACCATCTGTCCCGGTGCTCGCCGTCGCATAAAGCGGGGTGCCGAACATATCACTGTTCTGGGCATAAGAAACCGCGGCATCGCCACCAGTCGGCAGAGTAGTGTAAGTAATATCAAAGCGGTCAGCGTCGTCAAACAGATTTGTCGGCTGCAGGGCGTTCGCATTGACCAGGGAGGCAAGCCTGGCGTGCACCATTTCGACTAGATTAAAAATGCGAACCTGGCCATCAGCCCCGACAAACTGGACATTACGTAGAGGCAGGTTAGTACTTTCCACCATAGTCCCCAGATCTTCAAACCATGGACAGCTGATCCGCCCGCCGACGCCACCATCAACAAGGAGAACCAGCTTACCACCATCATCAAAATAGGCAGAAACATCCCCCGTGCCTATGCCGACACCAAAGGAAAGGGCATTGCGCTCCTCGGCATTCGAGCTGCTTTCGATAGTATCATTGCCATCTCCTCTGTTAAAGAGATACACATCGTCACCATACCCACCACTTAGAGAATCATCTCCACCCCCACCGGCAAGGACATCACTGCCGCTACTTCCTCTCAGATAATCGTTGCCGCTGTCGCCACTGAGAAGATCATCCCCCCATCCGCCATCCAGATAATCATTATTGCCACGGCCCCGGAGCGTATCATTTCCCTCATATCCGTATATTTCATCGTCGGCATTGCTGCCGATCAGGCTACCAGATGAATAAGATCCCCACTGGTAACCGACCATGCCGCCGTCGTTTAGCGCCAGGACATCTTCGAGACTCAACTCGGTACCGCCGGCAAACTTAAAGAGACGCACAGAGGAACGGACGATATCTCTCCAACCGTCAACGGTAATTGCAAAGGCGTCATCGCCACCGATACCGATGACCAGGCGAGAATATCCGGTTCCTGCTGGGAAGTAATCATAGCCAGCATCGCCAAACTGCACCTGCAAGTCGTTGGCGGTAATGCCGGGCGCAAATTCGACGATGTCGTCAGAACCGTCGGCAATCCGGGATTCAATCAGATCAAGGCCGGTACCCCTCTCAAAGCGGTAGGTATTGCTGCCGGTGCCACCGATCAAGGTATCTCTTTCGCTGCCACCAATCAGCACATCATTGCCATCCCTGCCTTCAAGGGTGTCGCTACCACCTGAACCGATCAAGGTGTCGTCACCTTCCAGTCCAAGAATAGCGCTGTCAAGATCGCTGCCGATCAGCACATCGTCAGCTGCTGTGCCGATCAAGGTCTCGGTAGTCGGCGGCACAGTTACCAAATTTCTGACGTCGGCTGCGGTCAGGACTGTGCCATTAGCAAAGGTGTAACGTTCGATTGCATATGTCCCGCCCTTGATCTGTAGCCCTTCTCCGCTAACCTTGTGGGTGATCAGGAGATCGCCGTTATTCATAGTATAACTGAGGTCATTGGCAGTGATTCCACCAAGGAATTCAACCCTATCAGACCCATAATAATCCCAACCCACCTCCTCGATGATGTCTTGGCCATAACCGATAGCAAAGCGGTAGATATCCGACCCATAGCCGCCTTTCAGCGTATCAGCCCCACCAAGCCCATCAAGGATATCGGCACCTGATGTCCCTTCAAGCACATCGTTTCCATCTGTCGCCAACAGAGCGCGGGCCTGAAGGGTGGTATAATCCCAGGTCTGGCCGTCAGCGAAACGAACCTGCTCGATACGGTAGGCCGAGGAAGATTCATAAAACCCTTGTTTAACCAACAGGCGATCGTCAGCTCCAACTATAGTGAGGACCATATCCGATCCCGAGCGGCGGACAATAAGGTTGTCGGGGGAGATCTCAGCTCCTATCTCCACCCTGTCCTGGTAGTACCAGTCGTATTCGATGATGGTGTCATGCCCTGAGCCCAAGCCAAACATATAGGCGTCATTGCCCTCACCACCCTGCAACAAATCGTCGCCGACTCCACCATCAAGGATATCATCACCCCGATCGCCAGAAAGGTTGTCGGTCCCGGCAAAACCAAGCAGGGTCTCGCCACTCTTGCTGCCCTGAAGGCTATCGTCGCCGGCAGTACCAACCTTGGTCAGGTGGGTTTCGACGTATGCCGAATCAACAACACTGCCGTCGGCAAATTCGAAGCGTTCAATTTTGTAATAATTTACATTGTAGCCAAACCAGTTTTTAATCGTGATGGTATCGGCACCATCCCCCAGCACAACGAGAAGGTCGCCGGTGCTGTTGTTGAGACGTTCAAAGCGCACATCGCCACTCCCGACGCCTTCCTTGAAACGCAGGGTATCGAGGTTGCCGGTGCGCCAGTCGTAATCATTGATGGTGTCGTGGCCGTCACCCCAGCCGAACAAATAGGTATCGTTTTCAGTGGCAATTCCAAGGGGACCATCATCCATCCCGGAGGCGTTGGCGTTGCCGTCGAGATAGTCGTTGCCGACGCCCCCGTCAAGCATGTCATCGCCCCGTCCGCCACGGATGGTGTCGTTGCCGGCCCCGCCATAGAGTGCGTCATTACCGCTTCGACCCTCAATGATGTCGTTGCCACCCTGACCGGTAACAAGGTCGTGGCCGCGGTAACCGATAATCGTGTCCGGATTGTCCGAACCAGCCAGCAGGATATCTTTTATGGTGGTGGGGGTCCAGATGGTACCGTCAACAAACCTTATGACTTCGATTTGATCGGGATTGTTTTCAGCTACCTGATACCCTTCTTTAAAATAATTTTGCAGGGTAATCCGGTCATCTGTGCCCTTGATGGCCAGAATGAGGTTAAGTCCGACCCGTAGCACTGTTATGTCCTGGGGCGCGACACCCTCCTTGAGACTGAGGGTATCCTGGTTTGCAAGGCGGGCGTCGTAGTCCTGGATGCTGTCGTGGCCGTCTCCTCTGCCAAACAGATAGGTGTCATTATCGGCCATGGTATTGGCCGACATGCTACCGTACGGGCCCGAGGGTTCGATATTGCCGACAAGCAAATCGTCACCTTCTCCGCCATCAAGCAGGTCATTTCCCCAGCCACCACGCAGGGTGTCGTCGCCTTCCCCACCAAAAATCCGGTCATTTCCCTCGCGACCGTACACCATGTCGTTACCGGCCAATCCCGATATGACATCGGCGGTTTCGTAGCCAAGTAACTGATCATCGCCCGGCGTTGCGACAAGCGCCATAAGCTTGATAGTCGGGATATCCCAGACGGTGCCATCGGCAAACTGCACCTCGTTGACGATATAATTGCCCCGGGCATAATTGTGAAAATAGTTCCTGACCCGTATCTGATCGCCAGTCGCTGGAACTACCAACAACAAATCGTCGCTATTTCTCACCACCCGGACATCAGAGGCAGCTATGGTTGCGTCAAACCTGATGACATCGAAGGCGCTGGTGTTCGGATCGTAGAGATTATCGATGGTATCGCTGCCAAACCCGGCCTGGTATTGGTAGACATCATTCCCTCGACCACCGGTCAGATAGTCGTCATCTGCGCCGCCAATGAGGACGTCGTCGCCGTCATCACCAAATAGCCTGTCGTTACCGACTTCGCCATCAAGGAAATCGGCATCGGTACCACCGGAGAGGGTATCATTACCAATGCCACCGGACAGGGTGTCACCACCGTCATCACCCATCAGGCTATCGTTGCCGATTCCACCACTGACGACATCACCGCCGGATCCGCCCCATATTGAGTCATTGTCTTCATCTCCAGCAATATTGTCATTGCCGGCGCCGCCCTGGAGGGAGTCGTTGCCTTCGCCACCGGACAGGGTGTCAGCACCCACACCACCACTCAAAGAATCATCACCGGCTCCACCGGCAAGGATATCGTCGCCGCCGTTGCCAATGATACTGTCGTTACCACCACCACCTGAGATAGCATTGACTTCTTCGTAGCCGAACAGATAGTCCGCTCCCGGTGTTGCAACGAGGCTTTGCTCGACAACCTCTGTAAAACCGAGCACCGATCCGTCAGCAAAGACAAACTGGTAGGCCGTCCCCGCCGACCGTTCCCCACCCGGCCTAAAATAATCCTCAATGGTCAAGGCATCGGAAGACACCTTTGAAGAAAGATACAGTACCGCCCCATTTCTTCTGACGGCAAAATCGGCTGCTGATATACCCAGGCCAAAGGTTATTGCTACGGAATCCGTTCCACCATAATTATTCTGGAAAATCTTGTCCTGACCGAAACCCTGCTCAAAAATATAGGTATCATTGCCGCTGTGGCCCGACAGCAAATCGTTGCCGCTGCCGCCGACGATTGAATCATTGCCGGTTCCTCCGTAGAGAATGTCATTGCCATTGCCTCCAAGGAGGCTGTCATTGCCAGCATCGCCCCAAAGGGTATCGTCACCGCTGCCGCCGGACAATATGTCGCTGCCTGTTGCACCGCGAACCGTATCGTTGCCTCCTAAGGCATCAATCACGTCATCCGTTGCATAGCCATAAACTTGGTCATTGCCTTCAGTCGTCTTGGTCGTCAGGTGCTTGATAGCGGTAACATCCCAAACCGTTCCATCGGCAAAGCGAATTTCGTTGATGAAATATTTGCCGCCAGCATCAATGTTATTGAAATAATTACTGACAGTGATGGCATCGCTGCCACCGATAACCCGCAGAATCAGATTGTCACCGGATCGATCGGCAGTCATCATGTCTGTAGTGATGCTTGCGCCAAATTCGATGATATCGATGCGGCCCGTGCCACTATCTAAGTTATTGATCAAATCCTCGCCGAATCCGCTTTCGTAATGATAGGTGTCGCTGCCGCTCCCACCATCAAGCACATCGAAACCCGCGCCGCCGGTGATAATATCGTTATCTTCGTTACCGGAAAGATTATCGTTGCCGCTGCCACCCTCAACGATATCGGCCCCCCGTCCCCCACTGAGAATATCATTGCCTTCATCACCGTAAATCTGGTCGTCGCCACCGTAGCCGGAGATAGTGTCGTTGCCCTCCAACCCGTGGAGAACGTCTGGATCGCCGCTGCCATAAAGATAATCGGCGGCGGCGGTACCGGTGCGAACGAAAGCTGCGATCTGTGCAGTGTTCCAGACAACACCGTCGGCAAAACGAATTTCTCTGATCGACGGGACATTGGGCAAAAAGTAATTCGTTACGCGGATCTCGCCGCCACCAGCGATGTTCACCAGTAAATCGGTATAGATTCTCCGAACCGTCACATTTTCGGCCCTGATACCATTGGTCAAATCGAGGACATCTTGGACGTTCACCGCATTATTGTCATTTACGATGGTGTCCAGGCCATCGCCCAGGCCATAACGAAAAATGTCGCTGCCGCTGCCGCCCTGCAGAAAGTCATTGCCGGTGCCGCCAGCCAGCTGATTATCCCCTTCACCGCCTACGAGACTGTCATCGCCGGAACCACCGATCAACTGGTCATTACCCATGCCGCCTACGAGCTTGTCATTACCTGCATCGCCAGACAAGCTGTCGTCACCGCCATCGCCAATGATGACATCGTTGCCAGCCGAACCCTTCAAGATGTCATTGCCCTCCTTACCAAACATCGTATCGTTGCCGCCGAGACCGTCGATAACATCGTTCCCTAGAGTTCCGTGGAGTTCGTCGCCAGCCTCGGTGATGTGGGTGACGAGGGTGTTGAGGACGGCAAAGCCGGAACCTCCGATAGCAAGGGTCGTGCCATCGGCAAAGTGGAGGGAATCAACGGCATGGCCGCCGGCCGAATCCAGATAGAAATGAGACCCAATACGAAGCTGGTCGCCAGTCAGGCCGACATTGATGACCAAATCGTCGCCGGCCCGGAAGAACTGCAGTTCCTCAATGCGGATGTCCCCGGTGAATTCAACGACATCATAGCGACCGGTAGTCGTATCCAAATTATCGATCCGGTCTTTGCCAAAGCCGCGGCTGAACCGGTAGATGTCGTTGCCGGTCCCGCCCTGCAGTACGTCGCTCCCGGTGCCGCCAACCAAAACATCATCGCCCGCCATACCGCGAATGGTGTCGTTGCCGGTGAAACCGTAGAGCAGTTCTCCCTGCTCGCCTCCAACCACCGTGTCATCGAGGTCTGTGGCTCCCGCAGCAAGGCTGGTCATGATCCCCAAGGACTCCTCGGAATAGATCTCGTCTGGATCGCGGTTGGTCAGCCAGTTCTGCAGGTCGCGGCGCAAGGCCGCCTGATTGAGGTTGTTATAGGGGTTGATACCGCGTACGGCCCTGACAAAATCCAGCACCAGATCGTGGCTGGTCTCTGAGGATTGCTCAATATTTGCGGCAAGCATCGGCACAAGATTGTCAAAGCGTCCAACGTACGTTCCCGAGGTAGTATTTAAGGCATAGGTTACGTTGGCAAAGAGCGGCTGCAAATGGGAGGCACGCATCAGTTGAAAATAAACGGTGTCCAGCACCTGATCGAAGCGGTTCATGGCCCGTAGCCAGTTACCTCCGAGGTTGGTACCGATAAACGAATCCAGGACATTAATTTTCCTTGTGGTATCGGTTGCCAGTACTTGATCCTGGCCAGTCCAAGCGTAGACGATCTTTTCCGTCAGAGCCAACCGAGTCATGCGATCGGTACAGGCAACAAAGTCCTGCACCAACTTTTTCAATCGGCCACTTTCGTCCCGCACCATGGCCTGATGCAGGCTGTACGTCGTGCCGTAACCGACCGCGTCGGGCAAAACTGCGATATCCGCCGGCACTTCAAGCATCTCCGTCTCGGAAAAGGTCCGGTTCATGGCAAAAACTACATCGGTCATGGTACGAACCTCACCTGCTTCAGTGACATAGGTTCCCAACTGCCGGTGGGCATTGCCGAATTTGTCGATAAAGGGCGAGTTCTGGTAAGCCATGTTCAAACCGGCGATCTTCTTTTCTTCCAGAGTGAAGAGTTCGCCGACATCGGCTTTGCCATTCTGATTGAAGTCCTGAAAGATTCTCAGTTTATCGAAGATGGCGTCATCATTATTAATAATTCCATCTTTATCATCGTCAAATTCACTGAGTGCCGCAAAACCATGCGGAGAGATAGTCCCATCCAGCAGTCGGGTGCTGTCACCGAACAACTCGCCACCGTTGTTGATCGTGCCGTCTTCATTGCGGTCGAGGACAACAAGACCATCCTCGGAATTGACAAAACCGGAGAGTTCCCGAAAGCCATCGCCATCATGATCGAAATGGATTCCAGCATTCAACCCGGTGGTAATGATACCGTTGCCGCCCAGGTCTAATACCAGCGGGTCGCCCCCTCGGGGTGGAGGTGGTGGTTCGGGTGGGGGAGGTGGATCGGGCGGCGGCTCTTTGGGCTCCAGGTGAATGCCTAGTGAATCGTTGGAGAAATTCTTAATGGTGAGTGACTCACCGCCGCTCTCCACCTGCAGTGTGCCGCCCGACCAGGTGTAAGTCTCGCCGCTGTTGCCGTTGTAGATTGCCGAACCTTTTTCCTCTTGCTCACCCCCGGATAAGGTTATGCCGGTAAATCTTACAATCCCACTACGATCCGAATCCCTGATAATGTCGCTGTCACCCGCAATGTAGATGTCACTGCCCCCACCACCTTCCAGTGTATCGGCACCTTCGCCGCCTTCCAGAGTGTCCCCATACCTGCTGCCGGATAGCTGGTCATCTCCACCATCACCGTAGAGCTTCAAGCGGCGACCGGCGCTTTTCCCGTCGATGGTGTCGCTGTCAGCCCCTCCCCGGTATTCCTCTGGGCCTTTATTTGATTTCGAGGCCGTAACTGTATCGTCACCGGCGCCCATGTCGACCTTCTCAATATCGAAGACCTTTACCGAGCTTAGATCAATGGTATCGGCCTCAGCCGAGCCGCGGATTGCGTCATCGCCTTCCCCGCCATAGAAATTACTCTTTCCATCAACCTTTCCTGTAACCAGAAAGATATCATTTCCCCCACCTCCGAGCAGATAATCTGTACCATCACTGACATTTAAGGTGTCGTTGTCTTCACCGCCAACCAGCAGATCATTTTCATCGCCACCGGTCAGGTTGTTCTCTCCCTTCCCGCCCAACATGAAAGCCCGCTTTTCCCCTGCCACAGCAGACATGGCTTCGCTACCCGCCTGGATATACCAGTCGAGCAGGTCAGGCAATTGTTGTTCGATAAGAATTCGGTCATCGCTCGGCAATGACAAGAGGTAGCTGCTGAAATATTTTGTGTAGCCTTTTGCATCTTCCAGGGAATCGGCGACATCGTTACGGTCAAAGCGGATACCGCCGGTAATACCGTCGGTGGTAAAAAGCTCACGATCTGTGCGAAGCCGGTCGTCGTAATAGGCCTGCATGGCAAAGGCGATAAGGGTCTTGGTCAGGTCGGGTTCCGGTGCGGATGCGGCGCCTGCATCGACGAGTTTTTGCATGTCGTTGGTGAAGCGGGTCAGCATGTCGTCCGGTGAAACCGAGCCTTTTACGCCAAGTTGATGGCGAAGCAGCTTGCGGAGGAAATCAGCTTTTCGCTCATCTCTTGAATCTGCGGCAAACAGGTCTTTATCCAACATTTCCGTTACTAAGTCAGGCAATTTTCCAGCAACATTCTTAAAGAAACCCGAGAGTTTCAGAAGAGTAAGCAACGTAATGGAATGCCTATCGACAGCCGATGCATTTGAGCTTCCAAGATCATAAGGAGTACTGCTGCCAGCTATTGTGCTCAGAGGAACCGCTCTAGCCGTAGCCAAAATCTCACCTTCAATAAAATATTCCTTCACATTCGATTCACGCATCGAAAGAAGGCTTCCATAAGAATCGAGATAATGTGCTAATTTTGTGTCATAATATCCCGCGTCATTCATGGTATCGGCAGCTTCTGACAATACAGCTCCACTTATAGCGGCAAGCCTGAAGGGCGCTTGATCGAAGACCTCCGCTTGTTTATCAAAAAATACTGCCATCAGCGATGCCAATCCTCCGCCAAGCGAATGGCCTGTGAAAGATATATTGGTTGCATCGCGATGGGTTTTTCTGAATTCAAAATAAAAATTCATCGCATCAAATATCTGCGGAGCAGGGATGCCCATTCCAGCAGTCCAACTCAGCGTATCAACAGCCTCATTAGTCCCTGTGTAGGAAATGACATATTCGTTGGTCATTTCGTTTTTGTAGACTCCCGCAGAAAAACCCAAGAATCGATCAGGCACCCAGTTTATTTGAGCCCAATGCTCAGGAAGGTCTATTTTGTTTCTGTCGGATGCGTCGTAAACTCGTGTTGCAAGCTGCATGTATTCTAATGTTGTTGGCATGGATAACTCTTCTTGTAAGTTCGTTCTGGCATTTAATTCGCTTTAATCAGAACCGCAAATTTCCCGATTTGGTCCAACTTTTCTTAAAGATTTTGCATATCCGACTTGGGAATTCATCTTTTTTTTGTCTTCCAGATCGACAAATCTCGGCATGCTCGTTCCATCCCTGATAAGGAGATTTGTCTTACGTTCGGGGAATTTCTCGGGCAGATTTTCTTCATCCCACCTGTCGTTCTTGAAGACATATTTTAAATAGTTCTCACATCCATCTCGCACAAAAACACTTCCATAAAGAACCGGGTGGCCATTTTCAATGTCGAGTATGAGTGATATTTCCGGCCGATTAGAAGGGGTCATCTTTGTCGATCTCCATTCAATTTTCTTGCCCGATCCGTCTGGGTTGGTGAACTGAATACGATGCTCCTTTGGTTTTGAACCACTCGAATTTATAGATATTTCATCCCCTCCTCCTTCACGAATCGTCTCCCTGTGGATAACAATTATCCGGCCGTCACTTAGCTGCACCTCTTCTTTCCATTTCTCCGAGCCACCGAAAAACAGCCACCAGAGAAAACCCACGGCTAGAACACCTAGGATAATCTTTTTCTTACTCATGCAACTGACCTCCATGTTTAAACACCGATCTTCGCAATACATTCAGCGGCAAAATCACATAAGAATTAAGAAGGATGTAACTTTCAAAAAATCGGCAAAAGGCTTTAAGCTTGTATGTCATGTTGTTCACTGAGCAGAATAACTAACAGGAATTGGTTTGCTACACAACTGGCAACTACCTATAATTTCGCAACAAAACATCTCTAGATCACTCCACTATCGGAATAGTACCTGTATTATGAAGGTCTCCAGCCAATTCTGCAGAAACTCTTTTTACGAAAATATTTGATGGTGGCTGGTTGTCCCCTACTTGTGAAATTTACTTAAGATACAAGGGAGTTCTCACATCCTTCTTACAATTGGCTGGTGAATGAACTTATTCTGAAAATAATTGGCGGGTTTTCGCTTCTGCTGCTCCCCGAAAGAATACTTACTGCACGTCGTGGTCAGTCGATGCTGAGGGAAAGGAGCTACTGCCGACAAAGGCGTCCAGCACATTGACTTTTTTTGGGTCTCCGCGGCCAGTACCTGATCCTTGCCAGTCCAGGCATAGACGATCTTCTCGGTTAGCGCCACGCGCTCCACCCAGTCGGTACAGGTAACATAGTCCTGCACCAATTTTTTCAGCTGGCCGCTTTCATCGCGAACCATCGCCTGATGCAGGGTATGGGTCTTACCATAGCCGACCACATTGAGCAGGATGGCAATATCCGCATACACCGGCAGCATATCCGTTTCGGTGCAGGTACGGTCGAAGACGAACTTACATCGGTCATGGTGCGGGTTTCATCCGCCTCGGTCACTCATGGTTGAAATGCATGGGAGGCGGGGCATTCATAACATGTGGGCATTATCCAACTTAACCAAACACCCATATATCATGCCTGGCCCTAATGCCTCCCCCAAGTGTTATTCCGAACAAAAATGCTACACAGCCGGTTTTATGCGAAACATATGGATACGGCATTGCAAGGGACCGTATTTCACTGGTATCCCTGGCGGTTTATCACCAGGGATACCGACCGATTAGAATAGGAAGCGCATTCGCCTCCCATCTCAGCAAGCACCCCATGTTTTTTTATGTTATCGATATCCGGCAGGGCCGGAGCAGTATCAATAGAGGTTGTTGGCCGAATGGATGATGGCTTTGTTGAGGCTCAAGCCCATATGCTCTGTAAGCTTGTGATAGACGTGGAGGACCAGTTTCTCCTGGAAGAGCATTATGCGCCTTCATTATGACGAGTATTGGGCTCAATAGAGCATTTAGTTATTGGCACAATGAGGGAAAGTCTGCCGATATGTTTACCGGTTGAGAAAACGTGGGCTAGCAATCGTATCAGTAAGGATTCGCAACCCTTTTCCGTTTGTCACCTCAGCATATTTATTAGCAAATTGGTATGCGTTTGATCTGAACGAGGCGTCGCCTAGAAGACTGGCGAGGGCCGGGGCAAAATCACTGTCGATCTTGCCTTGGTCGATAAAAAGCCCCATCTGCTGCCGTTGCACATGAGTGCTTAATAGCCACTGGTCGATATTGCCAGGGATCATGAGCTGGGGTGCTCCGGCCAGCAGTGCCCTGGCAACAAGGCCATGACCGCCATAGCCAAGAACAAGGTCGGCGGTCTGAAGCAGGGCTTTCAACCGTATCGGAGTTACCCCAAGTCGCCAAGCCCCCTCAGCCGCAAACATTGCCGCCAAGGTCGTATCGATGCCGGGAATGCAGGCTATCAACTGGACTTCATTTTCCTGCAAAATCTCAAGAACCTTGGCAAGATACGGTGCTGGCCGCAGATAGGCAAATACACGCCGCCTGCCATCATCAAGCCAATGGCAATCGAGGCCTTCATCCGGCAAAACAAGGGGCCCGATGTACCGCCCGTTTTTCCGCCCGCGGTAATGGTCAAGTTCCGGAACGGTCGCCAGGAGGGTATCTCGCCCTTGTATGGCCTCTTGTACACTCTGGAAAACAGGCTTCTGCAAGCGGGTACAAATCTTTTCAATCTTTTGCTGCAAACCGACTTCGCGGAGTACCAGCTCTTTCCGCGAAATGTTCAACCAAGGGCGAAAGCACGGATAGGGGGCAACAGGAGGAGGTGAGCTAAAGCCGGTGGTCACCTGGAGACTTGGCAAGGCCATCAGGTTTGCTGCAAATCCGGCGACTGGGGCGTATTCGGCAACCAGTATCTCCGCCCGAAAAAGACCAAAAATCCCATGCCAAGCGGAAACCAAGCCAAAAAGGACCTCTTCATCGTCAAAACCAGCTCGGGCGAGAATATCGGCAAAACTTACCGACACTCGGCGACGCATTTTACGCGAAATCGGTCTTGGGGTTGGCACGAAAGGAAAACCCTTGTCACCCAGAATCAGCCCGGCAAGAGTCGGATCTTTAACGGCACAGAGTACCTCGTGACCATGCTCACGAAGATGACACGCAATTGCCAGTAACTGGGCGAGGTGACCCAAATTGCTCCCCAGTTCCCACGCCAACAAAATCCGACTCATGGTCTTTTCACTCCCAGCGAGAACCAGCCAGCGAAAGTAGCTTTTTGCACGCCACCTCAAAGATTACACAATATTCTTCCGCAACCTTTTCCGTCTGGTGGCGAACAAACCAACAAAGCCAGAGCCGAAGAGGAGCATAGTGGCCGCTTCAGGCTCCGGTTGCGAACCATAATTGATGCCCCGACGCAGTGCATCAATATAGGGTATTGGCCGAATCGATGATGGCCTTATCGAGGTTCAAGCCCATGCGCTCTGCGGCCTTGGGATTGACGTGGAAGACCAGTTCCTTCTGGAATTCAACAGGCAGAGCCTCGGGTTTGGCGCCGGCGAGGATCTTTCTGGCCATGGCGCCGGTCTGCTTGCCGTGTTGGTAGTAATCGAGCCCCATAGCGGCGATGGAGCCGCGCTTGACCGAGTCGGTGTCGGCGCTAAAGAGCGGCAACTTGGTGCGCTCGCAGACCTTGATGACCGCCTCAAGCGCTGAAACCACGGTATTGTCGGTGGGTACGAAGAGGGCGTCGACCTTGCCGACGAGACTCTGGGCCGCCTGAAAGACATCGGCCGAATTGGTCACTGGGCCATCAAGGACGGTGATATTCATTTTGGCCGCGGCCTCCTTCAGTCGTTTGACGTTTGACACCGAATTCACCTCACCACTATTGTACAGCACACCGAGATTGGTAAGTTTCGGCAGCACCCGGCGGAGCATTTCCAGGTGTTTTTCCATCGGCATCTGATTGGAAACACCGGTTATATTCGGGCCGGGATGGGCCAGGTCCTTGACGAGGCCTGCTGCCAGGGGATCGGTAATGCCGGTAAAGAGCATCGGTGTCTGGGCCAGTTGCGGCGCCTTCTCGTACGACTTGGCACAGGCCTGGGCGGTCGGGGTGGCGATGGCCACGATCAGATCCGGGGCATCGGCAACGATCTGGGTGGCAATCTGCCCAGCCGTGCCCATATTGCCGTTGGCATTGTAATCTTTGTACTCAGTGGCGACACCGTTCTCCTGCAGGTCGTCCTTGAAACCCTTGTTGATGGCATTGAGGGCCGGATGTTCAACGAACTGACTGATGGAAATCTTTGCCGGACCAGCATTTGCCGTAGCCGTTGTCATCAGAAAGGCCGCGACCAGAAACACCTTGAAAATTCTCTTCATTTTCTACTTCTCCTCTGTTAATTTGCTTGGAATAATCCTTATTATGGTCTTCGTGAAGAGTTCTCCTTCCCTCGTCGGGCTTGCTGGAGAATTCTCGCGTATCGAACCTTCAAACATGCCGGGAAAATTGCGCCCCATCTCTTCTCTTGACCTTTGTAGAGGATTATGGGAATTGCTTCAAGCAAATAGCTCTACCTAAAATCTTGATTGCCTGAGAATTGCATGAGCCATTTCCGATTCAACAGCCCGCAGAAGCGTCGTTGATCCACCAAGACTACAAACGTTTTACCTCTGATTCAAAGGAGATATAATGACTGGAACACCAGTATCACTCTTTATTCAATGCCTGGTCGACAGCATGTTTCCGGAGGTGGGCGAGGCCATGGTTACTGTCTTCGACCGCCTGGCCATCCCTCTCGTCTACCCGAAGGGCCAGACCTGTTGCGGCCAACCCGCCTTTAACAGCGGCTATCGCCTTGAAGCAGCCGCCGCGGCCCGGCACTTTATCGAACTGTTCGAGGATGCCGAAGTCGTCGTCTGCCCATCCGGCTCCTGCGTCCATATGGTTCGTCATCACTATCCGGTGCTTTTTAAGGACGATCCGGTGATGGCCGCACGGGCGACCGCAATAGGCGCAAAAACCTATGAATTTACCCAATATTTAGTCGATGTCCTTGGTGTTACCGATGTCATGGCCGAATACCCCGCAACCGTTACCTACCACGACTCCTGCCATCTCAGCCGCGGCCTCGGTATTGCCCGGCAACCGCGATTGCTCCTCGAAAAGGTACGGGGGCTGGAACTGATCGAGATGGCCGACAGCGATACCTGCTGCGGTTTCGGCGGCACCTTCAGCATCAACTATCCGGAGATCAGCGTCGCCATGGTCGATGAAAAAATTGCCAATATCCTCGCCACTGGAGCCGAGGCGGTGGTCGGCTGCGATATCAGCTGCCTGATGAGTATCCTCGGCCGCATGTCGCGACGCGGCGAAAAGGTTGCAGTTCTGCATATCGCCCAGATACTTGCTGGAAATAAAGGAGGGCTGGTATGAGCAAGACAACACCGATACCCCCATCCGACTACCGCACCGCAGCCGCCGCCGGAATCGCATCGCCGCGCCTGCAAAAGAGCTTACAGGGTATCCAGAATCGTTTCGGCAAGGGGGCCATGGAGTTTTGGGCCAAGATGGATGACCAGGAGCTGCGCCACCGAGTGAAGGAGTCGCGGATGAACACCCTCGCCCATCTGGATATCGTCCTCGCCGAGCTTGCCAAGAACATCCGGGCCCGCGGCGGTCAGGTGTACTTTGCGGCCACTGCCCAGGATGCCATCGATTACACCCTGGCTGTGGCCAAAAAGAACAATGTCAAACGGGTCGTCAAAGGCAAATCAATGACCTCGGCGGAGATCGCCATCGATCCGGCCCTTGAGGAAGCAGGCATCGAGGTCGTCGAAACCGACCTGGGGGAATACATCATTCAGCTGGCAGGCGACAAGCCCTCCCATATCATCGCCCCCTGCATTCATCTTGATCGGGCGCAGATCGGCCAGCTGTTCACCGATAAACTTGGAATCGACTACAGCGACGACCCGCCGACCCTGACCATGGCCGCCCGCAAGGCCTTGCGAGAGAAGATGCTCGGCGCCGAGATGGGCCTTACCGGCTGCAACCTGGCCTGTGCCGAAACCGGCCATATCAGCCTGGTTTCCAATGAGGGCAACATCCGCATGGCGACCACCATGCCGGATGTGCACGTCGCCCTGATGGGCATGGAACGAGTCGTTGCCACCTTCGATGAACACCGGGAGACCCTTCAGCTGCTCACCCGTGGCGCGGCGCTGCAAAAACTTTCCACCTACGTCAGTTTCCAGGGCGGCCCAGCGGCCTTAACCGACCCGGACGGCCCGCGGGAATTCCACCTGGTGATCATCGACAACGGCCGGAGCAAGATCCTCGCCGACCCCGAGTTCCGCGAGGTGCTCGCCTGCATCCGCTGCGGCGCCTGCCTGAATATCTGCCCGGTCTATGGCAAGATCGGTGGCCATGCTTATGATTCTCCGTACTGCGGGCCGATCGGCGCGGTGGTAACGCCGCTCCTCGACGGTATCAATAAGCATGCCGACCTCTGCAAGGGCGAGACCCTCTGCGGCGCCTGCCGCGACGTCTGCCCCGTCGAAAACGACCTGCCGCGGATGCTGGCCGCCCTCCGTCATAAGCTGGCCTACGGCAGCGACCGCTGGAACACCAGCCAGCACAACCCCGCGGAGGCCTACGCCTTCGCTCTTTGGAAGCTGCTGGTCAGTCATCCTGTTCTCTATCGAACATCGCTATGGTTCGGTAAGTTGTTTCAGTGGCCGTTTGTCCGCAAAAACAAGATGATTGGCAGCCTGGCCGGCCTTGCCACCGGCTGGACCAAGGACCGCGACCTGCCGCCCCTAGCCGGGCAAACCTTCGCCCAGCTGTGGAAGAAGAAATATGCAGCCCGCAGGCCGAACGAATCAAGGGCCCAGAGCAAGGAGGCCAGCTGATGGACAGCCAGCAAACATTTCTCACCACCATCCGTAAAAGCCTTGGCTTGCCACCGACGGAGGAGCGGTCAAAAACGACCTTTCCCGGCCTGTTTCGCCAAACGAACAAGGCGGAGATCCTCGCGCGCATTAGGCAGCGGACGCCTCAGGAACTGGATAAGCTCGTTGGGATTCTCCTCAGCAATGCCAAGGATCTCAATATTTCCGCCTCGGTTGTTGCAAGCCGTGACGAGGCGGCGGCCGCGATTGTTCATCTGGTCAAGACCAAGAACCTGGAGTTCACTCCGACCAAGCACGTCGTCCACCACGACCATCCCGATCTCAACGCCCTGCAGCTCTGGAAATGTCTAGAGGGCGAGGGAGTCACCATCCATACCACCTTCGGCCCGGATCGGCAGCTGCGGGAAAAGACCATTGCCTCCTTTATCGGCATCACCGCCCCGGCAATCGGTGTTGCCGAATCGGCCACCATTATCCAACTCACCAAACCGGGCCAACCGCGCTCCACCTCTCTGGTGCCGTCCATCCATATCGCCGTCCTCGACCGGAAAAATCTGGTCGCCGACCTGGCGGAGGCCTACGCACTATTGAAAGAAATGGCCCTCCCCGACAGCTTTGTCTGTATCTCCGGGCCATCGAAGACCGCCGACATCGAGGCGACAATGGTGCATGGCGCCCATGGCCCGCGTGAGCTACATCTGCTTGTTCTGTCTCCCCCAACAAATGAAATTGCTATCGACACAGGCATACCGGGGACAGAAGAACCGGTTGCTTTCCAGGAGGAATACCTGCAATGCAAAAAGTAAATATTGGCGAAAACAATCGGGTTACCATCGTCTGTCCACGCTGTGGGAAAAGTAAGAACATTGATACTACTCCCTACTTAACTGCTCGGAAAACTGCCCAAATCACCTTAAGATTAAAATGCAGCGCCTGCGATTGCGGCCATATAAGCTGTCAAGATTGCCTTGAATACAACTGTACCAATGGCAATGTCTTTGCAATCCAATTGGAGCGACGGAAATTTTACAGAAAAAAAGTTCTCCTTACCGGCACACTGTTCGATATTGAGGATCGAAAACATCCTATCAAAATCCTCGATCTCTCACGGACCGGTTTGCAAATGTCCATTCACGCGGTCAAAAACATCACTCCCGGCCAAAAGCTGAAAGCTTCGTTCATTCTCGATGATGCTAAAGAATCAAAGGTGTACAAAGAATTCATCGTCAAAAAGGCAGCAGACAAAATCATCACCGGCGAATTCATCGATACCCAGAGTTTTGACCATTCCGACAAGATGATCGGCTTCTATCTCATGAAACCGTCGGATGGCTCTACAACTCAAGCCGGTTAGCAATACCAGCACACTCAGGCTGCCACAAAAGTAACAACTCTACGGCAAAGTGATACCCCCATGAATAAAACCCACATCAACAAAGTCACCCTGCTCAGTCTGGTGGTACTGATTTCCGGCCTCTTCCTCACCATGATCCACCAGTTTCTCATGGCGATCTTTATGGCCGGCCTCTTCACGGCGATGGTCAGTCCCCTGCACCACCGGCTCACGGCAAAGTTGCGCGGCCGGGAGACCCTCGCCTCGATACTGACGGTGGTCGGCATCGTTCTGCTCGTCCTCACCCCTCTCGCCATTCTCATTACCTTGGTAGTCGCCCAGGCGATAAGCGTCGGCCAGTCGGTAACCCCTTGGGTGCAAGGTTTTATCAAAGAACCATCAACCCTCTCGGCACTTCTCGCCAAAGTTCCCTACTACGAGCAGATTCTCCCCTACCGGGACGTCATTATCGAGAAGGCCGGAGAGCTTGTCGGCACCGTCTCCACCTTCCTCATCGACTCGCTCTCAGCTTTTACCAAGGTGACCATTGACGCCATTTTTTCTACGATCATCATGCTCTATGTGATGTTCTATTTTCTCTCCATGGGCGACCTGCTCCTCCAAAAAATCCTCTATTTTCTGCCCCTTGACGACAACAGCGAACAGAAGCTGCTGCACCGCTTTACCTCGGTTACCAGGGCGACGATTAAAGGCACCCTGATCATCGGGGTTATGCAGGGGGCAATCTGCGGCATCGCCTTTGCGCTGGCCGGAATCCATGGCCCGGTCTTCTGGGGCACGGTGATGGCGGTCATGTCGATCATTCCGGCCTTCGGCACGGCAATCATCTGGCTACCGGCCCTGGTTATTCTTGGCCTTACCGGACACTACGGCGGGGTGGTTATCCTTGCCGTCCTCTGCGGCGCGGTGGCCGGAAACCTCGACAATGTCCTGCGGCCGCGCCTTGTCGGTAAAGACACGGAAATGCATGATCTTTTTGTCCTGTTTGGCACCCTTGGCGGGATCACTATGTTTGGCCTTTTGGGGATAATGCTCGGACCGATCGTCGCTGCTCTGTTCATCACTATCTGGGAAATTTACGGCGAGGCCTTTAAGAACTACCTGCCGCATGTCGAAATTATCTTGAAAAACCCACAAGATAACGGACAGAGCTAACTCTCCCTTCTTTGCAATTCGAGACTATACACTCCATGCCCTACCTCCTTCTTGTTCTCACCACCCTGTTTTGGTCAGGCAACTTCGTTGTCAGCCGGGGAATGCACACCGTTATGCCACCCATGGCCCTGTCCTTCTGGCGCTGGGCCCTGGCCTTGCTGATCCTCGCCTGCTTCGGCATGCACCATCTTCTCGCCCAGCGACAATTGGTCAAACAACATAAGACCTTTCTCATAACCCAGGGCCTTTTGGGAGTGACCGGCTTCAACAGCCTCATCTACCTGGCCATGCACAGCACCACAGCGATCAACGCCGTTCTGGTCAACTCCTGCACCCCAATCATTATTGCCCTGGTGGCATGGGCCAGATTTGGCGATCGTCTCAGCCCCCGCAGGTGTCTTGGGGTGGCCATTTCCCTTTGCGGTGTTTTATTGATCATCTCCCGCGGCGAATTGACCAGCCTTCTCCAGCTGCAGTTCAACAGCGGCGACATTTTGGTATTTATTGCCTCCTGCCTCTGGGCCTTCTATTCGGTTGGCCTGAAAAAGTACCCGCAGGGCCTGCACCCCCTCGCCTACCAAACCGCCATTGCCATGGTTGGTCTGACTGCCCTGCTGCCCTTGTATCTCCTGGAAATAGCCTCCGGTAAAAGCTTCGTCGTCAATTCCGGGACGGTGGTGACGATCGTCTATGTGGCGGTCTTTGCCTCGGTCCTTGCCTTCATCTTCTGGAATCGGGCGGTAAGCATGCTGGGAGCGAATATTGCCGGGCCCTTCATTCATCTCATGCCGGTCTTCAGCACTATCCTCGCTGTCATCTTCCTGGGTGAGACCCTCACCAAAAACCACGTCACCGCCATCCTCCTCATCTTCGGCGGAATCTTCATGACCACCTTTCGGGCAAAGAGGATGTAACAATCTCCCGGCATTCCAATCTCGGCCGTAAAACCACCTGGCGAAATAACATGCTCCTCTTGCGGTTTTCACCCTTGGTACTTATAATGCCGACCGTTCAAACAACTGTTTGAATACCTGTCATCTTGCATTTATCCTAATAATGATCCCCCGAGGGAGACCTCTTGAAGAAACTATTAAGAATCCTTTCCATCTGCCTCCTGTTAGCAGGCATGCTCAATCACCAGCCATTCCCGGCCAGTGCTGGAGAAACCGCCATCGGTTTTGCCGAGGCCTGGCAGAAGATTGCCAAAGAAAATGATACCCTGGCGGCCGCACGGGAAAACCTTGATCAAGCCAGGCATAAAAAAGATGCGGCCCAAGATCTCTATATGCCGGAGATTGCGGTGTCGGCAAACTATATGCGCCTCAATGACGAGGTGACCCTCTCGCCTAACGATATCCTTGAGAGTATGCCGGCCGGCAACCGTCTTGCTCCGCTGCTTGAAGGGATGGGACGAAGCTATGGTCTGTCCGGTTCGGCTCTCAATGAGGCCTTCACCTCGACAATCGCCGAACGTAACAACCGTTCCAGCAGAGTCAGCGGCTCCTGGCCCATTTATGCCGGCGGACGAATCGATGCCGCCCAGGACATCGCCGCAGGCCAGGAAAAGGAAGCCGGGGAAAAGCTCAACATGAGCCGTCAGGAGCAGTTTGAAAATGCCACCCGGCAGTACTTCGGCGCCGTTCTGGCACGCCTGGTGGCCAATACCAAAGGCGAGCTTGAACACGGCCTGAAACAGCATTTTGACCATGCCCTTCTCCTGGAGCAGCAGGGGCAGATAGCCAAGGTTGAACGTATTCAGGCGGAGGCCGCCTACGACAAGGCGAAGGTTGAACACCGCAAAGCCCGTAGAGATCTGGAGATAGCCGTGATCGCGCTCACCAGATTGCTAAAGAGCAGCGAACCGGTTATCCCGACCGATGCCCTGTTTGTTCAGTGCACGTTGCCGCCGCTAGCAACCTTTCTAGAACAGACCCTCAGCGATTCGCCCGGCCTGGCGGTCCTCAAGGCCAAACAACACCAGGCAGCAGGCTTGGCGACAGTTGAGGAAGGCAAATATTATCCGACAGTTGCCCTCTTCGGAAATTACAGTCTCTATGAGGAAGATGACCTGGCGGGCAAAATTCTGCCCGATTGGGTTGTCGGTATCGGCCTGAAAATTCCCATCCTCGAACGATCTGGACGTTCCGGCAACCTCAAGGCAGCGAAAAGCGCCATTCGCCAACTCGAACACCTGCAAAGTCAGGCGGAAAGCGATCTTGCCGTGCTGGTGGAGAAGACCTACCGCCAGGCCGAACAGGCTGTTGAAGAATACCAGGGCCTGGGCTCAAGCCTTACCCTGGCCGAAGAGACGGTCAGCCTGCGCAGCAAGTCTTTTCAGCAGGGTCTGGCCACGTCACTTGATGTGGTCGATGCCGAAACCTTTCTCGCCGGGATCAAGATCCAGCGCGCAGCCAGCGTTTACAGGTACGTCATCGCCCTGGCAAAACTCCTTGCTCTCAGCGGCCAGATGGAAACATTCTTTAGTTATCAGTTATCCCAAGCCCTATAAATGGGAAAAGAGGTACCTTCATGCGTTCTCTGAAAATCTTGCTGATCGTCGCCGTTGTTCTTGCCGGTGTTTCCTGGCTCGGCTACTCATCCTGGCTCGCCTACCAACCCAAGCCCACGAAGTTACAGGGTCAGATTGAGGCACAACAGTACAATATCAGTTCCAAGGTGGCCGGGCGGATCAATGAGGTTTTGGTCAAAAAAGGCGACCAAGTTCAACAGGGCCAGTTGATTTTCACCATCCAGAGCCCGGAGATCGATGCCAAGCTGGCCCAGGCAATGGCCGGCCAGGATACCGCCCAGGCAGTAGCCGAAGGGGTGAGTTCCGGAGCCAGAAAACAGCAGATCGCCGCCGCCAAAGACCAATGGCAACAGGCCAAGGCAGCCGCCGGGCTGGCGGAAAAGACCTTTCTGCGCATAAACAACCTGTATCGCGACGGCGTTGTTGCCGAACAAAAACGGGACGAGGCCGCAACCCACTTCCAGGCGGCCAGTCATGCGGCCGACGCCGCCTACCAGAACTACAAGTTGGCGGAAGAAGGTGCCCGCGCCGAAGATAAAAGAGCTGCCCAGGGTAAGGTTCAAATGGCGGCCGGAGCGGTGGCCGAGGTCGAGGCCTATGCCTCGGAAACACGGATTGAAAGCCGGTATGACGGTGAAATCAGCCAGATTCTCCTACAGAGCGGCGAGTTGGCACCGCAGGGATTTCCCGTGGTCACGGTTATGGATATGAATGATGCCTGGGCAATCTTTCATGTCCGGGAAGATCGCCTGGCGGAATTCCAGAAAGGCCATGAATTTTCCGTTATCATCCCGGCCCTGAATAATTCCCGTCACGCTTTTCGCGTCAGCCATATTGCGGTTATGGGCGATTTTGCCACCTGGCGGTCGACTACTGGCGATAAGGGCTTTGACATGCGCAGCTTCGAAATTGAAGCAAGGCCCTTGCAACCCATAGACGGCTTGCGGGCAGGGATGAGCGTCCTGGTGCAGCAATGACCGATCAGCCTTTTGCAAGGCTGATTAGCAGGGAATGGCAGGCCTTACTCAGCGACCCCTGGCTGCTTAGCCTGGTGACCTGGATCCCTCTCCTGTTGTTCTTTCTGCTCTGGGCCATTATGTCGGCGGGGATCGCCAGGGATCTGCCCATCGCCATTGTCGATCTCGACCACAGTGCCATGTCGAGGGCCCTTGTCCGCCACTACGATGGCAGTCCATCCCTGGCAGTCGATACCGGTTTTAGCGATCCGCAGCAGGGCGCTGCCGCCCTTCGGGCCGGCAAGATGTACGCCATGATTATTATCCCCGCGGATTTCGAAAAGATGACAATCCTTGGCCATCCGCCTCAGGTAAGTGCCTTTGTCAACAGCCAGTTTCTTCTGATCGGCAGGATTGTCAACGCCGCTCTCCTGCAGGCACAGGCAACCTTCGTCACCAAGGTCGAGATGAGAACAAACCTGGCGGTCGGCCCACCGATATTTGACCTGGCTCTGGCCACTGCCCTACCGGTCGGCACCCAAGCCACGCCGCTTTTCAATATCAATACCGACTATGCACAGTTTCTGGTTGCGGCGATGTTGCCCGCGGCCTGGCAGATTCTGATGGTCGCTGCAACCGTCCTTTCTCTGGCCGGCGAACAACGCCGCCAAGGAATGAGACAATGGCTGGGTACTTCCCCGGTTGCCGCTTTTTTCTCTAAACTCTTACCGCTGGCCCTCCTTTTCTGGCTGCACGGCCTGCTCTTTCTCTGGTTTATGTACATTCAGCAAGGCTGGCCGATGCATGGCAGCTGGCCACTGCTTGCTTTTGCCCAGTTACTGACGGTCTGTGCCAGCCTGTCCGCCGCCTCGGTGTTCTTTTTCATCACCCTCGATGCGACAAGAGGGCTCAGTCTTGCTGCCGCCTACGCCGCCCCCGGGCTTGCCTTTATGGGGATAACCTTCCCGGTTACCGATATGAGCCTCTGGGCGAAAATCTGGCGCAGCTTGCTGCCGATAAACCACTATATCGAGGTCCAATTCGGACAGGTGAACTACGGCGCGTCGCTGACATCGGCCCTCCCTCAACTGACTGTTCTTGCACTGTTTATCCTGCCTCTGTTGTTTTCCATCTACCGGGCCGGACGGTTGGCCGTACCCCCCACCAAGGACACTCCATGTACATGACTTGGTGGGATACCCTGAGGCATGAATGGCAGGCCGTCTTCACCAATTCGGCCATCCTCTTGACGGTGATCGGCGGAGTACTGCTCTATTCATTTCTCTATCCACTGCCTTACATCCAGCAGGTCCCAAGAAATCAGGAGGTGGTCGTCGTCAATCTCGACAACAGCCAGCTGAGCAGGCGCCTGGAGCTGATGGTCGATGCCACGCCCCAGGTTCGTTTGAGCGCACGGGCCCACAGCCTGGATGAGGCAGAGGAAATATTCTTGAGCCGCAAACTTTCAGGGATCCTGGTGATCCCGGAGAATTTTTACCGGGACCTCCTGCAGGGCCGTCGTCCGACCCTCGCCTTTGCCGGTGATGCCAGCTACTTTTTGATCTACGGCACGGTATTGGAGGGGATGGCCGGCGCCGGCGGCACCCTGGCGGCGGAGGTGAAAGTACATAGAATGATCATGTCCGGCCAGCCACCGTCCCTGGCAACGGAACGGCTGAGCGGCGCAAAGCTCAACCTCGTGCCGGTCTTCAATCCGACTATGGGCTATGTCAACTACGTCATCCCGGCGGTTTTTATTCTTATCCTCCATCAGACGCTGATCATGGGCCTTGGCATTCTCGGCGGCGGACAGAATGAGCAACAAGGCGCAGGCCAGGAGGGCTACTGGCAAAGGGTTGCGCCACTGCGGCTTCTCGCCGTACGCACCGGATTCTTTGTCGCCATCTACTGGCTGCTCTTTATGTACTATTTCGCCGTCTGTTTCACCTATTACCAGATTCCCAGGCTGGCTGGGCTGGCCGAGCTTCATCTCCTCCTGCTGCCCTTCCTGCTCAGTGCCACCTTTCTTGGGGTCTGCATGGGATCACTCATGCCGCGGCGCGAGCTCACCACTCTGCTGGTGCTTATCAGCTCCCTGCCGCTTATCTTCGCCTCCGGCTTTATCTGGCCGCTCTCCGCCATCCCCGCGCCGATTGTCGCGGCAAGCCAGCTGGTTCCGGTCATCCCGGCCATTAAGGCATTCCTTGCCTTAAACCAAATGGGGGCCGAATTTTCCGATATTCTGCCTCTTTGGTATCAACTCTGGCTTTGTGCTGTTCTGTATGGCGCTCTCGCCTGGTGGCTGCTGCGAAGAAGACGAAACAATAAGATTGAAGGTGATGGTGGAACCTCCTGAAAAACCGAGGGGTTTTTCAGGAGGGGAGTAAATCGGGTCTTACTCTTTCCAGTCGGGACGGATATGCAACTCGGTGAGTTGTTTTCTGGCAACCGAGGCCGGGGCATCGGTGAGCGGGCAGGTGGCCTTCTGGGTTTTCGGGAAGGCAATGACGCTGCGAATAGAGTCGCTGCCGGTGATGATCATCAACAAACGGTCCAGTCCGAAGGCCAAGCCACCGTGCGGTGGGGCTCCGAGCTCAAGAGCACGGAGGAGAAAGCCGAATTTTTCATTGGCCTCCTCGGCACCGATACCGAGAACTGCCAGCACCTTGGCCTGCAGGCTCTTCTGATGGATACGGATGGAGCCACCACCGATCTCGGTGCCGTTCAGTACCAGGTCGTAGGCCCGGCTGAGTACCGCTGCCGGATCACTGTCCAGCTTGGCGATGTCCTCTTCCTTTGGCGAGGTAAAGGGGTGATGCAGGGCCTGATAGCGTTTTTCCTTGTCATCGTACTCCATGAGCGGAAAGTCGGTGACCCAGGTGAAACGGAAATCGTCTTTTTTCAGGAGATTCAGACGCCTGGCCAGCTCGACGCGCAGCTCGGAGAGTACCTGGAAGACCACCTTGGCGGAGTCGGCACCAAAAAACAGCAGATCCCCCTCGACCGCGTCCATGGCGGTGGCGATTGCCGTCCGCTCTTCCTCGGTAAAGAACTTGCCAATCGGCGACTGCCACTCGCCACCGGCCTTCATCTTCACATAGGCCAGGCCCTTGGCGCCGAACTGAGCGACGAACTCGGTAAGCCCGTCAATCTCCTTTCTCGACAATTCAGCGCAGCCCTTGGCATTGATCGCCCGTACCGTGCCACCGCGGTCGGCAGTATCGCGGAAGACCTTGAAACCGCAGCCGGCTGCGATCGGGGTCAGGTCGACCAGCTCCATACCAAACCGCACATCCGGCCGGTCGGTACCGAAACGGTTCATCGCCTCGGCAAAGGTGAGGCGGGGGAACGGCGGGGCAAGGTCGATGCCCAGGGTGTCCTTGAACACAGCGGCGATCATGCCCTCGTTGATCGCCATGATCTCCTCCTCGTCGACGAAGCTGAGCTCCATATCGATCTGGGTAAATTCCGGTTGGCGGTCGGCGCGCAGGTCCTCATCGCGAAAGCACTTGACGATCTGGTAGTAACGGTCCATACCGGCAATCATCAGCAGCTGTTTAAATAACTGGGGTGACTGGGGCAGGGCATAGAATTTCCCGGCATTAACCCGGCTCGGCACGAGGTAGTCACGCGCCCCTTCCGGGGTCGAGCGGGTCAGCATCGGCGTCTCGATATCGAGGAAGCCATTATCGTTGAGATAGTTACGGACGGTCATCACCGCCTTGTGGCGGGTAACCAGATTGGCAGCCATCTCCGGGCGCCGCAGATCGAGATAGCGGTACTGGAGACGCAGGTTGTCCGAAACCTCGACATCTTCATCAAGGGGAAAGGGCGGGGTCTCGCTGCTGTTTAAGAGGCGGAGTTCACCGGCTAGAACCTCGATTGTTCCCGTGGCAAGCTTCGGATTGGCCATATCCCCAGGCCTTGCCTCCACCTTGCCCCGCACGGCGATAACCCACTCACTACGAATCTGATGTGCCTTGGCGTGAACCTCGGGATTGATCTCGGGGTTGAAAACCACCTGGGTAATCCCCCGGCGATCGCGCAGATCAATAAAAATTACCCCGCCATGGTCGCGCCGACGGAGCACCCAGCCCATCAAGGTTACCTGCTCGCCAACATCCTTGATGCCGAGATCATTACAAAAATGCGTCCGGCGCAAACTTCCCATCGATTCCATAAGTGCTCAATAAGTTAAATTTTTCTAGAATATCGCCGGCCAGGTTCTGCAAGACTCATTGGCCATGCAGCCGTCCCCGGACGGTACGTTACAGACACAACCCAATTTTTACTTGGCGATTCGGGCGATAATCGCTGTGGCCTCAAGTACCACCTCTTCCTGCTGTTCCGTCGCCATATTGCGCAGTAGCCCTTTACCGGCCTCCAGTTCGCTATCGCCGATGATCAGGACAAACCGTGCTCCGGCCTTATGGGCCTGCTTCATCTGGCTCTTCAGGCTGCGCCCCTCGTGGTCAACGGCAATCTTCAGTTTTTCCGCCCGCAGGGCATGGGCCAGGGTGAATCCTGCCTGGCCACCATTGTCACCAAGCCCGGCGACAAAGAGATCGACCTCTTCCGCCGCTACAACAGCCTTTTCCTGTTGCTGCAGAAGGAGCACCAGTCGTTCCATGCCCATAGCAAAGCCGATGCCGGGGGTGTTTTTGGGCCCGCCCAGGGTCTCGACAAGGCCGTCATAACGGCCGCCGGCACCAACGGCCGCCTGCGCTCCGAGATCGGCGGTGATGAATTCAAAGGTGGTGCGGCAGTAATAATCCAGGCCGCGCACCATAAACTTATTGAGGCTGTACGGGACACCCAGCTGACTAAGCCCTTCCTGGACCTTTTGAAAATGATCGGCACAGGGTGCACACAGATGGTCAGGCAGGGCCGGGGCATCGTGCATCTGCTCGCGGCAGGTCGGTACTTTACAATCAAGGACCCGCAGGGGATTGGTGGCGCTGCGCCTTTTACAGTCGCCGCACAAGTGGTCAAGCCGATCGGTGATGTAGGTAAGTAGCTGCGCCCGGTAACCTGGCCGACAGGACGGGCAGCCGAGGGAGTTAAGTTCAAGACTGACCGAAATCCCCAGTTCACCAAGGAGCATCGCCCCCATCGCTATCAACTCGGCATCGACCCGTGGATTTTCCGAACCGAGCACCTCGGTATCGATCTGATGGAATTGCCTGAGCCGGCCCTTTTGCGGGCGTTCGTGGCGAAACATAGGCCCGATGGTAAACAGCCGCTGCACCGGCTTCTGCACATACATTCCATGTTCTATATAGGCGCGAAGCAGCGAGGCGGTTGCCTCCGGGCGCATGGTGACCTTTTTGTCGACAAAGGTGTACATCTCCTTTTCAACAATATCGGTGGCCTCGCCAATGGATCTGGCAAATAGCTCGGTCTCTTCGAGAATCGGCAGCCGGATCTCGGAAAAATTAAAGCGCAGAAAGATGTCCCGGGCCACCCTTTCTAGATGTTGCCAGAGTTCAACCTCCCCTGGCACGATATCCTTAAACCCTTTCAGGGCTTGAATTTTCACAACATTCACCAACGATAAAATAAAATTACGATACCGCGGGGATTCTTCCCGGCACGGATAGGGGACCAGTAAAGTAAAAAAGGTATGAATCTAACCGCAATGCTGCCGTTTTGTCAAGCTATCCACCGCAGTATTCCATACCCTCCGCTCCGGATTTTCGCCTGGATACAGGCATTTTTATTGTTCTGGCAAACATTTCTCAAACCATCTTCCGGCCCACACTTTTCTTGACAAATACCGGCAAGGAGTGCATTATCTGGTTCTCATAATTCAAGCATTCTACTTAGGAGTTCTTTTCGCATGAAGTTACCTTCACTGAAAATCGGCCCATTTACCGCTTCATTTCCGCTCATCCAGGGTGGTATGTCCATCCGTGTATCTACATCTTCGCTGGCAGTTCCCGTTGCCGATTGCGGAGGAATTGGGGTTATCGGCGGTTCCGGTCTGCCACCCGAAGAACTCAGCGCCGATATCAAAAAGGCCAAGGCCGCCACCAAAGGAGTTGTGGCGGTCAACATCATGTACGCCATGAAGGACTTTTACCAATTGGTGATGAGCTCCATTGATGCCGGTATCGACATGATTATCACCGGTGCCGGATTTTCCCGGGATATCTTCAAGATAGGTAAAGAGTACAATACCCCGATTGTCATGATCGTCAGCTCCCCGACGCTTGCCAAACTCGCCGAGAAACTCGGCGCCTCAGCAATTATCGTCGAGGCGAAAGAGGCCGGCGGCCATCTCGGCACTGACCGCCCTCTGCGCGAGATTTTCCCGCCTATCCGCGAGGTTATTAAAAAAATTCCGCTGATCGCCGCCGGCGGCCTCACCAATGGCTACGAAATGGCTGAAATGATGGACCAGTATGGCGCCGACGGCATCCAGATCGCTTCCCGCTTCGTGCTCAGCAAGGAATGCGACGTCTCCGACGAGTTCAAGCAGGCCTATCTGAACGCCAAGAAGGAGGATATTGTCCTCACCTCTTCACCGGTTGGCATGCCCGGCCGGGCCTTAAACAATCCCTTTGTTCAGGCGATCAATGCCGGCGAGGACGTAAGCACCAAAAAATGTCCGCAATTGTGTCTGAAAAAATGTGATCACCATTACTGCATTAACGAGCGTTTGATGATGGCCCACGATGGCAACACCCGTGATGGCCTTATTTTCTCCGGCGAAAACACTTACAAAATGGACAAGATCCTCTCGGTTGCTGAAATTTTCAAGCAATTCAGAGAACAAGCCGAAGCAGTGTACAAAGAGGGATTAGGTTTCAGCCCGGCAGTTTGACCCAATGAGTCTCTGAGCATGGATTTACCTGAAGAAGAAGTCGCCGCGGAGGTTCCACCATCCACGCTTTCCGCCCGCATTCTTTTACCAAAAGATCACCCCATCACCCCCGAGAAAATTGACCGGGACGCCCTTTTTGTCCTCCGTAAACTCGCCGGTGCCGGCTTTGCCGGGTATCTCGTCGGCGGTGGGGTCCGCGACCTGTATCTCGGCAAGACCCCCAAGGATTATGACATCAGCACCGATGCCCGGCCCGGCCAGCTCCGCAAGATCTTTCCCAACAGCAATACCATCGGCCGCCGGTTTCGCCTCGTCCAGGTGTTCTTTAAGGGCGGAAAAACCATTGAAATCAGCACCCTTCGTTCACTGAGCGAGTATGAGATTGACGGCCCGGAGGAAGTCCTCGCCCCGAACAATACCTTCGGCACTTTGAGCGAGGATGCCCGGCGGCGTGACCTGACGATCAACTCCCTTTTTTATGAAATTGAACAGGGCACGATTATTGATTATGTCGGCGGCACCGAGGACCTGCAGAAGGGCATAATCAGAATAGGCGGGGACCCGGTGCGCAGGATCGGCCGCGATCCGGTGCGGATTATGCGCGCGATCCGCCACGCCGCCAGGAACAGCTTCACCATTGAGGCAGAAACCTGGAAGGCCATCTGCGACCAGAGTGGCAAACTTACCCTCTGCCCGCCGTCCCGGCTCCGCGATGAACTCCTCAAAGATCTTTACGGTGGTGCAAGTGCCCCTTGGTTTCAACTGGCCGCCGACTCGGGAATTTTCTGCAGCCTTTTTCCTTTCTACCGTAAGATCCTCCTGAGAAACCCAGACGGACAGAATAGCCAGAAAGAACTGCTGATGCGTCTTTTCCAGGTCATTGACCGCACTAACACCCTTGCCGTCAGCCGCCACAGCCACCGGCAGCCCGACTTCTTTTTATTCGCGCTCATCCTCATTCCCTGGGTGGAGGCACGTTGGCAGCTGTTCAGTGAATTCCGAAAAAGTAACGCCCTCTTCCAGCTGGCAAAACAGATCCGTGAGGAGATAGACCGAACTATCGGCATCAGCCTCAACCTGCGCCGTTCCCTCCGTCAGGATGCAGTCAGCCTGTTGCTCAATCTTGCTCTCCTTATCCACAACAAGGGTCCGGCCGGATGGCCCAAGTGGCTGAAACGAAAGAGTTACTATAAAACAGCCAGATTGTTTTACGATTTTTATACAGAGGCCCTCACCGGCGAGACGGTCGATGATGAATTGCTTGCCTCAGGCACCCTGTCCCAACCACCGGCAGAACTCCCCCTCGTAACCGACCAAACCACATCCACTCCAGATGAACGGAGAGGTGCCCCCAAATGCAAACCCGCCTTTTCACAAAAAACCAAGGGCGGTATTTTCGGCTTCAAGAAGTAGTCCTCTTGCCCCAATCGCTGTCGCATCGACAAACTGGACAGTGACACAACATTTACGGCCAGGAAATAGACCGCACAGCACTTGCTCTGCAAGTAGCAGCTTTTATCGCAAGTGGACCAGCGCCACGCCCCTCTCCCTTCTCAACCCATTTGAGGTTCACCGCGAACCAACCAATGTTCCTGTATTTATAATATTATTCTAAATCGTTAGCACACATTTAAGCTCCACCTAGTACAACCAAACAGAGTATTTTCGACAAGGTCTTGAGGTGCTACGCACACCATCACCTTGTGCGTGTTGTGCATACCCAGCATTCACATGCCAAAAACAGCAAAAGCGGCCTAGGTTTAATAAATTAGGTCTTGTGTTGCTCCTACAAAGGTGGTAGTTTTTGCCATCTCAACCGTCGAGGGATATTGAGTAATGCGCATCTTTGTATTTCTGCCATCAACATCGACGCACTTTCTGCACAATGGCAACAAAACAACCCAAGCGCTGTTTACGCCACACACTTGCCCCCTCTTCCCGACTAAATTTTGGCGTACAACAGCCCATTTCGAAATCAATTTCTAAGCGGCGAAACCCCGCTTGCGGCTTTGTCGTCGCCGCGTGTCTTTGCCTTTCCCATCTGATCTCCTTCTTTTCCGCCCCACTTACGCTGTGCACTTTTAAATCACCTTCGGCACTTTGTTTCAACGGCACATCGCCAAGAAATACCGGCCTGGATGTCGATATTCAAAAATATAAAGGCCCTCAAGCCTTACGTTTTCTTTTTTGTCGTTCGTTTATTTCTTCGGCATAGATCGTGCCGAATTAACCGCGCATTGGCGCACATTTGTCGTCACACAGCAATAGGAGGTTGATATGGCAGACAAGGTAAATACAACTTTGGAACCGCAGCTTGATCGGCGCGGCTTCCTCAAGGGATGCACGATGGCTGCAGCAGCGTTAGGGCTGTCCGAAGCTATGATCCCGAAACTCGTCGAAGCGGCAGCAACCGCCGAACGCCCACGTGTTATCTGGCTCCATTTCCAGGAATGCACCGGCTGTACGGAAAGTCTCCTGCGTTCTTCGCATCCGGATTTGGCCCGGCTGTTACTCGACATAATCTCCCTTGATTATCATGAGACAGTCATGGCAGCCGCCGGTCATCAAGCCGAGAAAAATCTGCATGATACCGTTGACAAACATCCCTTTATCCTGGTTGTTGAAGGCGCTATCCCGACCAAGGATGGTGGCATCTATTGTAAAATCGCCGGCAAAACCGCCGTTGATATACTCGCCAAGGTTGCACCTAAGGCCTCAGCAATAATCGCTATCGGTACCTGCGCGACCTTCGGTGGTGTTCAGGCTGCAGCACCAAACCCAACGGGGGCTGTCGGTGTTCAGGATCTGGTAAGCGGCAAACCGATCGTCAATATTCCCGGCTGTCCGCCAAACCCGGTGTCCTTCCTGGGTACCATTCTTCACTATCTGACCTTCAAGAGGCTGCCTGCCCTTGATAACCTGAACCGTCCGCTCTTTGCCTATGGCAGAAGAATCCACGACCATTGTGAGCGCCGTGCCCATTTTGACGAAGGCCGTTTCGTTGAGCAATTCGGCGATCAAGCCCACAAACTCGGATACTGTTTATATAAAGTTGGCTGCAAGGGTCCTGAGACCTTCTCCAACTGTCCGGCAGTTCGCTTCAATGACGTCGATGTTTGGCCGGTAAGTGTCGGCCACGGCTGCATCGGCTGTACCGAGCCGAATTTCTGGGATACCATGACTCCATTCTACGAAAGACTACCAATGGTGAAAATCCCCGCCAGCGGAATCATCGACAACGCTGACCAGGTTGGTAAAACCGTTCTTGGGGTAACTGCCGCCGCCGTCGGTATCCATGCTGCAGTGGGTATTGGCAAACGGCTGATTAAAGGCAAAAGCGAAGAATAATAAGAGAAATTTTTTTGCCTGATTGAATTTGGCGATTAATAAAACATTTACTGGCTCTGGGAAAAATGCAATTTCCCTTTACCTGGTAGTCAAAATTTGGAGGTTTCACACATGGCTCAGAGAATCACCATTGATCCGGTAACCCGGATTGAGGGTCACTTAAGAGTAGATATCGAAGTAGACGGAGGCAAGATCACCAAGGCCTGGTCCTCCGGTCAGATGTACCGCGGTCTTGAGAACATCCTCAAAGGTCGTGACCCGCGCGACGCATGGTTGTTTGTTCAACGCATATGTGGTGTCTGCACCACCGTTCATGCCCTCGCTTCAGTACGTTCGGTTGAGAATGCTCTCGGCATCGAGATTCCCCTCAATGCCCAGTTGATCCGTAATATGGTGCAGTCTATTCACTGTCTGCATGACCATATCGTCCATTTTTACGCCCTCTCTGCCCTTGACTGGGTAGATGTTGTCTCAGCCCTCAGTGCCGATCCTGTTGCAACCGCAAAACTCGCCGACAGTCTTTCCGACTGGCATGGCAATAGCCCCAAACGTTTTGCCGCAGTAAAAGAGAAATTGAAAACTTTGGTTGCCAGCGGCCAACTCGGCCCCTTCGCCAATGCGTATTGGGGTCACGCAGCCATGAAACTGCCACCAGAGGCCAACCTCATGGCGGTATCCCATTATCTGGAGGCCCTTGATTATCAGCGCAAGGCCACCCAGGCTCTGGCCATTCTCGGCGGTAAAAATCCGCATATCCAGAACCTCACCGTCGGTGGTGTCACCACCAATATCAACCCGGAGAATCAGACCGCTGTTACCATGGAGCGGCTCTACTTCATCAAGCAGCTTGTTGAGGAAGTAAGCACCTTCATCAAGATGGTATATATGACCGACGTCGTTGCAGTTGGAGCCCTCTACGCCCACTGGATTCCTTACGGCGCAGGTGTCACCAACTACCTGGCCGCACCGGACATGTTCCTCGACGCCAAGGCAACCAAGGCTGACCTTCCCGGTGGAACCGTATTTGGCGGCGACCTGAAGACCATCAAGCCGATCAATATCCACGCCGATCCGTACTTCAAGGAGAACGTCCAGGAGTCCATCGCCAAGGCTTGGTATGACGGCAACTGGTCGAAGCATCCATGGGATTCCTCAACCGATCCGAAGTTCACTGATTTCCAGGATGAAGGCAAATACACCTGGTTGAAGGCCCCGCGTTTCCAAGGCAAACCGATGCAGGTTGGTCCTCTGGCGCAAATGGTTGTAGGCTATGCCCAGGGCCATGAGCTGACCGTGAAGAGTGTCAACGACTTCCTTGGTCGTGTCAGTGCCGTTGCCGGCGCCAAAGTTGGTCCAGAAGCTCTCCATGGCACCATCGGACGGCATGCTGCCCGCGCCGTTCGCGCCGGAATGATGGCCGACCTGTGTCTCAAGCACTGGAACCTGCTGGTCAACAATATCTCCTCCGGAGATTACGAAATCTTCCGGCCCTGGTCGTATCCGAAGGGCGAGCAACGCGGCGTCGGCGTTCATGAGGCGCCACGCGGTCTGTTGTCACACTGGATCGTTATCCAAGATGGAAAAATCAAGAATTACCAGTGCGTTGTCCCTTCCACGTGGAATGCAGGTCCCCGTGATGACAAGGGTCAACTCGGCCCCTACGAGGCATCCCTCGTTGGCAATCCGATTGCCGATCCGGAGAAACCCCTGGAAGTTCTGCGTACCATCCATTCATTCGATCCGTGTATAGCCTGTGCTGTCCACATGCTCGATCCGGAAGGTAAGGAAGTTGTGAAAGTAAAAGCAATGTAAGCTTTTCCCCAACACGTAAAACTTTTCTTTCCGGCTCAAACCGCAGGAGGTAATAGAATGGCAACATATGAAAAACATCATTGCTGGAGCATACTGCTCCGGCTGTTCCACTGGATGTTTGCCCTGTCTATCGTTTTTCTGGTAGCGACAGGGTTTTACATCAACACCCCATGGACAAATACCATGATTGAGGGGAGTTTCAGCTTCCCCATGGCTACCATGCGCTACATTCACTATCTTGCAGCGTATACCTTTTCCGCCGCAGTGGCGATCAGGCTGTTTCTCTACATCTTTGGCAACGCCCAAGAGAGAATCTTAGATATCCTGCCGGTTACCGGCCGGAATATCAACAACCTGTTCATGACCCTGTTGCAGTACAGCTACATCAGCGATAAACATGACGAAAGACTCGGCCATAACATCCTGGCCGGTCTGGCCTATCTCTTCACCTTTATCGCAGCGATCTTCATGATTGTCAGCGGTTTCTATATGCTGTACCCAGAGGCCTCCTTTTGGGCCGATTGGGGGGTGAAGATTTTCGGTAGCCAGCAATTTGCCCGGTATATTCACCACATTCTCATGTGGTGGTTTATGATCTTTGCGGTCATCCATATCTATCTCTGTATATGGAATGACACAAAAGAGCCAGAGGGACTCATTTCCTCTATCTTTACCGGTGTTAAATTCAAGCACAAAGCCTAAGCAGCAAGGGGTCGAAATACTTGTCCAAGGTACGGTTCAGGGCGTAGGATTTCGACCCTTCATTTACAATTTAGCCTGTCGTTTTGGGATTTCCGGATCGGTGACCAACACCGGTGCCGGGGTGGTCATCACAGCCGCCGGACCAAGCGACAGGCTTCAGCTTTTTCTAGGCGCCATCACCGCCGATGCCCCACCGCTGGCACGGATCTCCGGCGTAGAAACCAGGGATCTTACCGGGCCTCTGCCAACCGAGCCATTTACCATCCTGCCCAGCGTCGCCGGCGCTTCCACCAACACGGCCATCCCCCCGGACGTGGCCCTTTGTGACGACTGCCTGCGCGAGCTCCTCGACCCGGCCGACCGGCGCTTTCATTACCCCTTTATCAACTGTACCAACTGCGGACCGCGGTTTACCATCGTCCATACCATCCCCTACGACCGGCCGAAAACCTCTATGCAGGTTTTTCCGCTGTGCACGCAGTGTGACAGTGAATACCACAACCCCGGGAACAGGAGATTTCACGCCCAACCCAACGCCTGCAAGGCCTGCGGACCAGCAATCACCCTGCACTCGCCAAGCGGCGAAATGGTCAACACAACAAGCCCCCTGGCCGAGGCCGCCACCCTGTTACAGGCTGGACGGATCTTGGCAATCAGGGGAATGGGCGGTTTTCATCTTGCCGTAAATGGTTGTTCGACCTCTGCCGTTGCCCTGCTCCGCACAAGGAAAGGCCGACCTGACAAGCCCCTGGCAATCATGGTTCGCGACCTGACAGCGGTAGAGAAATTCTGCGTCCTGGGACCGGTCGAGACGGCCATTCTTACCTCACCGGCCCATCCCATCGTCCTCCTGGAAAAGCGGGGCAATACCAGTCTCGCCGCCAACCTTGCCCCGGGCATTGATGAAATCGGCATCATGCTCCCCTATACCCCCGTCCACCACTTGCTTTTTCAGATGCCCAGCTGCCCTGAGGCCTTGGTCATGACCTCCGGCAACAGCAGCGGCGCCCCGATCTGCACCGCCAATGCGGATGCCCTGGACCGCCTTGCCACCATCGCCGACTACTTCCTCCTCCACAACCGGGAAATCGTCACTCGGGTGGATGACTCGGTGGTAAAGGTAGTGAACGGCCAGCCCTTGGTGCTGCGCCGAGCCCGTGGTTTTGTCCCGGCGCCGGTGCATGTCAAATGGCAGCTTCCAAAGATTCTCGGCTGCGGTGCCGGGCTGAAAAGCACTTTGAGCCTGGGCCGCGACACCAGTGTCTTTCCCAGCCAGCATATCGGCAATCTCGACAATCTTGCCTCTTATGATTTTTATGTTGAATCGGCGAACCACCTGAGCAAAGTGCTGCAGCTTCAGCCGGAGGCGGTTGCCTGCGATCTCCATCCAGACTATATGAGCAGCCACTATGCAGCAGGCCTGAACCTTCCCCTGTACCCCGTGCAGCATCACCATGCCCATGCAGTTGCGGTCATGGCCGAACATGGCCTGGATGGGCCTGTTCTGGCGGTGGTGCTCGACGGCACCGGCCTGGGCGACGATGGCACGGTCTGGGGGGGTGAAATTCTCCTTACTGAACCGACCTCCTATCGCCGCCTCGGCCACCTCAGTCATCTGCGCCTGCCGGGCGGTGATGCGGCCGCCACTGAACCTTGGCGTATGGCCATTGCCGCTGTATACCAGACCTTCGGGCCAGGGTCTTTGGTCGGCAAGCTGCCACCCTCCTTGGCAAACCTTGACCCTAATGCGGTCGCCACTATAGTTTCCATGCTGGCAAAGGATTTTAATTGTCCGCTCACCTCCAGCTGCGGCAGATTGTTCGACGCTATCGCAAGCCTGCTTGGCATCCGGCAGAAAATCAGCTATGAGGGGCAGGCAGCCATGGAGTTGGAGGCATTGGCCAAACGCGGCCGCAGTCATGCCTGGCGTGAAGATATTTTGCTCAATTCGCACAAGAACTTAGCAATTCTCCACAACGAAACAACAGGAAAATGGGAGATTAGTTGCCCGGAATTTGTTACAGTGGTCCTCGAAGGCATCGCCCAGGGAAGGCCATCAGCCGACATCGCCTGGCACTTTCATAAGATGCTCATCGGCAGCATCTGTAGAGTCGTTGAAATTCTTGCCCAGCAGACCGGTATCAGACAAATAGTGCTTTCCGGCGGATGTATGCAAAACACCCTTCTGCTGGAGGGGCTGCTTTATGCTTTTCAATCCACGCATCTTCAGACGTTTACTGGAAACCTGCTGCCAGTCAATGACGGCGCGGTTTCTTTTGGTCAGACTATTATAGGAGGTCTGCGACATGTGTCTCGCAATTCCCATGAGGGTAACCAGCGTTCAAGGTGACCCCGATGATTTTACCACCAGCCAAATCGCCACGGTCGATGCCGACGGCATCAGCCGGGAGGTTCGCCTCGACATCGTCGATCATTGGCCGGCCGTTGGCGACTACGTGATCATTCACGCCGGCTTCGCCATCCATTCCCTGGACGAGGAAGAGGCCTTGAAAAACATCACTCTGCTTCGCCAACTCGCTGAAAGTACACCAGAAGAACTGCTCTCCTAGCAAAGGCTGAACATGAAACATCTCGACGAATACCGTGACAGCAAGCTGGCCATGCCCCTTGTCGAAGAATTACGAAAGGCTGTAACCAAGCCGTTACGGGTCATGGAGGTTTGCGGTTCGCACACCATGGCCATCTTTCGCAACGGAGTGCGGTCGATCCTTCCGGAAGGTATGCAGCTGGTTTCAGGCCCCGGCTGCCCGGTCTGCGTCACCTCCGCGTCGCATATGGACGCTTTTATCGGCATGGCCGACCGGCCGGGGGTGCGGGTCGCCATCTTCGGCGATCTCTTTCGGGTCCCCGGCAGCCATGGCTCACTTGCCGAGGCCAGCTCACGGGGCGCCAAGGTGGAGATCGTCTATTCGCCGATGGACGCCCTTGATCTGGCGGTGAGAAATCCGGAGGAGTTGGTGGTCTTTCTCGGCGTCGGTTTTGAGACGACGACTCCCGGCATTGCTGCCACCATACTCGCCGCGAAAAACCAAAATGTGAAAAATTTCGTGGTATTTTCCACCCAGAAAACTATGCCCGCGCCAATGGAGGCCTTGCTCAGCGATCCCGCCCTGCAGATCGACGGCCTGCTTTGCCCCGGCCATGTCTCCTCGATTATCGGCGCCGGGGCATGGGAGCCTCTCGCCCAAAAATACCATTTGGCCTGCGTCGTCGGTGGCTTTGAGACCGCCGATCTATTGAAAAGCCTCATCCTTCTCGCTCGGCAGGTTGCCAATAACGACATCAAGGTCGAAAATGTCTACCCCCGGGCCGTTGCCTGGGAAGCCAACCAGCGGGCGGCCAAGATGGTCGCCGAGATCTTTGAACCGGCCGACATGGATTGGCGCGGCCTCGGCCGTATCCCCCTCAGCGGTCTGAAGATTCGTAAGAAATACGCCGACTTTGATGCTGAGGTCCGCCTCGACATCACCCTGCCCGAGGCCCACGAACCGAAGGGTTGCCTCTGTGGCAACATCTTGAAAGGTATGAATACCCCTAGAGAATGCCCGCTTTTCAGCAGCCGCTGCACTCCGGCAAACCCGATCGGGCCCTGCATGGTGTCCAGCGAGGGTACCTGCGCTGCCTACCACAAATACGGCCAGGATGAATAGCCATCGAACACGATAACCATCTATGGCTGGCGAACTTTTGCGCCTCTTATGAACTTCGCAACCTAAGGATACACCAGGAATGTCCGAAAAAAAAATCTTACTCGATCACGGCAGCGGCGGACTGGCAAGCCAGCAACTGATAGGCGAACTGTTTCTCAAGTATCTCGACAACCGGACCCTGCACAGTCTTGAAGACAGTGCCATCCTCGATAATCGGTCTGGCCGGTTGGCCTTTACCACCGACAGCTATGTCGTCGATCCGATTTTTTTCCCCGGCGGCGACATAGGCAAGCTGGCAGTGCACGGCACCATCAACGATCTGGCAATGCGCGGCGCCTCTCCCTATTGCCTGAGCCTCGGCCTCATCCTTGAGGAGGGCTTTAGCATGGATGAATTGGAACGGATCATCATCTCCATCAGCGAGGCCTGCCGTGAGGCCGGCGTACCGGTGGTAACCGGCGACACCAAGGTTGTCCCCAAGGGCAAGGGCGACAAGATCTTTATCAATACCTCGGGCATCGGCTTTGTCCCGGAACATATTGATATCTCCTCAAAAAACGCCAAGGAGGGCGATGCGGTCATCGTCTCCGGAACCATCGGCGACCACGGCATCACCATCATGACCCGGCGTGCCGGTATTGCCGTACAAGGCGACCTGCGCAGCGATACCATGCCCCTGCACGGCCTGGTCGAAAAACTACTCACCGAACTCCCCGGGGCAATTCACACCCTCCGCGACCCAACCCGCGGCGGCGTCGCCACCTCGCTGAACGAGATTGCCGGCAGCAGCGGCCTGTCCATTGAACTGTCCGACGAAGCCCTGCCGATACGTCCGCAGGTGCGGGCCGCCTGTGAACTCCTCGGTCTTGAGCCCCTGTATCTTGCCAATGAAGGGAAGTGCCTGGTGATTGTCAGCGGCGACCAGGCAGCCAAGGCACTGGCGATCATGCAGGCAACCACCGAGGGCCGCGAGGCGGCGATTATCGGCAGACTGACCGCCGGAAAAGCGGGAAGAGTGGTGATCAACACGCCAATCGGAGGCGCCAGGGTGGTTACCCCCCTGCACGGCCTCCCTCTACCGCGAATTTGCTAAAGACTTCACAAGGAATCCCATGACCAAAGAGAAAAAAATAGGCATTGCCGGGGTCGGTAATTATATCGTTTCCGATGAAGGTTTTGGCGTCCATGTCGTCCATTATTTGCAGGAGCATTACGACTTTCCCGAGCAGGTAGAGATCCAGGATGTCGGTACCGCCGGCATTTATATGGCCCCCTTTCTGGAAGAATGCGATCCGATCTTTGTCATCGACGTGGTAGATATCGAAGGCGAGCCCGGGTCCTTTCATTTCTATGATTTGGAGGATGTTAAAGCTGGCAATTTCCAGACCCGTATGTCACCTCATCAACTTGGTTTCCTTGAGATTCTTGAAGTTTCAAAGCTTCGCGACCGTGCCCCGCAGCACGTCGAGTTCTATACGGTCATTCCCAAGAACCTTCACGACTCCATCGAACTCTCCGAGGAGGTGGCGGCGCGCAAGGTGGAGGTCGCCGAAATGATCCTGGCGCGACTTGCCGAACTCGGCGCAGCCGGTGTCCGCAAAACTCCGCTGGGGGCCGTCTAGCTATGCATGAGATATCACTCGTTCAGGGCCTTGTGCAACAGCTGAAGGAGCTGGCTGCAGAAAATCAGGCCACCAAGGTTATCAGTGTCACCATGGACATCGGCCCGTTATGCGGAGTGGTGGTCGATTCCTTCCAATTCGGATTTGATATCATCTCCGCCGAGGAAGAACTGATGCGCGGTGCCCAGTTGATAGTCAACGTCCCGCCGGTTCGTTATACCTGCACTGGCTGCGGCGACGTCCTGATAACCGCCGGCCCCCGGCCGGACTGCTGCCCGAAATGCCAAGAGCTGGCCCTATTCCCGGAGGGAGGCGACGACCTTATCCTCCGCCAGGTGGAAATGGAATAAGAGAGACTACGGAAACCTTGCCGGATCGATTTCGCTGATTTCGTACCGGCAATTCTTGACCAAACATATATGACGGGAAAATCCCTGCGTCGTGTGACAATGACGCTGTTACTCCATACACACCAATACGATGAGGTTCAATTATGTGCGATACCTGCGGTTGCCCCAGCCCCTCCGACCACAGCCACGATCATGACCACGACCATGGCCATAGCCATTCTCACACAAGCGGTCACAGCCACAGCAAGACGGTGGACGTCCATACCAGCCTTTTCGCCGCCAACGACGCCCTGGCCAGGGCCAACCGCGAGCACTTCAACGAGGTCGGGGCAGTCGCCCTCAATCTGATCAGCAGTCCCGGTTCCGGCAAGACCACCTTGCTAGAGCACACTATAGATGCCCTGCGCGGCGAGATCAAAATCGGCGTCATTGAAGGGGATATCGAGACCGAACGCGACGCCATGCGCATCAGGGCCAAAGGGGTGCCAGTCATTCAGCTCACCACCGGCGGCGCCTGCCATCTCGACGCGGCCATGACCCACAAGGGTTTTCACCGGCTGCAGAAAGAGCCGGGCGGCGAGGATATCGATCTGCTCTTTATCGAAAACGTCGGCAATCTGGTCTGCCCATCAACCTTTGATCTTGGCGAACATGAGCGGGTTGTCCTGGTTTCCGTACCGGAAGGACCGGACAAACCGGCAAAGTATCCGAAATCCTTCACCAGTTCCCACACCTTTGTAGTAACCAAAACCGATCTCCTCCCCTACTTTGACTTCCCCGTCCCCGAAGCGGTGGGCGACGCCCTGCGGCTCAATCCGAAACTTCGGACCATGAACCTCTCTTCAAAAACCGGCGAGGGTATGGATGTTTGGCTCAATTACCTGCGGGAACTGGTGGCCAATAAAAAGGCCGTAAAGCTCAAGTAACTGAACTCTCTAAGTTCCCAATCTCGAAGAGCCGTTACGAACCGCGCTGGTTATTTTCCAGCGATTTCGTCACGGCTCATACCATCCCCGGAAAACCGAGATAACGCCAATCCTGCCTGCCGTCAATCGCTGTTCCCCGTTGAAAAGGAGCCAGAGGGTCTCCTTGTACAGTCCTCAATCGGCGGCCGTTTCGCCTGTTGCAGCCATTCCTCTCTGCTCTCCCAGCCAACATTTAGCATAATAGAACAAGCCGCGGTGGAAAAAGGGATCGTCAGCCGCTTCATTTGAGCTTCGTGGATTTTCCTGAGTACTTGTCGTGGCAACTTGTCAACGAATCGTAAACAGCTCTTGGTGCAGCAGCAAAGACGTGTCAATGCCCCGACAATCGACATGACCTTGATTGACAGTTTTAGCGAAAAATCATAGGATCTTATTATCTCGCTGGAAATTCAGTTCTTGTTTTGCAAAGCATTACCACGGTAATCCACCCCCCCTGTGGGGATTTTATCTTGCGGAAATGCATATCGATTTTACCGAGACAATTTTCAGCGAAGGTTGATAGCCCCAAGCACGGGGGATCATTACGGGTTTCACCATTTGGGTACTCCGATTAAATAATTGGATAGGTTACCCGTGGAGAATTGCCATGGCACACCCCACAAGCCCAAACAGTCCGGCGCGGTACTTTCAAGTAATTCAACTGATCCTCCTTGTCTATTTGTGCATCTTCAGCCACCCGGCCAGCGCCGAGGTGGTTGGCAACCGGAAGGTGGTTGTTGGCATTTACGAAAATCCCCCGAAGGTCTTTACCAGCCAAGCCGGCAAGCCGACCGGCATCTTTGTCGACATCATCGAACACATCGCTAACGTCGAGGGCTGGGAACTGCAGTATCTCTCTGGTACCTGGGCCGAGGGCCTTGACCGTCTGACAAAGGGCCAAATCGATTTTATGCCCGACGTTGCTTATTCCGCTGAACGGCAGCACCTCTTTTCCTTTCACCGGGTGCCGGTGCTGTCCTCATGGTCTCAGGTATACGCCAAAAAAGGCAGTAAAATCCAATCAATCCTCGACCTCAACGACAAGAAGGTCCTGGTGCTCGAAGGTTCGGTGCAGCAAGAACGGTTCAGCCGCTTTGCCGGTGGTTTCGGGTTGACCGTAAGCCTTGCCACCACGCCGGATTATAAAACCATGTTCGAGGCCATGACCAGGGGTGAGGCCGATGCCGCCATCACCAATCGTTTTTACGGCCTCGCTCACGCCAAGGCCGCCGGGCTTGAAGATACCGCAGTGGTTTTCGATCCCTCCGATCTGTTCTTCGCCGCGCCGTTGAAGGCCGATAAAGAGCTACTCGATATTGTCGATCTCCATCTTACCAGTCTCAAAAAAGACTCGGAATCGGTGTATTACCGGTCACTGAAACAATGGCTCGCTGATGAGGTCAAATTCCAGATACCACTCTGGCTGAAGGTCTCCGGCTTTGTCGGCATAGGTTTCCTGCTTGCCAGCATAGTCGGTAGCTTTATTCTCAAGCACCAAGTCAATTTGCGCACCCGGGAACTGCGAATTGTCAACCAGGAGATGGAGCAGCGCATCATCCAGCGCACCGCCGAGTTGGCCGCCGCCATGGAAAAGGCCCAGGCTGCCGACAAGATCAAATCGGCCTTTCTCGCCACCATGTCCCACGAACTGCGAACGCCCCTCAACTCGATCATCGGTTTTACCGGCATCATGCTGCAAGGCCTCGCCGGCCCCCTCAATGCCGAACAGCAAAAGCAAATGGGCATGGTACAGAACAGTTCCCGCCACCTCCTGGCCCTGATCAACGATGTCCTTGATATCTCAAAAATTGAAGCAGGGCAGTTGAATCTTGCCATAACAACCTTCGATTTACGGCAGTCCATCGAGAAGATGGTTAAAGTGGTTTCACCCCTCGCCGATCAGAAAGGTCTGGCCATTGAACTGGCTATCGCTTCTGACATCGGCAACATCAACACCGACCAGCGCCGGTTGGAACAGGTCATACTCAACCTCCTCAGCAATGCCGTGAAATTCACCGAACAGGGCCATATCCACGTGTCCTGCCGGGGGGAAGGCGACACCTATGTACTGTCCTTTGCCGACACCGGTATCGGTATGCAGGCCGAAGAACTTATTAACATCTTCCAGCCGTTTCATCAGATAGACACCGGCCTTGCCAGGAAGCGCGAAGGGACCGGTCTTGGCCTGTCGATCTGCAAGAAGATCGTCGAGTTGATGGGCGGTTCCATCGATGTCGACAGCACCTGGGAGAAAGGCAGCATCTTTACCATCCGTATTCCCCGACAACTCGGAGATTTGTCATGAATAATAGACTGTTGATCATCGAGGATAACGACCAGAACCTCTACCTGATGCGATTTCTCCTGGAAAAAAGCGGTTTCGTGGTGATCGGGGCGGAGGATGGACGAACGGGGATTGACATCGCCCTGCGTTGCGACCCGCTGGCCATTCTTCTCGATATCCAGCTGCCGGAGATGGACGGCTACGCGGTCGCCACCGAACTGAAAAAACACCGCGAGCTTGATGCGGTACCGATTATCGCCGTGACCTCCTACGCCATGGTCGGCGACCGCGAGACCATCATGGCCGCCGGAGCCACCGGCTATATTGAAAAACCCATCAATCCGGAGACCTTTGTTGCGGAAATCATGAGTTGTCTACCAAAAACCGGTGAGTAAGGAGAAGCATGCGCATTTTGAACGTCGATGACCGGGAAGATAACCGTTACCTCGTGGAGGCATTGTTCCGCGGCAACGGTTATGAAGTGCATTCGGTCGCCAATGGAGCCGAGGCCCTCAGTCAGCTGGAGAGCAGTGACTTTCATGTGATCATCAGCGATATCCTCATGCCGGTCATGGACGGCTTCGAACTGTGCCGCCGGGTCAAAAAGGATGAACGGCTGCGAAAAATCCCCTTTATCGCCTATACCGCCACCTATACCGGCGCGCAGGATGAGGCCTTTGCATTGCAGATCGGGGCGGACCGGTTCATTGTCAAACCCTGCGAGCCGGATGTCCTTCTGTCAGCGGTTCGGGAACTGCTATCCTCTCCTGACACAGATACCCATGACCCAGCCTTTTCCCAGCCCGCGGAAGAGGAGGTGTTAAAGCTCTACAGTGAACGCCTGGTCCAAAAACTCGAACAGAAGATGCTGCAGCTCGAACAGGAAACTGCCACCTTACGGGCAACCCAGGAAGCGCTGCGCACTTCAGAGAAAAAATACCGCCGCCTGCACGAAAGCATGACCGACGGCTTCATCTTCTTCGATATGCTGGGAAATATCCTGGAAACCAATCAGTCCTTGTGTACGATGCTTGGCTACGGCGCCGAGGAACTTTCCCGGATGACCAATATCGACCTGACCCCGGAACAATGGCATGAATTTGAAAAGGATATTGTAATCAACCAAATCTTGCCCAATGATTTCTCCCAGGTTTACGAGAAAGAGTACATACGAAAGGACCGCACCATATTTCCTGTCGAACTGCGAACCTTCCTGGTACGCAACGACCAAGGCCTGGAAGAAGGAATGTGGGCAATTGTCAGGGACCTCAGCGACCGCAAGCGGGCCGAAAGGATCCGCAATGAGCTGGAAAACCAATTACATCAAGCGCAAAAAATGGAATCTGTAGGGCGCCTCGCCGGAGGGGTGGCCCACGACTACAACAATATGCTCAGTGTTATTCTCGGTTGCGCCGAGCTGGCCCTGAAAAAAACCGAACCCGGCTCGCCCTTGCACAGCGACCTGCAGGAGATATTTGACGCCGCAACCCGTTCAGCCAATATAACCCGGCAGCTATTGGCCTTTGCCCGCAAGCAGGCGATTTCCCCGCAAGTCCTCGATCTCAATGCGACCGTGGAGGGAGCGCTGAAGATCCTGCAGCGGCTGATCGGTGAGGATATCACCCTCGTGTGGCAACCGGAGATGAATCTCTGGCCGGTGAAGATCGATCCTTCCCAGATCGATCAGATTCTCGCCAATCTCTGTGTCAACGCCCGCGACGCCATCGAAGGTGTCGGCACCCTGACCATCGAAACCGCCACGACAGTTCTTGAACAGAACTTTTGTATCGCCCAGTCTGGGGTGTTCCCCGGTGACTACGTTGTTCTTTCGGTCAGCGATACCGGCTGCGGCATGACTCCCGACATCCTCTGTAAGATTTTCGAACCCTTCTTTACCACCAAGGAAATTGGCGAAGGAACCGGCCTTGGCCTGGCAACGGTATACGGCATCATCAAACAGAACCACGGCTGCATTACCGTAGCCAGTGAACCCGGCAAGGGAACAACCTTTACCATCTATCTGCCACGACATATGGACCCGATTGTCCAGGTAGCGGAGGAAAAAAAGAAATCCCCTGAACCCGGCCGGAGCGAGACCATTTTAATTGTCGAAGATGAAGCGGCAATTTTGCGTTTAGCCGGAAAAATCCTCAAAGATGCAGGATACACTGTATTGACGGCGGACAACCCCGCCGAGGCGATCGCCATCGCCCGTGACCATAGGAAATCGCTGCAACTGCTGATCACCGATGTGATCATGCCAAAAATGAACGGACGGGATCTAGCGGTGTTCCTCGCAAACGAAATCCCCGGCCTCAAATGCCTTTTCATGTCCGGCTATACCTCAAGCCTCATGACCAGGCAAAACGCCAACGAACAGGGAATATATTTCATTCAAAAACCATTTTCGCCGGAAGGTCTGACAATCATGGTAGGAGAAGTTTTAGCCGCTCCGTGAAGGTGGAATCTGCTGGCGTGGTTGACAAATCCTTCCGACTCTTTTATAGACATAGCTATCGCTAGGGGTGCAGTCTCTGCTGAGAGGAATCTTCCAACCCTATGAACCTGATCTGGATAATACCTGCGAAGGGAAGCGGCTAAGACGATGAACTCTGGTAAACCAGTTTTCCTGCTCATACGCCGCCTGTCCTTTTCCAAAGGGCAGGCGGCTTTTTTTTGGAGGACTTGCTATGGAGCTTGTTATCAACGGACAGCGAGAGATCTGTTCGGCCGGTACCGTTGACACATTGGTGGCGGACAAGGGGCTACCCCCCGAGTCGCTGGTAGTGGAGTTGAACGGGACCATCATCAGGCAAGCGGACTGGCCGGCCATCCGCTTACATGATGGTGATACACTTGAATTACTCAGTTTTGTCGGAGGAGGTTGAAGGATGATGGAAGATCTGCTGCACCTTGGAGATGTCGCTTTCAGTAACCGCCTGTTCACCGGCACCGGCAAGTTCGCATCCAATGCCCTGATCCCCAGGATGCTTGCTGCCAGCGGCTCACAGATGATCACCGTCGCCCTGCGCCGGGTCGACAACTCGGCCGGTTCGGAAAACATCCTGGCCCACATCCCCAAGGATGTCACCCTGCTGCCCAATACCTCCGGTGCCCGTACCGCCGGAGAGGCGGTGCGCATCGCCCGGATTGCCCGCGAGGCCGGTTGCGGCGATTTCATAAAGATCGAGGTGATCACCGACATGAAATACCTGATGCCGGATACCATCGAGACCCTCAGGGCCACTGAAATTCTCGCCGGGGAGGGCTTTGTCGTCCTCCCCTACATCCTGCCCGATCTGCCGCTGGCCAAAAGATTGGAATCGGCCGGGGCCGCGGCGGTGATGCCGCTCGGCGCTCCGATCGGCTCAAACCGGGGCCTGGAGACCCAGGCGCTGATCGCCCTACTCATTGAAAACTGCAAGGTCCCGGTGATTGTCGACGCCGGGATTGGCCGGCCTTCTCAAGCCGCGGCGGCCATGGAGATGGGCGCTGCCGCGGTCCTCGTCAATACCGCCATTGCCACCGCCAGCGACCCGGAGGCCATGGGCCGGGCCTTCGACCTGGCGGTCCGGGCCGGCCGGGCGGCCTATCTCGCCGAGATGGCCGAAATATCTGTTGCAGCCAGGGCCTCATCACCGCTAACGGGTTTTCTCTATGAAAACCGCTCGGAGAAATAACCGTATGTCACTGTATTCGATCATTGACCGCTACCGGGAAGTTGATTTTGCCGGTTTTTTTGCCGGGGTCACCGATGAAATGGTAGAACGCAGCCTGGCCAGGGACACGCTCAGCGCCAGCGACCTCCTCGTCCTCCTCAGCCCCAAGGCCGGTGAAGGCAGGTATCTTGAGGCAATGGCCCGAAAGGCCCAGCGCCTCACCGTCCAGCATTTCGGCAGGACAATCCAGCTCTTCATCCCTCTCTATATATCCAACTACTGCGCCAACCAGTGCGCCTATTGCGGCTTCAACCGCCGCAACCCCATCCACCGGCAAGTGCTCAGCCTGGCTGAGATCGAGACCGAGGCCCGGGCCATCGCCGCCACCGGCATGCAGCATGTGCTGATGCTGACCGGCGAGTCGCAAGCGCATACGCCGATGGATTACCTGACCAGAGCCGCCGAAATTTTGAAGCGGCACTTTGCCTCCGTGGCCATTGAGATCTTCCCGATGGATACCGCCGACTACCGCCGCCTGCAGGGAGTCGGCGTCGATGGCATGACCCTGTTCCAGGAGACCTACGACGAGGAGGTCTATGCCCGGGTCCATCTCGCCGGACGCAAGACCGATTACCACTACCGGCTGACCGCACCGGAACGGGGTGCCGCCGCCGGTTTTCGAATGATAAATATCGGCGCCCTGCTTGGTCTTGCCGAGCCGCGCCGGGAGGTCTTCTTCACTGCCCTGCATGGCCGCTATCTTGAGGACACCTTTCCGGATACCGAAGTTTCGTTCTCCCTGCCACGTTTTAACGAGGCGGAGGGCCATTTCCGTCCCGACTTTCAAGTAGATGACCGGGCCTTTGTCCAGTTCCTGACTGCCCTGCGCCTGTTCTCGCCGCGGGCCGGGATCACCATCTCAACGAGGGAAACCGCCGGTTTCAGGGACCGGCTGTTGGCATTGGGGGCCACCCGCTATTCGGCCGGCTCCAGCACCGGGGTCGGCGGCTATGCCCTGGGTCGGATCGCCGAAAATCGCCAGTTCGAGATCGCCGATGGGCGCAGCGTCACCGAGGTGGCGGCCATGATCATCGCCCACGGCTATCAGCCGGTATTTAAGGACTGGGATTCAATTCAATGAAAATAGGTATCGCCGGGGCCGGCGGGATTGGCTCGAACGTCGCCCAGATACTGGTGCGCAGCGGCCTCACCTCCCTGAAAATTATCGACTTTGACCGGGTGGAGGCAAGTAACCTCAACCGCCAGTTCTATTTCCATGATCAGATCGGTCGGCTGAAGGTGGAGATGCTGACTGAAAATCTCCGTCGCATCCGGCCGGATATACGGATCGAAACCATGACTACCCAGCTGGACGGAGGCAATTGCGCGACTCTCTTTACCGACTGCCAGCTGGTGGTCGAGGGCCTGGACCGGCAAACCGACAAGAAAATGCTGGTGGAATGCCTGGCGGGCAAAGAGCGGATAATCGTTTCAGCCTGCGGCATCGCCGGCTGCGACCTGGAGGGCATTCGCGTGCAGCGACTCGGCAACTGCTTTATTGTCGGCGATTTTTTGACTGACTGCGCGCAGGCACCGATCTTCCCCAGCAAGGTGCTGGCCGTCGCCTGCCGGATGGCTGAAATCATACAGAAAATTGTGAACGACTATGACTAATGCAAGGAAAGATACACCAGGGCTGCCACCGGGCATCTACGGCATTACCGCCGAAAAATATTCCCGTGGCCGCAGCAATATCGAGGTGGTACAGGCAATGATTGCCGGCGGTATCCGTATCATCCAGTACCGGGAAAAGCGCCCGGCAAAGAGCTTCGCGGCAATGTTTGCCGAATGCCGGGAGATACGTCGCCTGACCCTTGCGGCGGGCGTCCTCTTTATCGTCAACGATTATACCGATATCGCCCGGCTGGTCGATGCCGACGGGGTACATGTCGGTCAGGACGATCTGCCGGTGGCGGCGGTCCGTCAGCTCATCGGCCCGGACAAACTGATCGGCCTGTCAACTCACAGCCCGCAACAGGCCGCGGTGGCAGTAACCGCCGGTGCCGACTATATCGGCGTCGGCCCAATCTTTGCCACGACAACCAAAGACGATGTCTGTGCCCCGGTGGGCCTTGAATACCTGCAACACGTCGTTGCCTCCTGCCCCTTGCCTTTCGTAGCAATCGGCGGCATCAAGGAGTACAATATCCGTCAAGTAGCCGGCTGCGGGGCAAAGACAATCTGCCTGGTCACCGAAATCGTCGGGGCAAAGGATATAACCGCAACCTGTCGCAGGCTGCAGGATACCCTGGCCACCTCCGCCGTAGCAGGATAGCCCCACGGCCGTGAAGACAACGCAAAGGCAGAACTGCATTTGCGTGAATTTTCGTTGAAGAGCGTTTCTCAGACTGGTTATATTCGGAATTGTTGTTAGTGTCTCCTTTGTAGGGCGGCACCGGTCCCGGGAAAGGGAGAAAGGTCAGCAGAGGGCTCACAGAATGCCATGCAAAAAATCACAAATGAGCGGCACAATATGATAAAAATCCTCATGCCAATTGATGGCTCGGAGTATGCGGAACGGGCCGTGGTGCAGGTCCTTGACCTGATCAAAAGCGGTGCAACACTGGAAATTGTCCTCCTTAACGTGCAGCTTCCCATCGACTCCGGTCATGCCCGGATGTTTCTGACTCATGAAGAGCTGGAAAACTATCGTCAAGAGGAGGCCTTGTCAGCCCTGGCCGGAGTCCGTGCACTCCTTGATGCGGCGCAGGTGCCCTACTCCCATCACATCGCCGTCGGCCATCCGGCCGAGATCATCGTCAATTTTGCCCAGGAATCGCAGGTTGACAAGATCATCATGGGCACCCATGGCCGTGGCGCTATGCTGGAGGTCCTGCTGGGCTCAGTAGCCAACGAGGTCAGCCAAAAAGCAACCATTCCGGTATTTTTGATCAGCTAACATAATAGAATTACAGCAATATATCCGCTCATGCCTATAGCGACATATTCACCACACGCATTGCATTTCTAAGCCGCTAGCGGATCCTCTTCACATCTGAATGCTTTCTATCTTATTGATGTGTCTTCTTGTTTCCAAAACGAGCTTTTCTAAAATTTCCTTGGCTTTGGTGGACGTCGAGTCGAAATGACTAAAGACATCTCTTTCAATCAGTGATCGTTCCATCTCTCCAGCGTACCTAACCGCCTCGGCCAATGTCAGTTCTCCGTTCTCGGTTTTGAGAATAACCTTTTCCAGATAGTTGTTATACGCATCAATATCCTGGGTCTTGACCTTGCCCTCGGTAAAGACAATGAATCCTCTCTCTCCGGAATCAGCCAGTTGTTTCAACCAGCTCGCATGTTTCTGCTCGTCTCCGGAAAGGTCCTCAAAAAATTGGCAATACTGGGGGAACTGTTTGGCAAACAACCGATAGAGGTTCGCCAGCAGGAGCTCCTGCCATACCAATAAATTGATGATATTTTTCTCATTTGTATCCATCACTGCTCTCTCTTATTGCTAAGGGGTCTGTATTGATCGACAATGGGTTTTCGGCAGGCGATGCCTCCCCCGGCAAGGAGAGGGAACCACCATGACTTTCTAGTTTTTTCCCTTCTCGGCCGCGGCCTGGACCGCGGTGATCGCCACGGTGTTGACGATATCCGGTATCAGACAGCCACGGCTCAGGTCGTTCACCGGTTTTTTCAGACCCTGGAGGATCGGGCCAACCACTACCGCCCCCGCCGACCTTTGCACCGCCTTGTAGGTATTGTTGCCGGTGTTGAGGTCGGGGAAGATAAACACCGTTGCCCGACCGGCCACCTTACTTTCGGGCATCTTGGTCCTGGCAACCTCCATATCCACCGCCGCATCATACTGAATCGGCCCCTCAATCTCCAGGCCGGGGTAGAGGGTCTCCGCCTTGTTCCGGGCTATTTCCGTGGCCTTGCGCACCTTTTCTACCTGCTCGCCCTTGCCGGAGTTTCCCGACGAATAGGACAGCATCGCCACCAGCGGTTCAATACCGAACAGCGCCGCCGTTTTTGCCGAGCTGATGGCAATTTCCGCCAACTGTTCGGCGGTGGGATCAGGGTTCACCGCGCAGTCGCCGTAGGCCAGCACCCGATCGTTCAGGCACATCAGCATAACGCTTGAAACAATTGAACATTCCGGTTTGGTCTTGATAAACTGGAAGGCCGGACGAATGGTGTCGGCGGTGGTATGTTTCGCCCCGGAAACCATGCCGTCGGCGTGGCCTTTGTAGATCATCATGGTGCCGAAGAAATTCATGTCGGCCATGATATCGACGGCGCTGTCCCTGGTAACCCCTTTGTCCTTGCGCAGCTGATAATAGGTCTCGACATAGTCTTCGTACCAGCGCGAGGTCTTCGGATCGATGATGGTCGCCTTATCAAGATGCAGACCAAGATTGCGGATACGGTCTTCAATTTTGCATTCCGAACCAAGCAGGGTGATATCAACCACCTCCCGGCGCAGAAGGATCTCCGCCGCCTGGAGGATGCGGTCGGTCTCCCCTTCCGGCAAAACGATATGCTGTTTGTGGATCTTGGCACGCTGCAGCAGCCGGGACTCGAACATCTTCGGGGTGACGATGGTCGTCTTGGTCTTGATGATCCGGTCGCTCAACTCATCCATGTTGACGTGCTTTTCAAAGACCGCCAGGGCCTGGGTGATTTTCCGGGTGTTGTCGGGGGTAATGAAGGCATGCATGGTATCGACCCGGATTGCCGCCTGAAAAGTATTTTCGTTGACCGCGATGATCGGTACCGTATCCGGAAAACCCTCGATGACCATTTGCACCGGCGCCTCCGGGACCAGGCCACCGGTCAGCATGATACCGGAGATCCTCGGCATGGTATTCGACTGCAGGGCGGCCAGGCAGGCGAGAATGACATCGGACCGGTCGCCGGGGGTAATCACCAGGGCGCCATATTCGATCCGGCCGAGGAGATTGCGCAGCTGCATGGCGGCAATCATAAAGCTGCGGACATGGCGGGTAAGATTCTGCTCACCGTAGAGGATTTCGGCATTGAGAAGCCTTGCCACCTCGCCGACCGAAGGGTTGCCGAGGCTGTCATTGTTAGGAATAACATAGACCAGGCCTTTCGCCGGTATCTGCTCCTCGACAAGCCTGGCCTTGACCTTCTCGACCGATTCCGGATGAACGCGGTTGATGATGGTGGCGAGGAGATCACAGCCGCGATCATCAAGCGATTCGTGGTACACCTTGATGGAACGGATAAGCTCATCGACCCCTTTCATCTTGGCACCGGCCACCAGCAGTACCGGACAACCAAGGTTGTTGCTGATCTCGACATTCATATCAAAATCGAAGGAGGAGGCCGCTCCGCCCATCTCAAGGCCCTCACAGAGCACGAAATCGGCCTGTTCGGCAAGTGCATTATATTTGTTCAGTATTCCCTCATGCAATTCGGCATTTTTGCCCATGGCGATAAGCTGATTCGCCTCCGTCATCGTATAGGCATACATTTCCTCATACTTGGTACCGAGATGAAACTGGCTTTTGATAAGGTTGATGGTGTTGTCCCGCTCACCGGCGCTGTGATCGGCATCGATCAACGGCCGGAAAAACAGCACCTTTTTCACATTGCGGGTCAAAAGTTCCATGAGACCAAGGGTTACAGCCGATTTGCCGCTGCGCGGCCCGGTGCCGGCAATAAACAGATTTTTTGACATGATTTTCTCTTAAAATGAGTCTCTTACAGAATAGGTAAGATCCCTTGCAGCTATTTCTCCATGAAGAGACGAGGAAATAAAGGGATGCAGGTTCGAGGCGACATAATGGTATCACTTCGCGCCGGAGTCAATGAAAACCTTCTATGCAAGCGAAAATGGCTGGGCCGCCTTTGCAAGGCAACCAGCACTCCTGAGCCGTCACGGACCGGCAAGATTTCTCAGGACCTCGGAGCATTTTTCGCCCGCCCGGTTCAGGAGGTGCTCCGCCTCGGCAAGGACCCCTTCCCGGTAGGTCAGGTCGCTAATCTCCGCCAGATTGATGCGGACATTCTGATACGCCCCCCAGATGCCGGTTTCAAGGGCCCGGGCGCCGACCTGGATATCGGAACGGGACGCCGGATTGCCGTAGCGGGCAACGATGCAGAGGCTGTCCCAGCCACTGTCGCCAAGGCGCATGAGATTTAGCGGCACCTGGATTGCGGTTTTCAATCCGGCCTGCATTTTGGCGATCCGGGCACTCTTCTCCTCCTCGGTAATTTGCGGCATGCGCATGCCTTCCATATAGCCATTAAAGGCGGAGGTATCGGCATCGATCAGGGGGATGAGGCGGCGGGTCAGGTGGTGAAGCACCGGGATGACCATTTCCATCTGCGGCTGCACGGCCTCAAATCGTCTGCCGCCATGAGTCAGCTTGGCGACCATCGACCCCAGGGCCACGCCCATGGCGGCGATGGCCGCCGATGCGGAACCGCCGCCGGGGGCGGAAGAACGGGCGCCGATCTCCTCGATGAATCCGCGGACACTCATCCCGGCCAGCGGTTCGTTCGGTTTTTCCGCCACCCGGTAATCGATGATTTTGTCCTGCGGCTGAAACAGGGAGATCGAGCTAAGGCCAAGCCGGTCGATGGCCAGGCGAAGTTTTTGATCTTCCTCGTAAATAAAGAGTTTTTCCTTCTCAATATAAAAATCGGCGGCCATGAGGAGCGCCTCCAGCGGCACCAGACCGACAATCTCCGAACCGGCCACACCGACCTTCAGGGCCTCCGCCTCCCGCTTCACCGCCTCGAAGAGGACATGGATCGGCGTTACCCGGTAGTCGAGGAGATTGACGGTGACCTGGGCCATATTGTACTCCTCGACGAACCAGCCCATTCCCTTCACCTCCTTCAAAAGACCGGGGGCATCATCACCCCGACCCGCCTCGCGCAGGTTGAGGGCGATGCGGTGGGCCTGGTTCGGCGTCCCGAGGATATTGACGTTATAGGCAATAAGAAAGCTCCTCGCCCCGGTGGCGGTCGCTCCCCAGCCGGCAACGAACTCGGCGGGGCCGTAATCCGGTTGCCACCGCGGGTCTTTCACCCGTTCCACCAAGCCCTCATATTCGCCGTGCCGCAGATCAGCGAGACGGCGACGGTAGGCATGGCTTGCCGCTGCCTCGTAGAGATAGACCGGTACACTCAGTTCCTCGGCGAGCCTTCCGGCAAAATCCTTGGCAATCGCCACGCACTCGGCCATGGTCACCCCGGCCACCGGCACAAAGGGACAGACATCAAGGGCCCCGAAACGCGGATGTTCCCCCTGGTGGTTGCGCATATCGATTCGCCCGGCGGCGACCCGGGCGGCGGCAAGCGCCCCGAGGACAACACTTTGCGGATCGCCGACGAAGGTATACACGGTGCGGTTGGTTGACTGTCCGGCATCGACATCGAGGAGGGTACAGCCCTTGGTGTCGGCGATGGCCTTGCCGATGGCGGCAATGGTCTCGTCGTTTTTTCCCTCCGAGAAATTCGGTACGCATTCAACTATTTTCCGCATGTCTCACTCCGCTAATCCTCTATTTTTTCAACAAGCTCCGGCAGCAAAGACCTGCCTGCCGTTTTTATATACCGCTGCTATCGGTGCAACTCCTGCGTGGTAGGCGAGAATGGCCGGGGTCTCGCCATCGAGGAGAAGAAAATCGGCCTGTTTCCCTGGGTCGAGGCTACCGACCTGCCCCGCCATGCCGATGCCGTAGGCGGCGTTTAAGGTGGCGGCGGTCAGCGCCTCGGCTGGACTGAGTCCCATATTGAGAACTGCCAGGCCAATGACAAAGGGCATCGATTCGGTGAGGCTTGAGCCCGGATTACAGTCGGTGGCCAGGGCCACGGGTAGTCGCCTGTCAATCATCAGCCGCGCCCGGGCATAGGGTTTCCGGAGGCTGTAGGCGGTTGCCGGCAGGAGAACGGCCACCACCCCGGCAGCGGCCATCGCCACGAGGTTTTTTTCGCCGGCGGCCAGAAGGTGATCGGCAGACAAGGCGCCAAGTTCGGCGGCAAGCCCGGCCCCACCGAGGTCGTGCACCTCATCGGCATGGAGTTTGACCAGAAGACCGGCGTCTTTTGCCGCTTGCAAAATGCGGCGACTGTCGGCCAGCGAGAAGACCCCCTGCTCGCAGAACACATCGCAAAACCTGGCGATACCCTGTGCCTTTACCGCCGGCAGCATCTCCTGTATCAGCAGATCGACAAAGGCACCGGGATCATCCCGGTACCTCTCGGCAACGGCATGGGCACCAAGAAAGGTGGCGACCACATCGACCGGACAAGTCCCCGCCACCCGGTGTATTACCCGGAGCATCTTCAACTCGTTTTCCGTATCGAGTCCATAGCCACTCTTAATCTCCAGGGTCGTCGTACCGAGGCTGAGGGCGATCTCGACACGCCGGAGGGTCGCGGCATACAGCTCTTCCTCCGTTGCCGCGGCCACCGCCCGGACGGTCGCAAGAATTCCGCCGCCCTGCCGGAGAATCTCCAGATAATGGGTGCCGTCCAGGCGCTGGATGAATTCCGCCTCGCGCAGACCAACAAAGCACATATGGGTATGCGGATCGACAAAACCGGGAATCAGACACCTGCCGCCGCAGTCGACCTCGTCTCTCTCCTCGCCACCCGGCAACTGAGAGGCAAGCTCGGCTTCATGGCCGACAGCGACGATCCTGCCACCCTCGACCAGCATCGCCCCGTGCCGGTAATATGCCAGTTCGCCCTGGGCTTTGCCGCCCCGCGGCCGCCCCTGGTCCACCGGCGTGTATATCCTGGCGTTACGAAACAGCTGCTGGACGGTCATCGATCTCCTCCGCATCCCTTACCCTGAAACTCGGCAAATAGTGCCGCCACCGCCTGTGTTACCCGGCCGTCTTCCGCCAGAAAGGGGATGGTGATCTGGTCGCCATTGCCGTTATCCCGGTTGTAGGCCATCGCCACCTCCATGGCATTGGGATTGCGCGCCCAGCTGCGCCGGGCAACACCGCCCATGACATCCCAGGACATGGCGGTGCGGAGGATGTCGTCGACGCGGCTGCTGCCGTCGAGCACCATACCGAAACCACCGTTGATCGCCTTGCCGATGCCGGTGCCGCCGCCGTTATGCAGGGCGACCATGGTCATCCCCCGGGCGGCGTTGCCGGCAAAACAGTGGGTGGCCATGTCGGCGCAGACATTGCTGCCGTCTTTAATATTGGCGGTTTCCCGGAAGGGTGAATCGGTGCCGCCCGGGTCATGGTGATCGCGGCCGAGCATGATCGGTCCGACCGCGCCGCGGCGCACCATCTCGTTGAATTGTAAGGCAATGGCCTTGCGGCCGTAGGCGTCGGAGTAGAGAATCCGCGCCTGGCTGCCGACCACCAGGTGGTTGGCCTCGGCATCCCTGATCCACAGGTAGTTGTCACGATCCTCCGGCCGACGCTCCGGATCGATGCAGGCCATGGCCGCCCGGTCGGTTTTGGCGAGGTCATCCGGCTTACCGCTCAGGCAAATCCAGCGGAACGGCCCGTAGCCGTAGTCAAAGAGAGGTCCCATAATATCCTCGAAATACGAGGGAAAGATAAACCCATCCTTGGCATCGACGCCGTTTCTGGCAATTTCTTTAACCCCGGCGTCAAACACCGCTTTGAGAAAGGCATTGCCGTAATCGAAAAAGTACGCCCCCTGGCCGACCAGTTTTTTAATCGCCTGAAAGTGGCAGCGAAGGCTTTGGTCGACGAGCTGGCGGAACTTCCCCCGATCGGTTGCCAGCATGGCGGTTCGTTCGGCAAAGGTCAGGCCTTGCGGGCAGTAGCCGCCGTCGTACACCACATGGCAGGATGTCTGGTCGGAAACGAGATTGACCGGAATTTGCCGGTCGCCGAGAAAGGTCAGGAGATCAACCACATTACCATGATAGGCGATGGAGGTGTTGGCCCTTTCGGCGACCGCCTTCTCGGCCAGTTGCAGCACCTCGCCGAGATCGCTGGAAACCCTGTCGACCCAGCCCTGGCGATAGCGGCTGTCGATCCGCGACATATCGACCTCGGCGGTAATCGACACGGCACCGGCAATCTTGGCAGCCTTCGGCTGGGCGCCGCTCATCCCGCCCAGGCCGGAGGAGACAAAGAGCAGGCCGGCGAGATTGCCGTCTCCGGCCACCCCGCACATCTTCCGCCCAGCGCCCAGCAAGGTGTTGTAGGTACCGTGGACGATGCCCTGCGGGCCGATGTACATCCAGCCGCCGGCGGTCATCTGGCCGTAGGAGGATACCCCCATCTGGGCGGCGATCTCCCAGTCATCCGGGTTGTCGTACAGGCCGACCATCAGGCCGTTGGTGATGATGACCCGCGGCTGGTCCGGGCTTGACTGAAAGAGTCCGAGGGGATGGCCGGACTGCACCACCAGGGTCTGCTCTTCGGTGAGGACCTGCAGGTATTTTTTAATGAGACGGAACTGCATCCAGTTCTGGCAAACGCTGCCGGTCTCGCCGTAGGTCACCAGCTCATAGGGGTAGAGGGCCACCTCGAAATCGAGATTGTTGTCGATCATCAGCTGGAAGGCCTTGCCGGCCAGGCAGTTGCCGGTATAGTCGTCGATCGGCCGTGCCTTGAGAGGGCCATGCGGTCGAAAACGATAACCGTAGATCCGCCCGCGACTTTGAAGTTCTGCTAGAAATTCCGGGATAAGGACTGGATGGTGCTGCTCCGGGAGGTAGCGCAGGGCGTTTTTCAGGGCTATCTCGGTCTGTTGTCTGGTCAGGCGAAAGCCGCGATCCGGGGCCCGGCGGATTGCCTCGTCAAACTCCTCCGGTTCCGGAAGGTCTTGATCCAGGCGCACCCGCATCGCCCCGGCTATCCGGCAATTGCTCCCCTCCATCTCCGCCTCCCATCCCGTCACTTGCAGAAACCGTTCAACTCCCGTGTCCGGTTATTCTATCATCGCCAAATTGTATATACAAGTAATTTACAATCAAGGATTTACGTTGCAGGTACCCCCTCTTTGCAGATACAATTGAGAGGGAAAAACCGGAGCGGGCGGCAGCCCTCCGGCGATGGATTTTTTAAAAAACCAAGGCGAGATATCATGACCTGGCAACTCCTCCTCACCCCCGGCCACCTCACCCTGGCACAGTTGCGCCGTATCGCCAAGCAGCCGGTGGCAATCAGTCTCGCCGAAAGCTGCAAAGGAAAGATCCAGGCCTCGGTGCAGACGGTCAGGACCCTCATCGACCAGGGGCGGGTTATCTACGGTATCAACACCGGCTTCGGCCTCCTGGCCAAAACCCTCATTCCCGACAACGAACTTGAACATCTGCAGCGCTCCATCGTCCTCTCCCATGCGGCTGGAGTCGGGGCCTTTATGGATGAATCAACGGTCCGGCTGATGATGGTTCTGAAAATCAACAGCCTCGCCAGAGGCTTTTCAGGCATTCGTCTGGAGGTTATCGAGGCCCTTATCCGCCTGGTGAACGCCGGTGTCTATCCGTGCGTGCCCCGCAAGGGCTCGGTTGGGGCGTCCGGCGACCTGGCACCGCTGGCCCATATGAGTACCGTCCTCCTTGGCGAAGGCGAGGCCTTCCATCGGGGACAGCGGATCAGCGGCAGGGAGGGCCTGGAATGCGCCGGACTCAGCCCGGTTACCCTCGGCCCAAAGGAGGGTCTGGCCCTGTTGAATGGCACCCAGGCCTCCACCGCCTTTGCCCTGGAAGGGCTCTTTGCCGCCGAGGATCTGTTCGCCGCGGCGGTAGTTTCCGGCAGCCTGTCAGTTGAGGCGGCGCTTGCCAGCCGCAACCCCTTTGACCCCCTTATCCACACCGTTCGCGGCCATAAGGCGCAGATCGATGTGGCGGCGATCTATCGCCGGCTCCTGGCGCATAGCGAGATCGAGATCTCCCATAAAAACTGCGAGGCGGTCCAGGACCCCTACTCCCTGCGCTGTCAGCCCCAGGTCATGGGCGCCTGCCTTACCCAGATCCGCAATGCCGCCGCGGTCATCGCCACCGAGGCCAATGCGGTCTCCGACAACCCCCTGGTCTTCACCAGAGAAAACGACATCCTATCGGGCGGCAATTTCCATGGCGAGCCGGTAGCCATGGCCGCCGACAATCTGGCTCTGGCTATTGCCGAGATCGGCGCCCTGGCGGAAAGGCGAGTGGCTCTGCTGATCGACGCCAACATGTCAAAACTGCCGCCCTTTCTTGTTGAAAAAGGCGGCCTCAACTCCGGCTTCATGATTGCCCAGGTCACCGCCGCAGCCCTTGCCAGTGAAAACAAATCCCTGGCCCACCCGGCCTCGGTGGACAGCCTGCCGACCTCGGCCAATCAGGAAGACCACGTCTCCATGGCCACCTTTGCCGCCAGACGCCTTGGCGAAATGGCCGAAAACACTGCCGGAATAGTCGCCATTGAACTGCTCGCCGCCTGCCAGGGCCTGGATTTCCGCGCCCCGCTAAAATCGTCGCCACTGCTTGAAGAGGCGAGGGCCCAGGTGCGAAGCATTGTTTCCTTCTACGACCACGACCGTTATTTTGCACCGGATATCCAGAAGGTCCAGGCGCTGGTCGAGGCCGGGGTTTTCAACACCCTGGTCGGCACATGGCTGCTGCCGAGTTTTGCCGAATAGGCCAAGGCCTGACTGGTATTTTGCAGCAAATCCGCTCTCTTCCACCTTATATCGAACCGGTACTGTCCGGTCCCGCCTGTCCAGGATGGAGGTGAACCGCCAGCCATATCGCCCCCTCCGAGGTCCGTCTGACGGTATGTGGTACACCGGCCGGCAGGAAGAGGTAATCGCCCGCTTGCAGCGCCAGCTCTTCACCGGCAACGTCCAGCTCCGCCTCCCCCTGTACCAGAAGAACCCACTCATCCTGCCCTTGAATGTATTCCTGCGGGCTGACTGCTGCCGAGCTGACGATACGTTCGACAACGAGATTTCTGTGGCGGAGAAGGGTCTCGAAACGCTCTCCCTCGGCAGGTGGTGCCACATCGGTAAAGAGATTGCTGATATGCATGCAAAAAACCCCCCAATGATATCTGCGGTGATGTATTCGCCGGTTCCGCCTCGCCGAGATCGTCTGCTGGTGTACTTTCACCAAGACCCGGGAATAACCTCGACTCCCCTGCAGCACTTACCAGTTACCCGGAAAAGGCTAAAACAGGCAACCAATTTTAGCCGCCACATGCAACCTTGATACGATGCCTATCGATATTTCCCCAGCCCTCTCTCCTGTGGGCATCTCGTGTTGCCTTGAGGTCTGACGAGGTGAGCGAGCAACCGGCCTTGCAGACGGCGGATGAGAACCAGCCGGTTCCAGTAGGTGGAAGGAGCCCGGGCGACCTTTGCCACGCCCTTACCGGCAGCATCCGGGAAAGCCAATAGATCGGCGAGATGCGTAACCGACCTATCGCGCCCTAGGCGACCTGCGCAGCCGGCGCAATAGGTGACAATCCGCTTGCCCGAGGCCTCGTCACAGCAAAGGTCTGCCCACTCCCTGGCCCGCCGCGGACTGACGGCGGCAACGCTGCCGCCCTCGCCGCAGCACAATGTCCTTTCGCCACTATGCTCCCTTTCCTCGACCGAGTAGCCCAGATCAGTGAGAATACGCCGCACCCCCTGCTGCGACGCCAGGTCATCGCGCAGGGCGCAGGGATCGTGGATGGTGATCGCAGCCGCTGCCACCGGGCGGGAGGTCGCGGTCTTCCCGGCAAGGTACTCATACACCGTGTGCACGGTAAGACCCTGGCCGTACTGCCGGAAGATTTTTGTGCAGTTAGGACAGGCAGTTACAACGGCTCGTACCCCCGACCACAGCAGCCGCTCGTGAATTCTGTCAAAGGCCCGGTGAAAACTGGCGGTGCGACCGAGATCGTGGGAGGGGCTGGCGCAGCAGGCAAACACAATGCCGATGCCGGGGATACCCCGGCGAAGCTGATGAAACAGCCATTTAGTTGCCGCCGGACGGCTGCCCGGCAGGGTGCACCCCGGGAAAAACACGGTGTCGCAGCCATCCGCCAGGCCATACCAGGAAAACAGAGAAGAGTTGCCGAGAAATTCGTAGCCGAGAATAGTGCGGTAGGGAAATGCCCGGAAATTGCCGTCCTCGACACACCTTCTGCGGATTTCGAGGAACAGGCGGCAGGGATCGAGTTTTTCCGGACAGACGGCGGTACACAGCCCACACAGGCTGCACTGATAGGCAAGGCCTTGGGCGGCGGGCGAGGCAAGGTCATATCCGTCAACAATGCTCTTTGGTGTGCCGTATTCCCTCAGCAGCGAGCATGCCTTGGAACAGATGCCGCACTGGCTGCAGTGCGCGCCAATCTTCCACTGCAGTGAGGCCAGCGATGCGGGACCAGGTAGGGCATGGGAGCCGCACCCTGCCGCTTTATTCCTCCACCTGCCAAACCAACCGCAAATCCGCCGCACAACTGGCGACAGGATACCGGCCGCCGGGAATATCACGCGCAACGGGCGCCCCGGCCCTGTCAGCAGCCGCATCCCCCGGAACCACAGGATCCGGAGCTGCAGCCACCACCGCTTTGGGGAAGAGGGTTTGCGGAACTGATACTGAAGCCGGAACGGCTCCCGGCATCGACATAGTCGATGGTGATGCTGCCGCATTGCTGTAGCAGCGTCTTTTCAATGAGAAAGGTCAGATCATGGCATTTAAACTGCTCGTCCAAGGGTTTTTCTTCGTCAAGGGCCAGGCCTAGGGAGGGGCCGGAGCAGCCCCCTTGCATCATCATCACCCTGAGGGCCGAGGTGATATTATTGTCATTTAAGTATCCCACCAGTTTTTCATTTGCCAATTCGGTCACATCGATCATGATTCCTTCCTTTTTGGGCCAGTTGATATTTATTGGTATTTAAACCTCCGCCGGTCCTCCCACAACGGAGGGCCGATTGCCGGACACACAAAACATAACTATCTGTTTTTAAAATTAATTTACACTGTCAACCAACAGTGATCACCTTGTCGGCGAACTGCATGGCTGTAACGATATCGAGCATATTGGTAGTTGCACCGACCTTTTTCCGCGCGGTCAACTGGAAGTGCTCCAGGCAGGTGCCACAGGCGAGGATAATGACGCCAAGTCTCTCGTATTCCTGCAGTTCGGTGAGAACCGGCGAGGTGTCGATGGTCAGCTGTACACCGCTGTTGACAAAGATCAGCTGCCACAGGTCACCTGCCATTTCCTTGAGGGTTTTAAGGTAGTTGACCATGAGCTTGCCACCGAGGCCCTCATCGCCATGACCGAGCTGTGATGCGGTGACAAGGACAAGAATCTTCGTCCGGGCTTCGGCCACTGGGGCAGGCTTCGCCTCAGATCCCATCACCGACCGACCGCCTTCCCTATGCCGTGCCAGCAGGTGAAACTCTCCGTTTGTTTCTTCCTCCGTCACCAGATACTGGTGAGTCCCAAGGAAGCGCGCAACATTCTCGCACGAGGCGGCGTTGTCGACGAGAACCAGCAGTTCGGCCGGCTGCTCTTTCTCCACGAAGTCCTTGACCATCAGCACCGGCGCCGGGCAGGTGAGTCTTCGGGCATCAAGACGTTTTGCCATGTTTACGACTCCTTAACGATTTCTCCGTCGTTCATCTCTTGCCAAGAGACAAGTAAATTTTCTCTTCTTTTCCACTTGTTACATGACCAATACACCCTGCATCGGTAATACCCGCATCATGCAGGCGCTCAATCAGAAAACCGGCTTCCTTGTCCGGACAGCCGATGAGCAGGCCCCCCGATGTCTGCGGGTCAAACAGTACGTCACGAAAAACCGGATCGAAATCCTCTTCATATTCAACCATCTTCTGGCGAAACAGTCGGTTCTTATGGGCGGCGGCCGGGACCATGCCCATGGCGGCAAATTCCAGCGCCTCGGGGATGACCGGTACCGCCCGGCAGTCAATCTTCATCCCGAGACCCGTGCCGGCGATCATCTCGGCGAGGTGGCCAAGAAGTCCGAAGCCGGTGATATCGGTACAGGCGGATACCGGAAAACCGGCCATGACCTCAGCGGCATATTTATTCAAAGTCGCCATCAGGTCGGTTACCCGACGCTGGGTATGCGGGGCAACCAGACCGCCCTTGGTGGCGGTGCTGATTATGCCAGTACCCAGAGCCTTGGTGAGAATAAGGTAATCACCGCTCCGCAGGCCCTGGTTGGCCAATATCCTGCCGGGATGGACAAAGCCGGTAATCGCCAGACCATACTTCATCTCCTCGTCAACGATGCTGTGCCCGCCGAGAAGTACCGTTCCGGCCTCGCGCAACTTGTCCAGACCACCGGCGAGGACCGCGCGGAGGATAGCGCCGTCGAGGGTTCCCACCGGGAAAGCGACGATGTTTAACGCCGTCTTTGGCACGCCCCCCATGGCGTAGACATCGGAGAGGGCGTTGGCGGCGGCTATCCTGCCGAAGTCATACGGGTCATCGACAATCGGCGTAAAGAAATCGACGGTCTGGATCAAGGCCAGCTCGTCGGAGATCCTGTAGACCCCGGCATCGTCAGCGGTCGCCAGGCCGATGAGGACATTTTCGTCGGTCGGGATAGCCAGCCCACACAGTATGCTCTCCAGGTCCCCCGGAGAAATCTTTGCGGCTCATCCCGACCCCTTGACCCTGCTGGTCAGCTTGATCGTTTTGAAATCTCGTGCATTCATGGTGATTGTAGTTCGTTATCGAATGGTCAGCGGACAGGTCAGGTCCTCAGCGCGAAAACCGTGCAGTTCCTGACAGTGCGGGCAGGGGGCGTTGATTCCTCCTGCGGCGTCTTAATAGGCGACACAGGGCGAGCCATTGGACAGCCACTCCACCAAAGCCGCGCCACCCGCCGGGGTAGCTCCGGCAACCAGGTCGGCCTCGCCGATGCCGCGCTTTTTCATGCACGGTGTGCAAACATAGATCTTGCCGCCTGCCTTGATGAATTTTTCCCCACCAGGTCTTTCAGCTGGGCAAAAGGGCCTCCTTCATTGACCTTGGCCATCTCATCGGGGACCGCGCACCAGACGCCGTCGGAACTGAGGAAGACCATGGTCTCCTTCTCGCTGCCCTGGGCGGCATTGGCAACGACGAAGCCGAGGGTGGCCTTGTCGCCATCGGTTTTACAGTGGGTGATTGTCACACAAAAGGTCTTGGACATCGACTTACTCCTTGATCAGTTCGGGTTTGAGGGTAATGAGGTAATAGGGATGCTGCACGTCCGTCAGCTGATTCTTGGTCATCCGGCACCAGGCGGGCAGTTCCACCGGTGCCCCCGGATCGCGGGAAATAACCAGAATGCGGCGACCGGGTGGCTGGTTGCGAATGTATAGATACAGATTGACGATGACCCGTCCGCAGGTCTCTTCGCCGCCGTCAAATTCATCATCGAATCGCCAGGCAGGCATGGTGCTTGAGCTTGTCATAGGGTGGAAAGAATCAAGAATGGGTGACGGTGGCAGGACGGCGCTTTTACTATTGCAGTTTGTAATCGTAAGCCTGCGAATTTACAAACAGGAATCTCCTATCGATCAGCGCCAATCAATAACAAAATGGGATATCTGGCCGGAGATGAGACCTTCAAGCTTCCTTCTCTCCATCCCGAAACCGACTACACCGAGCAGCTTCGCGTATGCCTTGAAGAGTATGTGAAAGGCGATTTCCTATCACCCGGCATCTTGTGTTCACCCGGTAAGGGTGGTACCTTCAAAAAGAAAACGGTTGTTCTCCTGAAATCTTCATCCGAAGGCCTTGCGAAAGGCCTTGCTTTTCCTTTCCTTTCTTTTGCAAAAGGAGTCTGTAATGGGGCGATTTTCAACGAGTCTCCTCGGCGAAACCAAGGTCCTGTTGCTTGCCACCGACGGCTCGCATTTCAGTGACGGCGCGGTACAGGAGGCGATATTTTTCGGCCAGTCATGCGGTGCCAAGGTGATTGTCCTGCATGTCATCAAGACCGACGCCGAATCCCTCAAATCGGCCGAATCAACGGTACGACGCCGCCGCCTCGAACTGGCTCCCTACTTCGACGGCTTCCGGAAAATGGCCAAAGACAGCGGCGTGGAATATGAGATCGTTGTTATCGGGGCAAGCAACCTGGAAAAAGCGATCATCGAACAGGCCCAGCTGCGTCAGGCCAATGTCATCCTCATGGGCCGTCACGGCAAGACCGGCCGCCTCTCGCTGCTCATCGGCCGGATGACCGCCAAGGTGATCGACCTCGGCTTTCCCCGGGTGCTGGTGGTGCCGAAAGACTTCATCATCTCCGGTGCCCCGCGTATCCTGGTGGCTACCGACGACTCGGCCGGCGGACAAAAGGCGGTGGAGGAGGCGCTCAGCCTGGTGCAGAAAAATTGCACCCTGCAACACTTGACTGTTGTCTCGGTGGCCAGGCGGGAAAGTGACATCTCCGCGGCGCAACAAATCGTCGAGACAACCTGCCTCAGAGTAAGTCAAGTTGGAACACAGATCGTTTGCGAACCTTTGATAGAAACTGGTGACCCGGCCGAAATCATCGTCCGGGCGGCCCGGGAGCGGCAGATCGATATGATCGTCATCGGCGGACAGGGCAAACGGGGCATAAAGAGAAAGCTCCTTGGCCAGGTCACCGAAAACGTTACCGGCGGCGCACCATGTGCGGTGCTGGTGGTCAACGTTTAGGAAGATGTCCCTGCATTGCCTCCCACCTTATTGGTGATCCCATGGAAAATAAAAGGCTCTTTCGCTTCTTCCCCTTCCTTCTCTGGTTTCCGGTTCAGACCACCATCCTGCGCGGCGACCTCATCGCCGGCGTCACCGGCGCCCTGGTGCTGGTACCAAAGGCCATGGCCTATGCCCAGCTGTCCGGGCTACCGCTGTATTTCGGCCTGTATACTGCCTTTATTCCGGCCATCATCGGCGCGCTGTGGGGCTCATCGCGGCAGCTTGCTACCGGCCCGGTGGCCATTGTATCGCTCATGACCGCCGCCGCGGTGACGCCACTGGCCATCCCTTTCTCGGACGAATACATTGGTTTTGCAATGCTTCTCACCCTTCTTGTCGGGATCATCCAGCTTGGCTTGGGGGTAATGCGGCTCGGAAGTATCGTCAATTTTGTCTCGCACCCGGTCATCCTCGGTTTCATGAACGCTGCGGCAATTATCATCGGCCTCTCCCAGCTGGATATGCTGCTCGGTATACCGAAGGGACGCAGCGACCATTTTCTCCAGGATGTCTGGGAAATGCTCGGGTTCCTGCCGCAAACCCACCTGCCGACCCTGGCGATGTCCGCCTTTGCCCTGCTGCTCATGCTGACTCTGAAAAAGGTGCCGATGCTGGCCAAGCCAAGCGTCTTGATCGCCGTGGCAATAACCACCCTCCTTAGCTATCTGGCGGGGTATGAACATAAAACCACCGTCGATATCGAGGCCGTCTCACCCCCTGCAGCCCGGCAATTCGTGATCAATTATGACAAGACCGCCAAGCGGATAAACGAACTCAGCACCACCATCACCAGCCTCTCCGCAAAGATCCGTGAAGCGGAAAAAACGGGTGATGCCCGCCAGGCAGCCGAACTTCGATACCAGCAGGATATTGCCGGACTCGATCGCCGTTCCCTGGAAACGGAAAACGACAAAAGATTGAACCATATCCGCAAGCTCACATTCGTCGAGAGCCAGGGCGAGAATGGCGCACCGGATACCTTTTTACAGCGTGGGGTGGACATAACAGCACAAACAGACAACAGCCGCGTCTGGCATATCAAGAAAATTTCCGCCGGCCATGTCCTGATGGCCGGCGGTGGCGATGTGGTCGGTACAGTGCCGGCCGGGCTGCCCTCCTTCCGTTTACCGAGCCTTGATCTTGAAGCCGTCGGACAACTTTTCACCGGCGCCCTGATCATCTCCCTCGTCGCCTTCATGGAGTCTATCTCCATGGCTAAAGCCATGGCCGGCAAGTCCAAACAACGCATCGACCCGAACCAGGAATTGATCGGCCAGGGGCTTGCCAACATCGGCGGCTCGTGTTTCCAGGCCTATCCGGCCTGCGGCTCCTTCACCGGCTCGGCCATCAACCTCCAGGCCGGCGCGAAGACCGGCCTGGCCATGGTCTTCAACGGCACCTTCGTCGCCGCAACCCTGCTTTTTCTCACCCCCTGCCTGTATCATCTTCCTAAGGCGGTGCTGGCGGTGATCATCCTGCTGGCGGTGACCGGTCTGGTCACCCCGGGAGCCCTGAAACACACCTGGAAGGCCAACCGGGCCGATGGCGTTGTCGCCGTGGTGACCTTTATCGTCACCCTCCTTGCCGCGCCCCATCTCGACAAGGGTATCCTGGTCGGCACGACCCTGGCCATCGGCCTCTACCTCTACCGGACCATGGCGCCGCGAGTCGCTATTCTTGGCCGCTACGGTGACGGCACCCTGCGCGACATCAAGGTCAACCCGCATCTGGCGGTCTCGCCCCATGTCATCGCCATCCGCTTCGATGGCTCCTTATACTTCGCCAACGTCGCCCACTTCGAGGATGCAGTCCTTGCCGCGGTGGCGGGCCGGCGTGATGCCAGACACCTCCTGGTCGTCGGCGACGGTATTAACCACCTGGATTCCTCGGGTGAGGAGATGCTCCATAATCTGGTATCGAGGCTGCACGAATCCGGCGTCGAGGTGGTATTCTCCGGCTTAAAGCGCCAGATCCTTGAGGTTATGCGGGCAACCGGTCTGTATCAGGTAATCGGTGAAGATAATATCTTCGCCACGGAGGGGCAGGCCCTTGCCGCCATCTCCCAACGCCTCGGCGAAACGGCCGAGGATGACGCCCTTTTTGCCCATCCATAATGGAGACAAGCATATGAACATACTCGCTTTGCCGGGAATCAGCCCGAAGACGGAACGTTGGGCGACCAACCTCCTCAAGGAAATTGAGGCCCCCGGCCAGACGCAGCTGGTGCAAAGGTACCGGCATTGGGACTGTGGCGATGCCGAGCAGTGCCTGGATCTGGACGGCGAAGTGCAGCGCCTCATGGGATCTGCGGTAAACCTGTTGGTCGCCAAATCGCTTGGCGTTATGATTGGTCTGCAGGCCTGCGGAAAGAAGATGATCAGTCCGGATAAGGCGGTCTTTGTCGGCACCCCGGTGACAAGCTTTAAAGAAAACAACCTGGACCTCAAACAGTTGGTTTCGGACCTCCATTTGCCCTGTCTCTTTATCCAGCAAGCCCATGATATCGTTGGGTCTTGCGCTCATCTCCGGGCTGAAATCGCCGCCATCCCCGCTGTGACCCTGGTGGAAATTCCCGGCGACAACCACCAGTATAAAGATCTCAAATTATTGGCCAGGCACATTAAAAAGTGGCTATAGCAGCCCCTTGCCGTCACCTCCCGGCCCTTCCCACGGCAAACGGTAAAAAACATTTGCCCGGGCGGCGGTTCTTTTGATAGGCTGAAAACAACAGCATCCCCGGCGTATAATAAGCTTGAGTTGAGTTGTGCCTGTTCACGCGAAACGTATGCCTTTGCGGCAGACGTTATCGATGCGCCGTGTATCATGGTTTTTCAAGAAAGGGTGCAATGTGCAGACTCCCAGCGAAACCATACTGACATTCGGCCTGGCAGATTCGCTGACCGCTCTGGTCAATAGCCTGGTTTCGTCCTTTGAGATCGATACCGTTCCACTGACCATCGGCACCGTACGTAACTTCGTCAAAAACAACCCGGACAAGAAAATTTGTCTGGTCATTTACCATATCGACTCCGAACATCCCCGGCAAACCCGGGTCATCCAGCTCATTCGCGACTTCGTCGGTCCCCTGGTACCTTTCCTGGTGCTGGTTCCGGAAGTAAATCTCGGTGAAATCAAACGCTACCTCGATGCCGGGGCCGATGACTTTATCGAGCTGCCCCTCAATGAGAGCAGATTCTCCATAAGCTTTCTGATCCTCCTGGAGATGGGTCAGGCCATGAACCAGGGCCAACCCCGGCAGGACTCGGTACAGCCGGCAATACCGGGCAAGGAGAACATCAACCGGCGGGGCTGGACCCGGATAGTCCATTTTTTTCAGGAAGGTTTGGAGTTTTTCTCACCGAAATCGCTTATCAATACCCCGGTAACAGCAAGCATTTCCAACCCCTGGCAGCCTGTTCGCCGCCTCGGCACCGGTGGTTTCGGTGTGGTCTGGCTGGTGCAGAGGCAGGGTACGGGCCGCATCGCCGTGGCCAAAATACCCCACTCCCCCGCCATGAACATCGGGGTGCTACGCTCCGCCGCCATCCTGAAGAGGCTGGTTCACCACCCCAATGTCGTCCAGTTGATCGAAGTCGTCAAGGATAGCGGCCGCTTCCTCCTCATCCAGGAATACGTCGAAGGCCAAAGCCTGCAGGAGCTGCTGGAACGGGGGATTTCACCGCTTAAAAAAGAAAGTTATATCCTGCAGATCGTCTCGGTGGTCGCCTATGCCCACCAGCACAAGATCATGCACCGCGATATCAAGCCGGAAAACATCATCATCAACAAGGCGGGGCAGGTGAAACTCCTCGACTTCGGAATCGCCCGCGACCTCTCCTGGCAATCCGCCGAGGGCAATTCGGCCGGAACCATCAACTTCATGCCGCCTGAACAGCTCGCCGGTAAAAGCTGCAAGGCCAGCGATGTCTGGGCCATCGGGGTGATTTTCTATATCTTCGCCACCAATGCCGTCCCCTTTTTCCAGATGAACGACCACTATCCCCAGGATATCGATGCGGAAAACGTCGAGAGCCAGGCGCCGCATCTCATCAATCCGGCCATCGACCCTGAGCTGGAGCGAATCATCATGCGCTGCCTGGAAAAAGACCTCGGCAAACGCTATGAAAACGCTATTGAGCTGGAAAACGACCTGCGCGAGACCTGCCCTCGTCTCGGCCTTGGTGAAATGCTGCCGGAGTGACTTACAGTCCGTCGATGAGCCGGGTGGCGAAGGACTTCGGCAGGCCGGCCGCAAGGATTTTTTCAGCGGCGCGCTGATAATTATAATCAACCCGGTAAAATTCGATGACCTGCAGTTCGTCATCATAGATCAGATACGAGGCACGGGGGTCACCGTCACGGGGTTGGCCGACGCTGCCGCAATTAAAGATCTGCCTATTGAGCTGGGCCGCCGGTACGGTCATGGAATGCAGCGGAGAGCGGATGTAGATGCAGAAGAAATTCCTCCTGGTGATGGCCACCGGCACATGGGTATGGCCGACAAAGAGGATCTTCGCCTTTGAGCGGGCAAAGGAACTGGAGATATAGGTCTTTTCCGTGACGTAGTACCAGTTGCGCGGCCGGTATGGATTGGAATGGCAGAAGTAGATATCCTGCCACTTGATCAGGTCCTCCATCTCCTTGAGAAACCAGAGGCCCGACTTTGACAGGATGGCGCGGGTCCAGTCGATCACCTGCCGGGCCTCCTGGCGCATATTGATGGGAATCCCCAACACCGCCGCCTCGTGGTTGCCGAGCAGGCATGGGCAATCGGGCAAGGCACGCAACATCTCGATGCATTCATTGGGATTGGCGCCATAGCCAATCACATCGCCCAGGCAAACATAGCGGTTGGCGTGCTGTAACGCAGCATGGGCAAGCACCGCTTCAAGTGCCTCCATGTTTGCATGGATGTCGGAAAAGACTGCAACTCTCATGCGTTCACCAACGGATCCCCCAAAGAAAAAGACCTGTCTGCTTGCAGATCCCTCAATAAAGTATCAAAAGTGGGTGTATCGGGGTATGGCGCCATCAGCATCTCCCACCGGGCAACCAATTCCTCCATACGATATAAAGCAGTTTACCGGGAATAGCAAACTTCCACACAACATGGGACACCCCGGCTAGCATCAGGCAGCCGCCAGCTTGTCCAGTTGCGGCCGATTTTTCCCTTTCCTTTCCCCCTCTTTTCCGCTATTGCTGTAGCCAATTAGCACCACAACAATAACCTTTACCGGACACCCCAATGCTTCCCTCCAAAGAAAAGAAGACCCTCGAAAAACTCCTCCGCCTCGCCCCGGAACCGGAAGGGGCATTTACCTACGATGAACTCTGCGGTTTCCTGTTCGGCCTGGCCATGACCCCGGAGCTTATTTCTCCTGCTGAGTGGCTGCCGGTAATTTTCGGCGGCGAACTGCCGGAGTTCCGCAATGACAAGCAATTCGTGGAAATGACCGATTGCCTGACTAGTGTGTATAACCGCATGGTCACCGGTTTTCATGAAAACAACCTGCACTTTCCATACGATCTCGGCACACTTGACGACGACTTGCTGGAAAAGGTCTACGGCTGGGTATCGGGTTTCGAGGAGGCCCTTGCCCTGCGCGAGGAGTTGTGGGACCCGGAGGAATACCCCAACCTGTCCGGCAAGAAGAAAGAAGACCTGATGCACAGCATCATGACCATCCAGGGCCTGATCGACCCGACCGATATCATGGAAATGTTTCAGAACATGCCGGAAGATGTGTTCCGGGAGACCTTTCCCGAGGCCTCAGGAGAGTTCGCCGACCGGGAGATGCAGGTCCAGGTCTTTCTTCTCGCCACCCTGCCGTTGGCGGTGGAGACCTTTCAGGCCCACGCCCGGACCATCGAAAAGCAGTTGTCCAAGAAGGCTTCAGGGAAGACCATCCCCTTCCCCATGCATTCCGCCAAACCAAACCAGGACAGCCCCTGCTCCTGTCCCGGCGGCGGCTCGTGCGGCAGTCCTCCCCCGAAAAAAAAGGCCAAGATCATCAAGGTCGATTTCCCGAAGCACGGCAGTAAGCGGCCTGCACCCACCGCCCCGGTCTTCCAGCTGAAAATCAGCCTGCAGGGTCTAAAACCACCGGTCTGGCGCCGCGTCCAGGTCCCGGGCAACACCACCCTCGCGCGCCTGCACAAGGTCATCCAACTGTGCATGGGTTGGACGGACAGCCATATGCACGAATTCCTCATCGACGGCAACCGCTATTGCATGCCCGATCCGGATGACTTTTCAGACGATGATGCCGGCGAGAACGAGGCGAAGTTTACCCTGGAATCCCTGCAGGATAAGATCCTTGCCGGTTTCCTCTATGTCTATGATTTCGGTGACGACTGGCTGCACACCATCACCGTCGAAAAGGTCCTGGCGCCGGATGCCGGCAAGGATTATCCGCTATTGCTTGCCGGCAAGCGCGCCTGTCCGCCGGAGGATGTCGGCGGCGTGCCCGGATTCCTCCATCTTTTAGAGGTTCTCGACAACCCCGAGGATGAAGAATATGCCGACCTCATCGACTGGCTCGACGAGGAGTACGACCCGGCCCGTTTCGGCAAGGAAGAAATCGCCTTGATCAACGTGGTTCTTGAGGAAGTCTACGGGTAACCTGGCGGCAATGGATACCGACAACCCCTTGCTGCAGCTTGCCGGTGAGTTCGTCCGGGACACCGGCAGCAATATCTTTCTGACGGGCAAGGCCGGTACCGGCAAGACCACCTTTCTCCACAACATCAAAAAGCACAGCCCGAAACGGATGATCGTCACCGCCCCCACCGGGGTGGCGGCGATCAACGCCGGCGGGGTTACCCTCCACTCCTTTTTCCAGATGCCCTTCGGGCCGTTCGTCCCGGGCAGCGAGCACGAAACCCGCCATAAATTCAGCCGCGACAAGATCAATCTGATCAAGAGCCTCGACCTGCTGGTGATCGACGAGATCAGCATGGTCCGCGCCGACCTCCTCGACGGGGTGGACAGCGTTCTCCGCAGGTATCGCCGCAGCAGCCTGCCCTTTGGCGGGGTGCAGCTGCTGCTGATCGGCGACCTGCACCAGCTGTCGCCGGTGGTCAAGGATGCCGAATGGCGGCTCCTGCAAAGCTACTACGACTCCCCCTATTTCTTCAGCAGCAATGCCCTGAAGGGGACCGAGCTGCTCACCATCGAACTGCAGCATATCTACCGCCAGGCCGACCGCCATTTTATCGACCTGCTCAACCGCGTCCGCGACAACCGCCTCGACGCCAACACCCTGCAGGAACTGAACAAGCGCCATATCGCGGGCTTTGTCGACACCAAAGACCAAGGCTATATCACCCTCTGCACCCATAACAGCAACGCCGACGCCATCAACAGCGCTCGACTGGCCGGGCTGCCGCAAAAGACCCACCGCTTTGCCGCCGAGATCGAAGGGGAGTTCCCGGAACACTCCTACCCGACCGCCGTCACCCTTGAATTGAAGACCTCGGCCCAGGTCATGTTCGTCCGCAACGACGCCTCACCGGAAAAACGATTTTTTAACGGCAAGATCGGCAAGATCACCCGTATCTCCGACAAAAAAGTCACGGTACAATGCCCCGACGACAACGAAGAAATCGTCGTCGAACCGGCTACCTGGGAGAATATCGAGTATTCCCTCAACGAGGAAACCCTAGAGATCAGCGAGAACAAGATCGGCGCCTTTATCCAATATCCGCTGAAACTCGCCTGGGCCATCACCATCCATAAAAGCCAGGGCCTGACCTTCGACCGGGCGATCATCGACGCCCAGGCGGCCTTTGCCCACGGCCAGGTGTATGTCGCCCTCAGCCGTTGCCGGACCCTGGAGGGCATGGTGCTCAGCTCGCCCCTTGCCCCCCGGGCGATTAAGACCGACCACGCCGTCCTCCGCTTTGTCCGGGAGGCAGGCGAATGTGTGCCGACACAGGCCCAGCTGACCGCGGCGAAGATCCGCTACCAGCAGCGGCTCCTCCTTGAATGCTTTGATTTTCAGCGGCTGCAGGAACTCCTTTCCCGGCTTATCGGCACGGTTGAGCGGAGCGGCGAGCTGGTGCGGGTGGACGGGGCCGGCAACCTCCGTGACCTGCAGAACCAGACGGTAAACGACATCTGCAGCGTCGGGACCAACTTCCGCCGGCAGCTGCAGGGGATGTTTACCGACGGCACCGAGCCTGCCGAAGACCAGGCGATCCTCGACCGCCTGCAGAAGGCCTCGGTCTATTTTCAGGAGAAGTTTGCGGCAGGTATCGGCGGGATAGCCCCGGCCTTGCAGGTGGAGGCCGACAACAAGGAAATCCGCAAAAAGGCCAAAGACCTGTGCAAATGGCTGCAGGAGGAAACCGCCGTAAAGATTGCGGCAGTGGGCAGCTGCGCGCCCCGGTTTTCGCCCTCGGAGTATCTGCGGGCAATCTCCTCGGCGGAGGTGACGCCTGCTAAGGAAAAGCGCGAAAAGTCGCAGACCGTCGAATATTCCCAATCAGATATCGGCCATCCACTCCTCTTCCAGCAATTGAAGGATTGGCGAAGCGAAACGGCCACGACCGAGAACCTTGCCCAATACCAGGTCATCCATCTGAAGACCCTGGTGCAGATCGCCGTCCATCTGCCGGACAGCCTCGCCGCCCTTTCGCAACTAAAGGGCATCGGCAAAAAACTTGCGCAAAAATACGGCGATGATCTGGTGGCCCTGGTGGCTGCCTATCGCAACCAAAACGCAATTCAGGAAGTCACCCTCCCCGAAGCCTTGCCGCAGGAACAAGGCTCCCCCAAGGAACCGGAGCAAGTGGAAGCGCCAAAAGGCCCGAAAATCCCCACCCGACTCCTCACCCTCGAACTCTTCAACCAGGGCATCGCCATCTCCGAGATTGCCGAAAAGCGCGGCTTTGTCTTCACCACCATCGAAAGCCACCTCGCCCAATGCCTGGAACAGGGCGAAATCACCATAGACCAATTGGTCGCAGAAGATAAACGCCAGGCCCTTGAAGAAATCGTCCTGCCCGTACTCGACAAAAACCTCGGCGAGATCAAGGCCATCGCCGGCGACGCCTACACCTACGGGGAAATCAAATATATCCTCGCCTATCTTAGACGGACGACTGCCAAAGCCTGAAAGTCGATCTTCACCTTTGCTTCCTTAAAAACAACTCCCTGCCAACAAACAGATTAGACGAGTTGCGTTATTCCCTGACAGGGAATGAAAGGAGATTTCACCAAATCAAAAGTGGTTTTAACATTGTTAATTCGACATGTTGCTGCTGAGGCACTGAGAACTAAAACCAAAAGACTGCTTGACAGATTCATGAATATCAGTAACCACTATCCTGAGGAAAATAAGGAGCGATCCGGCAAGGGATTATACGCAGCCCGACGCATATCCTCCGGCTGAATCGTCCGATGCCTTGAGAAATGCTCCCTTACTCACACCTGCGCATCTATCTGTAACTGCGTGTGTATTTATTGACCATTGCTATAGAACACTCATAAACCCCTTGTTAGAATACATATGAAGCCAGATCCCAGAATAGCAATTACAGTGGTTACTGAAGAAGGTGATAAGGCAGAGGTCATACCATGTTCAATAAAGCCATTAACCTATGAAGATATAATCACAGAAAATACACGCTATCCAATGCAGATGTCTGCAAAGGAAGGCAGTGTAAAAATTAACGGAGAAGTGCTAGAAAAAGACAGAAAAATTGATTTCAAAATTCAATTTAATGAAGAAATAACTATCTATGTCTTAGAATTAGGAGGATGGTTGCCTTTCAGTTTTGCAAACTACAAAAATATGTTGCCAGATCGAAATGTAATCTCTTCAATCAAACAAATAAAAAGCAACAAATTAAGGGACAACACAAAAGCTACAGACTGGTGGCTAAAATCTTACAAGGAGTCCGACTTAACAATAAACCCTTTGCTTTATGCATTTGAAGGTCAGTACCAACGGTTTCCAAATTATATTGAATTTTGTAAATCATTCAATGAAGCCTCAGCTGAACTGAAAGAGTATTTTCCAAAAGCGAAAATAATTGGGTATCCGAGCGAAGAAATATATCAAAAAGTTTATCAACTCTTAATTGAGGTATCAGAACAAAATATCTCAGAACAAGAATTCTTATTGTGTGCCGCTCCTTTAGTTGCTAACAGAGTAAGCGACAAGGAATTAAATGACACTCAAAATGCAATCGATGACCTAGCAGAAAAATATGGCATCTTGGGAGAGTCGTTGTTGTACTATCTCATAGTATCTTGCCTTTACGACCCCAAAGATGGTTCGGGCTATTTGCCAGCTAGAAGGATAGTAAAGCCAAAAGAAAACTATACAAAGGAGATGGCATATAACGCTATTGCTGATGTGAATGCTATTACGTTCTTTATCCAAAGCCTTTCGTTACCAAAACTAATGATGCCAGTGTGTACTTGTGACAAGCCATTGGCAGCTTTTTGGGCAGCAATTAATCCTTTTGAAAGAACAGTTCAAAATAGAAAGATAAATGTTGAGTTCCAGTTAACTAAACATCTATTTCCAAGGCTCAATCCTAAAGAAATAGAAAACTTTGCAAGCACGCTAAATAAAAAGAAACTTCTATCAAGTAGTTCCAAGGGACGCGCAAAAGACGCCCGCCCCTGAACTCCACGTTGGGCCACAATTTGCGCGGAGTGTCGCCAGTGCAAGTAAGGGACAAGGCATACCAAGAACATCGCGTATTCGCTGAACTTCAAAGATACGTGGAGTTCTATGGGCAATTGGCGATTTCCGTTTTCTCATTCGCGACGATGGGTACAAAGGCCATCTGCAATATCGACACCTACGTCTACTCCTCAATGCAGGGCACGTTGGAATCGATGAGAACAGTCTTGCTCGCAGGTCGCATCAACGACGCCTACACGTTGTTGCGGAAGTACCACGATTCCGTAGTAATTAACGTCTACTCGAATCTGTACCTTCACGACAATCTTAGTATCGAGAACTTCATCGTCGAAAAGATAAACAACTGGCTCCAGGGAAGAGAAAAACTGCCAGAATACCGCGTTATGTCCCAATACATAAAGGCCTCAGAAGCCCTAGAACCAATCAATTGCGTATTTGATGTCGATGACCGATACAAGAAACTCCGTGATAGATGCAACGATCACACGCATTACAACTTCTATCGCCACGCAATGCTGAATGACAATGAAATTTACATAGAAAATCGGGGGTGGTGGCTTGACCGCTGTTCTGAGGACGTGCGAGACCTATTCATTCTTCACATGGGCTACATCTTCTTCCTAAACGGACACTACATGATGTCCGGTGACTACATGGATGCACTTGAGTGTGGCATGCAACCAGAAGAAAATTCGCAGTATTGGGTCGCCTCATTTATCCAAGAGATATTCGACGAAATCATTACGCCAAGGCGCCCCGACGTTACGTCGGCGATCAAGGCGAGTTCTGCGATGCAACTCTCATGAACCAATTGAGGCATCCAACCGCATGAGTGTCGACGAAATGCTCTTTAAAAATGTGGGGACATCTTACAGAAACGACATAGACACTTTACCCAAAACGCTGGGATCTCCCATTACAATATTCAAAAAAGCCCGCCGCCATACTAAACAGCTGAATAGAGCAGCTTGTCTACTCAAACGAAAATTATGCCCTTGCGGTATAAGCAACAGAACACGGAGGTGACAATTGACTCCCGATGAAATGAAAACGCTCGTTGAGAGATACATTGCGGCATATAACCGAATGGATGTCGACGAAATGCTCTTGACTGTTCATCCGGATGTTGAGTTCAAGAATATTTCGGCAGGCATGGTGAACGCAAGCACCACGGGTATTTCTGAACTCAGAGCCCTTGCCCAGCAATCGTTATCACTGTTCACCGAGAGGCAGCAGGTTATTGAGTCCTTTCAGTGCGAAGGGTCCAGGGCACAGGTTGCCATTGTATTTCGAGCAGTCGTCGCCAGCGATCTTCCGAACGGCTTAAAGAGCGGGCAAGTCCTGAATCTCACCGGTCGCTCGGAGTTCGAGTTCCACGATGGGGCAATCTCAAAAATCACAGACATCAGTTGAACATCTATCTATTCATACCTCATCATGACCCTGACAATTCACAAAGGCTACATACCCGGTTCCATCGGCAGGATCGTTGAACTTCACGCTTCTTACTACAGCAAACTCGTTGGATTTGGCCTGCCCTTTGAGACCAAGGTAGCGCGCGAGCTTTCCGAGTTCTGCAAGCGATATAACGGCGAGCGCGACGGCCTTTGGCTCGCACTGCAGGACGGCAATATTGAGGGGGCAATTGCAATCGATGGTTCCCACGCCGAGCAGGACGGAGCGCATCTTCGCTGGTTCATAGCTTCCGACACAATACGAGGAACAGGCGTTGGCACCGCCCTGCTGACTTCAGCGATGGAATTCTGTCAGTCGCAGAACTACCACCGGGTATATCTGTGGACTTTTGCAGGCCTTGGTGCTGCAAGGCACCTTTATGAGAAGTTTGGTTTTCGCCAAACCCTTCAGCAGCGCGGCTCTCAGTGGGGGGTAGAAGTAAATGAACAGCGATTTGAATGTCTGGACTGACCATGCGGTGCAGGGGACGCTGGGCGACAAGACTGCGTTTGATTGAAGGGGAAATCTTACCCAATAGAATGATTGGTAAAGGATCAAACCTGACTTATTGACATTTCATTTTGGGTAAACATAGTACCAACAAGCAACCGCACCACGAGAACTCGCAAGTAAAGAGCAAGCAGAGGGGGTATTAATGAATAAGGTATGGAGTCACTGCATTTTTTGCATGATTAGCATCGTCGTTGGTATTTGCTTGGCACTTCTCTATTTGAACATGTTCACGAGTGTGTTCAGTGACTCGTCGGCAATGAGCACCTATCCTCTTGACATCAAAGGCCTTATGGCCCATACCCATAAAACTGCCGATGTCCCTGCACAGCAGGTTGCACCAACCCTTAAAATCGAAGCCAAAGAAGACATGATGAAGAAGGGAAACTTCAATCTCCACCTGATCACCACAGGCTTTGAATTTTCCCCTGATATGACCAGCAAGGAAGCAAAATTTGGCCAGGGACACGCCCATGTGTATGTCGATCATGTTCTCATCGGCAGGGCCTATTCCGAATGGTTTCACATTCCCAGGCTCCGGCCCGGCAAGCATACCGTCTATGTCACGCTAAACGGCAATGATCACAAGGAATATTCTATTGCCGGAAAATCCATCGATGGAACGATTGAATTACATGTGCAGTAGAGGGCGCCACCTTAGGCTTGAACAGCCCAATGAAATATACCTTTGGTAAGAGTTACAACCGGCCTCAGGGCAATTGTCCCCTTGCCAGGCCAAAGATTCAAAACGAGAGTTGCCGATGACTGCCTCAAATCCTCTCCAGGTCGTTTGCCCGCATTGTGGAGTTGTCAACCGCGTGCCTGCACAAAAGCTTGTCGATCAGCCTATTTGCGGCAAATGCCGCGACAGGCTGCTTGCCGGAAAACCCATCGCGGCTCATGACAGCAGCTTTCAACGTTTTATCGACAAAAGTGATTTGCCCGTCGTAGTTGATTTCTGGGCACCCTGGTGCGGGCCTTGCCGGCAATTCGCCCCGGTTTTCAGTGAAATTGCCGCCGAGATGGAAACCCAGGCCTGTTTTATCAAACTGGATACAGAGGCTAATCAACAAACAGCCTCACGCTACCAGATCCGCTCAATACCGACCCTGGCCCTATTCCACCAAGGGCGCGAAGTGACAAGAGTATCCGGGGCCATGAGTAAGAGTCAGTTCCAGCAGTGGTTACAACAAAACCTCCGCCAGTTGAAACCGTAACCCACTGTGGCTCTTGCCGCAGGCAACAAACTGACGAAGAGGCGATTGGTACCGGCAATTATTTTCATCAATCAGGCTTGGTCACTGGAGGTCCCTCATGAATACCGAAGGCAAACTGGCACTCATTGAACAATTCGAAAACCTTTCTTCTGCATTTGATGACACGCTCACCCTCGAAAGGGATATGCTTCTTTTCAGACCAAACAGTGATGCCTGGTCGATCATCGAGCAAGTCGTTCACTGCGTTGACTTTGATGTTGCCAACTTTCACAGATATCGTTGGGGGATTGTCGCCCCCGGAACAACCGTTCTCTCCTTCGATGGTACCTGGACATCCGTCCTGGAGTATCAAGCCTCGGAACTGCCGCTTGCTATAAACACCATCAAGGCAGTGAGGACTTTCATGGCCTCGCATCTGCGGCATATCGCTCAGTCCGACTGGTCGAAGTACCTGTACAACCTTCCCGGCGGCAAGAGCTTTAACCTGGAGGAGGCTCTGCAACATTTCATCAACCATGTTGGTTTCCACCGGGAATTGATCGACCGGAACATCAAGCTGTTTACAAAATAAGCGGGAAACAGGCGGATACCGCACCTGTTTCCGTTGCCAGATATGCTAGGAAGGCAGTATGCACCGCCGAGAGGGCTGGTTCTCGGTAAATTTGCGTTTCTTCTAAGGAGTTTTAACTAAACGATGAAAGCACTGCCAAATCACACCTGCCCGCTCTGCGGCAAACCGAATGATTGTGCCGCAGCCAAATCCGGCCGCCTTGACATTGATTGCTGGTGTCAGCACACGCAAATAGACCCGGAATCACTCGCCCTCGTTCCGGAAAACCTGCGCCATAAGGCCTGCTTGTGCAGGGAGTGCGCAGCCAAAGCACCGGCTGCGGACAATGAGCACGTCTAATCTATCCGAGTGGAGGTTGATCCGATATCCCCTCAAATTCCAGCCGGCTCCTGCTAGAAGAAGCGCCTACTGGCGGACAAGCTCGACCCTTCTGTTCTGGGCGCGACCAAGCTCATTGTCATTACCGGCCACCGGTTTGCTGGGCCCAAAACCCATGGTTGCCAAACGGTCGCCCGCCACACCCTTGTCAACCAGGTAGGCCTTGACTGATGCTGCCCGTTGTTCGGAAAGTGTCTGATTATGCCCGGCCGCGCCGAGGGCGTCGGTATGTCCTTCAATGGTAAGGCGAAGGGAGGTATCGGCTTTCAGGACATCGACGATTTCCGTGAGAATCGGATAGGATGGAGCCTGAATGACAGCAGAGTCCAGGGCAAAACGGATTCCATAGATGCTCGCCCGGCCATTGGCCTTGAGCTTTTTCTGCAACTCACCTTTCAGGGAACCGGACCAGTGCGGGCAGCTGCCGACCGTAGTCGATTTTTTGGTGCCGTCCCAGGTACCAGCAGGGTTGCCCTCGGCCTTGTCACGCCACCAGAAACCCTTAAAGGAGTTTCCTTCTTTGGAAAAAACCATTATCGCCGGTCCTTTGCTTTCCGGACCTTCCTGCCAGGTGATTTTCATGACCCGGCCCTCGATCGCTCCATCCAGTAAGCCATCGTTGTATTCGTAACATCCGGCCAAGGCAGTACCCTGCTGGCGGACATGAAAATCCGCATAGTTTGTTGAATATGTCCCGGACATTTCAGGGGATTTCCCTGGATCCGGCCGGTTGCCGTAGCCGCGAAAACCGAACATTTCGGTATACTCGGTATTGCCGTAGTTGTTCTTGATGGTCAGGCGCACCCATTGGCCGGAGAGTGCTTTTTCGACTTTGAATTTTTGCCCATCGGTCGTGTTGGCAAGAGTTACCTGCAATACCTTGGCAAAGCCCCCAGATGCCGACTGCGCCGAGATCTCGACCAGAATGTCCTTTGCTGCCGCACCCTCTGCATCCGCTGCGGCAGTATCAAATTCGAAAGAATCAAGAGTCGCACCGGCGGCCATCTCAAAAACGAAGACGTTGTTCAGGGTCTTGCCGGTTGCATTGGCCCAACCGGATGCCAGGCTATCGTCCAGCAGATTATAGGCCTCCCAACCATCATACGTCGCCGGGATGGTGACCGGCAGACAGCCTTCGAGGAGTGAAAGTACATTAGTTGCCTCGCTTCTTGCTGAAGACGGAAAAACCACCAGGCAGATACCTAAAACCAGTGTGCAGCTTTTAAACAGGGAACGAAAGACCATATGAAGACCTCCACGTGAAGATGGCGTGAATAATGAGCTTGGGGATTTGAGTTTTTCGCAGGATATCGGCTGTTAAAACGGCCAGATCGATGATATGGCGAGGAAATAATCTTACAGTTTTTTCCCGGCAATTGCCCTCCTGCAGTTAGCAATCCCCGACTTGAATATCCGGTATCGGGTGACGAGCTTCCATGCCCGGGAAGTGTAAATCTGCTGGAGTTCGTTGGCGAGTTGTCGAGCAGTTTCATTGTTGGTTCGAATCTGCGCCTCTGTCTCCGCAGCACGACCCTCGGCGGCACTTGCCCTTGCCTCAACCAGGGCAAGAAGCGCCTCCTTTTCCGCGACAATTCTCTCTGTGTGATCGGCGCGGGCAAAACCGTCGTATCGCGTCTTGAGACTTGGCGCCAAGAGGCTGAGATACCCGGCGGCGGCCCGCAACTGGTTATGAGCAAATGCCTGCTGATCGCCACCGGCAAGGGTCAGCCAGTCGGCCAACACCTCTCTGTAAAGTTGGTCCCATCGATCAACTGCCTTGGTCATCGACGCCTTGTCGCGGACAAGGAGGCTTACTTGCCTCGCATCCTCGGCATTGTAGCGTTGCAATTCAACTATAACGGATTCCTCGCTTACACCCGCCCGTTGCATTGTCCGAACACCGAAGTTTAACCGGCGGAGTGACTCGACATTCTCAGTCGTCACCATACCGCCCAAACCGGCAAAATCGGCAACGATGAGGGCGCACCCTGAAGCGCTGGCTTCTATGGCGCATTTCGCCTTGGCGAAAACAACATCGTAGTCGCCAAGCACTTCTTCAGGGGCGGTCAGGGCCTTGCCCATGCCGATACCGGCGACATCAATACGGGTAATTCCGAATTTCCGGCATGCCGATTCAAGGGTAGCAACCATTGACGCACCGGCATAGTTGCTGAAGATTAGGGCAGATTGCGGCCTTGCCGGCAGAGGTGGGCGCAACTGAAACCGATCCGTATCGACAAAGTTATACAAAACCTCGACACGTTCCGGAGGCACTCCCTTTGTTGTCAAAAGGCGCTCCTTACAGAGGTCATCTACCGCCACATAGCGCAGAATAGAAGGAAATAAGGGGGGAAGTTCCTCCCACGGCAACCAGCCATGGCATATCGAAATAACCGGAGTGCGAGGGAAATGCAGGGCGGCCGTCATCGTCTCCAGATGGTGCTGACCATGGATGATATCAGGAGTAGTGCCCAGGGCATGCAGATCATCGACAACCGGAACCGTCGCCCGGCGCAGATCCTCGGCAACTTCACCAAGCACCGTGCTGTAAACCACCGGATGGTGCCCACGCTTCATCAGTTCAATGGCCAGGTCACGGGCATAGACCTCAGATCCCGCCCTGGCGCCAAGGGTGTTATTGGTGATAAGAATATGCAGGCCGCAAGGAATGGCGTCAGACATGCGAATCCAATCCCAGCGCCCGGCGCACTTCCCGCGGCGTCGCAATTTTTTTACCCATCAGTTCTGCAAGCTTTACGACACGCTGCACCATATCGACATTACTGGCCAAGTGTTTTCTCTCTTTATCAAGCCAGAGGTAATCCTCCAGGCCGACGCGCGCCCCATTGCCATACAACATCCCCATGGTATTCATGGCGAGCTGGTCGGCGCCGATACCGCCGCCACACCACAAGGAATTGGCCGGCAACTCGGCCATCAGCATCCCAAGATGCAGGGGCTTGGCCTGGGCCGTGGCAACGTTTCCCAGGAGAAAATTGAAATAAAAGGGCGGCTGAATCAGGCCACGGTCGGCAAGATAGCGGGCATAATTTACCATCCCGGAATCAAATACCTCCAGCTCGGGTTTGACCCCCGCCTCGGCCATCCGGGCAATAAGCCGCTGGTTCGTCTCCGGACTATTGACGCTTGCGGTGCGGCTGAAGTTCATCGAGCCGAGGGTGAGACTGGCCATGTCGGGCTTGAGATCGCCGGTAAGCAGCAAGGGATCGGCCCGTTCCTCAAATCCGTTGAAATGGCGGCCGCTGAGCGACACACAGATGATCGCCTCTGGATATGCCTCGCGGATACCGGCAATTATCTGGCCATAAACTTCCTTGCGATATGTCGGTTGCCCCAGCTCGTCACGCGCATGCAGGTGGACGATGGACACGCCGAGAGCGAGACAGCGTTTGGCATCCTCGACGATTTCCTCGGCGGAAACCGGCAGATGCGGATTCATCGCCTTGGTGGGCACCATCCCGGTTGGCGCCAGATTGACAATAATACCATCCATAACTGCCTACCGTCCGGCCATCAAACGGGCGGGATTGCCGACAACTATCGCCCCTTCCTGCACGTCCCGGTTGACGACGCTGCCGGCCCCGACCAGCGCTCTAGCGCCAATGGTCACTCCCGGCAAAATGACGCTGCCACCGCCGACCTTCGCTCCCTTGCAGATACGCGGGAAGGCCATTGACTCGCCGCGCAGCTTATCGTTTAAGGTGACTACTCCGGGGCCAATAAACACCTCATCCTCAATCACCACGCCCCGGGTAATATGACAGGCGGTTTGAATGGAGGCACGATCGCCGATGGTGCAATCACAGATATTGCAGTGCGAACCGATGGTGACATCTTCGCCGATTACCGCCCCTTGGTGAATAAGGGTGAATGACCCAACCCGCGTACCCTTGCCGATACGGACGTTGTCCTGCACCTCGGTCAGTGCGGGATTGTAGAAGTGGACACCGGGAAAACGTTCAAGAAGTGTAGACATCATTAATTCCTTAGCTCATTGTCATTCAACTTACGGTCCGGAGAAATCTCACTCACCTGCACCGTGTTTGGCAAATAGGCCTGAGTATAGATCCAGCCGAGAGGTGACGGCAACAGTTTAAATGGCAGAGCCACCTCGACTATATCTATAAATACTGCCTGCTCGTGGTTGTTTATGGGGTGGGTCACCGACAGGCGGAGGGTATAATTCCCCGGGCGAATCGACAACCGCGTTCGATATTCTGCCATGTACATCTTGCCGCGCGACATGGCCAGGAGCGGTTGCTCGGCAATAAGAAAATCGGCGCCAACCACAGCCGTCATATTTTTGTCGCGGAGCTTGTAATTGATAGAAGCGGAGCAGGGCTGGATGCATTCAACATATATCCTGATCACCACTTGATCGTTAAATTCCACTACTTCCAGGGCTTGCCCCCGTTGGTCAAGCATCTCCACTAGACGAATCCGCGCATCACCCGTTCCCTGTCGATATTGCGCCCATTTTTCCTCAAATATGCGGCAACGTTCAGTAAAATCTAGGGAAGGAGCAACTGCACCTCCCTGCGCAGCGCCTTGCTCAACTTCAGGAACAATGGTCACGGCGAAGGCAGCGTTGTTGTGTTGGTGGATATCGCGCAAATAATGGTCGGTGACTGCTCCGACAGCCCCCATCTCTTTTACCCTGCCACTTTCCAGATAAACTGCCCGACTGCACAGGGCACGAACGGCAGCAACATCATGGCTGACAAAAAGTAGGCTGCCACCGGCATTTTGGAAATCGTGCATCCACTTCATGCATTTTGCCTGAAAGGCAGCATCTCCGACCGAAAGGGCCTCGTCAATGACCAGAAGATCGGTGGAGGAATGAATCATCACCGAAAAGGCAAGCCGGACGTACATTCCCGAGGAATAGGTTTTTACCGGCATAAAGGCATAGTCACCGATCTCTGAAAAATCAAGGATCGACGCCAGCCGTTCTTCAATCGTTGCCGGCGACAGGCCGAGCAGTGCGGCATTGATGCGGACATTCTCGACACCAGTGAATTCCGGGTGAAATCCCGCACCCAACTCCAGCATCGCTGAAACCCGGCCGCTGACATTAATCTGCCCCTCGCTTGGACTCAGGATGCCCACGATAAGTTGCAGGAGTGTCGATTTCCCCGACCCATTCCGACCAACAATACCGACTGCCTCACCTTTATACATCTCAAGAGAGACATCCCTCAGCGCCCAAAAACCGGTATGACGATGCTGCTTTTGAAGGCCGATGCAACGTGCCAACAAAGCATTCAAACCCTCCCACCAACGATCCATCGGACGATGGTAGCTGTAATAGCACTTGCTGACCCCTTGACAACTGACGATCACTGGGGAAACTGATTTGGCGATGGTGTCTGATATGGGCATTGAAACGTTGTTATCTCAGAGGGGAATACCTCACGAAATGAGCCACCATTACCTGGAGAGGATGAAGGGGAGCAAGAACTGAGCAGCACTGATATTTTGCCGCCTAAGCTACCCGTTTAGGGAAAACTTCGCAATTTTTTTTGCCGAGACTCGTCGCAATCGTTACGGCTCGAAAGGCAAGCATTTCCAGGATTAAAACGGAGCTGAGCAACTTATCTGCTATGAAAAAAACTATGCCTCCTCGGTATAATAAGGTTCCTTTATGGGCTGAGCGAGATCACCCATGATCTTCAGACATGCATCCTTTTCCTGTTGAGACATCTCCGTCTTCCATCGGTCGATCATTGTTACGTCGGGCGGGCTCATGGTCTTTCTCTGTTGATGGAGCCGTTGACTTTGAGACACCACGAGCGTTCCGTCGCTCGAATATCGAGCACGATGCTCACTGAGCCGGGATGCGGCATTTTGGTGGTACTCCAGCATCTCGGGGGAGAAATCAAGCTCAAGGAACCGGCAGATGTTTCGTAAGATTTTTTCAGTATCAGTGAGCAGCTCCTCATACCGTATCTCAAGGCAGGGTAATCCTTGTGATTGTACTCGTGCTTCGCCGACCAACTTTACCCAGCGCTGCACAAGTTCCAGAGTATCCCGGCTGGGGGCGAACCACATCTGCCGCCAGGACAGTGCCACATCCCGGCCGTCTCTGATGATATGAATAAAACGTGTTTCCGGCAGGATGGCATGGATGGCTTGCATCCGTTGCAGATACATGGGCGTTTTCTCCCCCCAGCGCGGCTTGGCAAATCGGTCGGCATACAAACGGTAAAATAACCGCAACACCTCTGCCAAACCAGCCGATGTCGGGAGGCGAGCAATCTCTCCCATAAAGACCTCTTCCGAGATTCCATAATCTCCCCAAGCTGGTGCACCACTGGGAAAGTCCATTATTTTCCTGGCTATCTCTGCCGGCGAAACGCATGCCTCGAAAGTTCCAGGGTGCAGCAGGAAACCGGTTTCGGGGGGGATCGCCAGTTCCGGATGCGCGTCCAGCATCAATCTCAATAAGGTTGTTCCGGATCGTGGCACTCCAACGATCACCGGTGATGCCGTTAGCTTTCTCATAATTTTTCCTTACTTTTGCGCATTTATTCTAGGAGAAGAAAAAGGCTGTGAAGAAATCATCATGACTTTACCGGCTATTTTTGTATAATGCTGCATCTTCTTCACCCCGGCACCAAACAGACAGTTCTCCAGTGGTGGCCGTAACATCCCCTGACGGCGATACTTTATTCCGTTGAAACCCGCCAGACACGGCTTGTCAATCCACCTTATGAACAAAGAAAACAGCAAAACCCCTTTGCAGGGATTGACTCTTGAACGGATTATCAATAGCCTGTTTGAATACTATGGATGGGAAGAACTTGGAAAGCGCATTGCCATACGATGCTTCACAACCGATCCCTCGGTCAAGTCCAGCCTGACCTTTTTACGTAAAACCCCCTGGGCGAGAAAAAAGGTCGAGAATCTCTACCTCGCCATCCAGAAAAAGGCACGAAAAGATCTTGGCAATACATAACAACCATTTCTCAGGCGCCCTGGCTGAGGCTTTGGGCAAACGGCAACATTCACCTCCGCATCACCGGAGGATTCAATCCCCCTTTACCGAACGAGTTCGACATGAGAAAAGCAACATCCCTCTTCCTCGCGATTTTTTTCCTGCTTGGATGCATCGCCGGCTGTGGTCAGAAAAAAAACACCACCACCAATAATCCACCGGTCGTCCGGGACATCGCAGTCCTGACCCTCGATGGCGAAATGTCCGGACTCACTGCCGACCAGACGAGAGAACTGGGCAACACAGTAGCCTGGATGGACCGCGACCTTATCAAAAATCTCAACAAGGCTGGTTTTCGTGCTGTTCTGATCAAAAATATGCACGAATATAAAGCCGATATGGGCAAACTGCTGATTGCCGAGGTGGAGCGTTTCAACGCCGGCAATCGCGCTGCCAGAGCCCTGGTCGGTTTCGGTGCCGGCGCCGCTTCACTTGATCTGCGCTACAAGCTGCTTGATGAAAAGGGGGGTACCCTGGCGGAATGGCGAGACGGTGTCGGCTCAAGTAAAGGGGCGACCTATTGCGCAGAAACCCTCAACAGAAAGGCTGTTGACAAGATAACCAGCACCTTGCAGTAAGCAATTCGCCACCGACATAGGGCTGAGCAGCTTACCTGCTCAAATAAAACCTCTGCCGTTGCGATACAACCATTTCTTCTACCTGGATTCTTTTTGTGGCAAAGACAATGTACAGCACCCCGGTGCTGCAGCCGATCGTTTCAGCCTTATGCAAATTCTGCCTCGCTGTGCGCGGCTGGAAAATCGAAGGCACCCCTCCCACTGCGCCGAAATACGTGCTTATCGCCGCTCCCCATACCAGTAACTGGGACTTCCCCCTGTCCCTGGCAATGGCCTTTGTATACCGGTTTGAAATGCACTGGATGGGCAAGGATTCCTTGTTTTCCGGATGGCGCGGCCCGGTGATGCGCTGGCTGGGCGGAATCCCAATAAACAGGGAATCTCGAAACAATGTAGTGGCCGAAACCATTGCCGCCTTCAATGCAAGCGACCGCCTGATCATCGCCGTCCCACCGGAAGGCACAAGGGCCAAAGTGACAAAATGGAAGACAGGCTTCTACTATATCGCCCTCGGCGCCAATATCCCGATTGCCCTGGCTTTTCTCGATTACCGGCGCAAGGCCGGTGGCTTTCTATCGACCTTTCTGCCCACCGGTGACGCCGAAAAAGACATTGCCGCAATTCGCGCTTGTTACGTCGGAATAACCGGCAAGTATTCCGATCAATCAGTTGTTGATTAAAGGTGAGTAGACTAGCATATCTGCAGAAACGTATAAAAAACTCATGGAACCAACAACTGTTCTTGTCATAGACGACGACCAGTCCTTCACTGAAATCCTCGGCTTACGCCTCGACAAAAGAGGCTTTACCGTTTGCACCGCTGCCGATGGCGAGGCGGGCCTTACAACCCTCGATCACAACGAGGGAATCGATGTTGTCGTTCTTGATCTGGCCATGCCGGGAATGGACGGGCTGGAAGTCTTGAAAATTATGAAAAAAAGGCGGCCATTGGTTGAGATCCTCATGCTCACAGGCCGGAGCACGGTGACCACAGCGGTTGAGGCAATCAAGTTGGGCGCCTATAATTACCTCACAAAACCCTGTAATATCGAAGATCTCAGCACTATTATCGAGGAGGCGGCCAAGCACCGCAAAAACCGGCAGGCAAAAATCCTAGAGATACGCATGACCCCGTATCTATCGCCGCAGAAACGCGAAGAGCTTATCGGCGCTATCCTCAAGGAATAACACCCTTTCCACCCCAACCTCAACCACGTATTCCGGCATTATGGGAAAGGACAAGTGTCTGTCGACAGTCACCGCCGACATTAAACGCAACCGGCTGCTCATAACTCTCCGGGGGAATATTGCTAAAAAGGACGCGGAACGGATTTATACCGATATTCGATTTTGTGTCTCTGACCTTAAACCTGGCTTCTCGGTCATCAACAATCTCACAGAATCGCGAATCGCCCATCTCAGTACCATCGAAACTTTCAAGAAAATCACCTCCTATCTCAACGAGAAGCAGGTCGGACCGGTTGTCCGCGTCGTGGGGAGGGCCAAGATCATCTTCCAGCAGATGTCCAAGTTAACCAAGATGATAAACTGCTACCAACCGATGTACGCCAAGACCATGGACGAGGCTGAGACGCTTCTTGCCGACCTGACGAAAAAGAACGCGGCACTCTGATCACCACACCTCATTGAGACACAACAGCGTTCCGCAAGCGTGACGATCAATTGAATGGAGAGGTAAGAATGCAGCTGAACGGCGCAGGATCCCGCCCCGTCATGGATTTGCCTTTTTCCAAGGCTTCTCCTGACCATGCAGGAGTCTGGTGATGTTTTCGTGGTGCTTAATCCAGATCAAAGTGGCAATAACCGCCGCAGCGATAATTACCGTTGTCGAAGATCCAAGCAGATACAACCAGAGGGGAATCAAGGCGGAGACCAGGAGTGAACCGACCGAGACAAATTTGGTCAGGGCCACGACGGCAACAAAGATCGCCAGGCTTATTCCAACTGCCGGAGGCGAGAGAAACAAGAAGACACCCAACCCGGTTGCGACACCCTTTCCGCCACGAAAACGCAAATATACCGGGAACATGTGGCCGACGACACTCATGACACCGGTTATGGTGATGACCAGTTCCCTGCCAGCGGTGTCGGGAAGAAAATACCCAGCCAGCCACATCGGCACAAAGCCCTTCAATGCATCGCACACCAGGGTAAGGGCACCGAATTTTTTGCCGAGAACCCTGCTGACATTGGTGGCTCCGATATTGCAACTCCCCGACTTCCGTACATCGGCACCAACCAACTTGCCGATAACCAAGCCAAAGGGAATGGCCCCCAAGAAATAGCCAATTACTGGAAAAAGAATGTCCATACTGGTACCGGCCTCTGCGGTGTTTGAATAAGCCTTCCTGCGGCCAGGGATATTGCCGACGACCAGCATCTCTCCCGGTTTTCGGTGGCGCGCAACGCCCCAATGACACAACACTTCACCCCATAAGTCAAGATTTATTCAGGCCTTAACTTCCAGGGATCGATGTGCCGCTGGGTTCTGGCCTTTTCAGCTATTCCCATCCCAACACCCCCTGCCAATTTCCGGCATTGATGCTTATCTTGCAAATCATGGCGAAAAGAAAAACCTTGTGGTACATTGCCGAAGTCCAGCGGGGCCTGGCCCCCTGTCCAATCACCGAAAAGAGAATTATTCCATGAGCATTCATAAAATATACAAATACCCGGAGCCGGTCTTGCGGCAAGAAACTGCAAAAATCTCCGTCTTTGACGACAAGCTGGCAGAACTGGTCAGGGATATGGCTGAAACCATGTACGATGCCCCGGGCATCGGACTTGCCGCTCCGCAGATCGGCCGAGCCCTCAAATTGATTGTGGTCGACACCACCAAGGACAAAGAAGGTGAACCTGAATATATGCCGCTGATCAACCCAGAGATCGTTGCCCACGAAGGCAGCCAGGTAGATGAGGAGGGCTGCCTGAGCGTTCTTGACCTCACTGCAAGCGTCAAGAGGTTCAAGAAGATCACCGTGTCCTACCAGGATCTCCATGGACAACCCCAGGAACTGACGACGGAAGACCGTTTCGCCGTGGTCCTGCAGCACGAAATCGACCATCTCAACGGCGTCCTTTTCATCGATCATCTGAGCCCCCTGAAAAGGAGTTTATACAAAAGGAAAGTAAAAAAATGGCTGGCCGACGGCCAGGAGTTTTCATGACCATAGAGCCGCTGCGCATCATCTTCATGGGAACACCGGAGTTTGCCGCGGCAACTCTCCGGGCCCTGCTCACCGGTCCGGATCAGGTGGTAGCGGTGGTAAGTCAACCGGACCGGGCTAAAGGACGGGGCAAAAAGGTCAGCCCAACACCGGTCAAAATGGTTGCCGAGGCAGCCGGCATTCCGGTGCTCCAGCCGGAAAAGATAAAAACCGAGGAATTTCGCAACGGTCTGCAGAGCTACCAACCGGACCTTATTGTTGTTGCCGCCTATGGCCGGATCCTGCCGCCCAGCATCCTGCAGCTTGCCCCCATGGGCTGCATCAATGTCCACGGCTCTCTCCTCCCAAAATACCGGGGAGCGGCACCGATCCAATGGGCGGTTATCCGAAGCGAAAGCGAGTCCGGTGTGACCATTATCCAGATGAACGAGGGCATGGACACGGGTGATATGCTACTCAAGGCGAAAATCGCCATCGATCCCCGGGAAACCGCCGGAAGCCTCATGGAAAAGCTGGCACCTCTCGGGGGGGAGACCTTGCTTAAGGCAATCAAAGGCCTGAAAAACGGCACCATCGTGCCTATCCCCCAAGATCACAGCCAGGCGACCATGGCCCCGATGCTAAACAAGGACGATGGCCGTATCGACTGGACAAAGAGTGCCAAAGAAATCGAATCCCTCATTCGCGGCCTCGATCCCTGGCCATCGGCCTTTTGCTTTGTCGGAGAGCACCGTTTGCGACTTTTTTGCCCAGAGGTGGTTTACAGGGACAATAGCTCCCAACCCGGCACCGTCCTGCAGGCCGATCGACGGGGCATTCTCGTCGCCTGCGGCAAAAACGCCCTCCTCATCCACGAACTCCAACCAGAGGGTAAAAAACGAATGACCGCCGAGGCCTTCTGCTGCGGCCATTCTCTCGACCTCGGCGTCGTTTTTGGCCGATAATTTAGAAACAAGGGCCGGCCGTGACATTCTCGACTTCTTCGCCCATTGCCTATGCCGATTGCTTCTCCGGGATCAGCGGCGATATGCTCCTCGGCGCCCTTATTCATGCCGGCTTTGACCGGCAAGTCCTGACCAATGAAATCGCCAAGCTACCTATAAACGGACTCGATCTGCAAATTTACGACACAACCATCCAGTCGATGGCCTGCGTCCGGGTGCAGATAAACAGTGACCGGCACCAGGAACTTCGCACCCTCCCGGCAATCCTTGCCATCCTTGCTGAAAGCGATCTTGCCGAACCGGTCATCAACAGGGCCAAGGCGGTATTTCAGGCTCTGGCCGAGGCCGAGGCAAAGGTCCACAACATCGCCGTGGAGCAAGTCCATTTTCACGAGGTGGGTGCCCTGGACACCATAGTCGATATCGTCGGCAGTGTTTTAGGCCTGGAGTATCTGGGTATTCAGCGGCTGGTCTCCTCGCCCCTGCCATCCGGCCACGGTTTTATTGACTGCGCCCATGGCCGTCTTCCCCTGCCCGCCCCGGCGGTCTGCGAACTGCTGAAGGGCATTCCAACCTATGGCGTCGATCTCCGCCAGGAGCTGGTGACGCCGACGGGAGCCGCCCTGATAGCCTCGCTGGCCGACGACTTCGGCACACTGCCGCCGCTAACCATCACCGCCACGGGCTACGGCGCCGGCAGCCGAACGCTCACCAATGGCCAGCCGAACCTGTTGCGACTGATCATCGGCAAGGACGTAACTAGCCATGAAAGTCAGGTGGTGGAGGTCATCGAGACTAATCTTGATGACTGGAGTCCGGAGGGCTTCCCCCACCTCACCGAACTGCTCTTTGCCAAAGGCGCGCTCGATATAACCCTTACCCCGGTGCACATGAAAAAGGGGCGGCCGGGCTTCACCCTCCAGGTCATCAGCCCTCCGGCCTGCGCCCACCCCCTGAAAGAAGCAATCCTCATCCATACCACCGCTATCGGCCTGCGTTTTCGGCGTGAGGAAAGGCGAACCCTGCCCCGAGAGACCGTTACCGTCTCAACCAAATGGGGAGAATTGCAGGCCAAAAGAGTACAGACCCCGGAAGGCCCTATCGTCCATCCGGAATACGAGGAGTGCCGCCAAGTGGCATTGCGCCATGGGCTTCCTCTTGCGGAAGTGTACCATGCAGTGCGCTGTGCCATGGCAACATCACCATGAACCAGCTCATTATCGCCCTAGCCACTGGCCTGTATGCCGGGAAAATCGGCAAGGCACCGGGAACCTTCGGATCACTTGCCGCCTTTTTGCCCTGGCTGCTGATAAAAGACCTGTCCCTGCCAGTATATGGATTTTTTCTCGGCGCCTTCTTTGTCCTTGGTTTCTTTGTCTCCGGCTCTGCCGAAAAGATCCTCGACGAACCTGACGCGGGTTGCATTGTTATCGACGAATTTCTCGGAATGTTCGTCACCCTGCTCGCCGCCCCCCCACATCCCTTGGCCTGGGCCATTGGTTTTCTGTTCTTTCGATTCTTCGATATATACAAACCCTTTCCGGTTTGCTGGTTTGATACCAAAATCAACGGCGGTATTGGAATCATGATGGATGATGTAATCGCCGGCCTGTACGCCTTCCTTAGCCTCCAGCTCCTTTGGTGGGCCGGTAGTCTGCTTTTTTGAGACAGGCGAGAGAGCGGTAATAAAAAAGCCCCGGCTGAAAAGACACTGCGTCTCTTCTGCCAGGGCTCAAACGGGGGAAACCCGGATTGCTTCTACAAATTATTCGTTTTGGTGAGCACTGCTACAGCCGCCTTGTAGGAAACGGCGATTAACACAACCCAGCCGATCAATAATATTCCGGTCATAATCAACTCTCCTTAATAATCGAATAAGATTTCAATTAGTATGCCTTCTTATCGGCGAGATCCCGACTGTCTATTCTCCTTGAATCCATCTGCCGCCATACATAGGCAACATAGGCGAGTACGCCGGGGATGGCAATTGCCACATAGGTCATAGCCGTCAGGGTATAATGGCTTGATGAAGCATTATAGATGGTAAGACTCGACTGCAGATCTACCTTTGACGGATAAAACGGTGTGCCGTTAAACCCTGCGGTAAAAAAGACCGCCAAGCCAACCAGCACGGTGCCCAGCCCACCGAACCAGATGCCGGTGGTGGACTTGGCCAAACTGGTGCGAGTCACCCCAAGGATGACCAGGACCAGTCCGATGAGCAGCAGGCCAAGTACAAGAGGCATCGCCAACAGGTTATTGAGGTATTTATGGGCGGACATGCTGACCACACCGGCCTTATCGACGGCAAAACCGTCGATAAGCAGAAGGCTCACCACCACGTACAACAGAAACGGCAGGGCCAGGAGAAAGCTCGTGAGACAGGACTTTCTGATCCGCGCCTCAAGTTCCGGCACCCCGTTAAAATCAATATTGTTCACCAGGTACATTGCCCCTAGCACCCGAGCGTTGAAGACCAGGAACAATCCGAGGGAAAGGTTGAAGAGGGAGAAGGCCGCCTCAAGTCCCCGGAGGGGATTGGTCCAGGTCACCTGATTGAAGGCATTCAAAGTAAAGTTTGAACCGGTAAAAAACGTCCCAACAGCCGCCCCAATGAGCAAAACTCCTACCGAACCATTAATAAATAGAAACAGCTCGTACACCTTTGCCCCAAGCAAATTATTGGGCTTCTTGCGATATTCATAACTGACTGCCTGCACAATAAAGGTAAAAAGGATGAGCATCCACACCCAGTATGCCCCACCGAAACTGGTGGCATAGAATTTTGGGAAGGCGGCGAACAAGGCCCCGCCAAAAAGCACCAGGGTAGTAAAAGTCAGTTCCCATTTCCTTCCAAGGGAGTTGATTATCAAGGATTTTTCCCGGTCGTCTTTAGCCACCTGCCACAGCAAGGTTTGCCCTCCCTGTACAAAGGTAAGAAAAAGAAAGAGAGATCCTACTACCGAGCAGAGGATCCACCAGATCTGCTGCAGTGTCAATATATCCAGCTTACCAATCATATCACACGCCCTCCGGTCCTATTTTGATCTGCTTGAGCATAATTTTGATTTCCGCGAGCAACAGCACGGCAAACAAGACGAAGAAAATTAAAAATGTTGCCTGCACATGACCGGCTGAGATATTGGTCGCGGCCATCTTCACCGGCAACATGTCCTGAATCGCCCATGGCTGCCGTCCGACCTCAGCCACCGCCCAACCAAACTCTGAAGCGAGGTATGCGAAAAAGAAGGCAGCCACACCGATGCGGAGTAACATCTTCTTTTCACTGAGCCTGTCCTTCATAGCCGCCCAGAGCATCAGCAAGAAGAAGAGAATGAGGCCAGATCCGACGTACACCATGAAATGGAAGGAATAGTAGACGGAGGCAACCGGTGGCACTGCCTCTTCCGGGGAACTGAGATAGCCAAAACCGAGGTATTCCTGGTTCACCTTGAACCGTTGCAGCGCTGCAGCCTTGGCTTGTTCGTCGCCGGCCTTGCCGGCTGCCTTATATGCGGCAAGATCAGTGATAGCCTCTTTGCCCTTGGCGATTTTCTCAGCCACCGGCATGATTCCCTCCGGCTTATTGCCGTAAACAAGATCATCAATGCCGGGGACAAAGGCATTCATGTCACGTTTGGCAAGAAGTGACAAACCCTTGGGGATGGAGACCTCGAAGGCGAAAGGATCAGTGTTGTCACCCACCTTCTTGCCGCTGTTGAGAACACCAAAGGCTACAATGTCCGCTCCCTTTGAACCCTTATACAGGCCCTCGTAGGCGGCGAGCTTCATCGGTTGGGTATGGGCATTGGCAAAGGCCGACTCATCACCGGTCATCGCAGTGAAAAGACTTGATAAAAGGCCGAATACCGTGGCAACGATAATCGACTTCTTGGCCATGTCGACATGGCGGCCTTTCAACAGATAATAGGAGGAGACGGCGATGACAAAGAGCGATCCAACGACAAAACTGGAACTGGTGGTATGGGTGAATTTCGACACCGCCACCGGAGAGAGAACGACTTCCCAGATGTTCTGCATCTCGAATCGGGCGTTGTCCGGATTAAAAGCCATGCCGACCGGATACTGCATCCAGCCATTGGCAATAAGGATCCATAGCGCCGATAAATTCGAACCGATGGCCACCATCCAGGTAGAAAACAGGTGGAAACCTTTTGAGGTACGTTCCCAGCCAAAAAACATCACCGCAAAAAAGGTCGCCTCGATGAAAAAGGCAAAGATCCCTTCAATTGCCAGCGGAGCGCCAAAAATGTCGCCGACCATCCAGGAATAGTTAGACCAGTTGGTGCCAAATTCGAATTCCAGGATTATCCCGGTGGCCACGCCAATGGAAAAGTTGATGCCGAACAAGGTCATCCAAAATTTGGTCAGTCTCTTCCATTCCTCTCTGCCGGTGCGCACATAAATCGTCTCGTAAAAGGCACAGAGAAACGATAGTCCCAAGGTTATTGGGACAAACAACCAATGATACATCGCCGTCAGAATGAACTGTGCTCGTGCCCAGTTCACCATGCCCAGGTCCAATTCACCCATTACCTCATCCTCCGTAATTATTTATTTCCCCCCGAACCAGTCAATTGCTGCAAAACATGGTCGGCCTTTTGTTGATCTGTTGAAAAATGCGAATTTAAGAAATTTGGAAAGAAGAACAGTTTTAAGACGGCAAACATAATAAAGAGTTTAATAAAAATGATCTTCCAAAGAGTTTTGCCAACGGTCATTTGCTGAAATCCACCACCATAGAGACGAAATATTTTCATAAAAAATGTCGATGTCATGGACCCACACCTCGCGCTTTCTGATAAAACCCGTCCGCTGAACGTACCTTTATACCACAAGGGCATACGTTTCGTTTGAGCAGACAAGCTGCTCAACTCAGCTTTATTGTACAATTGCCAATAAATTTTTTTCCTCTTTCATTGCAGAACCTTAATGATCACCTACCGCTGTACTCTTGGGTCTGGTGACTTCTTTCCGTTCGTTGTCCTCGACGTACATTAACCCTCAAGAGACTTTTCAGTCAAGACAATAATAATCATTCGCAAAAAATCGGCCGACCTCGATTACCCAGATTTTTCTTGCGTTCGAGTTGACGCAAACCGTGTTCGTAAGATATGTTAAAAGGTATATTGATTGAAAATACCTTTCAATCTGGACGTTTTCAAGGCATCACAGGCGGGCTTTCATAGCAAAGCTCAATTCCATGTCGCTGTCTGATGGTAAGCAACCCGTCCTTGACCGAGCAAAGCAGCTCTAATTACTACTTCCCATAGGAAGATTTATGCTACGTGACCTGTCACTCGCCGCTAAGGCCTCATGCAGTTTAGAAGATCAAGAAACCCTCATACCCCTCATCCTCCAGCTCAAGAAATTATCGGAATTAGCCTCGAAGCAAGGTCTGCTCGCCCTGGAGAATGAACTCCCGCAGATAAAGGACTCATTTCTTAATCTTGGGGTTCAGTTAATAATTGACAAGGTTGAGGCAGAAAACATCAAGGATATCCTTGACTCCGACATCTATTACAACCAATCCAACGGAAGGGAATTGTTGAGAAAAATTATAACGAGGGAAGGCTTACTGCGAATTCAGGCAGGAGACACACCAAGAAACGTCCTGATCTGCACGAAAGTTTTTCTCGGCAAGGTACCTGACAGCGCCTTTCGCTAGTCCTCAGGACTGACCGGGAAAGAATATCATGATCCAACCCTGTCAGATTGTCAGGTGATATCTCCCGCTTTGGGAGACCTTCAGCGGCCATCCTCGACCACAACAATCTCCACCCGCCGGTTTTTCATCCGGCCATCACTGGTATCGTTGGGGGCAATTGGTTCCTGGTTGCCCATACCTTTTACCTGGATCATTTCTGCGGCAATCCCGCTCGCAACAAGCATTCTTCGTACCGCTTGCGCCCTGTCTTCTGACAGTTTGATGTTTTCTGGAGAATCTGAGGTAGAAGAAACGAAACCTTTGACGAGCAATTTAGCCCGTGGCCTCTGCCGTAATAATTCGACAAAACCATTGTATTCCCTATTCCCCTCAGCTGTAAGCTTCAAGGAGTTCGGGGCTAAAGGGAGAATGATCTTTGCCGGCAGGGAGGGGACGAGGAGCTGAACGCTGACTGGTGCCACTGGCGGCATCGTGGCCTCTTGGCCGGAGACTATCGCCGGAGTTACTTTTGCCTCGATTGTAACGGGCACTTTCAGAGCCGGGACATCTTTGTCCACTGCCGACTGGAGCACGACCGGGTTTTGCACCACCCTTTCATCGCCTTGGCCGGATTCCGGCAGGCCACTTACCCTTCCGGCGGTAGGACGCAGAGCTGTTTCCGGCTGGGCAAAATCACCATCACCATAGTTCTTTTTCTGGGAGGTCTGGTTCTCTTCCACCACTTTTTGGTCGTCTGGCGTACCGCGATCATTTTCAACAACGGTAACTGCCGACGAATGAGTTCCAGAAGGCGTTTCTACCACAGTTTGCTGCGATGCGGGTTTGTCAGCTTCATTTCTGATATGTATCGGCTCCTTGGCCAACTGGTACCAGAGCACCGTTGCGCCGAGAGCCAGTGCCGCTCCCGCCAGGCCGAATTTCATGCCCGTCGACCTGCCCGCTCCTCCAACACCTCTTTCCCCATCGGCAAATTTTTCCCGAGAAACCGTACGCCGCTCCTTGCCATTCCTCAAACCGTGGGAAGCCCCCTGGTTAAACCCAGGCGGCATATTCAGTGTCCGGATACATTCCTCAATAATCTTGTGATCGATTGAACGCCTTCGCTGCAAACCACCAAGGGTGAGCGCTTGGTCACAGACCATATTACTTTTTCGAGGATTCCCCTGACAATACCGAAAAATACTGTGCAGAGCTTTATCGGTAAAAAGCCGCTCTTCAGAGCCGGCTATCTTTAATCGATGGCGAATATATGAGTCGGTCTCCAAGGCTGTCAAAGGCGCTAAATCAACCTTCAGGGCAAGACGCTGCCTGACAGCTCGATTTCCCTGCTGGGCAAGCATATCAAGAAATTCACGCTGACCGACAAAGAAGATATTGATGAGCTTGGTATCGGATTTTTCAATATTCGACAGCAACCGCAATTCCTCAAGAAGGTCCTGGCTCAGCTGATGGCAATTATCGATCAGCAGCAGCACCTTCTTCTTTTCCTCCTCAGCCTTATGAAGAAAATTACTGAATTGAATAAGAAATTGGACTTTTGAGGTCAATTCCTTGGTAATACCAAACCCCTTGGCTATGGCGTTATAAAAATCGAGGCGAGGCAGATTCGGATTACTGAGTACCGACCACATCACGGTGCGGTCTAAGCTCTCGGTCAACGCATTAATCAGGGTCGTCTTGCCGGTTCCGGCAGCACCTGTCAGCAGCAGGAAGCCCTTGTTTTCCAGGATGCCGTAGCGCATGGTGAAAAGAGCTTCTTTATACCTCCCGCCAAGCCAGAGAAACATAGGATCGGGAGTTATCTCGAATGGCTTCGATTTCAGGCTATAAAATGCTTTGTACATAACCACCCGTTAACTGGAAACACTTCAAACCGGGCCAAGGATCAAGCTTTTTTACTCGATCCTTGGCCCTAACACGAGGATGCCAAGTTTGCAATTGTATTACGCAACCGCTATTATGCAGATAGTACTTAGTTTAGAGGAGAAAATCAAACAACTGAATCTATCCCGTTCTGCCACCTACTGGTTCTCATGGATTGACCATCCCACAGCGACCGTAATTTGCCGACTCTCCCAGTGGCAGTGCCTGAAGACGAAAACTCCTTCAGGGATTGCGAAAGATTCCGATCTCACATCTCACGGCCGGTATGATGAAACACATCCCCCTTATTCAGCTGTTTGCAATCTGCCTTGCCCTTGCAGCATCGGTATCGGCAGCGGATCAAAGTGAACCTTCCGAAAAATATCTCGAAAAAGCTGATAGCTACGTCAAAGATCACCGCCTCATTGAGGCCGTGGATACCCTCAACACAGCAATTGAGTCAGCAGAGACCCCACAGCCAGTAATCCATATGCGATTGGCCACCCTTTACTACGACCTTGGCCTAATTACCGATGCTATTGCCGAGGGCGAGAAGGCCGTTGCCCTGGCGCCTGCTGACAAATGGCACAAATACCATCTCGCAAAGTTCTATTTTGTAGATAAACAATATGCGAGATCCGAAAACCAGTTGACGAGCCTCCTGCAACTCGATCCCGGATTCTCCCAAGGGTATTTCTTATTGGCTGAACTGTATTATCGGTCGAATTACAATGACATGGCATGGCTGAGCTTGCAGAGGGCCTATCTACTCGGTCACCAGGGGAAACACCTGAGGGAAAGGCTAGCGCTGCACTCCAGCAAACCGGCAGAAGATTTCTCGAAATTTTCGAAAAAAGCCACCGTATTCAGATTTATCAAGTACCCCTCGGAAGAGGAGGCAAAGCGGGGCCTTGACGAAATATCGAGGGGAAAACTTTTTGAACACCTTGAACTCGATGTAAAGACCCATGAGCAAAGCGGAGTCAAATTCGGAGCGATGAACTTTGCTGAATTGCCGCGTAGCGCAGCGAAAACCTTAACCACCCGACCACTCTTCTCACCGCCCGTCATCATAAAGGACGGAGCGGAATTTCGAATAGTACAGGCCATTGCCCCGTTTGATCCACGTTTGTGGCAAACCACTATAAAAACTTCTCAACCAACGACACAGGTAAATACAAAATATACTCCAGCGGTTGATATCGCGATGACAGACGGCAATGTACCCGCCGGAACAATCCCGACAACCGCATCGATTGACAATAAGCAAGACAATACCGTAACCCGGGACCTTCCCTGGGAGGTCGGCAAAGATCAGCTGGCAACCCAGCTTGCCGCCCACCACGCCTTGGAAAATTGGAAAAATGCCTGGCAGGCGGCGGATGTCACAAGATACCTGGCAACATACAGTAGCACCTTTATCCCGCCCGGTAATATGGATCTTGCCCAATGGAAAAAGCAGCGAACGGCCAGCCTTACCCGGCCGAAATTCATCCATGTAGAAATTAGGGATACAAACGTCGAATTGCTAAACGATGACCAACTGCAAATTACCTTCAGTCAAAAATTCGAATCCGACACCTACCAGGATGAAGTGGTCAAAACCCTCGTCCTGGTTAAGGAGGAAGGAGGCTGGAAGATTAGTGAAGAAAGATCGGTGCCGGAGCTGTCACGCTAAACGGAGCGCTGTGTATTAGAGCTTAATGTGCCAGGGCTCATATCGAACCCCGAGCATATTGTCACGCCAATACCGGTAATCGACAAAGCCTTGTTCGGCAAGTCGTTTGTAAACCGGCGTCGTGGTGAATAATTCCGAGAAGTTACCCTCTCCAAGACCTTTCTGGCCTATATCGAAGTCTCCGGTGGCGTGATAGGAGTAGCCTGGAGGTGCCAGGGACCGAGAGGCTAAAGAAAGGTTCCCCCCATGCCGCTGCGCTTTCCCGAGAAAGAGCTGAAATTGTTTAACTATCCCCCGAATTCCCGAGGTGAGTATAAGATCCTCTCCGAGGTCCTTCTTTATAAGATTATACTTTTCGAGCGACTCGCCCTTATACAGATAATTGCCTGACTGGGGAATTTTTATTGTTCCGCTCTCCTCGATATCCTGGACAAGTGCCGTCACCTGCTTCGTCCCAAAAAAGCCATAATCTCTGGCATCCCGGTTAAAGATCATCTCCAAGAAGTCCAGTTCGGCCTTGGTAAAACTCCCTACGACTGACTGTTTCCTTGCCACCGCCAGGGCCTCATCAAATCCGAGGGTGGAAAAATGACCGATGCCGACATTCTGACTGAGACGTGCCAGCCTTTGCACTACCATGCTGAGGATCTGCTGTTCCATATCATCGAGAATGATATCGTCTTGATGGAACGAATCAGGATTACGGACTTTGCTCAGATAATCCTTGAGCCGCTCATCACTTACCGGTGGATCTTGGGAGGTGAGTTTTTCGCTGGAGCCGTCTCCTGCTGGGGAAACCACTGCCAACAGTTCTTTTACATTACCTGGAAAGATAGAAGCGGCCGATAAGGTCATCGCCGCCATTTTGAGAAAGGCTCTTCTGGTCATAAAATCGGTTTTCCCCCCGCCTTTTCCGGCCGTATTCCCTCACTCCTTCACTCCTTGACAACTACGGGAAATTACCTGTGAAATATCAACTTGTCAATTCCTTCTTCTTCCCGCTCCGGGTATCTCCTTGCCGATCAGCGCCCGGGGCAACACAAGTCTTCGACCCATCTGCTTCTCCTTGTTATAGGGTCGTTTTCTCCAAAAACCCGGAGAATCTCGGAGACAAAGAAAATAGCTTGAGTTTCGTGCTGATGTCTGTTAGTCATGCGTGCTTGGTTTATTGACAGTCACGCCCATATACCACAAGGGCATAGGTTTCTTTTGAGCAGACGAGCTGCCCAACTCAGCTTTATCCAAGCCAGCTCCCTCTCGAAAATCCGCAACCCTTTTTACATGTACAGCCCACACCCATGAGAGACGAACTCACTGTTATAGTGCCGGTATTCAACGAGCAGGAGTGTCTCGCGGCTTTTTTCCGAGAGCTTGACCGCTTTGTTTCGACCGCGCCGCTGACTGTCCACGCCCTCTTTGTCAACGATGGATCGACTGACAACAGTCTACAGATACTCAATGAAAACTGCCGGGAGCGAACATTCTGCTCCGTCCTCTCGCTGGATGGTAATTATGGTCTGAGCACCGCGATAAAGGCGGGCATTGACCACTGCGCCACCTCGCTCATCGGCTATATCGACGCCGATCTGCAGACCCATCCCAGCGATTTCCTCGCCTATCTCGGATTCTTCCCGGAATACGACATGGTAAACGGCATCAGGCAAAAACGACAGGATGGACTCATTAAAAGATTATCCTCAAAAATCGCCAATTCCTACCGAAGGCTGATGATCAACGACAAGATCCTCGATACCTGTTGTCCCTTAAAAATAATCAAGACATCCTTTGCCCGGCAAATGCCCTTCTTCATAGGCATGCATCGCTTTATTCCTGCTCTCGTTCAGCTGCAGGGCGGCAGGGTGAAGCAGATTCCCATAGCCCATTATCCCCGTCATGCCGGCACGAGCAAATACCATCTCTGGAACCGCCTTATCGGCCCATTTTTTGATACCCTGGCTTTTCGCTGGATCCGCAGCCGCTACATCCGCTATGGGGTAGCGAAGCAAAATTCATGAATCAATATATCGTCTTCGCCATCGGTTTTATTGCCCAGATTCTTTTCTCGGCGAGACTCCTTGTCCAATGGATATCTTCGGAAAAAGCGGGACGCGTGCTCTCTCCCTTAATTTTCTGGCAACTAAGCATTATCGCGTCCTTTCTGCTCGTGCTCTACGGTGTTCTGCGCCATGATCTGGCCATCCTGCTCGGCCAATCGGTGACCTACGGCATTTACATCCGCAATCTCTATTTCCACGATTTTTGGAAAAAGGTCCCGCGCTTTGCACAAATCCTAATAATTGCCTTTCCGATCCTGGCCCTTATCTGGCTGCTCAGCGGCGAGACCTATCATCTGCAAAAAATAATCGGTAATAAAGATGTTTCCTTCGCTCTCATGTGCTGGGGACTGGCCGGACAGATTGTCTTCACCTTCCGGTTTGTCATTCAATGGTACTCTTCCGAGAGGAAAAAACAATCGCTTCTGCCAATAAATTTTTGGATCTTCAGCATCATCGGCTCACTGATGGTCCTCAGCTATGCAATCATCCGCAAGGACCCCGTCCTGTTTGTCGGACAGATCTTTGGCTTTGTCGTTTACTTTAGAAACACTATGCTTTGGCTGCGGCAACGCGGCAAGCTGAACACCGAATGAACAGAGAAACCACCGCCCACAGCCAGCGAAACGATCTCCCCTTGCCGTTTCTCCTGGCCCTCTTTGGCTATTTTGCCCTGCATATTGCCCTGCGGGTGGCCGTCTCCGGCTCTCTCGATTATGATGAGGCGGAACAGGCCCTGCTTGGCCAATGGCTTTTGGCCGGCTATACCGAACAACCACCTCTTTATACCTGGGTTCAATACCTCCTTTTTGGCCTTTTCGGAAAAAACGTCTTCGCCGTCAGCCTGTTAAAAAACGGCCTTCTCCTCTGTACCTACATCTCGGTATTTTTTGCCGCCCGGGAAATCCTCCATGACCATCGCCGGGCAATCCTCGCGACCCTTTCCCTGCTCTTCATTCCCCAGATCGCCTGGGAATCCCAGCGAGACATGACCCACACCACCCTGGTGGTCTTCGCCGCTGCCGCAACCCTCTGGCAGGTATTGCGACTAATTCGAAAGCAAAGTGTCACGAACTATTGCATCTTCGGTCTGCTTCTTGGCATGGGAGTCCTCGGTAAGGCCAACTTCTTCCTTTTTCTGACGGTGCTATTGCTCACTCTCCTGTCTTTTTCCGAAGGGCGAAAAGTGCTCATCTCGCAAAAAATCCTGGTAAGCCTGCTTATTGCCGCAGCAGTTACCAGCATCTACGCAGTATGGATGATCAACAACCAGGATATCGTCTTTTCCGCCACCCACAAATTCAAACGTGCGGTGGAGAATTACTGGCAAAAAGGGGTTATCAGTCTCTTTACCAATAGTTTTCTCTTTCTCACGCCGCTGTGGCTCATCTGGCTTCTGATCTTTCCTCAGGGTTTTCGCCCAACCGGCCCGAACAACAGCGGCTTTCACCGGCAATTCATCGGAAGGTACCTTTTGCTGCTCTTCTTCTGCCTCCTCGTCGTGGTAATCGTCGGTAAGGTTACCTACGTCAAAGATCGGTGGCTACAGCCTTTGCTGTTTATCGCGCCAATCTATTTCTTTGCACGGCTCTCTCCAGGCGCAATTAGTCAAAGCCGTTTTAAACTTTTTCTCCGAATTGCAGCAGCCGTCGCTCTGGTGATATATCTTGCCTTCGCAATGCGAGTGGTGGGCGCCTCCTACATCAACCGATTTTGCCGGATGAACTATCCCTTTGCTCCCATAGCGGAAGACATGCGCCGCCTTGGTTTTGCTGAGGGTCTGATTATCAGCGATGATCGTTTCATCGCCGGTAATCTTCACTTCCAGTTCCCAACCAGCACTGCCCTTGTCCCGGAATACCATTTCGAAAGGCTCGTCGATCCGGCCAGTTCACCCTCCATCGCAGTGGTATGGGAAACAGCGAACAGAGGGAAAATCCCAAGTGATCTGAAAGAATACCTTGAGAAAACCTTTAATCTCCCGGTCACCGACTTTCCGGTTCACTACCTGGAACACATCTATCTTTTTGGGAGAACCGAAACCGTCACTCTGGCCTTTACCCTCCTGCCTTTACCCGGAAATAAAGTTGAGTTGAGCAGCTTGTCTGCGCAAATGGAACGTAAGCCCTTGCGGAATAAACAAGAGTAAAAGATGGAGCTGACGGGTCTTTCGGCACCGAGAGTCCTGTCGACAGAATGAAATAGTATCTGGTTGTTTCCCCTGCTCGAAAACATGTAAAACCGCCACCTTGAATTGGCAGTACCGAGCAAGCAACCTTCGCTCGCCCGTCTCCGCCAAATACATTGACTGCCAGACAGGAGAACACGTATACTAACTGAGGATTGTGGCCACGCTGCAGAACAGGAGGCTCATGGCAGTTTTTCCCCCACCGCAAATAAAACGGAATCGACTCCTTCGCCTAAGACCCGCCTTGCGCTGGGTGCTGAGGTTGCGGAGTTCGCCACGGTCCATCGCCGGAGGCCTGGGACTTGGCATGTTTATCGCCTTCACCCCCACTGTCGGCATCCAGATTATCCTGGCCATTATAGCGGCGACCATTTGTAACGTTAATCGGGCTGCGACAATTGCCCCGGTGTGGATAACCAATCCGGTCACCGTCGCCCCCGTTTATACCTTCAACTATTGGCTGGGCACTTTCATCTGGCCTGGCCCGCCGCTCGCCGAAGTAAAGGAGCTCTTCACCAATCTTGGCACCGCCTTGACCCACCTGCAATTCTGGGACATGAAAGAAGCACTCTTAGCAATGCTGCAGCTCAGCACCGATATCCTCATCCCCTTACTGATTGGCAGTGTCGAGGTGGGGGTGGTGTCGGGGATACTCACCTATATCGTTTCCCTCAAGCTGCTTTCCGTCTTTTTTCGGCGAAGGGCAAAGAAAAGGCTGCTGAACAACCAACCTTGAAGTTCTGTCTATATACTCTTTTCTTTGCGGGTCGACAGGCAGCCTGATTTTAATTCTGGCGTTTTCGGACGGTCATTTCACATTTGTGACAATCAAAGACCAGTTGATACTCTCCGGTATTATCGACGATAACGAGTGGTTCTGTAATCTCCGGGGTATTGCCGGCCATCTTCGAACACATTCCCAGCTGCGCCTTCAGACAGTATCTGCAGGTCATCAGGTCGCAATCCACCACATCCCCGGCACGCAATCCGGATGGTTGGATCTTGGTGATGCCATGCCGCCGGTAAAACTCCAGGGCCTTGCGGTTGCCGATGTTATCCTGATAACTCAGCTGATCCGCCGGCCAGCGATATTCGTTGACTGTCGGCTCGACGCGTTCGCCACGGTACTCTCGCAGTCGGCGCTCCTGATGCCCGGCAAGGGCTGTACGCCGCAGATCATTAAAAACCGCCGCTGGGTAAAAAGACTCCGGCTGAAGGTTTACGGTCACCTCCTCTACCGAAAATACCGTACCGCCACTTTTTTTCAGCTGTTTCTCCGCCATAACAGTAAGTGATGCCGCCTTCTTGGCCACCTCTTTTGTGGCTTTGGCGGCAGTGCAGGAAACAATGCCGTCCTCATCGGTTACTGTCAGCTGCAAACCGTCGGCAATTTCGCAAAGTGATAGCCGCACCGCCATGGTTCGACATTGATCACTCTGGGCAAGGCGCTTGGCAAAGGCTGTGTCAGCGTTGCGATAGACGAGGGTTCCAACCGCAACCACCACGGCATCCCGCAGGTAGATCTTTCCGCCATCAACCCGGTTTACCTTGATGCCGGTAAGTACCCCATCTGGCCCAAAAAAACACAGGCCATCGCCGTTATTGACTTCTTTGTCGGTGGCAAGTGCGAAAACCCCTTGCCCCGACTGAACCACCCGGCCCAATTCCTGGCCTATTGATTTCGGGCTGTCCAGTGCCCCTGGGGTATTTCTTTTGTGGAGGAGGTAATACTCGGTCTTCCCCCGATTAAACGATTTAGCGGTATCGGGAGTAAAGGAATACTTGCATCGCCCCGACGAGCTGCGCTGCAGCCCGGCATCGGCATCAATAAGCTTGTCCAGAGCCTGGCGATAAAAGGCGGTTATATTTTTCACATACCCTTCATCTTTCAATCGCCCCTCAATCTTGAAGGAATCTATGCCGGCATCGATGAGATCGGCAAGGTTGGCGGAGAGATCAAGGTCCTTCAGACTGAGCAGATGGCGGTCACGGACAAAAACCTTCCCCTTGCCGTCTTGCAGGGTATATTGATGGCGGCAGAACTGGGCGCACTCACCACGGTTGGCGCTCCGCCCGGCGATGACCTCGCTTATATAACACTGACCGCTATAGGAAACGCACAGGGCACCATGGACGAAAAACTCGAGGGTTGATGTGGTTGCGCTGCGAATCGCCCGAATTTCGGCAAGACTCAATTCCCGGGCTAAAACTATCTGCCGGAATCCGACTTTCTCAAGAAATTGTACCTTCTGCGCGGTACGGTTGTTGGTCTGGGTCGAGGCATGCAGGGGAATAGGCGGCAATTGGCACTCCAGCAGCCCCATATCCTGAATGATGAGGGCATCTACGCCAATGTCATAAAGCTGGTGAACGAGGCGGACAGCAAGGGCCAGTTCGCGATCATCAAAGATGGTGTTCAGCGCGACATAAACCCGTGCCCGAAACAGATGGGCAGCATCCACCAGCTTCGCGATATCGGTAAGACTGTTGGCGGCTGCGGCCCTGGCTCCAAAATGCGGTCCACCGATGTAGACTGCGTCGGCGCCATGGTCAATGGCTGCAAGTCCACAAGCAAGATTTTTGGCAGGTGCCAACAATTCTATCCTGCGTTTGCCCATAATGGCCTCAAATTCTTTCTCGGAAATGCATCAACAAAGAAGGGGACGGAAAAGCACAGTCACTTTTCGTGCTTCAAAGACGTCAAGAGGGATCCGTCACTCCCGGCAGCACAAGACTAAATCCCTGTCGACTATGGAAATCCGGCTGAACCTCCGGATGTTCGATGGCCCAATGGCTGGTGGCGCCGTCGGCGAATACGACCACCCCGGCAATCGCTACGGCGATTTCTCTGGCGTCCACACAAAGTCTGCTCGTATCGATCCGGCATGATAGAGAGAACATTCCATCTTTTTGCCATGTCTGGCAAGGTAGCTGGTCGATAGCTGCCTCCTCACGCATGCCCTGCCGATACGCGGCGAAAGAGTAAACATTCCAGCTGCCGTCCGGGCCAAGATTGATCTCCCAATAAGCGGGTTGCCCCGGAATGGCAAAAAAAAGCTCAAAGCAGGTATGCCGCCACAGTTCATGACGCCTTGTAACACCTGCGCCGGGAGCTGGCCAGGTAATGTTCCGCAAATCTCCTGCTAGTTGATACTCAACAGTAAGGATTCCCGGTAATCGAGCAAGCCATCCACCGAGTGACAAGGCCTTTGCTTCCCTAGTGGAGGCGAATGGTCGCAATTGAAAAGGATAACCATGCTCCTTGTCCATGGGTATGGTCGTCCCTGGTACCTCTTATTCTTCCTCAACGTCAATACAATCAACCGGGCAGGCGGCAGCCGCGTCTTCGATGCACTCTTCATCGTCAGCATACTGATCATAGACGTAGGCCTTCTCCGTCTCGTCATCAAATCCGAATACATCGGGGCAAAGCTCTATGCAGCTTTGACAACCGATACATTCCCCATCATCCAAAGTAACTTTTACCCCCATCCGCAACCTCCTTCTGGTAACAATTTGCTCAAAATTGCGTTTTCACTATATTTACCGATAGTTCGCACCACCTATAAATCGACTGCCAACATCTACCCAGGCAGGAGGGGCTAGCGAAAATCCAGCCCGCCAAGCCCATCAACAGCCGTAGCCCATGCATCGTCATTTTTGTTATATCCGTATTTTCCCCATAATCAATAGAAAAAAGAATTTTTCTCTCAAAGCAAACGGTCACTTGCAATCCACCGGCAAGGCCAGGCCATGACCTGGGCGCGGTCGCTCTCTGCCTCAACCGTGCCTATACAGCAAGGCTTTGACCGTGCAACGGCACCATTACCTCGTATCCCTCAAGCCGCAGATATTCGGCAAAGGCCAGGGTTTGTTCCTCCTCACCGTGCACCAACGCAATCTTTTTAACCTTCAGATTGGAAGCCTTCAACACCCGCAGCAACTCCTGACGATCCCCATGGGCGCTGAATCCGCCCAGTGTCACCACATGGGCCCGCAGGGGATAGTCTTTATTATAAAAACGTACCATTGGGGCCAGGCCTTCCCGGCCTTCGGCATTGTATTTGTCGCCAACCTCCTGCAGGTGTCGGCCGAAGGTATTTTGCCCCATATAACCGACAATCAGGACCGTGTTTCGCTCGTCGTGGATCTTATGGCGAAGATGGTGCAGCACCCTTCCACCCTCACACATGCCAGATCCGGCAAGGACTATGTGTGACCGTTGATCGCGGTTCAGAGCCATAGATTCCTCAACGCTCTGAATAAATTTCAACTGAGGAAAGTCAAAGGGATTAAGCCCCCTTTTGAGGAAGGCATCATGGGTTTGCTGGTCGTAGGTCTCCGGATGTTCACCAAAAACATGGGTGATCTGAGTGGCCAGGGGGCTGTCCACCCACACTGGCATGGCCGGCACCTCCTTGGCGAGATACAGCTCGTGAAGAAAATACAGGAGCTCCTGGGTTCGCCCATAGGCAAAGGCCGGAACGATAATTGAACCACCCCGGTCAAAGGTGTCGAGCAGGACCTTTTTCAGCAGAGGTTTCATGTCCTGCATCGGTTCGTGTTCCCGATTACCATAGGTACTTTCCATAATCAACAAATCGATATCGCGGTGTTCTTCGGGAAAATCAAGGGTTGGATCTTTGATGATCGGCTTGTTGAAACGTCCCAAATCGCCGGAGTACAGTACAGTTTTTGCCTGGCCTTTGCTCCCCTGGTACTGGATAACCGACATGGCCGACCCGAGGATATGCCCGGCATCATAGAGTGTACAGGTTAATCCCTTGCCGATAGCGACCGTTTCATTATAGGGGATGCCTTGAAAATGACCAAGCGTTTCCTCAACCTCCTCCATGGTATACAGGGGAGTGACCACCTCAAGGTGGTGCTCTGCCAGCAGCTTTTCGATAACTTCACTGCGTAACCCATGATCTCCGAACTTCAGCATACTCTTTATCGTCTGCAGCTCGTCAGCCGAGACCACCTTGCCATTGCCGGATTTCACCTTTGCTAAAAAGGATTTGGCGGTTTTATAGTTGAGATAGGAAGCATCACCCTCCTGTATCTTCGCCGAGTCGCGGAGCAGGTAAGCAGTTGCGGCGGCGGTGGCTCGGGAGCAAAATATCTGGCCAGTAAAGCCGTTTTTTGTTAGCAGCGGCAGACGCCCGGAGTGATCGACATGGGCATGCGAAAGAATCATATTTGTCAGAATTTTTGGATCAACCGGCAGTACCCGGTTCTTCGCCTCCGCCTCTTTACGCTTGCCTTGAAAGAGCCCACAGTCGAGGAGGATAGTGTCAGAATCGGTTGTCAGGGTATGAAACGAACCGGTAACCTCTCGCGTTGCGCCAAGAAATGAAACATGCATGTCTGCTCCTAGGTAGAGTCTTCCCTAATAGCCCCGTCCAGTCCGTCAAGACGGCGCACCGATTTGCCAAGCTGTACTTAACAAAGGGCAGGATAAAACTCAACCGCAAACACTTGCCGGTTCGAGTCTCGGCAATCAGCGTATCTGCGCATCAACGCAGATCCTGTAAGTTCTCGGTCCGCAATGACCGCATTTGATGATGGCCGTACGCTCTATTTGGCGCCCCGCTTTGTCACAAGCCTTTGCAATTTTTACGGTCGAGTCGGCAAAATCATCCTCATTCTGCAAATCGTAAAAATGAAGAAAACCACCTGGTTTTAGTACATGCAAAGCATAAGGCAGAAAAGCCGAAGCCATGGTCGGCAAGGGCATCACCACCCGGTCAAAAGGTTCATGGAGACTGGGTAGAAGGGCAGCGGCATCACCCTCTAGCAAAACGATATTGCACAGTTTCTTATTGAGTTGCAGGTTTGCAAGGGCATAAGCGTGGGCAAGTGGATTCTTTTCTATCCCGACGATGGTCCTTGCCTTACTCAATCGAGAGATAATCAGCGGATAAGGGGCGATACCGGAAAAAGGAACCGCAACAGACTCACCTGGATTGACCAGCAGGGCAACTCGACGCCTTTCATTACCGCTTCTCACCGAGAAGTAGACATTTTCCAGATTGAGGCGCAGACGAACCCCGAACTCCCGTACCTCCGTCTCCTTGCGATGGTCTCCTGCAAGGATAGTGATAGGAATGGTTCTGTATTCGCCGCCGTAGATACCAGCCCGTTTCGCAACAACCTTGATCTTTTTGTTGCTTGCCAATATGGCCTCGGCGATAAGGCGTTCTCTTTCCTCAAGGGCCTCGGGGATAATAATAACGGCAATATCGCCAATGACATCGAACGAGCCCACCAGAACTTCTCGCTCTTCAGCAGTCAACACCCCTGCCAGGGCGTCTTTCAGTCGCCTCGCCATTGGTGAATCCACTTGCAAAAAAAATAGCGCCAGGAAAACAATTGCCTTCCTGACGCTACTGAGGTTGTAACAGAAAAAACGGATGTGGTGTGAAAAGTCAGGATATTAGAGTTTCACAACGTTCTCTGCGGCTGGACCTTTCTGCCCCTCGACGATATCAAACTTCACCCTTTGTCCTTCCTCAAGAGATCTGAAACCCTCGCCCTTGATGGCCGAGTGATGGACGAAGACATCTTTCCCTCCATCCTGCTGAATGAAACCGAATCCCTTAGAATTATTAAACCATTTCACTGTCCCTTCCGCCATGGCACGACTCCTTTCTGGCATAATCAATTATTGACTTTCTGTTGATCAAACAAAAAGTCACCCGAATCCCTATATATACTCGTACATATAAAAAAATTTCAATTAAAAAAATAGCTAACGAAAAAACTTTGGCAGGGAATGGTATTTCACGAGCCATGAGAGCGCATTTTTCCGAGTTTACATCCTCTTCCTGGAAGTCCCATCGCCATGGTCAGACTCTCCTCTACCTGTTCCTCATGAGTTGCTTGTTGATAGGCACCTTTGGCAAACAATCCAAACAATACTGGAGCTCAGATACCTCGCGCATTTATTTTCAGATGCCTTGCTGGGAGCTTTTCGGCTATCAATGTTTGTCGTACGATATCTAAAGGTTTTTCCACCTCTATCAGTTACCTGATAATTGTGCCCGCCTTTTGCCTGAAATAACAATCAGGTTGATTTACCTGCAGCTTTGTGCTTACTTAACCGTGAAACGGCCTGCAACAAAGTTCTGCTGCTGTAAATATTTTTTGCCTTTCAAATTCAATGGTTTTTATCCTCGGAGGGAAAAATGTTTAAGATCGTAAACCGCGAAGAAATGTCTCAAGGAACCGTAATTCTTAATGAAATTGAGGCACCATTAATTGCCAAAAAAGCAAAACCCGGACAATTCGTAATACTCAAGGCCAATGAGGAAGGTGAGCGAATCCCCCTCACCATGGCTGAAACAAACCCCGCCAAAGGCACAATCACTATCATTTACATGGTCGTTGGCAAGTCAACTGCCCTTTTCCGGGATCTGAAGGTGGGAGAGGGATATCAGGATGTTATCGGGCCTCTGGGAAAAGCTACCCATCTGGAAAAGGTTGGCAAGGTTGTCTGCGTTGGTGGCGGTACCGGGGTTGCAGTGCTCCACCCCATCACCAGGGGTCTCAAGGAGATCGGCAACGATGTTACCTGTATCATTGGTGCGCGCAATAAAGGGCTACTGATTATGGAAAACCACATGAAAGCGGCCTCCCATGATTTGCGCATCTGTACCGATGACGGTTCCTACGGCCACCATGGCTTTGTTACCGATGTCCTAAAAGATGTCCTCAAAGGCGGTGATATCAAACTGGTTGTGGCCATCGGCCCGGTCCCCATGATGAAGGCAGTTAGCAACATAACCAAGGAGTTTAACGTCTCCACCATGGTCAGCCTTAATCCAATCATGGTCGACGGCACCGGGATGTGTGGCGGCTGCAGGGTGACCGTGGGTGGCCAGACAAAATTTGCTTGCGTTGACGGCCCTGAATTTGACGGTCACCTGGTCGACTTTGACGAACTCATGCTGCGGCTCAGGGCCTACCAGGAAGAGGAACGAAAATGTCATCAAGACTACTGCAACCTCCGCGATGCCAAATAATCACAGAGTTATTGCAGCATGCCACTTTTTCTAATTTGGTGATTTACACCACCGTGGAGTCGATTACTTTCGGAGGAAAACATGTCAGAAACAGCAGATAAGAAAGCGCAGAAAGCCAGAGTCGCCATGCCCGAGCAAGAACCAAAAATCAGGGCTCGAAATTTCTTGGAGGTACCCACCGGCTATACCGTCAAAATGGCCCAGGAAGAGGCCTCAAGGTGCCTGCAATGTAAAAAACCCGGTTGCGTTGAAGGTTGCCCGGTAGGTGTTGATATACCAGGTTTTATTGATCTCATTGCCCAAGGCGACATGACTGGAGCCATCCGCAACCTGTGGGGCAAAAATGCTTTACCTGCTGTCTGCGGCCGGGTTTGCCCGCAAGAGGTACAGTGTGAGGGAAGATGCATCGTCGGCAAGAAAGGCCAGCCCGTAGCTATCGGCAACCTCGAACGATTCTGCGCTGACTACGAGCGAGAGCACGGCACCGGCGAATTGCCGCCTAAGGCAGCCCCTACCGGGAAAAAGATCGCTGTCGTCGGATCTGGGCCATCCGGTCTCACTGTGGCCGGTGATCTTATTGTCAAAGGCCATGACGTCACAATCTTTGAGGCCTTCCATAAACCAGGCGGCGTTCTGGTGTACGGCATTCCCGAATTCCGTCTTCCGAAAGCCATTGTCGCCCAAGAGGTTAATTTTCTTGAGAGACTTGGAGTCAAAGTGCAATGTAATGCCGTAGTTGGCCGTACCGTTTCCCTGGACGAGCTCTTCGGCGAGGGCTACGATGCCATCTATGTCGGTGTCGGTGCCGGACTACCGAAATTCATGAATATTCCAGGTGAAAATTATGTTGGCATCCTCTCCGCCAACGAATACCTGACCCGCGCCAATCTCATGAAGGCCTATAAATATCCGGAGGTTGACACCCCCATTCCTCTCGGTAAAAACGTCGTCGTGCTCGGCGCCGGCAACGTGGCTATGGACTCGGCGCGGACAGCGATGCGCCTGGGCGCGGACAGCGTGAAGATCGTCTATCGCCGCTCCCGCGATGAAATGCCGGCCCGTAGCGCTGAGATCCACCATGCCGAAGAGGAAGGCATTGAACTCTGCTTGCTCACCAATCCGACCCGCTACATCGGCAATGAAAATGGCAGGCTTACCGGCATGGAGTGCCTGCGTATGGAACTCGGGGAACCCGATGCCTCCGGGAGACGCCGCCCGGTAGCAGTCAAGGGCTCGGAGTTTGAAATTGCTTGCGATCTGTGTATCGTCGCCGTCGGCTCAGGTGCCAATCCCTTGCTCACCAGTGAAACCCCGGATATGAAACTCAACAAATGGGGTAATGTTCTGGCCGATGAGAAAAACGGTAAAACCACCAAGCGAGGCGTCTGGGCTGGTGGCGATATCGTCACTGGGGCAGCAACCGTCATTCTGGCCATGGGTGCCGGAAGGGCGGCAGCGAATTCCATCCATGAATATTTGACCCTTGGTTGGTAATGTAGTTTCCTGACTTCCAAACCATTTTCCCAAAAAACCCTGTCGACCAAGTTAATCGGCAGGGTTTTTTTTCGCATTTTTTTTGTATACCCTCCGAAAAAACTTTCCTGAAAAAAAACGCCATCGCATAATTCTGCCAATCCGTTGATGTGCTGCTTGTGCCAATTTCGAGATTCGCCACAACTCAAGATGCTCTATAAGGGCACAAAGAACGGGGCAGGCGCACCGCTTGCATTTTTTGCACAAAATCCCACCTGATTACGATGTAAGTAGCTGTTTAACAAAGAAAGAGAAAGACTTGACAGGAATCAAAGAGTCCTGTTAATGCATGGAAGATTTAAATTTTCGTTCGGTTTTATGGGGTTGATGCAAGTCGACAATCGGCCATGCATTGGAATGAAAAGAGCGTCAAAAAGGGGAAAAGATGTCAACGGAACTGATTCTCTCGGCGGCGACCTTAATCGGCATTGCCGCACTCGTTCCCTGTCTCATGATCCTGACCGCATTTTTAGGGCCCAGGTCTCGGGGAAAAATCAAAGACGAGGCATATGAAAGCGGCATTGGCCCAATCATCGGCGCGGTCGACCAAAAATTCAGCGTCAAATTCTATCTTCTCGCAATTCTCTTTCTGATTTTCGATATTGAAGCGGTCTTCATGTACCCGTGGGCGGTATGTGTCCGTGAACTCGGCTGGTTCGGTTTTGTCGAGATGGTGACTTTTATGCTGCTCCTCGTCACCGGACTCATCTACATTCTGAAGAAGGGGGTGCTCAATTGGCGTTAGGATTTGAGGCTCATCTCGGCAATACGGTCATCACCACCAAACTTGATGCGATCATCAATTGGGGGCGCGAAAACTCCCTGTGGCCCTTTATTTTTGGCACCGCCTGCTGCGCTATTGAGTTCATGAGCGCAGCAGCCAGTCAGCACGATATCTCCCGTTTCGGCGCGGAGGTGGTCCGGTTTTCCCCCCGCCAGGCGGATCTTCTTCTGGTATGCGGCACAATCAGTTACAAACAGGCTCCGATACTCAAACGCATCTACGAGCAGATGCCCTTGCCCAAGTGGGTCGTCGCCATGGGTGCCTGTGCAAGTTCTGGAGGAATGTACGATAACTACTGCACCGTTCAAGGCATCGACACCATCATACCTGTAGATGTATATATCTCCGGTTGCCCTCCAAGACCTGAGGCAATTCTCGATGCCTTGATGAAAATCCAAAAACAGATTGAAGGGGAAACTATTCTGCAAGACCGCCATAAAGACTTTAAGGGGATTCTCGACTGATATGAATACGACGGCTCTTGAAAAAATGAAGGCCGCGTTCCCGGACGCCACCTGTTCAACTGTTCTCGATGCAGTGGTCGTTGATGTGCAAGCTACAGCCCTCGAAAGCACCCTTTCCCGGCTAAAAAACGACCCGTCCTTCAACTGTGGCCTGCTCCTTGATGTCACCGGCATCGATTACCTTGAGTATCCAGACCCGCCAAAGGCCAGATTTTCGGTGGTTTATACCCTCCGTAACTGGCAGGACAACCTCCTCGTCCAGGTCCGGTGCGCGGTTGCCGACCCGCAGGACGGAGTCACCACCGCCAGCCATCTATGGGGTTCCGCGAACTGGGGTGAACGTGAGGTCTATGACCAATATGGCATTAATTTCAAAGGTCATCCCGATCTGCGCCGGATACTCAATCACTGGCAGTTTTCCGGCCACCCACTGCGCAAGGATTACCCTATTGACAAAGGGCAGATCTGTTACGAAACCGACAGCCTTGAGAAAGAAATTAAAGCGCGCCTTTTCGAAAATGGTATCGACGAAAGTACCATGCGGGATATCAACACCGAGATCATGTTTCTCAACATTGGCCCATCGCACCCCGCCACCCACGGGGCCATCCGGATCCTCACCGCCCTTGATGGCGAGACCATTCTGGCCAATGTCAATGAGATCGGCTATCTACACCGCGGTTTTGAAAAAACGGCGGAAAGTTATACCTATAACCAGGTAGTGCCCCTGACCGACCGGCTTAATTACTGCTCCTCGGTCATCAACAACATCGCTTACGTCAAGGCGGTTGAAGCGTGGCTTGGTGTGAAGATCACCGAACGAGCCCAATTCATGCGGGTGGTTCTCACCGAATTCTACCGGGTTCTTGACCATCTGGTGTGTATTGCCGCCAACCTCGTGGATATGGGGGGACTGACAAACTATTGGTACCTTTTTAATGAGAAAGAGGCGGCCTACGATTTTATCAGCCGCCTTACCGGTTCCCGCCTCACAACTTCATTCACCCGAATAGGGGGCATGTATCGCGATTTCTACGAGGGTTGGGAAGTCGATCTCAAGGCCCAGCTGCTCAGCATTGAAAAGGGCATCGGTGACGCCCTTAAGCTGGTGGAAACCAATCGTATCATCCATGACCGGACCCAGGGTGTCTGCATCCTTCCGGCGGAAACTGCCCTCAGTTACGGTTTTACCGGACCAAATCTGCGGGCCAGCGGGGTACCCTTCGATCTTCGTAAGGATGCCCCCTACTACAATTACGAGGCCTTCGATTTCGAAGTGCCGGTAGGCAGCACCGGCGATATCTACGATCGTTTTATGATTCGCTTCGCCGAGATGACCCAGTCCATCCGCATCATTCGCCAGGCGATGCAACACATTCCCGAAGGTCCAATCAATGTTGGTGATTCGCAGGTCTGCCTGCCGCCGAAGCAACAGGTTTACAGCAAAATAGAAGGATTGGCGAACCACTTTAAATTAATTTTTGAAGGGGTGAAGGCACCTCGCGGTGAATGGTACGATTCCTTCGAGGCCGCCAACGGCGAACTGGGCTTCCATTTTGTTTCCGACGGTTCCGGCCGTCCGTATAAGGTAAAGGTCCGCCCGCCCTGTTTTTACGTTATGGGTGGCTTCCACAAAATGGTTGAAGGATACATGATCGCCGACGCAGTCATCAACCTTGGGTGTATCAATATCATAGGCGGGGAGTTGGACCGATGAGCAACCGTTCACAGCTGATTTCTACCGGAAAACCATTTCAATTCGACCGGGAAAGGGATGCCGAATTCGAGAGACTCAGCACGCGCTACCCGACCAGGGAGTCGTTGATTCTTCCAGCCCTCTGGCTCATTCAGGAACAGGAAGGGTGGATCTGCCAGGAGGCCCTGGCCTACGCAGCCGACCGGATCGGCACCTTCGCCAGCAAGCTGTATGAAGCGGTGACCTTCTATACCATGTTCCATCTGCACCCAATGGGCAGAAACCACATCTGCGTTTGCCGTACCCTGTCCTGCTGGCTGCTCGGCAAGCAAGAAATCGTCGATTTTCTAAAAAACGAGATCGGTATCACCCCCGGACAGATCAGCGAGGATGGCCGTTTCAGCCTGGAAGAGGTTGAGTGCCTTGGCCACTGCGGTACCGCCCCGGTTGTCCAGGTTAACGGCGAATTCCACGAAAACATGGACGCGGGCAAGCTGAAAGAGCTGCTGGCCACATTGCCATAACGAGGCGGACGAATATGGAAGTGAAAATTCTCAGTGCCAAGTTTCATATAGACAATGCCAACACCCTGGCCGTTGCCATAAGCCACGGCGCCTATTCGACCCTCGACAAACTCTTCGCGATGCAGCCGGCCGAGGTCATTGAAGAGGTAAAGAAGAGCGGTCTGCGGGGCCGGGGCGGGGCTGGATTTCCAGCTGGGATGAAATGGGGGTTTCTCCCCAAGAACACCGGTAAGCCAGTGTATCTGGCGGTCAATTCAGACGAATCGGAACCAGCCACCTTCAAAGATCGCTACATCCTCGTCAAAGACCCGCACATGCTCATCGAAGGCATTATCATCTGCAGCTACGCCATCGACTGCCATGATGCCTATATATATATCCGCGGCGAATATACCACCCAGGTCAAAATTCTGCAGGCGGCAATCGATGAGGCATATGCCGCCGGCTACCTTGGCGCCAGCATTGCCGGCCGCGACTTCAAGCTCGATGTCACCATCCACCGCGGCGCCGGGGCCTATATCTGCGGCGAAGAGACCGCGCTCCTCGAATCCATTGAGGGGCAAAAGGGCCAGCCACGCAGCAAGCCGCCGTTCCCGGCAGTTGCCGGACTGTATGGCTGCCCGACGATCATCAACAATGTCCAGACTATTGCCTCCCTGCCCTTTATCATCACAAATGGCGCAGACGCCTACAAAGCTCACGGCACCGAAAAAAGTCCCGGGACCCATCTATTTGGCATCTCCGGCCATGTTGAAAAACCTGGGATGTATGAGCTGCCTCTTGGCCTGCCGATCCTCGAGGTCATCGACAAAATGGCAGGTGGAGTTTGGAAGGGCCGGAAGCTGAAGGGGATCATCCCCGGAGGAAGTTCCACCCCGGTCCTGCTACCCGAAGAGGCCAAGGACGTAACCCTTGATTACGAATCCATGGCCGCCCACAAAACCATGTTTGGTTCGGGCGGCATCGTGGTGCTCGACGAGACCGTCGATATCGTCCAACTGGTTGAAAACCTCATCTCTTTTTACCATCATGAGTCCTGTGGCCAATGCACTCCCTGTCGCGAGGGACTGGGCTGGATGCTGAAGATTGTGCAAAAAATCCTTCGCGGTGAGGGTGTTATCGAAGATGTCCTTCTGCTCCGTGAGCTTTGCGATAATATCGAGATGAAAACGGTCTGTGTACTCTCCGCTGCCTGCACCATGCCGGTACGCAGTTACCTTGATAAGTTCAGGCAGGAATTTCTGGCATATGTGCCAACCGCCTCTCCAGCAGCACAAGAAAAACAGGAATAGGGCTTCCCATGGCTGACAAGATTAAACTTTTTGTGAATGGAGTTGAGGTCGAGGTCGAAGCGGGGAAAAACCTGATCGACGCCATCGGTGCCGTCGGCATTGAGATCCCGCACTTCTGCTATCACCCGGCACTTGGTTCCGACGGCAACTGCCGGATGTGCCTGGTCGGGATAGAAGACGGCAGGCCGCCGCTTGTTCCGGCCTGTAAAACCCCGGCGCAAGCTGGGATGAAGGTTCTGCTGGACGCCGCCCATATCAAAAAAATCCAGCATGATGTCATGGAATTGGAACTCATCAACCACCCCATCGATTGCCCTATCTGCGATCAGGCCGGGGAGTGCAAGTTGCAAGACTTCTACATGTCCTATGACAAGCAACCGAGCCGGATGACCGTCGCCCAGGTCAAGAAAGGGAAAAAACTCGATTATGGCTGCGGTATCGTCCACGATCAGGAGCGCTGCGTCCTCTGCGCCAGGTGTGTCCGCTTTTGCCGGCAGATCACCAAAACCGGCGAGTTGGGCATTGTCAACAGAAGCGATGCGGCGCAGGTCGAATTCTTCCCCGGCAGGCCAATCAACAACCGCTATGCCCAGAACATTGTAGACCTTTGCCCGGTTGGCGCCATGACCAGTGCCGACTTCCGTTTCAAACAGCGAGTATGGTTCTTGAAAAGGGCCAAGGGTATATGCCACGGTTGCGCCAAAGGATGTAATATCACCATTGAGCACAACCGGGAAAAATATCAGGAAGATCGTATATATCGCTTCCTCCCACGACTGAACCCACAAGTCAACGGGTACTTCATCTGTGACAAGGGCCGGTATAGCTACCACAAGGAGAATGAAGGTCGCCTGACCGTTGCCCGGCAGGGTAGTCAGGTTCGTAACCAGGCTGACGCACTGGCCGCCTGCAACCAAGAAATAAGCCGGTCCCCAAAAATTGCCATGATCCTCTCTCCCAACTGTTCCCTGGAGGAAATGGTCGCGGTCAAGAGCCTGGCGGAAAAACTCGGTGCCACGTTGTCCGGTTTTAGCGATGGTTACATCAGTGCCGGAGATGGTGACGGCTACCTTATTCAGGATGATAAATCGGCAAATCGCGCAGGGCTGGGAATCCTGGGCATAAACAGTAACCGTGCGGTCTTTGAAAAAGATCTCGGTGAGGCCCAGCTGCTGGTCAATTTCAATAACGATCTTACCCGCAGTTATACAGAACCGGAACTGCGTGCCCTTCTCAAAGACACCAAGATGATACTTGCTGCCAGTCACGATGACGGGCTTGCGGCAATGGCCGCTATCGCCATACCAATTGCTGCTGCTAGTGAATACTCTGGAAGCCTTGTTAACTGTGACAACATCCTACAAAGCTTTACCAAGGCGGTGAGTAAAAACCACGATCCGGTCGATATCGGGACATTGGCCGCCCAACTCGGTAGCCCCCTGCAAACCCGCGCCGAACAATTTTCCGAGCTGCGCAAATATCTCAGTGTCCTTAAGAACTTTGAGGCAGATACTCTACCAGCCGAGGGATTGAAATTAACCGACAACGAGGCCACCCATGTCACCGCTTGATATCTTTATGGTTGTCGCGAGAGTTGCCTTCAGCGCCTTTATTCCGCTCTGTTTCATCGCCATTTGCGTGTGGATGGAGCGACGTGGGGCAGGCTTTTTCCAGGACCGTTCAGGTCCGAACCGCGCCAATATCTTCGGCTTTCGAGCAGCTGGATTGGTGCAGAATCTCGCTGACGCTGCCAAACTTATTTTTAAAGAAGATGTGATATCGGGCCATATTAAACACAAATTCTACTTTGTTCTGGCCCCTGTGATTGTCTTTTTCACCTCTCTGGTCTCCTTTGCCGTTGTGCCCTTTGCCGATACCCTGGTCCTCGGCGGCAAGAGCTATATCATGCAAGGTATTCCCTTTGATCTGGGAATTCTGTGGTTTCTGTCCCTAGCCGGCTTCAGTGTGTACGGAATCATCCTCGCCGGATGGTCGTCAACCAATAAGTACGGGGTCCTCGGCGGTCTCCGTTCAGCTGCCCAGGTCATCAGCTATGAAATTCCCATGGGCTTGTCCATCGTCAGCATGCTCATTGTGTATGGTACCGTTAATCTGAATGAGATTGCCCAATTCCAGGGCAAGCTCCTCTTCGGTTTCATTCCCATGTGGGGTGCAATATTGCAACCCCTGGCAATGATAATCTTCGTTGTCGCCGCCTTCGCCGAGACCAACCGAACCCCCTTCGATCTTGCCGAAGGTGAGAGTGAGTTGGTCGCAGGTTATCATGTTGAGTACAGCGCCATGAAATTTGCGATCTTTTTCATGGGTGAATACGTCGCCCTGTTTGTGTCGAGCGCCATGATTGTAACCCTCTTTTTCGGAGGGTATCAGTTGCCGTTTCTTTCCACCGCTACTTTATTGAATCATGCCAAGCCGGTGGCCTTCCTGCTCATAGTCATTTTGCCGGTGGCCATGCACTTTTTTGCCGGCTGGATCAGGAGGAGCAACGTCAGCCACTACCAAAGAAAAAATGACCCAAGGATATTCGAGGCGACGGTCTACATCAAATGCCTCTGGGGCCTGGTAATCTTTCTTGAAGCAGTTTTGTTGTCCGTTCTATTCTTTTCCTCCGGCGGTGCCGCAACCCATATCTTCGTGGTATTGCTGCAGGTCTGTACCTTCCTCGTAAAAGTTACCATGATGCTCTTTGTCTATATCTGGGTGCGCTGGACCTTGCCGCGTTTCCGCTATGACCAGCTCCAGACCTTGGGATGGAAAATGCTCCTTCCCCTGGCACTTCTGAACATTTTTATTACCAGCGCATTCGTCGTGGCCTTGAGTTAGGGAGAGAATAACATGGCAGCCTCAGTAAAAACATTGGCGAGAAAGGGAGCAAGCCTCCACGAACGCTTTTATCTCATTGAGATCTTTAAAGGAATGGCCACAACCTTCGGCCACTTCTTCAGAAATCTTCGCGATAACAGAAAGTTGTATGTCCGTCACTATCCAGAAGTTCAACCAGAGATACCAGTACGCTGGCGAGGCCTGCACCGCCTCACCAAGCATGATGACGGCACAGTCAAATGCGTCGCCTGCTTTATGTGTCAGACTAATTGTCCGTCCCACTGCATCATGATAGAGGCCGGCGAAAGACAGGACGGCAGAACCGAGAAAATGCCGGTCAAATTCGTTATCGATCAACTCGAATGCATCTACTGCGGATACTGCGTTGAGGCCTGTCCCCTGGATGCCATCCGCATGGATACCGGCAAGTTCTCAACCGCCGGAGGCACGCGGGAGTCTTTTGTCGTTGGGCTGGAGCAGTTACTGGCAACCCCAGGGGCCTTTTCTGAAGAAGAATACAAAAAAGGGGGCGCTTGATATCATGTTTGCCGAGATATTATTTTTCGGATTTGCGGCACTTTCGGTACTTGGTGCCCTTGGCCTGGTGTTTTTTCGCCACCCGATGAACGGGGCGATGAGCCTTGTCGTGACTATGATCTCCTTGGCAGGGCTGTATGCCCTTCTTTCCGCCAAACTGATCTTTGCCCTGCAACTTATTGTATATGCCGGGGCGATCATGTCACTTATCCTTTTTATCATCATGTTTCTCAATATCGCTGAGAGTGATCTCCCCGAAGAAGCTCGGCATTGGATATATCTCGCCGGTGGCGTAGTCATCATCCTTCCCATCGGCTCCTTCCTGATCAAGATCGTAAAAAGTATTCCAGGTGGTGAAACAACGATCATCGGAAACGGTTTCGGCGGGGTCAAAGAGGTTGGACTGGTGCTCTTTCAAGATTGGTTGCTTCCCTTTGAAATCGTATCAATCCTCCTCCTCGTTGCCCTCATCGGTGCGGTGGTATTGGCCGGCAAAAGGAGAACTGACAAATGATCCAGGACTATCTCATACTCAGCATCATTCTCTTTTGTCTGGGCATTCTCGGAGTCATTACCAGACGTAACGTCTTCACCGTTTTCATGTCTATAGAGCTCATGTTGAATGCGGCAAACCTTGCCTTCATTACCTTCTCACGACTGCATGAGAGTATGGATGGTCATGTTTTGGCCCTGATGGTTATGGCCGTTGCCGCAGCGGAAGCGGCTCTGGCACTTGCCGTGGTCATTCTCCTGCACAAGCATAAGGGCAAGCTGGACACCAACGTATTCAGCCTGTTAAAAGGGTGATAATATGGAACATAGTGTTACATATCTAGGACTTATACCGCTCCTGCCGCTACTTGGAGCACTGGTTATCGGTCTGCTGCACATGTTCACCTGCAGGAAAACCCCACTCCCTGAGATACTTTACGGCACCCTGGCCTGTGTGGGACCGATCCTTGCCTTCTTCATGGCCTGCATGGTCTTTTTCCAGTTAAAGGGATTGCCGGCCGCAGAGCGTTTCCTTACCCACACCGCCTTCACCTGGTTTGCCGTCGGCGAGCTGCATGTCGATATGGCATTTCTGGCCGATCCACTGAGCTCGCTGATGCTCCTTTTCGTCACCCTTATCGGTTCGTTGATCCATATTTATTCAGTAGGTTATATGGCGGGAGACGAAAACTTCGGCAAGTTTTTCGCCTACATGAATCTCTTCCTCGGATCGATGCTTCTTCTCGTGCTCGGCAACGGTCCGGTAGTCATGTTTGTCGGCTGGGAGGGTGTCGGGCTTTGCTCCTACCTGCTAATCAGCTTCTACAGTAAGGACACAGCCAACGTCCAGGCCGGCAACAAAGCCTTTATTGTCAACCGCATTGGCGATCTCGGTTTTGTGCTCGGCATGGCGTATCTCTTTTGGGCCATCGGTGCCGACGGCTTTGACTATCTTTCCTTAAAAGCCAACGTAGCCGACATACCACCTGGGGTTGGCGTGGCTATTTGTCTCTTACTCTTTGTCGGTGCCTGCGGCAAGTCAGCGCAGATCCCCCTGTATGTCTGGCTACCTGACGCCATGGCCGGCCCGACCCCTGTCTCGGCGCTGATCCATGCGGCTACCATGGTTACGGCCGGTGTCTATATGGTCGCCCGCTTCAGTTTCCTTTATACTCCATATCCTATTGCAGGATCGATTGTCGCCTGGGTTGGTATCCTAACCGCCTTGCTTGCCGCAATCTTTGGCCTTTTTCAAAAAGATATCAAGAAGATCCTCGCTTATTCGACGGTCAGCCAGCTCGGCTACATGTTCGCGGGCGTCGGGGTGGCAGCATATTCAGCTGGTATCTTTCACGTCTTCACTCATGCCTTTTTCAAAGCTCTGCTGTTTCTTGGAGCTGGTTCAGTCATCTACGCCCTGCACCATGAACAGGATATCTGGAAGATGGGCGGCCTGAAGGACAAAATGCCGACAACCTACTGGACCATGGTGGTTGGTGCCTTCGCACTGGCCGGTTGCCCTCCCTTTTCCGGATTCTTCAGCAAGGACGAAATACTGTTTTCGGCCTTGGCTACTGGCCATACCGGTATCTGGGTGATCGGTGTTCTCGTGGCTGGATTAACTGCTTTTTATACCTTTCGCATGATCTTCCTGGTTTTTCATGGTGCACCCCGTGTCCCGGAATCTTTTGCCCACGCTCATGAATCACCCAAGGTGATGACCGTTCCCTTAGTGGTGCTGGCTGTTGGTGCCATCTTCGCGGGATTTTTTAATTTGCCTGGCATCTTTGGCGGCAGTCTTGGGGTGAGCCACTGGCTGGCACCAAGTTTGACTGAACAGCACCCCCACGCCTCCGTATGGCTTGAGCTGCTTGCAATAGCCACAAGCGTCGCAGCCTTCGCCATTGGTATAACCATCGCTTATAGAAAATTCGGTCAAGGGGCTACTGAGACGGAATTCACTGGTCTCAGGAAGTTCGCCTACCACAAATTTTATGTCGATGAGATCTACAATGCCGCTTTTGTCCAGCCCTATAAGGCCATCGGCAGTCTTATCTCCAGACTTTTGGAGCCGCATGTCACCGATAGCCATGTCAAGGCTTCCATCTGGCTGTATCGCAAGGCCGGTAAGGCCTTCAAAATATTGCAAGTGGGCTATGTGAGGGTTTACGCAATTTACATGGTCATCGGCCTGAGTCTCATGAGCCTTTTCTTATCGAAAACGATCAACTAGGTAAGGTGCCAGAATGTTCGAATATGCCCTTTCATTCATGATCTTTCTACCGATCCTTGCCGGAATAAGCATCCTTGCCTTGCCAATCGGCAACAAGGCAGCCCGTTTCTCCGGTGGTGTTGTAGCCATGATCGTTCTTCTCATCGGCATTGAGTTGTTTCTTGGTTTTCAGGGCAGCGGTGCTATGGAGTTTGTTGAAAACAGAGCGTGGGTCGAATCGCTGGGAATTCGCTACGGCCTTGGCGTTGATGGCATCAGTCTTCTCGTACTAATGGCCGGGTCAGTACTTTTTCCCATGGTTTTTTGCATTCTTTCGATAAGAGAAAAGGGCTTTTACGGCAACCTCCTGATCACCCAAGGGGCGATGATCGGGGCCATCTGCGCTACCGATTTAATCCTCTTCTATATTTTTTGGGAGATCATGCTGTTACCGATCTTTTTCATGATCGGCATCTATGGCGGGCCGAATCGCCTGCCGGCAACCTTAAAGATCACCCTGTACACCATTTCCGGTTCGCTGCTCATGCTCGCCGGGCTTGTTTACGTTGGTGTTGCCCACCATGAACAGTTCGGCTTCTGGACCTTCGATATCATTCAGCTCAGTAGCCTTGAACTGGGAGGAGGCTACGCTGTTCTGGCCTTTTTCATGATGATGATTGCCTTTGCAATCAAGATACCCCTATTCCCTTTTCACACCTGGCTGCCTGACGCCTATACCGAGGCACCGAACGCAACGACCTTCGTTCTCTCAGCAATAATGGCCAAGATCGGCGTCTACGGGGTGATTCGTTTTGTCGTTCCGGTTTTTGAGCTTGAATTGGCCCGTTTTGCGGTTTTGCTGTCATTTGCCGGGGTTGTCGGCATGATTTACTGCGGGCTTGCCGCAATTGCCCAAAAAGACCTGAAACGCATGCTTGCTTTTTCTTCAGCCTCACACATGGGCATTATCGCTCTCGGGGTCTTCTGCATGAATACCCAGGCCCTAACCGGTAGCCTTTTCCAGATTGCCGCTCACGCCACCAGTACTGGCATACTGTTTCTCTTTATTGGTCTCATGGAAGAACGTTTGCAAACCCGAGAAATCGCTGAACTTGGCGGAATCGCCTATCGGGCGCCAATCTTTGCCACGTTTTTTGCGATCGCCATGCTCGCCTCGATGGGCTTGCCGGGCACCAGCGGTTTTATAGGTGAATTTCTTATCATCCTCGGAGCAATCAAATTCAGTGGATTCATAGGCTTTCTGGCGGGGACCTCGCTGATAATCGGTGTATGTTACATGCTGTGGATGTTCCAGAGAGTCTTCTTCGAGAAGCCAAAGGAACAGACCGATAAATTTCAAGACCTCTCTCTAACCGAGGCCCTGACCTTTTTACCGGTGATTCTACTTATCCTGGCAATGGGAATTTTCCCTCAACCATTCCTTAAGAGGATTGAACCCACCGTCCAGCAGCATATTGCAGCAGCCACAAATACCGCGCCTAACGCCCTGGCTTCAACAGCAAGGCCTCGGACCTCAACGCCCAATTATCAAAAGAACTAAGGCTCTGTGACCATTATGAATGATTTTCTGTCATTGCTCCCTCTGATCGTCATCTGCACAGGAGCCATCCTCTTGATGCTCCTTGCCGCTTTTGAAAAAAGTCGTCTTGAGACGGCCGCCCATCTGAGCATGGGTATATTTGCCGTAGCATTTTTAGTCCAGCTGCTGGTTGGGGGAGGTCCGGCGACTGCTGCCTACAGTGATGTCTTTAACGGTATGTTAGTGGTGAGCGACTTTACCTCTGCGGCCGGACTAATCATCCTTGCCTGCGGTTTTTTTACGGCAATGACCAGTCACTCCTATTTCAAAGTCAACCTGTTCTGCTCCCTGGAGTTTTACGCGGTCATGATGTTTGGAGCCTGTGGCATGCTGTTGCTCACTTTGTCTCAGGAGCTCATGACCAGTTTTATCGCTCTGGAGATTATGTCCCTGGCAATCTATATCCTTGTCGGATATGACCGGGCCAATGTCAAAGGGGCGGAGGCGGTTCTCAAATACCTCATGCTCGGGGCCTTTGCCGGCGCATTTTTTACCATGGGGTCGGCACTCATTTATGGTGGAGTGAAGAGCACCAAATTTATCGATATCGGAACATACTGCCTAAGCCATTCTGCAACATCCCCTCTTCTCCTCGGTGGTGTCTTCTTTATTATCGTGGGACTTCTTTTTAAAGCTGCCGCCTTCCCCTTCCATGCCTGGGTTATCGACGTCTATGATGGTGCCTCTACCCCAGTTACTGGATTTATGGCCACGGCTCTCAAAACCGCAATCTTCACCGTTTTTGCCAACCTCCTTGCCCAAAGCAGCGGACTGCACGGCACCTGGGTGACATTTCTCTTTTACGTCTCCGTATTCACGATGTTCGGTGGCAACCTTATCGCCATCGGCCAAAGCAATCTTAAAAGGATGCTGGCTGCCTCCGGTATCGTCCATTCCGGCTATCTGCTTATCGCCTTGGTTGCCATAAACACCGAGCAATTCACTGGCAGCGTAATAGCCTATTACCTGGCGGCCTACGCCGCCGGCACTCTGGGAATGTTCGCCGCGCTTGCCTACCTTGGGGGCAGCGGAGAGAGAAGATCGACCTTTGATGACTTTAAAGGGCTTGCCAAAGTGCGGCCGTATTCAGCTGCGGCCATCACTGTCTTTCTTCTCTCGATGGCCGGAATCCCCCCCACAGCTGGATTTATGGGAAAATTCTACATCATCACCAGTGCCATATCGGCAGGGGAAATAACCCTTGCAGTGCTCGGCATCGTCAGCAGCATCCTGTCAATGTGGTACTACCTTCGGCTGGTCATCAATATGTATTTTCACGATGCTGTGGAAAACTTTGAAACCGATGGGTCGTGCTTCGCAACTGCCGGTACCTTCTTTCTGGCTGCCTGTGTTTTTATTTTAGGAGTGTATCCTATCGTTATGTAGCTGATTTCGCAAAGAGGGAAGCAAGGGCAATACGGGGGGAGGCGGCAGTTACAGCAGAACGACTATTAATCAAGAATGAGAACAAAGTGAGAGGAAATTGACCTGAGAGAATTGTATATGCTCCATTCTTCCCTCGAATCATTCGGATTACAAATATATTTTTTTATTCTAGCGCATTAGGCCTAGCTGCATCGTTTAATAAAAAAGCTTAATTGACCGAATTCTTCCTTTTCCCCCAGATACATATGTCCCACCCGCTCGCACCAACCATAAATATCAAGATGCGATGAGGGCTTGGCACCTACAACCAGTAACACTTCGCCTATTGCTAGTTTAGCCAGTCTTTTTTTAATCCGCAGGAGCGGGAGGGGGCAGTTGAGTCCCTGCACATCCAGCGAGGCTGCCGGTTGTATTTTTTCAAGAGCCTGTTGCATCTCACCCATTACTTTTCTCCCAAAACAAATCCTGCCAGGGTCTTCTCATTAGATTTTCTTTCGTAACTAGTATAGTTTTCGCCAATTATTAGCGATGTTTCGAAACCATCAAAAAGGCCACCAGGTGTAGTCCTCGTAGCTCACTCCTTCACCAAGAGTGGTGAGATACCTTTCACCCGTTTGTATTCCTTATAATGCTTTAACACCTTCGTCACATATTGTTGTGTCTCCGGGATATCCGGGACGCCACCGGTTCGCGATACCAGTCCCGGCCCGGCGTTGTAAGCAGCCAGTGATAAGCTCAAATTGCCATTGAAGTTATCGAGAAGTTGCCGCAGATACCGGGTTCCTCCATCAATATTTTCCCGTGGATTGAATGGGTTGCCTACCCGCAGCTCACGTGCAGTCTCGGGCATCAGCTGCATCAGTCCCAAGGCCCCCTTCCGCGACACTGCCCGGTGATCAAAATCGGATTCGGCAAGAATAATCGCCTTTATAAGTGGTGGATCGACCTGATAGCGGCGGCCGATGCGGTGGATATCCATATCATACATTTTCGAATCACCGCCACCGCCACCGCCACTACCAAACGATGCACTGAAGCCAGTATCCTGGGTCAGGGAATATATCTGACAGTTCGAACCGACTGGGGCGTTAGTAAAGTTCATCGCCCCCGATTTCCCACGGCAGATATACATCGACCCCCTGGCCTCCAGTGGGCCAACCGCTATCGTGCTCAGGGCAGCAAGGACAAAAAGTCTTGCCAAGCCCTGAAAGAATGCGTGGCGATGCAACCGCTCGGTCAGATTATTCTTCATCTATTTTTTTCTCTTTTCCCAATCGGCAAGAAACTGCTCGATACCAATATCAGTTAGCGGATGTTTGGCAAGTTGCGCGATGACCTTAAAAGGAATTGTCGCGATGTCAGCACCTATGAGGGCCGCATCCAGCACATGCTGAGGACTCCTGACACTTGCCACAATGATCTCGCTCTGGTAGCCATAGTTATCGTAAATGGAAACGATGTCACTGATCAATTCCATTCCCGGATTGCCGATATCGTCTAGACGGCCGACAAAAGGGCTGACATACGTCGCCCCTGCCTTAGCAGCCAACAGAGCCTGTGCCGCCGAAAAAACCAAGGTAACGTTGGTTTTAATCCCTTCAGCACTGAGCTTCTTTACGGCCTTCAGACCTTCGACGATCATCGGAATTTTGATAACGATATTTTCAGCAAGTTTGGCAAGTTTGCGCGCTTCCTCGAGCATCCCCTCTGCCTGAAGGCTCACCACTTCTGCACTTACCGGTCCATCGACCAGCTTGCAGATCTCAGCGATGATCTCTTCAAAAGGCTTGTTTTCTCTGGCTATCAGTGATGGATTAGTAGTGACTCCATCCACCATGCCCATCTCAACACCTTTTTTTATCTCTTCTAAGTTGGCGGTATCGATAAAGAACTTCATTCATTTTCTCCTTGTTTGATTCTAAAGGTATTGCAACACTTCTGGCTGCAAAAATACATTTTTTCCCCCCGCCACTCTATCTGCACAGCCTGGCGACTCGGTACAAGTTTCTTGCAGACCGGGTCCTCCTCCAAGGTATCAGCGACAGGAGCATCCACTGGCCTGGTGCCGCGCATTTTTCCCCCCGCACCCAATGACCTTCCCTTCGCAAAAATCACTCTGTAAGCGATGTAGACGAGGGCAATAAGGATAATAATCCGCAGTGGTGTCAAAATTTCCTCGAGGTTGGATTTCTCATAAAGTGATATTCACCGCATCATTGCTGTTGGCATACAAGTAAAAAGCTCTCGCAACCATGCGCCTTCAATCCCAGCTCCCAACAATAATTTCCTGATTTTTCAAGTGACCGGACATAATTCGCGATTGGAGTTCTTCAACCATTTCGGTAATGGTCTTCCCACTGAGCACATCTCTAAACTCCGGTTCAACCTCACCGAGGGGCGCCAGCACAAACAGTCTGTCGGCAATTCGCGGATGCGGCAAGGTCAATTCAGGGCTATCGGTTGCCACATCACCGTAATACAACAAATCGAGGTCAAGGCTTCGATCTTGATACCCAAAAGACAGGTTGTCTCGAGTGCGACCAAACCTTGCCTCAATCACCAGCAGACTTTGTAAAAGATCTCCGGCCTCAAGGAAGGTGTAAACGCTCCCCACAGCGTTGGTAAACCAATGCCTGCTGATCATGCCGACTGGAGCGGTCATATATGGGCGCGACAGCCCGCCAAGCCGAATGCCTGGAACAGTCCCGAGATATTCCCAAGCCTCCTGAAGAATGGTTCGTCCGTTGCCAAGATTCGAACCCAATCCGATGATCGCCTTCACTTCGTATTGCATTCAAACAGCCCCAGCCCTCACGAGTTCCCAGATATCTTTACGAAGTTAATTCTTAAAAAACAAGAAGCCAATCTGCAAGTTCCTAAAGATCCTGTAGCCCCAGGACGTCAAACATCGAGTAAAGCCCACACTCTCTGCCGGCAATCCAGGCTGCCGCGGCGGCGGCGCCCCGAGCAAAATGGTCACGGCTATGAGCGCGGTGAATCAATTCAATCCGTTCACCAGGGCCGGCAAAGAGAACGGTATGTTCGCCGACGATATCAGCGGCCCGAATCGTCTGGATACCGATCTCTTTAGCTCCTCTCTCGCCGATAATCCCATTCCGTTCCAGTACCGCGACTTCGCTGAGATTTCTGCCCACTCCTTCCGCGGCCATTTCGGCAAGTTTTAGGGCCGTACCGCTTGGTGCATCCTTTTTCTTGTTGTGATGGGCCTCGATGATCTCGATATCGTAGTCGTCGCCAAGAATTGCCGCGGTTTTTTTCACCAGTTTCATCATGACATTGACGCAGACCGACATATTAGGGGCCTGAACACAGGGAAAGTTCTTGGCAAGTTCCTTCAGCTCAAGCAGATTTTCCGGTGTGAGGCCTGTGGTACCAATGACCATGGCCCGGCCATGCCTTGCAGCTAATCGAGCAAACTCCATAGTCGCCTTGTGAAAGGTGAAATCGATTATTACATCACCTTTATCGATCACCGATTCGATACCCTCACCAATGATCACTCCATTCGCCTCACCAAGGGCCAACAGCCCGGCGTCTTTTCCAACAGCGGAATGCCCCGCCGCCTCAAATCCCGCTGTCCATTGCAGCAGTGGATGGCGATTGACCATATACGCCACCCGCTGCCCCATCCTGCCGGCTGCCCCGGCAATGATTACCTTGGTCATATCCCCCTGCTCCTGTGCCTGAATTACTGGTTCATCACCACGCAAAGAACTATATAAGGCCGATAGTCCGCATCGCCGATTGCAATTTTTCCAGATTTGTCGCGCCCATCGGGGCAAGGGGCAAACGAGGATGCCCACTCTTAATCTTACCCATCAACTCCAATGCCTTTTTGGCCGGAACCGGATTGGGTTCGATGAACATCATTTTCATCAGTTCGAACATCTTGTAATGCTGCACATTCGCTTCGTCAATATTGCCGACCAGAGCCGCCTCAAGCATTTTGGCCATACCCTGGGGATAGACATTGGAGACCACGGAGATAACCCCCTTTCCACCGATAAAAGCTGTCGGCATTGAAGTAAAATCATCACCGGAAAGGACGATGAATTCCTTCGGGCAACGACGAATTACGTCGGAAATCTGCTCCAGGCTACCGGATGCCTCTTTAATACCGATGATATTGTCGATTTGTGCGAGACGTGCCACAGTTTCCGGTAGCATGTTCACCACCGTTCGCCCCGGCACATTATAGAGAAACATTGGAATATCAACTTTTTCGGCAATCTCCCGGAAGTGCAGGTACATCCCCTCCTGACTCGGTTTATTGTAATAGGGCACCACCGACAAGACCGCGTCAGCCCCGCTTTCTTTGGCGCTCTCGGTGAGTTCGATGGCCTCCAGAGTATTGTTTGCCCCGGTGCCGGCAACCACGGGAACTCGCCCTTTGACGGTTTTAACGGTCAGGTCAATAACCCGTTTATGCTCATCAAACAAAATAGTAGCCGATTCACCGGTGGTTCCACATGGCACAATGCCATGGGTACCGCCGGCAATCTGAAACTCAATAAGGTCTATCAACCCCTGCTCATCCAATCTACCGTCTATAAACGGGGTCACAAGTGCAACAAGCGCTCCGTGAAACTTTTCCATGACTCCTCCCAAACCAAATTTTCCATCGTTATCAGGTCTCTCCAAAAAACACTTCAAGCACTGTATACCAAGAATTTTTCCGGCTAGAGACACATCCCATTATCGGGGCCAAGAGCTGTTGGGATGTGACCTTATGACTGGCCGCCCAATCCCTTACTGCTCCATATGCCGTCCCGTACATCCGACGGCTATGCTGTTTTCTTGCAATGGTTTTTCTGCGCAGGTTATTTATAGCAGCGCTTCTTCAACCAGTTCTCCGACACAAACCAACCTGGTCAGCCCTTGCATGTAAACATTGTCAGCAACCGGCCCGTCGAACAAATCAAAAAATATAGTCAGGACCTCCCCCCCCGAGGTAACAACCTCCACAGGTGATTCCATGCCTTTTTGTATTACTGCAAAAAGTGCTGAAGCAACCGCCCCGGTGCCACAAGCCATTGTCTCGGCCTCAACTCCGCGTTCGTAGGTACGCACCTTCAACCTGCCGTCAGCCAACACCTTGACGAAGTTGGCATTGGCCCCCTTCGGTTCAAAGAGCTGGTGAAAGCGCACCATCCTTCCCCAAGTTTTCACCGGGATACTATCATCTTTCACAAAAATAACCGCATGCGGTACACCGGTATCGACGTAGCTGACCGGCCGTTCTTCATCACCGATGACAAGGGAGAGACCAAGCCGAAAATCATGGGGTTTGGTCATTTTCACCCTTACCATTGCTTCATCTTCACCGACCTCTGCCTCGATTATACCGGCCAGAGTGGCAAATCTCATTTTTTTACCCGCAATCCCATGGCGATACGCAAATCGTGCCGCGCACCGGGAACCATTGCCGCACATTTCGGCAACAGACCCGTCAGCGTTATAAAAATTCCAGGAAAAGTCGGCAGTAGCCGACTCCTCGATAAAAATCATCCCGTCGGCGCCAAGTGAAAACATACGCCTACAAATCCGCTGTGCTAATTTCGCTTGCTCAGCTGCTGGGATGCGGCAAATGCGGTTATCAACAATCACGAAATCGTTGCCGGCTCCGCTCATCTTTTCAAAAGGAATGGGAAATTGTACCATCTCTTTTGCTGTCTCCTTACGTTATTGTACATGAGCCAAAAACATTTTCAACCTGGCCCCCTTACAAAAACCCCTCTTTCCGAATAACAACCAGGTCACCTTCTATCCCTTCCCGAGACAACAGAGCCCCCCAACCACGTCTCTTGTGGCGGGAGGGCATCTGAAGATGTGGCCTTCTTGTTACGGTTAATCCCTGACGGTGGCCTCGCGTGACTTAGCACTCTCGTTTGCGGGCTTTGCCCCATCAAGAGCGGTGACCGCATAATAGTAGCGAGTTCCCTCAGTTGCCTTGGCATCAACAAAGAGCGTATGCGTCGGCTCTATCGTACCTATTATCTCATGGGTATTTTGATCAGCAGTTCGCCTATAAACCTTGTAGCCGGAGAGATCCTGGATCTCACTGCGGTCCCAAAACACCTTGATACCGGCAGCGGTTTGCACAGCTGTAACTCCGGATGGGGCAGGTGGTGGTGTCTGGTCGATCGGCGTGGCGATAACTGCCTTACTCACCCCTCCTTCCGCCAGCTCAGCCTTATAGGCAGTCAGAGTCTGCACTGAATAGTGATATTTCTGGCCATTGCCGACCTGGCGGTCAGTGTAACCGGTAGCAGTGAGCGGCTCACCGATCTTGGTCCAATCCTTGCCATTGAGGCTGCGGCGAATCTGATATTTGACAGCGAAATCGGTACCAGCCGTTTTCAAGGTTACCGGTTGCCAGGTGAGGGCAATTTGACGATCTCCAGATACGGCGATCACATTTTCGGGGGCCGCTGCCGGCTCAAACCAGATAAAGGTAACCACGTTGGAATCGGCACTATCGGCAAGCCAGCTCGTGCGCGAGCGAACCTTGTAAAAATATTTATACCCGGAACGCAGGAGATCGGAATCATATTTCACCTCTCGCCTTATTTTGCCATCCATCGGCGCCCCACCCTCAACCGTCACCGGGTCCGCATATGGTACCGGGCAACTCTCGCAGTATGCATTCAAGGGGATTTCCGCGCGGAACAATTCAAAAGAAGAGATATCCTCGACAATCGATCCTTTAACGGTTCGAACCGGGTACGACCAGGTCAGCTGCACCCCTTTGTCGGAAATTGTATGCCGCAGGTCACCGATTGCCTCCGGCACGACACTGGCGGGTGGGACTGGTTTGTTCTTAACGCCGCACCCTCCGGCCAAAAACAAGAATGCACCAACAAAGAAAATTCCCATTATCCGTAAAAAGCATCTTTTTCTCATAATCCGATCCCCAGTTTTTTTTCCGCCGTCACTAATGCTTCTTCCACTCTCAGAACACCGGTTCCTCCCGTGGAAATCCGACTATTGACCGACCCTTCGACACGTAACACCTCGAAGGCATCCTCACCGATGACCTCGGAAAACTGCCCGAGCTCAGACAAACTCAGTTCCGGCAATTCGCGCTCCTTTTCGAGACAATAGGCAACTGCCCGGCCGACTATTGCATGGGCTTCGCGGAAGGGTACATTTTTCAATACCAAATAGTCGGCAAGATCGGTTGCCGTCATGCAACCCTTACCGGTAGCCGCCGCCATCCGCTCCGTTTTGAAGGTGAGATTCTCCAGAAGTTCCGCCATAATGGCAAGGGAGGCAGTAACCGTATCGACGGTATCGAAAACCGGTTCCTTGTCTTCCTGAAGATCGCGGTTATAGGTCAGCGGCAAGCCCTTCACCAAGGTGATAAGGGTCATCAGGCTGCCAACGACCCGCCCGCACTTGCCCCTGATCAATTCTGGAATATCCGGATTTTTCTTCTGCGGCATAATTGACGATCCCGTGCAGAATCTATCGGATATGTTTACAAAATCAAACTCTTGACTCGACCAGAGAACGAGTTCTTCCGACAGCCTGGAAAGGTGCAGCTGAATGATGGTGCAACAACTGGTGAACTCGATAGCAAAATCCCGGTCACCCGAGGTATCCATCGAGTTTGCTGTTACCCCGGCAAAACCAAGGTCTTTTGCCACCTGCTCCCGGTTGATGGGCAAGCCGGTACCGGCTAGTGCCGCGCAGCCGAGTGGCGAGAGGTTAAGGCGCTTGCGGCAATCGACCATTCGTTCCCGGTCACGGCTGAACATCTCATAGTAAGCCAGCATATGATGAGCTATCTGCACCGGCTGTGCCCGTTGTAAATGGGTATATCCCGGCATTATCCGACCAAGATATTTCCTGGCAAGAAGCACAAAGGCCCGGCGAACACCATCCAGGAGAACAAGCACCTCGTCACACTGATCGCGCAGATAGAGCTTGAAATCAAGGGCAACCTGATCGTTGCGGCTGCGGCCGCTGTGCAACTTCGCACCCGCTGGACCTATGCGCTCAACTAAGGCCTTTTCGATATTCATGTGGACATCTTCCAGCTCACGCCGGAATTGAAAGGTCCCTTCGCTGATCTCTTTTTCGATTGCCGTAAGACCATCGGTTATGGCCGTAAGCTCTTCCCGGGACAATATGCCACCGTCGGCAAGCATGGCGGCGTGGGCCTTGCTGCCGGCAATATCGTATTTATACAACCGGCAATCGTAGTGGATAGAGGCGGTAAAGGCCTCCACCGAGGCAGCAGTACCCTCGCCAAACCGCCCTCCCCACATCTTTGCCGAGCCGCTCTTTTTCTGCACAGTCATGACCGGGTCCTATTTACTGCACCGCCCCTGCAGGGCATTGATTTTCAAACGCAAGCCGTTGAGCCGGATAAAGCCGGTGGCATCGCCCTGATTGTAGACAGTGTCTTCTTCAAAGGTAGCAAAATTAACCTGGTACAGTGATTGATCGGATTTACGCCCGACCGGGGTGCAATTGCCCTTGTAGAGTTTCAAGCGGACGACGCCGTTCACCGTCTTCTGCGTCTCGTCCATGGTCTTTTGCAACAACTCCCGCTCCGGCGAGAACCAGAAACCGTTATAGATCAGCTCGGAATACCGTGGCACGAGAGAGTCGCGGATACGCAAGACCTCACGGTCGAGGGTGATGGTTTCGAGATCGCGATGGGCAGTGCGCAGGATAGTACCACCCGGGGTCTCATAGACACCGTGCGACTTCATGCCGACGAATCGGTTCTCCACCAGATCAAGACGGCCGATACCGTTGGCACCTCCCAGGCGATTAAGCTCGGTAAAGAGGGCCAGTGGTTCCATGGCCACGCCATCAAGGGCCACCGGGCTGCCGCCCTCGAAGGTGATTTCCAGATAGGCCGGTTTGTCGGGGGCCTTTTCCGGGGCGACGGTCAGCTTGAACATTGCCTCTTCCGGCTCGTTCCAGGGGTCTTCGAGAATTCCGCCCTCAAAGCTGATATGCAGCAGATTCTCGTCGGAGCTATACGGCTTCTCCTTGGTCACCGGCACTGGGATATTATGATCCTGAGCGAACTCCACCAATTTCTGCCGGGAATTGAGACTCCAGATCCGCCAGGGGGCAATGATCTTCAGAGATGGTGCAAGGGCAATATAGGCAAGCTCAAAACGCACCTGATCGTTGCCTTTTCCAGTTGCCCCATGGCTCACCGCATCGGCACCCTCAGCAAGGGCGATGCGCACCTGTTCCTTGGCAATCAGCGGCCGGGCCAGTGAGGTGCCGAGAAGATAGGAGCCTTCGTAGATGGCATTGGCCCGGAAAGCCGGAAAGATATAGTCTTCGACAAAGACCTTCTTCAGATCGGAAACAATCACCTTCTCAGCGCCGGTGGCCAGCCCCTTGCGAGTTACCGCATCCCAGTCCTCTTCCTGACCGATGTCAGCGGAATAGGCGATCACCGAGCATTTATACTCCTCGGCAAGCCACTTTAAAATTACCGAGGTATCGAGACCTCCGGAATAGGCGAGAACAATCTTGTTTACACTCATGGAGCAAACCCCTAATTATTTTTATATTCTTTCCTTTTACAACATCAACCAATCAGGCTTTCGAGAATCGCCTTATGGATGTGCATCTTATTTTCTGCTTGATCAAAGGCCACGCACTGCGTCGACTCAAGAACCTCATCGGTTATCTCCTCGCCGCGATGGGCAGGCAAACAATGCAGGACAATGCAGTCAGCCGGGGCCTTAGCCAATAACTGATGATTGAGCTGATATTTACTGAAAATGCCGATTCTTTCCTCCTGCTCGTCCTCCTGGCCCATGGATGCCCAGACATCGACGTTGATGACGGCCGCACCGCGAACCGCAACCTCCGGGTCTTCGACGAGGACGATCGGTTTTCCGGCTATCTTCCTGCTCTCCGCAAGTATTGCCGCATCCGGCTCATAGCCCTGCGGACAGGCGAGAACCAATTCGAAACCGAGTATCCCGGCCGCCTGAATCCAGGAGTTGGCCATGTTATTGCCGTCTCCCACCCAGGCAATGCGCAGGGGCTCGATCGCTCCTTTTTTCTCAATGACCGTCATGATATCGCTCAGCACCTGGCAGGGGTGATGCAGGTCGGTCAGGGCATTGATAACCGGAACCGTAGCATAGGCGGCCAGTTCCTCGACCACCTCCTGACCGAAGGTCCGAACAACCATACCGTCAACGTAACGGGACATGACCCTGGACATGTCCTTGAGCGGTTCCGATCTCGCCAGCTGGGTATCACGGCCCGATAAAAATATGACCTGTCCGCCCAAGCCGTACATGGCCGACTCGAAGGATACCCGAGTCCTGGTCGATGGTTTTTCAAAAATCAAGCCAATGGTCTTACCCATTAATTGCTGATGGATCTTTCCGGCCTTTTTTTCACTTTTTAGTTCAATTGCCCGGTTAATAAGACCAGTCAACTCATTTTTCGAGAATTCCTGTAATGATCTAAAATGCTTCGGCACTCTGTACACCTCTAAAAACAGCGGGGAGACACCCCCTTGGTTACCTCCCCGTGTTGGTCTTCGTCAAAATCGAGTCCCATTGAGAAGCGGAGCCCCCGCTTCTCTGGATCAGGGGAGAAAGATGTAATCATTACCTAAAAGAACGGCGATTTGCAAAACATTTCCCCCGGATATCCTTGGTTTTAGCGCATTTTCACCGTTATCTATCGCTCATTTCTGCCAGCACCTCGCCAAGAGCATCGATAAAGGTGTCGATTTCCTCGGTCGTGACGATGAGGGGCGGAACAAAGCGCAGGGCTATATTGCCGGCAAAATTCATGAGAAAACCCCGTTCAAACATCTTGGTAACAATGGCCGGTCCTTGGGTTGCACCTTTTTCCGTGAGTACCGCTCCAATCAACAGACCCATGCCCCGCACTGAATCGATAATCGCCGGAAAGCGAACGACGAGGCTGGTCAGTTTTTCCTGGAAATAGGCCCCTTTCCGCCGCACCTCAGGGAAAAAGTCATCGGCCAGCATGATCGACAGCACCGCCACAGCAGCGGCCGAGGCCACCGGGTTGCCACCAAAGGTGGAGGCGTGTGTCCCCGGGGTGAAGGCTGCGGCGATATCAGCGCGAGTCATCATCGCCCCGATAGGCAGTCCATTACCCAAGGCCTTGGCCATAGTCAATATATCCGGGGTGACCCCCAATTGTTCATGGGCAAAGAGCGTCCCGGTCCGGCCAAGTCCGGTCTGGATCTCGTCGAAAATCAGCAACAACCTATGTTGGTCGCATAAGGCCTTAATACCTCTGAGGTATTCTTTATCCAGCGGTCGCACTCCTCCTTCACCCTGCAGAGGTTCGGCGAGAATCGCGCAGGTCTTGTCGGAGATCATTGCCGCGAGGGACTCCAGGTCGCCAAAGGGGGCATGAAGAAAACCCTCGGGCAGCGGCTCAAAACCCTTATGAAATTTCGGTTGCCCAGTTGCCGCGACGGTAGCCAGGGTTCGCCCATGAAAGGAACCGGTTAGGCTGATCACCTGGTACCTGCCAGCACCGGAATGGATTCTCGCCAACTTGATGGCTGCCTCGTTCGCCTCAGCGCCGCTGTTGGCAAGAAATACCCGCTCACCGAAGGAATTGCCGGTCAGCAATTCAGCAAGACGTATCTGCGGTTCGGTGTAGTACAGGTTGGAGACATGAACCAGCTCACCGGCCTGTTGCCGGATGGCCTCGGTCACCGCCGGATGGCAGTGGCCAAGGGCGCACACCGCAATGCCCGACAGAAAATCCAGGTACTCCTTGCCGTCGGCATCGGTGAGCCGACAACCGCTCCCCTTAACCATGGCCGCAGGATACCTGGCATAGGTCCCGATGAATACCTTATCACCCCTTTCCTTCCACTCTTTATTGCCACATGTGTTCATCAAAATATCTCCGTTCCAACCCCTTCTCGGGTAAACATTTCCAGCAAAATCGAATGCTCCACTCTCCCATCTACAATATAGGTCTTGGCTACGCCGCGGCGCAGGGCCTCTTCGCAACAGCGTACCTTGGGGATCATCCCCCCGGCAATGGTACCATCGTCGATGAGGGCCTCCAATTCGCCATGCGCCAGGGAGGAAAGCAGTTCACCGGCCTTATTCTTCACCCCGGGAACATCGGTTAGAAGGATCATCTTCTCCGCCGCCAGGGCTCCGGCAATCGCCCCGGCGACCAGATCGGCATTGATATTGAAGGCCTGACCGTCCTCGCCAACCCCCACCGGGGCAATGACCGGGATAAAATCGTTACCGCTGAGGCTTTCGAGGACGCCGGTGTTGATCTTGGTCACCTGCCCCACCCGGCCGACATCGATAAGCTCGGGCGGGGCATCAGCCAAGGCCTCGTCAGCTTTCTTGCGCTTGACCTTGAGTTTTTTAGCACAGACCAGATCGCCATCCCTGCCGGATAGCCCGACCGCCTTGCCGCCGCAGTGGTTGATCAGTCCGACGATTTGTTTGTTCACCTGGCCGACCAGGACCATCTCAACCACATCCATGGTCTCTCCATCGGTTACACGCATTCCCTGGACATAACTTGCTTTTATTCCAAGACGGTCTAGCAGGCTGTTGATCTGTGGCCCGCCGCCGTGGACAATGACCGGGTTGATGCCAATCTGCTTGAGGAGGATAACGTCAAGGGCAAATTGTTTTTTCAGGTGGTCGTCAACCATGGCATGGCCGCCGTACTTTATGACGATAGTTTTTCCCCTGAATTCCTGCATATAGGGCAGTGCCTCAATGAGCACCTTGGCCTTTTCAATACTTTCAGCAACGCTTTTTACCATAGCAAGCCTTCCCATCACCCAATCATTGGATATATTTAATTGCAATATCAATAAGATATAGCAATTTTTCAAAGCCAAAAACTCTTTCGTATTGTACTGGCTGACGTGCTGTAAGTAAAGCACTCTTTGTTTTCCCAGCCGATACCATGACTTTACATTTCCAGCCCTTTACGCTACGATGCGGCTCGGCAAAACACTGACCATGGACATCATATCAACGAGCGGAGGGTCTTAATGCAGTCGCATGACCGTTGTTCTTTGCTGTTTAGCATTCTTTTTCTTATCGTTTCCTTCGTTATCGGCGGAGCTGCAAACGCCCTGGCTGCCTCCGATGCACCAATCCATATTGAATCGAACCGTATGACCTCCACCGAGAAATCAAATTCAGTAGTATTCTCTGGGGATGTCGATGCAAAACAGGGTGACGTGCGTATTCGCGCAGACGAAATGACCGTCTTCTATAACACCCTCGAAAGTTCCGCCAAGCAACCAGCGCCGAAGGACAAAAAGAAACCAGCAGCGCCCCAGGCAGAAAAGAAAACCAGCCAGCAAGTTGAGAAACTGATCTGCACCGGCAATGTCGAAGTCTCCCGGGGAGAATGGCTGGGAACCGCCAAAAAAATGCTCTACCTCTCCAAAGAGAGACAGGTTATATTGACGGAAAATGCCAAGGCCTGGCAGGGCCAGAATATGGTCAGCGGCGAAAAGATCATTTATTACCTCGACGAGGGCCGTTCCGAAGTCATCGGCGGCACCAAGGCCACCGCCGGTGAAGGCGATGGCGGCAAAAAGAAACCTTCCCGGGTCAATATGACCATCCTTCAGAATTAACAAGATCACCCCACTCCCATGTCGGTACTTGAAACACGCAATATAGTAAAACGGTACGGTGCCAGAACGGTTGTCGACGGGGTCAGCCTCCAGGTTCAACCCGGCGTGGTTGTTGGCCTTCTGGGACCAAACGGCGCCGGCAAGACCACTACCTTTTACAGCATTGCCGGGTTCATCCGTCCCGATCAGGGAAATATCCTCTTTGCCGGTGAAAACATAACCGACCTGCCCATCCACAAAAGGGCATTGAAGGGCATCACCTATCTGGCCCAAGAGCCGTCGGTGTTCAAGAAACTGACGGTTGAGGAAAACGTCCGCATTATTCTTGAGCCGCTGGGGCTTTCAAAAAACGAGATAAACAACCGCCTCGACGAATTGATGGAAGACCTCGGCATCGGCTATCTCCGCAAAAATAAAGGCCATGCCCTTTCCGGCGGAGAACGGCGGCGGGTGGAAATCATGCGCGCCCTGTCAACACGGCCAAAGTTCATCCTCCTCGACGAACCCTTCGCCGGAATCGATCCGCTGGCGGTCATCGATCTGCAGAAGATCATCTTCAAATTGAAAGAGAAAGGGCTGGGCATTCTGATTTCCGACCATAATGTCCGAGAAACTTTACAGGTCTGTGACTTTGCCTATATCATGAACGCAGGGCAAGTTTTGACCAGCGGTGTCGCTGACGATATCATAGAGAGTGAAGTGGCCCGGAAAATGTATCTCGGGGAAAATTTTCGCATGTGATTGTTTATGGCCCTCGAACTCAGACAACAGCTCAAGCTTGCTCAGAAATTGGTGATGACGCAGCAGCTGCGGCAAGCCATAAAACTCTTACAATTGAACAGGCTCGAACTCTCAGACGCCCTCCAGGCGGAAATCGAACAAAATCCTGCCCTCGAAGAAGATTTTTCGACACCGGATGCCCCGGAAAGCAACTTCTCCTTATCCACAACCACCGAACAGCTCATCGGCCCCGCCCCAGAACCGGAGATTACCGAGACTATCAAGGTTGCCGACAACCTTGCTGAAACAAACTGGGACGACTACTCCAATAATTTTGATTCCAACTTTTCCTTTTCCCAGGAAACCCCGCCGGCCGACGCCCCTTCGCAGTTTGATTTCATTTCTGAAAAGCCTGGCCTATCCGCCTACCTGCACTGGCAATTGGCGCACAGCAACCTCGATGCCAAGGAGTGGGAAATCGCCCAGTTTATCGTCGGCAATCTCAACCGCTACGGCTTTCTTGAGGTCGATCTCGACAAGGTCATCGCCGAAACCGGCTGTGAAAAGGACGACGCCGAATATATTCTTGAGGTTGTCCAGGAGCTTGACCCGCCGGGAATTGCCGCACGCAATGTCAGCGAGTCCCTGTACCTGCAACTGGAGCGGCTGGGCAAAGGGGACAGCCTTGCCGCCGAGATCGTCCTGCACCACCTGCCGCTTCTTGAAACCCGCAACTACAAAGCGCTTGCCAAGGAAACCGGAAAAAAGAAGCCGGAACTGGAGCGGGCGATAAAGTACATCATCGCCGAACTTACCCCCTTTCCCGGCCTGCCATATGCCACCGATACCACCAATTATGTCGTCCCGGATGTATACGTCCGGAAGATCGACGGCGAATATGTCATCCAATTGAACGAAGATGACATTCCCCGGCTCAAACTGTCATCTCTGTACCAGGAGTTACTGAAAAAAGAGAACAACCTTGCCAAGGAGTCACGCCAGTACATCCAGGATAAACTGAAAAACGCCGACTGGTTCATCAAGTCTCTGTACCAGCGGCAGCGGACCATCTACAAGGTCATGGAAAGCATCCTCCGCTTCCAATACGATTTCTTCGAGCGCGGCTCCGCCTATCTCAAACCACTCATCCTCAAAGACGTCGCCGACGACATCGAGATGCACGAATCGACGGTCAGCCGGGTCACCTCCAATAAGTACGTGCATACCCCGCAGGGCATCTACGAGCTGAAGTACTTCTTCTCCACCGCCATCGCCCGCGAGGGAGAAGATGACATGGCCGCGGAATCGATCAAGACCCGGATCAGGAAGATGATTCAGGAAGAGGACCGTAACGACCCGCTCAGCGACAACGCCATTTCCGAAAGACTCGCCGAGGAGAATATTAAGATAGCCCGGCGGACCGTAGCAAAATACCGGGAACAGCTGAAAATCCTCCCAGTAAAGCATCGTCGGCACAACAAATAATGCTTCATGGGCCTTCTTGAGCGGATATTCTTTTTCCACCAGGAAACCCACCAGGGCAACTTCCCCAACTCCCGGTCCCTTACCGCCAATTTCGAGATTTCCATCGCTACCGCCAAAAGGGACATCGCTTATCTCCGCGATCGCCTCCTCGCCCCGCTGGCCTATGACTCTGTGAGAAATGGCTACTACTACACCGATGCGGGCTTTCACCTGCCCTTCGAAGAAAGCCCGCGTATCGTTTTTCTCCTGACCATGCTCAGCAAGCTCGCTAAGGAGGCCGGCCTCGGGGAATTGCCGGAGGTCAAACAGCTGCAGCAACGGCTGGCGGCAATGATCTCACCCGAATACGAGAAACTTGTTGAATCCCTGTCTTGTCAATGGATAGAGGTTGAGGCCATTGATCACCGGATCTTTGCAACCATCATTGAAGCGGTGGTGAAAAAACGTTGCCTGTCCCTTGCCTACCGGCCGCTCGGCGGTGCAACCACGACACGAACCGTCGCCCCAATGCAACTCGTCAACCACCAGGGCCGCTGGTATCTGTTCGCCTTCTGCAGCCTCCGCAAGGCCAACCGGCTTTTTCATATTGCCAGAATCAAGAAGGCAACGATAAGCCGCCAAGGGCTTCCTCCGGATCTCCCATTCGACCGGAATCACCTCCTCCAATCCTTCGGTATCTTTCAGGGTCCTCCGCGCTATATAGCGGAAGTACTCTTTACCTCCACCGCCGCAGAACTCGTCGCCAACCAATTCTGGCACAAGGATCAGATCATAACGCCGGTCAGCGAAGGGGTTGTGGTGCGGCTGCCGGTCAACGATGACCGCGAGCTGCTCATGAAAATCCTGCAATACGGGGCCATGGCCAAGGTTCTTTCTCCACCAGAACTCATCCAGCGGCTGCAGTCAGCAATCGCCGCCATGGCCAAGGTCTATTCATGAGAGAAAAGCAACCTCCTGGTAATACTGATTTATTCACATTACGGGAAAGGCATTCTCGGAAAACTATTAAAGAAGAATGGAATTTGTGATAGTATTCGAGAAGGGTTCTTAGAAGTCTTTTCAACTGGCATCAATTCAACACCTTTTCAAAATATGTTCCACTTCCAAAGGGAGAACCAAAAGATGAAATACGCTTTTATCGCCTTAATTGCCTGCTACCTCCTTGTATATGGTTGCGGCCCTGACAAAGACAAAAAGGCCGAAGACAAGAAAGGCCAGACCACCGTCCAGAGTACCGTCACTACGCCCCAGCAACCAGCGGCGCAATCGACCAAGACCGAAAAACCGAAGGATCTCAGCAAACAGCCGGTCTTTGCCCAGACCGAGGCGGCACAACCCGTAACCCAGCCGGACAAGACGACAATGCCGAAAGAACTTGCCAAGCAACCGGTATTTGCCCAACCCGAGGCACAACAAGCCGGATCTCAACCTGCTGTGACAGAGAAACCCCAGGGCCTTAGCAAGCAACCGGTATATGCCCAGGCTGACCAGGCACAATCCGCCGCCCAGCCGGCCCAGACAGCAAAGCCCCAGGGACTCAGTAAACAGCCGGTATACGCTCAGGCTGACAGCCAACCACCGCCACCGCAAAACGCCCCACAGGCGGCCGCGGCCAAGCCCCAACAACCTTCCCCGGAGATGAGCCAAGCGCCTCAACACCCCTGTCCCATGATGACTGATGAGGACGAAGACGATGCAGCCTTGGACCAGGGCGATGAAGAAGAGCTGCTGGCCTTGCCCTGCGGCCATGTCATTATGAAAAGCCAACTGCCGGCCGGTGCCCCCTGTCTGGGAATGCAGGCCCCACCCTGTCTGAAAATGGGGCAACAGCCGGGTGACGGGCAGGATAGCATTGTCCTGCCGTGCGGCCGGGTAATCGCCAGACCGCCCATGCCACCCGCCGATGCCCCGCAGCCACCGCCGCACATGACAGCGCCCGGCCAGGTCCAGGCGCAGCCGCAGATCGTGGAGGAAGAAAAAGAGGATCTCACCGTCGCCGTGCAGAAAATGGTCGAGACCACCAACGATATGGTTATCGTTACCAGGCAGTTGGTTCTGGCCACCCAAGAAATGCTTAAGGCCACCAAGGGAACCGCGACCGAGCAAGTCACTCAACCAAACAAGCAAGGAGTCGGACCTACAACAGATTCCAAGACCGCAGGCGTCGAACAGAACGTGGTGGATGCCATGAACGATGCGGTTATCGCCTCGCAAAAGGCCGTCGAAGCAGCCAACCAGGCAGTCTCTAAGACCGCTGAGCCGAATAGGCCCTAAAGCTGAGTTGCGCAGCTTGCCTGCTCAACCGAAACGTATGCCCTTGCGGTATATGAAGTCCTGCCCTTTTCCCGCCCACTGCCGAGAATATTCTCGGTAGTGGGCCTCTTCTTCTGTACAAAGTTATGATTGCCAAACCGCGCGCCGGCAATTACAATCCGTCCCGATTCCTTTCCGGAAAAATCGACAACTCCGACACACTTTTTAACCTCCAGCCCCGACCAAGGGAGAACAAGTATGTCCGCCCGGCCTTTTCCCGCAATTCTGCCCGCCATCCTGCTTTGTTGTCTCTGCCTCGGTCTGTCTTCCTGCGCCAGCCTGATCACCGGCACGGTTATCAAACCGGCGGTCGGTAACCTCCAGCAACAGCAAGATATTGAGCTGGTCTGCGAAGGTGCCCCGGCCTATCTGCTGATGCTCGACAGCATGCTCGTTTCCTCACCGGAAAGCCAGGATCTGCTGCTCATTGCCAGCCAATCCTACAGCGCCTACGCCACCGCCCTGGAGGAATGCGGCGGTTCCGACGCACGCATCGACGCCATGGCCGCCAAGGCCAAGTCCTACGGCCAAAGACTGCTCCAACCTTTGCTGCCAATAGGCAACAAGGTCGGCGCCGCCGAGTTTGACCGCCATCTGGCAAAGCTTGGTACCGGCGATGTCCCCGAGGCCTTTTGGGGTGCCTCCGGCTGGCTGACCTGGGTACTGCGGCAAAAGGGCTCCCCGGAGGCAATTGCCGATATCGTGCTCATTGAAAAAATCATGGCCAGGCTCCTGCAACTCGACGAAGCCTACCAGGGCGGCAGCATCCATCTGTTCTTCGGGGCCTACCATGCCGCCAAACCGGAGATGCTCGGCGGCAGACCCGATCTGAGCGCCAAGCATTTTGAGAAGGCCCTCAGTCTCTCCAAGGGGCAGTTTCTCCTGGCCCAGACCACCTATGCCGCAACCCTTGCCAGGATAACCATGGACCGTGACCTCCACGACCGTCTGCTCAAGGAGGTTCTCGCCTTCCCCTTGGACAGCGCGCCGGAGTTCGGCCTCAGTAACCGGATCGCCATGAACCGGGCGAAAAGATTACTGCAAGAAGACTATTTTCAATAAAACACACGATTCCAAAGACTTCGCCATTTCCGGAGACCCCATGCAACGCATCGCCACCCTGCTCATCTGCACCGCCCTGCTGCTGACCCTCGACAGCCAATGGCTTCAGGCCGCCCCCAAACATCTCTTTAAGATTGCCAGCCTGGCCCCGGCCGGCTCGGTATGGGTGGAACAATTCGAGAATTTTGCCAAGGAAGTCACCGAAAAGACCGGCGGCGAGGTTGGCTTCCGCGTCTATCCGGGCGGCGTCATGGGTGACGACCAGGCGATGTTCCGGAAGATGCGGGTCGGGCAACTGCACGGCGGCGGCTTTACCATGACCGGCATTGCCACGGTCGTCCCGGACTTCCGGGTTATGGCCATCCCCTCGCTCTTTGAGTCCTACGAGGAAGTCGATTTTGTCAAAGAAGGGCTGATCCCTACCTTCAAGGAGCGCTTCCGGGAAAAGGAACTGGAATTTATCTCCTTAACCGAAGTAGGCTTTATTCACGCCATGTCAACCGGGCCGATCAATGCCATTGAACAGCTGCAACAGTCAAAAAACTGGAGCCCCTCAGGTGACCCGATTTCCGAAAACTACCTGAAGGCCCTGGGGATAACCCCCATCCAGCTATCAATCCCGGATGTCCTGTCTTCCCTGCAAAGCGGCTTGATCGAGACGGTCTACAACTCGCTGTATGGGGCAATCGTCCTGCAGTGGTTCACCAAGACCCAATACGTCATCGATGTCCCTTATGGCTATGCCTATGGGGTATTTGCCCTCGACGGCAAAAAATATGCCGCCCTCTCCGAGGCCCAAAAAGAGGCGATACAGGCGGCCGCAGCGATCCACTTTCCGATACTTCTCGAAAAAACCAGGACAAGCAACAGCGACTCGCGCAAGGTGATGCTCGACCGCGGCATCGAATTCCAGAAACTCGATGAGAGGGCCGCCCAGGTGCTGCACGAAAAACGAGAAGTGGCGGTCAGTCAGCTGATTCCCGACTCTCTGTCCAAGGATATTTACGACCGGGCCTTGAACCTATTGAAAGAATTTCGCAGCAAATCCGCCGGGAGAAAAACCAATTGAACCAGGCCGAAGCTCTATACCCGACCAACAAGGTATTGGCCTTCTTCGATTCGCTTGAAGAAAAACTGCTCTGCCTGATGCTGGTGGTGATGATTGTCCTTGCCTGCCTGCAGATCTTCCTGCGCACTTTCTATTCCAGCGGCCTGTTGTGGATCGATCCCCTCCTCCGCTATCTGGTGCTGTGGTCAGGACTGCTGGGCGCGGTTGCCGCCACCTCCCAGGGCAAACACATCGCCCTCGACATCTTCGGCAGCCGGATACCCCCGGCCCTCGATCCCTGGATCTCGCTTCTTACCCAGCTGTTCAGCAGCCTTGCGGCGGCGGGGCTGGCCTGGGCCGGCTGGGTCTTTCTCAGTGGCGAGATTGAGGCCGGCGGCGAAGGCCCGCTTGCCCTGCCCTTGTGGGTCTGGAACAGCATCTTCCCCCTCGCCTTCAGCCTGATCGCCGGCAAATCCTGCCTGTTGTTTGTCATGCAGATCAAGGCCTTGGCAACGAAGAAGCCGGCCCTTGGTGACAAGCCGCTATGAACGTCCTGAAACTCTTTATCCTGGCGCTGGCTCTGCTGCGCTCGCCACTGTTTCTGGTTATCGGGGCCCTGGCCCTTTTGTCTTTTTATTCGGCTGAAATCGATATTTCGGTGGTGATCATCGAGATGGCGCGGCTGGCCGACACACCGCTTCTGGTCTCCCTGCCGCTCTTTATCTTTGTCGGCATTCTCCTGTCGGAAAGCAAGGCGCCAGGCCGGATGCTGCAATTTTCGCGGATCTTCCTCGGCTGGCTGCCCGGCGGCCTGGCGGTCATCTCGCTCATTGTCTGCGCCGTCTTCACCGCCTTTACCGGGGCCTCCGGGGTCACCATCTTCGCCCTCGGCGGCCTACTGCTGCCAGCGCTTCTTGAGGAAGGCTACCAGGAAAATTTCTCCATGGGCCTGATCACTTCTTCCGGCAGCCTCGGCCTGCTCTTTCCCCCCAGCCTGCCGCTTATCCTCTTTGGCGTCATCGCCGAGGCGCGGATCGATCATCTTTTTCTCGCCGGAATCCTTCCCGGGGCGCTCATGCTCCTTCTGCTCATCGGCTATGCCGTCGCCAAAAGCCCGGTGCGGCTGAAAAGGCCGACATACACCGCCCAAGAGATGCTCCACGGTCTGCGGGTCATCGCCTGGGAACTACCCCTGCCGGTCATCCTTCTCGGCGGCATCTACGGTGGAATTTTTGTGCCCGGCGAAGCGGCGGCGGTTACCGCCCTCTACGTCCTGCTCGTCGAGGTGTTTATCCACCGCGACATTCCCCTCGGGAAGCTCCCGGCGGTGATGGGCAAGTCGATGGTCCTCTTCGGGGGAATACTAGTCATTATCGCCACCTCAATGGCCTCAACCAACTATCTCATCGACCAGGAGGTGCCGGTCAAGCTCTTCGAATTTATCCGGAGCTTTATCGACAGCAAGTATACCTTTCTGCTGCTTCTCAACATCTTCCTGATCATTGTCGGGATGATGCTCGATATCTTCTCGGCCCTGGTGCTGATCGTGCCGATCATTCTGCCCATCGCCGAGGGCTATGGCGTCGATCCCATCCATCTGGGTATCGTTTTTCTCACTAACCTACAGATCGGCTACTGCACCCCACCGGTCGGCCTGAATCTCTTTCTCGCCTCCTACCGCTTTGAGAAGCCGATTGCCGAGCTGTGCATCGCCACCCTGCCCTTTCTCGCCCTGCTCTTCGCCACCCTGATCATTATCACCTATTTCCCGTGGCTCAGCACGGTGCTGATCCACCTGGTGGGTTAATCCGGTTGCAGCACCCCAACGTAGGGGAGATTGCGGTAACCCTGGGCGTAGTCAAGGCCGTAACCGACGGCAAATTCGTTGGGGATATTCACCCCGCAGAAATCGATGGGAACATCGACCTTTCTCGCCGCCGGTTTATTTAAAAAGGTGCAGACCCTCAGGGAGCGTGGGTTGCGCTTCTGCATCATCTGGATAACCTTGCTGAAGGTTTGCCCGGTATCGACAATGTCCTCGACCAGCAGGATGTCCCGGCCCTCAATTGATGAATCAAGATCCATCACCACCTTCACATCGCCACTGCTGACCGTCCCATCGCCGTAACTGGTAAGGGTCATGAAATCGACCACCAAGGGCACCTTGATCTGCCGTACCAGATCAGCCATAAAGATAAAACAGCCCTTGAGGAGGCCGATTACCATCAGCTCCCGGGTAATTCCCTGGTAGGAGGCGGTAATGTCGGCGCCAAGGCGCGCCACTGTCTCCCGTATCTGGTCCTCGGAAACGAGAACCTTGACAATTTTCTGATTTTCCACGCTTTCTCCCTAAACGTACCAATTTTTTTTAAGGCCCGGACCTGCAAGGCCACCATTGACCGATTTTTTAACATTGAGCCAGGCTTTGAGGGCCATCCAAGTGCCGCAAGGATACAAGCCCTTGCCAACTATTCAAGCTCCTTTTTCAGGGCAAACAACTCACTACGCAACTGGTCTATCTCATCCTTGAGGGATGCCACTGCTCTTTCTAAGTCGGCGATACGATCGATAGCCGATCCTGCGGCAAATATACCAGGATCCTGGCGGATGGTGATATGTTCTATCATTTCCGGCTCTCCCGATAGCAGATGGGCAAACCGCTGTTCCTTCTGGCCAGGTTGCCGCGGCAATTTGGCTACAAACCCGATCTCGGCAAGATTATCGAGGTATTGCAGAACCTCCTCGATACTGTCAAACGAGCAGAGCCTCTCGGTGCGGCTGCGCAATTCTCCGGCGGTCTGCTGGCCACGGAGCAGCAGCATACAGATGAGCGCTGCCTCTCGCCTGATCAAGTTATGCTGCTTATCGAAATCGTGCCAATACTTCGGCACCCGGCTGCTGTCGCTTTGCCCAACCAGACGCTTTTTCTTGAGGGAATGCAAGGCATTGACCACGGTGTCCTCGTCCAGGGAGAGAACCGGGAATCGATTGGACTTCTGATTGCAGGCATTGGTGAGGGCATTCAGCGACAGGGGATAATATTCAGGAGTTGCCAACTCCTTCTCTATCAAGCTGCCAAGCACCCTGGCCTCAATTGCGTCGAGAACGATATCCATTGAGTTATTATTTCCTTATCTTTTCAGTGACCTAAAAATCTCGTTTGTTACAAATCCAACCAACCCTGCTGTTTTACAAAACCACCTGAGGGAATATGTATCCTCGGGTCGGGTGCTGGAATTAGCCTCATTGGCAGTAAGTTTGTCAAGCGATGAATGTTTCCGTCTTTCTGTGCAACCACCCCGGTCGGCATGTTCCAGGCGACCGGCACACTAACACATTGCAAATCATTCGAAATAGGATTTAAATGAATTTTTAGTCGGTTACGATGATACAATGGAGCAGGATTATCTTTCCAAACATTTCTTTAAAAAGCACTGAAACGAAGTTGGAGTATTGGTTCTGCAGAAACCCGTAAATCCCTTTTTCGATGTGAAAAATATGAAAAACATATTTATTAGTAGGCCAACTTGGGTTGCTCCTGAATTTCAAAAGGGGCTTGAAGGATTTATGGCCCTTATATCAAGTCACGAGCTGTCGCCAAGAACGTTAGGTGTTAGCGACCACCCAAACGATTCTCCTTTAGATGAAGTAATATCCATCCTTGATGAGTGTGTTGGAGCTATAATTCTTGGCTATCCCCAAATTGAGATTGAAAAGGGAAAATTAAAAAACGAATCAATAGTCACAATTCCTTTCTTGTTACCGACTGAATGGAATCATATTGAGGCGGGACTGGCATATGCAAGAGGGCTTCCTTTGTTTGTCCTTCATCATGTTAATATACGGAGAGGAATTTTTGACAGAGGGGCGCTAAATAAATTCTTGCACCAAGTAGATTTAAGCGACAATGCTTGGTTTTCGAGCAATTCAATCATGGGAGCGTTTTTAGCATGGAAGAAAAAGTTGCCAGATAATCCACCAACTATATCCCCAAAAAAATCCAATAAAAATCTATCTTTTGAGCATAGATCTGGGACCTTAATATCAAAAGACACAAGCATTCGTTACTGCCACAAATGTTTTAATAGTACTCCTTCAAGAGATATTGAACTGCGTGAATTTACTGAGGGTTGGCAGTGTGCAGTTTGTGGAAAAAGCTATCCAAATCCAGACTGGCATCCTGATACAATTCCTAATTTTGAAAATGACTACTAACCTCAAATAAATAAAAACATCGAACCAACGGCTCCATTCGGAACCCGCAAAGAAAGCGGGCCCGGTGAGCAGCACGTTGGACTGATTGGGGCAGCTCCCTATACAATCACCTGCTGCCTTTTACCTTAGGAGAATATATGAAAAATTCAATCATTCGCCTTAACCCGTCAACCCTGCCGAATGCTGGCGAAATGGGATATTCACAGATATCGATAGTCGAACCAGGGCGTATGGCGTATATCTCCGGCCAAGTTGCATGGAGGCCAAACGGTGAGCCAGTGCCGGATAGTTTGGCTGAGCAAATGAGTATCGTCTCGGTTAACGCAAGAGCCGCACTGGATGCTGTTGGAGCTACACCACAAGATGTCGTGATTGCACGTATCTACATGGTCAATCTCACCTCTGAAAGATTGGAAGAGGTTATGCCACCGTTTCTCGCCACTTTTGATGGCATTCAACCCTGTGTTACCGGTGTTGGTGTCGAAGCACTTGCTGCGCCCGATCTGCAAGTCGAGATGGAGTTGGTTGTCAGGCTTCCCGATTAACTGCTTCTTTCTGGATATCAAGCCAACGTCGTCTCGTGGCGCTACGTAATTTGGGTGCTGTTACAGTCTTCACCTGGATATTCTGACAATTTCCAGCATTCCAATAACTCTTATATCCCGGGAGGGAGCATGCATCTGACTGAAAAGCTGGGCAAAAAATTTGTGATCACCACGGAACTCGGTCCGGTAAAAGGGATACTGACGGATCAGTCCCTGGCCAAGGCCCAAGCCTACCTCCCCCTTGATGGTATCAACGTCCACGATTGTCCGATGGGCAATCTTCGCATCAATTCGGTGGCCATGGGTGTGCTCATCCAGAACAAGCTGAATATCGAGGCAATTCCGCACTTCACCTGCCGCGACCGGAGCCTTCTCGGCACCCAGGCCGATCTGCTCGGCGCCCATGCCCAGGGTATCCGCAACCTTCTCGTTACCACCGGTGATCTGCCCAAACATGGCCCCTATCCGTCGAAAGCGGTTTATGACTACAATACCCTGGAGCTTGTCCGCCTGATCAAGAAGATGAATAACGGCCTGGATTATAACGAAAAGGAATTCGGCGGAAATACCGATTTCACCATCGCCTGCACGGCCATCCCGACGGCCAAGAATCCCGAACTGGAACTGAAGCGAATGCTGAAGAAAATTACCGCAGGCGCCGATTTTTTCCAGACCCAGGTGGTCTATGATGCCGAGAAAACAATCGAATTTCTCAAAGAGGCGCGCAAACTGGAAAAGCCGATACTGGTCGGAGTCATGCCCCTGAAAAGCGTCAAGATGGCGCGGTTTTTAAACAGCAGCGTCGAGGGTATTGATGTTCCGGAAGAGCTGATTGCCCGCATGGAAAACGACGGGGCGACCGGGATTGACATCGCCTGCGATTTTATCAAGGAAATCGTCGACTATACCGACGGCATTCATATCATGGCGATGGGTGATATACAGGGCACAAACAGCATCATCGATTTTGTGAATACCCTAGTTCAGAGATAAGGCGCAACCGAGATTCCCTCGGTTCCCCTGGCGTTAGTCCACTGTCCTTATCATTAAGGCGTTTTTGCCCGGTAGCAGAACAGGCCAATTGCTGCGATAGCGGCAAACGATGCCCCGGCAAAAAATGTCGCCGCCGCGCCGAAGGCGCTCCACAATCCCCCTGCTATAACGCTTGCCAGCAAGAGCGCCGCACCGCTTACCAGGTTAAACACCCCGAAGGCGGTGCCGCGAAGATCGGTTGGCGCATTATCGGCGACAAGCTTAGAAAGCAGGCCCTGGGTGAGGGCCATATGCACGCCCCAGAGTGCTGATCCAAGGAATACGATCCAGGGCGAGGCAGCTATCGCCAAGACAATATCCGCAGCCACCAGGACGGCAAGACCATACACCAAGATCGTCCGCACTGCATACCGGTCAGCGGCCGCGCCCGCCGGATAGGCAAATCCGGCATAGACCAGATTCATGACGATCATGATCACCGGCACGTAACTAACAGCAAGGCCGACATCCTGGGCACGAAGAATCAGAAAGGCCTCGCTGAAACGGGCGAGGGTAAAAACCGCTCCGAGGGCGACGACTAGCCAGTAGCGCCGGGACAGGCGTTTGGTATCGGTCAACTGCAGGCGGCCCTTGGTTCCGGTTGTCTGGTCCGGCGATCTTTTTTCGTCCACCGCGACAATGAGCAGAAAGACGGCGAGGAAGGCCGGTACGACTGCTATCCACAACACCGCCTTGATGTCATTTGCCAACCACAACATGGCTGCAACGGCAAGCAAGGGTCCGACAAAGGCCCCGACGGAATCGAGCGCCTGCCGCAAACCGTAGGCGGCACCCCAAAGATGCGGCGGCGTTATGTCGGCCACCAGCGCGTCGCGCGGCGCACCGCGAATACCTTTACCTATGCGATCAACAAAGCGAGCGCCAAAAACCCATGCCATTGAGGTGGCAAGGGGAAAAATCGGCTTGGTCAAGGCACCAAGAGCATAGCCGATCACCGCCAGCAGCTTGCGCTTGCGGAAGTGATCGCTGATGACTCCGGAGAAGACCTTGGTAATCGCGGCGGTTCCCTCGGCGATACCTTCGATGATGCCGATGGTGACCATGGAGGCGCCGAGTGTTGTCGCCATAAATATCGGCAGAAGGCTGTGAACAAGTTCCGAGGAGATGTCCATGAACATTGACACAAGGCCAAGGGCCCAAATGCCTCTCGGCAGATGAGGAAGGAGGTTTTGTGTGGGGTGTGGCAATTCCTGACCGCCCGGTTGCGAGGATGGCATTGGCGAGGTCTTTGGTATTGTGGGTTTAATGAGTGTCCAGGGGCAAAACGGTTTCTAAAAACCACACCCTCCTCAAGACAGGTGGCCGAGCAATACAAGAAACATCACAATTTCACTTTGCTCCGAAAAAGACGCCCCGCCGGCCGCAACGTAAAATTTTCTGCATGTTTCTGCCATAGCCTACCAGTGTCGTGGCGCTGCAGCTGTTGCCGGTCGTCTTGATAAAAGTGCGGTTCGGCACAGCAATTTTGCCGCCTATTTTATGGTCGAGGACGGTGAATCCGTTGAGGAAATATATGGCTTCGGCATTGGTGTTCCAGACGACGTCGCCGGGTTGGAGCAACACCGGAACCGGCGGGTACAAAACGTGCCCATCGAAATAGGGGACGGTCAGGACAATGGGACGATAATCCTCATGAAAAACCGAGGTCAGCCCTTTTTCTCCTTCAATGGTACGCCGGGCCTCCGACAACTCCCCGAGAAAATCGATACTAAAGGTGGTGGTTTCGCCTAATTCATTAAAGGCCCGGGCCATCTGCAGCAATGTCCGCATCAGCATGACGTCGCCGACAAAATGGGTCCGCTCGTTTTTCACGACAACATCGTCGCCTTCACTCTGAAAAACCCGGAAAGCGGCAGGCGAGATACCGCCACGATCATAGAAACGCTGGGAATATTCACTCGACTCACTGGGTTGGCGTCCCATCAGCAGATCCTTGGTGACCGCCATGAACTCGAGCAGGGAGGGCGCCGCAAAAGGACGGGTGGCAAAACGGCCAATCCGCTCGCCCAGCGAATGCATATTCATTTCATGGGGGGTGAGCGTCTGGAAAACCAGTCTATCGCCAATAATTATTTTACAGATATCAGCAAAAGACACCACCTTCTCTTTTGATTTTTTGGTGGTACTGCTGCCAGTTGCCTGAAGATCCTCCTCCCTTGCCGTAAGCACGGAAAGGGGGTCATCCTCTTTTGGTCTGTACGTTTGCAGATAATGCACCATGGTTTCTCCCGCGGAGTTAGGTATTGAGATACCCAAGCATAGCAAATTATGGCGATCCCCGAAACGCTAATGATCCGCTTATGCCATGTTGCCAATGAAAATACTGTTGTCAGCTGGAAAGACTGCCCTCCTCGGCCCTGCCGATGGCAGTTGATGCCTCCCCGCTTTGTTTTTTGGTCTGCTTTTCGTGATCCTTGGCAATCAGCATATAAATCGACGGGATGACAAAGAGCGTGAACAGGGTGCCGATGGCCATTCCACCGACCAGAACCAGGCCGATGGAATTCCTGGCCAGGGCGCCCGCCCCGGTGACCAGGGTCAGCGGGAAATGCCCGGCGATAGTGGCCCCGGAGGTCATGAGGACCGGACGGAGGCGGGTGATCGCCGCCTGCCTGATCGCCTCCCGTTTGGAGTACCCTTTCTCTTGGAGTTTATTGGCAAATTCAACGATCAGAATACCATTTTTTGATACCAGGCCTACCAGGGTGACCAGGCCTACCTGCGAATAGATATTCATCGTCGTCGTCCAGCCGTGGGTCCAGAAGGCAACGCTTGGATCGGGCATCTTCAGAAAGGTGAACAGCAAGGCACCGAACATACCAAGAGGCACCGATCCTGCAAGGATGATAAAGGGATCGCGAAAGCTGTTGAACTGGGCGGCGAGGACCATAAAAATGAGGACCACCGCCAGACTGAAGGCCGGCAAAAACTTGTTGCCCTCGGTCCGCAACTGGCGGGATTCTCCGGTATAATCGAGAACATAGCCCTTAGGAAGGATCTTTATGGCCTCGTCTTCAAGAAAGCGCAGGGCCTCGTCGAGGGGCCGTACCGCGACGCCGCTGATCTTCACCGCATTGAGCTGCTGGAAGCGGTTCAGGGACCTGGCGCCCGTTGAATTTTTGATGGTTGCGACGGTCGATAGCTGGACCAGTTTGCCATTCGGCCCGGTAACATAGATATCCTCCAATTGATTCGGATTGAGGCGCTCAGCCCTGGCAATTTGCGGAATTACCTTATAGCTCCGGCCGGCAATATTGAAACGATTGACGAAATTACCGCCGAGCATGGTGCCGATATCCGAACCGACCTGTTGAAGGCTCAGTCCAAGATCGGCGACCTTGTCCCGGTCGATGACGATTTCCGACTGGGACTGATCCATCTTCACATCGATGAGCGGCGGAAAGGCGAACATCTTGCTTTGCATGGCCTTCAGCTGGATCTGCTGGGCAAATTCGAGGATCTCGGGGGTTTCGGCGGTCGAGGCAATGATAAACTCCACCGGAAACTGGCCACCGCCGGGAAGGGCCGGCGGGGTCACCGGAAACATCCGGATGCCGGGGATAGCGTGGAGTTTCTGCTGCACCTCGGGCAGAATCTCAAACACCTTTCGCTGCCTTTTATCCCAGGGTTTCAACACCATGCCGCCGAAGCCCGAATTGGGAAAGGTAATCTGAAAGGTGAATTCGGTTTCCGGGGTGCTCATGAAGGCCTCGTTGGCCGCCGCCGCGTAGAGACTATTCTGATCGAGGGTTGAATTGGCCGCACCATCGAGGATGCCGAAGATAACCCCCTGATCTTCCGTCGGTGCCAACTCCTTGGCCGACATGGTAAACATCGGAAAGGCCAGGACGACCAGGATCAGCCAGACCAGATACACCGCTGGCCGCGAGTTCAAGGTACCATCGAGCAACCGCCCGTAAAATGCCTGTATTTTTTTGAAATCCCGAGATATTTTCCCTGCAAAGCCGCGCGGTTCAGACCCCTGCTTGAGGATCTTCGCCGACATGACCGGCGACAGGGTAAGGGCGACTAACCCCGAGATGGTGACCGCGCCGGCCAGGGTAAAGGCAAACTCCCGGAACAGCGAACCGGTCAGGCCGCCCTGCAGACCGATGGGGGCGTAAACCGCCGCCAGGGTGATGGTCATGGCAATGATCGGTCCGATGAGTTCCCGGGCACCGTTGATCGCGGCATCGTGGGGTGATTGGCCCTCGCGGAGATGCCGCTCGACGTTTTCGACCACGACAATGGCGTCGTCGACCACCAACCCGACAGACAAGACAATGGCCAGAAGCGTCAGGAGATTAATGGTGAAGCCGAAGACCTGCATAAGGAAGATGCCGCCGATCAGCGACACGGGGATGGCCACCACCGGCACCAGGACCGACCGGAACGAACCGAGGAACAGGTAGATGATGATCACCACGATGAGCAGGGTATCGAGCAGGGTGACGATGACCTCATGGATCGCATTGGTAATGTAGTCGGTGGCATCGTAGGCGAGGTTGGCCTTCATACCGCTGGGCATCTGCTTCTGAACGGCCTCAAGCTCCGTCCGCACCCTTTTAATGACATCGATAGAGTTAGCGTTGGGCAGTGGCCAGATACCCATGAATACCGCCGACTCCCCGGAAAAATTGACCTCGGCCCCGTAGTCTTCGGCACCGAGAACCACCTCGGCGATATCGTCAAGATGAACGACCGCTCCGCCCTCTTTTTTAATCACCAGCTCCTTGAATTCCCGCGCCGAGCGCAGATCGGTATTGGCGGTGAGATTGATCTGAATCAAAGAGCCCTTGGTCTGGCCTACCGCTGCCAGAAAGTTATTGCTGGCAAGGGCCTGGCGAACCATCGCCGGGCTGATATTGTAGGCGGCCATCCGGTCGGAATTGAGCCAGATGCGCATGGCAAAGGTACGGCCGCCGAGGATATCAGCGCGCTGCACGCCTTCAAGGGCCGACAGTCGTGGCTGGACAACCCGCACCAGGTAATCGGTGATCTCATTCTGCCGCAGGTCGGTGGCGGTAAAACTCAAATAGGCCGAGGCAAACTGGCTATCGGCCGACTGAACGTTGAGGGCCGGGACCTGGGCCTCGGGAGGCAGGTCGCCACGGATCTGGTCGACCTTGGAGCTGATCTCGGCCAGGGCCTTGATCGGATCGTAGTTGAGCTTCAGGCGGACATTGATGGTCGACAAACCCTGGGCGCTCTGCGATTCGATGTAGTCGATGCCGTCGGCGGCGGCTATCGCCCGCTCCAGCGGCGTGGTGATAAAGCCCCGGACCAGATCGGCGCTTGCCCCGACATAAACGGTGGTGACCGAGACGACGGCGTTGTCACTGCGCGGGTATTGCCGGACGTTGAGGCTGCGAATGGCCTGCAGACCCACGATGACAATCACCAGGCTAATGACCACGGCGAGAACCGGTCGGCGGATAAAAAGGTCTGTAAATTTCATAAAGAGGATACCCTCGAGTGAATTACCTGGTGTTAAAGATCATTATATCGGGTCATTACTGTACTTACTGCCGGCCAAAAACCGATTAACTGTCCGCCGGCTTGGGGGCAAGTTTAAATTCAGGGGCAAGTTTATTATCGATGACAACCGGCTGGCCGTTGCGCAGCTTGAAAACGCCAGTGGTAACCACGGTTTCGGTCTCCTTCAGCCCGGAGACCACTGAAATAAAATCGCCCCGTTTCTCACCAAGGCGCACAAACTGCTGGCGGACCGCTTTGCCTGGCTGCCCGGTCTTTTCATCGGTCTTATCCTCGACGACAAAGACTGAATCGCTGTAGGGGGCGTACAACACCGCGGTGGCCGGAACGGCCGTTACCTCATTTTGCCCGGGCAGGACGACCTGGACATCGACGAACATCCCCGGACGAAGATGCTCCTGGGTATTGGCGAGGGTCGCCTGGATGGAGATATTCCGGGTAGCGCTATCCACCTGGGGATTGATGGCGGAAATCTTGCCGTCAATGGCCTGGCCCGGCAGGGCATCCGAGGTGATGCGCACCAGATAGCCCATTTTGATCAGACCGAGCTGATGCTGCGGCAACTGGAAATTGGCAAAGATCGGATTGAGGGTCTGCAAAGAAACGATGGCAGTCCCCTCTTTGAGAATCTCGCCGAGGTTGACGAGACGAATCCCCAGCTGTCCGGAAAACGGCGCGTGAATGTTCTTTTTGGCGATGGCCGTACGTATCGCGTCGGCCTGGGCCCGGTTGGCCTTCAGTTGGGCATCGGCATTGTCATAATCGGCGCGGGAAATGGCATTGCGGTTGAAGAGCTGTTCGATCCGGTTGAAATTGTTCTGGGCAAGGGCGATCTGTGCCTCGGCGGAACGCAGCTGCGCCTCTTCAGTGGTGGTGTCCTGCTTGAGCAGCAGATCGCCCGCCTGCACCTTCGTCCCCGGTTCAAAGGCAATACGGACGACCTTGCCGGGGAGTTCCGCGGCGATTGTCACGCCCTGCACCGCCGTGAGACTTCCCACCGCGTTGAGGGTTGATTCCCAGGAAGTTTTCTGCACCTGGGTCGCTGTGACCACCTCCGGCGGAAAGGTCATGGCCTTACCCTGATCGATCATCTTCTTAATCTGCAGGGCCTTGACACCGCTTATCCCCCCCGCTAGGAGGAGGAGTCCGAGAACCGTAAAGAATATTTTTTTCTTCATGACATGAATCCGTTAGGGGATAGTGAAAAATCAGTGGATTGTTGAAAGGGGTACATTAACAATGATCCATCCTATTGTCGATGCACCCAGCTGACAATATTGCGATTATGAGCCGTGCCAGCCGGTGACAGGGCTAATGCTGTCCAGCCGGGCCTCACACAGGTCAATGGCTCCCTCGATCAGAATTTCGGTGGGGCCAACTCGCCTTTTTTTGCTGCGCGGAAAAACATCGGCACGCCCGGACTCTCACTCTGCCGTCGCTGGTACTCGCTGCGACTTTCTTGGACAAAGCCGAGTTGACGGAGGAGTTCCTGCAACCGGGGATTGCCGGTCAGGGAGATGAACCGGCTATAGCCCTCGGCAAGCATCTCGTGGAGAAAGGCGGTAACCGTGTAGACCCCGACCCGCTGATTGCGAAAACGCGTGGAAATGGCCAGCGCCCCGAGTTCCACCGTCTCGCTGTCGACAATCTTCTGCTCGACACAGCCAACAACGATGCCGTCGATGGCGGTTACAAAAAAATGCCGGCGGTTGCGGCTTAGGTACTCCTTGCTGCGCGGCTTGAGGAAACCGGCACGCTTATAGCTGGTAAGAATGCGGTAGACGATGGCCACCTCCTCATCGGTTTGAACCCTCCGGAATTCCTCGGTAAAGTTGTTGGCAATCATCGTCCCGGTGCCTTCCACGGTAAACAGCTCGTGCTTGATGGTGTCCTTGCCGGCCGGCAGGATATGCACCCGCTCACAGACACCTTTCTCGATCTTCTCGCAGATCCGGTTCATGGTGTCCCGGAAATTGACATTGGCGATGAAATCACCAAAGTCGGCAAGGGACTCGCGCAGCCGCGTCGTGGTGAGAGCATTAATTTTATTGCCTTTTTTGTCGATAAGGTAGCGGCGTTCGAGAAAGATCAATTTGGCCATGGTGTCGGGATGGCTGAGTACCGCCTGGTAGAAATCGATCTCCGGATTGACCCTGACGACATTTGATTCTGGCAGTTTTTTTTCGAGTTCCTTCAAAAGCCGTTGGTTGGCAACGCGATTGGGCAGGTTGTGAAACAGGCTGGTATGGATTTTCTTGCGCACCAGAAACTTCAGATCGTCGACAATCTCGGTGAAATGATCCCGCAGGATTCCCTCTCGGCAGGCGATGCATACCCGGCGACCGGCCAAATTCTTTGCGTATTCCTGGAGATACAGTTGCGGCATGGATAGTTGACAAGGGTTTTAGTGTTTTCAGGAAGGGGAGAAATTGCCCGGCCTTCCCTGAGAAGAGTAAAAGAGATGGAACCTCCGGTAGCGAAACAGGCTCGAATCATACCAAAAATTACCTTTTCCTGCCTTTTTAAAAGGCAATGAGCGGATTTTCCAAATTTTTTCCCGGCAGCAGGTACCTTTGTTGCCAAACATTACAGCTTTGTAATGATCAGGAAAGATTCCGGCAATGTTGACGATTTAATGTGCCCTGGCAAGGAGATATAATTCCTGAAGAGGCAGCCGGTTCACCAAGGTCCGGTCGAAATGACCAGGCAGTTCCTCCCGGCAGGGTCTTTTCATCAATCTAATCCAAATGTTGAGGAAGTCATGTTCGACAAATCCCCCCCCGTTATCAACCTGCCCGGCCCGTCTGGTGGCGAGGGTTCTGCGACCTCTGCCGATGTCTATACCTCTATTCAGAAAATCAATGAGGCAGTCAGCCGCAGTTCCGCATGGATCGCGCCGCTGCGCTACGAACTGGCGAAGGTGATCATCGGCCAGGAACATCTCATTGAGCGGCTATTGATCAGTCTGCTGTCCGGCGGCCATATCCTCCTGGAGGGCCTGCCGGGACTTGCCAAGACCTTGGCGGTAAAGACCCTGGCGGCTGCTATCCAGACCGATTTTCGGCGCATTCAGTTCACTCCGGACATGCTGCCCGCCGACATCATTGGCACGGAGATTTACAATCCCCGGGAAACCAGTTTCGAGGTGAAAAAGGGCCCGATCTTTTCCTCCCTCATCCTCGCCGATGAAATCAACCGGGCGCCGGCCAAGGTGCAGTCGGCCCTCCTTGAGGCCATGCAGGAAAAGCAGGTGACCATCGGCGACCAGAGTTTTGCCCTGCCCGAGCTGTTTCTGGTGCTCGCCACCCAAAACCCCATCGAGCAGGAAGGCACCTATCCGCTGCCGGAGGCCCAGGTCGACCGGTTCATGCTCAAGGTCGTCGTCGGCTATCCGAGCCGCGCCGAGGAACGGCGGATCCTTGACAACTTCGAGCGCACCGACGCGGAGATTACGGTAGCCCCGGTCGCCGCCCCTGAGGACATCCTGGCGGCACGAAAGGTCGTCAACGGCATCTATATGGACGGCAAGATCAAGGACTACATCGTCTCTTTAGTCTATGCCACCCGCGAACCGAAACATTATCAGCTAGAGCTGGAGGAGTACATTGAAACCGGCGCCTCGCCGCGGGCGACCATCAACCTCAAGGTGGTGGCGCGCTGCCTGGCCTTTCTTGCCGGGCGCGGCTACGTCACCCCGGACGATGTGAAGGCGGCGGCCCTCGACGTCATGCGCCATCGCCTGCGCATTAGTTACGAGGCCGAGGCCGAGGGCATCAGCAGCGAGGATATCATCCGCAAGATTCTCGATACGGTACCGGTCCCTTAAGCGGCGGCGATATGACCATGGATGTCAAACTCACCAAAGAGATCCTGAAAAAGGTCCGGCAGATCGAGGTGCGCACCAAGCGCCTGGTCAACGACAGCCTAGCCGGCAGCTACCACTCGGTCTTCAAGGGCCGCGGCATGAACTTTGACGAGGTCCGCGAATACGTGCCCGGCGATGATATCCGCAGCATCGACTGGAACGTCACCGCCCGGACCGGCATCCCCCATATCAAGAAATTTACCGAGGAGCGCGAGCTGACCATCATGCTGATGATCGATATCAGCGGCTCCGGCGACTTCGGTTCGGCCAAGAGCTCCAAGCGCGAACTCATGGCGGAACTGGGTTCGGTGCTGGCCTTTTCAGCGGTACGCAACAACGACAAGGTCGGTCTGGTACTGTTTACCGACGTGGTCGAGCTGTATATCCCGCCCAAAAAAGGCCGCGGCCATATCCTTCGCCTGATCCGGGAGATCCTTTATTTCCAGGGCCAGGGCCGGAAAACCGATCTGGCGGCACCGCTTGATTTCACCAACCGGGTCATCAAGAGAAAATGCGTTGCCTTTCTCATCTCCGACTTTTGCCTGCCGGGCGATTTCGATACCGCCCTGCAGGAACTGCGGCCGAAGCTGCAGATCAGCAACCGCCGCCACGACCTGATCAGCGTTATCGTCTCCGACCCCCGGGAGTTCGAACTTCCCGATGTCGGCTGGCTGACCCTGGAGGATGCCGAGAGCGGCCAACAGGTCGAGCTGAACACCTCGGACGCCATGGTCAGGAGCCGCTATAGCGATATGGCCCGGGAACGGCAAAAAAACCTGCAAAAGGTCATCCGGGCAATCGGCATCGACCTGCTCGACCTTTTGACCGATACCTCATATCTGCCGCCGCTCCTCAATTTCTTTAAGGCCCGCCAGGGGAGGATGTTATGAAAAGGCTGCCGATCGCCCTGCTCCCCTGCTTAGTTCTTCTCAAGGCTCACACCGGCCTGGCCGCAGACCAGGGCGAAGAATCCCTGACCCTGCAAAACAACAAAAGCCAACAGATACAAAATAAAAACGATATATTACACGATATTCAAGGCCCTGTCCCAACCTCCGAATACCCTCCGTATCTGGTGGAAACGGCACTAGTGCTGCTCGTCCTCCTGGCCATCGGCCTGCTCTATTTTTTCCTGAAGAGGCGGAAAAAGCCACAGCCGCCGCCCATACCCCCGTGGGATACAGCCCTTAGCGAACTGACCGAGGCTGGGCAGCTGATGAGCGCCGGCCAAGGCCTTTTGTATATGGACAAGGTTGCGCAAATCCTCCGCCGCTACATCGAATCGCGTTTTGCCATTTTCTCCACCCGACAGACGACGCGGGAGTTTTTCCTCGGCCTGGAGGACAGTGGCCCGCCATCGCTGCTTGCATACCGGTCGGAATTACGGGCCTGTCTGGAGCAGGCGGATATGGCAAAATTTGCCCATCTTCTTCCGGAGTTACAGCATATGCAGGGGATGGAGCAGGCGGTGCGGACCTTTATCACCAGCACCCGCCCGGAGCTTCCGACCGGAGGAGGTCGGCAATGAGATTTCTCCATCCGCAACTGCTGTGGTTACTCGCCTTGCTGCCCCTGTTGGCCGTTCTGCACGGTCAGCGGGGAGCGGCCCCGGCACTGCTGTTTTCCTCAACGTCCCTTGCTGCGACTCTGGCTGGGGCAAGAAAAGCCCGGCCAGGTTCCCTCCTCCTGCTTATTCGCCTGGCCGTGCTTGCCCTCCTGATTCTTGCCCTCGCCAGACCGCAGCAAGGGAATACTACCGCTGAAATAAAGGCCAGCGGCATCGATATCATCCTCGCTGTCGATGTCTCCGGCTCCATGGAGGCCATGGATTTCACCCTCGACGGTAAATCGGCGAACCGTTTGGCGGTAGTTAAAAAGGTAGTGGATGAGTTCATCGACCAGCGCCCCAATGACCGCATCGGCCTGCTCGCCTTCGCCGGCCGGCCCTATCTGGTCAGTCCCTTGACCCTCGATCACGACTGGTTACGCAAGAGGCTGGAATCACTGAGTCTTGGCATGGTCGAGGACGGTACCGCCATTGGCTCGGCGATCGGCAGCGGCATCAACCACCTTCGCGATCAAAAGTCGAAATCGCGCCTGCTCATCCTCCTCACCGACGGCATCAACAACGCCGGAAGCGTGCCGCCGCTGGTTGCCGCCGAGGCCGCCGAGACCCTGGGCATCAAGGTGTATACCATCGGCGCCGGAACACGGGGGGAGGCGACCCTGCCGGTGACCGATTCCATGGGCCGACGCCGGCTGGTCCGGGCCAAGGTCGATATCGATGAGGACACCCTGACCAAGGTCGCTGAAAAGACCGGGGCCGTCTATTTCCGGGCAACCGATACCGCGTCCCTTGCCAAGATCTACGACGAGATCAACACCATGGAAACAACGACCAAGACCATCAAAAAATTCGAGGAGTACCGGGAACTCATGCCCTTCCTGGTGGCCGCCGCCCTGCTGCTGCTCGGCATGGAAATCTTCCTGGCCCGCAAAAGATTGCCGTAACGACGAGGATATTATGGATTTTTCGCAACCTTTCTGGATTCTTGTTGGTCTTGGCGTCTGTTTTGGTTTGGTGCTTTACTTTCGCTCCCAGGAAAGGCAGCGCCAGGCCGCCCTGGAGAAATTTGTAGCCCACCAGCTCATCGGGCGGCTCACCGGCAATATCTCGCCGACCAGGCGCTTGATCAAGAAATCGCTCATTGTCCTGGCGGTGCTGTTCTGCTTTGTCGCCCTGGCCAGGCCACAGTTCGGCCACCACTGGGTTGAGGTGCAACGCAAAGGGATCGACCTGCTGTTTGCCCTCGACACCTCAAAAAGTATGCTCGCCGAAGATATCAAACCCAACCGTCTACAGCGGGCGACACTGGCAATCCAGGACTTCGTCCGGAAAGGAGAAGGCGACCGGGTGGGCCTTATGCCTTTCGCCGGCACCGCCTACCTGATGTGTCCACTGACCATCGATTATGAGGCCTTCATCGATTCTCTGACTGCCGTTAATACCGATCTCATTCCGCTTGGCGGCACCAATATTGCCGCGGTCATCGAACGGGCCGGGCAGACCCTCAAGAACGCAGCAAACCATAAAATCCTCATTATCCTCACCGACGGTGAAAATCTGCAGGGTGATGCCCTGCAGGCCGCGGAGACGGCTGCAAAAGATGGTTTGACAATCTACACCGTCGGCGTCGGCACCAGCCAGGGAGAGCTTATCCCTATCAAAGGCGACAAAGGCCAGGGCTTTATCACAGATACCGCTGGCAATTTCGTTACCTCAAAACTCGACGCGGCAAGCCTCGGCCAGATCGCCGAAAAGACCGGCGGCATTTATGTCCCTTTAGGGTCAGCGGGCGAAGGCCTGGAGACGATTTATCAAAAGAAACTCTCCCTCATCCCCAAAGATACCATGGCCGAGCGCCGCCATAAGGTGCCGATCGAGCGATTTGAATGGCCGCTGGCGATGGCCGCCCTCTTGCTCCTCATCGAGCGGCTTATCGGTGAAAGGAAGGTGAACCTGTCGCTGCCCCTCCTTCCCTGGGCCAAGACACTCATCCACAGATTCAAAGGGCGGAGTAAGGTGACGGCCCTCATTCTTCTGATGGTGGCGAGTTTTCCCGGCAACGGCTACGCTTCAAGCGGTGAGGATGCCTACATGCGCGGTGACTATCTGCAGGCCTCGGAATACTTTCAAAAGAGACTGGCAAAAAAACCCGACGATCCCCAGTTGCAGTACAATTACGGTACGGCCGCCTACAAGAACAACCTCTATGACGAGGCCATTGCCGCCTTTACCAGTGCCCTGAAAAGCGACCGCCTCGACCTCCAGAAAAAGGCCTATTATAACCGGGGCAACAGCCACTATCAAAAAGGCGCGGAGCTGCGCCAAGCCGACCCCAAGGCGACCGCAAACCACTGGCGGCAGGCCCTGAACTCCTTTAATTCGGCGCTGGAACTTGACCCGGCCGATGCCGATGCCAAATATAACCAAGGAATCGTCACCAAACAGCTGGAGGAACTGGAGCAGCAACTCAAACAACAAGAACAGGAAAAACAGCAACAGCCAAAGGGTCAGGACGATCAGAAAAAGCTGGACGACCAGCAAGGACAAACCAAAGACGACACATCGGGCGACGGGCAGGAAAACGACCAGGGTGGCGGCCAGGCTTCTGCCGGGGAGCAACAGCCGGAAAAATCGGCGGGTGAAGATCAGGTCAAACCGGGTGAGCAACAAGCGGAGGAACAGGCCGGGCAAAAAGACAGCGGCGATTCCCAGGAACAAAAGGAACAACAGGCTGAGGCCGCTGCAGCCCAGGAAGACAAGGACAAGGCCGAGGCGACCATGCGCCAGCAGCTCGGCAAAATGACCAAGGAAGAAGCGGAACGGCTGCTCAACGCCCTGAAAAATGAAGAAGGCAACCTGAATTTTGTACCTTCAGGGCAGAAGAAAGCTCAAGACAAAATCGACAAGGACTGGTAATGCAACGCACCTGGAAATCATTCTGCATCCTGGCTTGCCTCCTCATCGTCCTGTGCGGCAGCGGGGCTCGGGCGGAGGTCACCGTGGAGGCCGCTCTCAGCCATCTTTCCTTTCCGGTCGACCAGGGAACCCTGCTGACCATTACCGTCAATGGTGCCAGCCGCATCTCAAACATCGAATTGCCGGAAATCGCCGGAGTCAGCCTGCAAAACCGCGGACAATCAAGCCGAATCAATATCATCAACGGTAGCATGTCCGCTGCTCTTACCAACACCTTTCTGGTTCAGGCACAGAAGCCGGGTACCTATACCATTCCCCCGATAAGGGTGCATGTTGGCAACGAAGCCGTCATCACCAAGGCCCTCAGTTTTGAGGTGACTGCCGTCCAGAGTGGCCCCGGTGGAGCGGCGGAGCGAACGCCGGAAGAGGTGGCCTTCATCCGCATCGCGGAACTTGCCGACCATTATCCCGGGGAGATTGTCCCGATCAAGATAAAGGCCTATTTCAGCCAGCGATATCGCGTCGATATCAATTCCCTGCCGATCCTGCGCGGTGACGGGGTGGTCATGCCGCCACTGCGGGAAAAACCCCTGCAAAGCCAGGAAATGGTCAACGGTTTGCCCTACCATGTTCTCAGCTGGGACACTACCCTCTCCGGCATCAAAGCTGGCAAGCATCCCCTTTCCCTGAGCATGGAGGCCTCTCTGCTCATCCCTCAGAAGAGGCGGCAGAGCTCACCTTTTGGCGGAGGCGGGCTGTTTGACGACTCGATTTTCAATGATCCCTTCTTTGACAGCGTTCTTGGCGGGGCACAGCGTAAGCCGATTGAGGTGACGAGCCCGGAAGCCGTCTTCAATGTCATCCCATTGCCCGATGCCGACCAACCGAAGAATTTTGTCGGAGCGATCGGTGATTTCACGCTGAAGGTTACCGCCAGCCAGCAGGCAGTGGATATCGGAGAACCTATTAAACTCACTTTGGAAATTGCAGGAAGCGGCAACTTTGACCGGGTCGAAGCTCCCCTTTTTCCGGAGGATCCCAACTGGAAAACCTATAGCCCGACGGCAAACTTTACCAGCCAGGGCAACAGCTATACCGGGGTGAAGATCTTTGACCAGGCAATCGTCGCCAAGAGTCCGGCGGTGCAGGAAATCCCTCCTCTTTCCTTTAGCTTTTTCGACCCGGTGAAAAAGACCTATATCACCAAAACCAGCACGGCTATTCCCATCAAGGTTAAGGGGAGTGCCGCAGCACCCGCTCCGCCGCCTGCAACACCTGCAGCCACTGCTCCTACAACCTCTGCAAGCCCGGCAGCACCTGCAACTCCAGCAGCGCCGCAAACCCAACCGGCCTTGGCGTCAACCAGCCGCGGCATTGACGGTCTGGCCCCCCTCATGATCGATCCCGGCACCTTTTCTAAAAAAATCACGCCGCTCTTTGCCAGGGTGTGGTTTATCGGTCTAGTGCTCTTCTGCCTCCTGGCCCTGTTTGCCCTTGGGCTGTGGCAGCTGCGCCAACGGAAGTTGGCGGACAACCCGCAAAAGGCGCAACAGCGGCGAAAACGTCATCTCCTCGCCGCCGATCTGCGGCGGGCTGAACAGGCCTTCCATGCCGGGCAATCGGTTGCCTTTCTGGAAAGTTGCCGAACGGCCATCCAAAACCAGATGGGGCTTGCCTGGAATATGGCGGCAAACGCCATCAGCCTTGCTGACCTGAAGGCCAGGCTTGAGGTGGATTCACCGCTTGTGGAGATCTTTACCGCAGCTGACGCTGCTGCCTATGGGGCGGCAACGCTCTCCAAGGAAAGGATGCAAGACTATTTGGCAAGCATGAAAAAAGCGCTGGAGGCCATGCCATGAAGGGGAAGATACTATACCGTATACTGCCCATCGTATTCGCCCTTGTGCTTTGGCAGAATGCCACGGCCTGCGCTGCCGGCAATGAGGAAACTCTCTTCCAGCAGGGCAACGAGGCTTACAGCCGCGGCGATTACGCCCAAGCCATCGCTCGCTACGAAGAGTTGACGGCTTCTGCCGGCCTGTCGCCGGCGGTGCTCTTTAACCTCGCCAACAGCTACGCCCAGAGCGGCAAAATCGGCAAGGCGGTGGTCAATTATGAGCGCGCCCTGCGCCTTACCCCGGGGGATCCAGACATCATCGGCAACCTCGAACTGGTGCGCAAGGAAAGCGGCCTCTTCGACAGTGAACCTGCGGGGATGGCCATCCGTTTCCTGCAGCTTCTCAGCATCGACCAGTGGACAGTGCTCGGCCTTGTGGCCCTGGCCGGAGTGACCCTGTTGCAAGTGGCCGTCCTGAGGTACCGCGTCGGCGGCAAGACCAGTGCCGGGGTGAGAATTACCTGTGGTCTGGTACTCATCCTCGCCGTCGCCGGAACACTCATCCGCTATCAGAGCTTCAGGCCCTCGGTAGTGGTGGCCGCTGATGCCCGGTTGCTCATCTCCCCCTTTGCCTCGGCAGCCTCAATCGGGGCCATCCAGGAGGGGCGTCTGGTGTATCCGCAGAAAGTCCATGGCCTCTTCACCTCGGTCAAAGATGCAACCAACCGCCAGGGCTGGATTGCTTCAGCAAGCCTTGAGGAGGTTGTCCCGGCGCAATACCGCTAAGGATTCGTCCTCTAGCCGAGAGAGCGGCGAAAGTCTTCAAGCCGTGCTGCCGCTTCATCAAGATCTTCAGCCGAAATATCCAGGTCGAACCGGTAATCGCTCATGCTCCGGCCGTAGCGTTTATCGTAGTAGTCGACGAGGAGGATGCGCACCAGTTCCGGCAAATTGTCCTCGTGCAACAGACGGCACATGGTTTCAACCAGCTCGGTACCCATATTGCGTTTCAACGATCTCAGGATGGCTTCGATCTGCCGCCGGGTTTCATCGCTATCGACTGGATAATCTTCGATAATCCTTGCAATGCGGGTCTCCAGACTGCAATGGATATTGACGAGGACCGCCCTCTTCATCGCCGCCGCCAGGGGTTTGGGGATAAAGACCTTGCCGATCTTCCGGCTTTCCCCTTCGATGAAATAGGGCTCGTCGCCAAGGCTGGCGATTCGCGCCGCCAAGCGGCTTTCAAAGGTTCGCTGATTGCTGACCTGCTGGTCGATGCCGCCGAACAGGGAGCTGCGATGGCCGGCCATCTCCTCCAGATCGATTGCCTGGTGCAGGCGCTGGAGAATCCGGGTTTTGCCGGTGCCGGTCAGGCCATGAATGACGATCAGCCTCGGCTGAAAGCCTTCGATCGCAGCCAAAACCCTTTGTCGGTAATCCTTATAGCCACCGGCAAGCTGGCCTGCGGAATAACCCGCCTGGGTCAAGAGATTGACCACCGACCGCGAGCGCATCCCGCCCCGGGCGCAGCAGACCACCAGGTTTTCGCCGCGATAGGGTTCAAAGGCTAAAAGCAGTTCCGCCAATTTTTTTTCAACAAATTCAAAACCCTGGTCAACCGCCTGGGCATGGCCGCCATGGCGATAGATGGTGCCGATGACACCGCGTTCGTCCTCGTCAAAAAGCGGGATATTGACCGCCCCGGGAATAGTCCCGGCGGCGAATTCGACCGCCGAACGGACATCGATAAGCCGATTCCCCGGACCAAGGGTGCTTTCCTGGCCGACAACCCGCGTCGGCTTTTCAAAAATTGTTGAAAATTCAGGGGGTCTTGCCATCTTCTATCCTTACAGATTGCCGATTATAAATTGCACGACCGAAACAGCGGTCAAGGTCGCGGTCTCCGCCCGAAGGATACGCTCGCCGAGACTGACCGTGATCCAACCGGCTTGCCGGGCCAAATCAACTTCTTCAACGGAAAAACCACCCTCAGGGCCAAGGAGCAGGGCCACCGATTGCGCTCCCGGCAGGGCCGGGAGATCCTGGAGATGCACTGCCTTTTCCTCTTCCCAGAAGAGCAAGCGCAAGACCTGGTCGCCGCCTTCTTCCTGCAGCATGTTTGCCAGGTTTGTCGGGGCGTCCAGGCGCATGAGCTGCGGCCGTAGGCATTGCTTGCAGGCGGCCAGACCAATGCGTTGCCACCGTTCGTGCCTTTTCCGGTTCTGCGCCTGGTCGGCCTTGCCCTGACACCGGGAGCTTTGAAACGGGGTAAAGCGGTTCACCCCCAGCTCCGTGCATTTCTGCACCACCGTGTCCATTTTCTCGCCTTTCAGGATACCTTGCCCAACCCAGAGGGAATTGCCCCGGCCCGCCTCCTGGGCGACGACTCCGACAATGCGCGCCTCCACCTGCCTGCCGGTGGCAACGATGACCGCCTGATACACCGAGCCCTGGCCGTCAAGCATCTCAATAGCACTACCGACGGCCAGCCTGAGAACCTTGGTAAGATGGTGGGACTCCTCCGCCGGCAGGAAGATGCTGTCCCCCCTGCGACCGTCCGGATCAAAGAAAAATCTGTGCATTAAACTCCTGTCCTCCTTCGTCGGCAAAGAGTAGCTACACGACCCCGTGAAAACCGGGCAGCCCTCTTTGAAATTGACATTAGCTCGTACATTCCGTAAGAATTGACTAAACAATCAACGTCCTCAGAGCCACTCCCCTACCCGGAAAGCAGCAATGTCCATTGATAAACGCAGCCAGGAACGGTATTCCCGCAACATCCGGGCACGCATCACCTACCGGCACCAAACCGAAGAAGTGCCGGTCATCGATACGGTAACGGCCAATATCAGTTCCGGCGGCGCCTTCCTGGAAACCGCCCACCCCTTCCCGTTGGCCGCCAAGATAAAGGTTGAGTTTTTGCTCGATTTCGATGACCTCAAACGCCTGAAATTCATCCTCTCTTTGGAAAGCCTCCGAAGCCTTTCCGGCAAAACGGTCTGGGTCTGTGCGACAGCCGTCGTCATCCGCCGCGAAGCCGGAGGTGTCGGTATTATCTTCGACACTGATTACCAGCTCACCCCGATGTGCCCGCCCCATCCCGAGGATAAGCCGAGTATCGTCGAACCGTGACAATCACCTTTTACGAAACCGCAGGGCAGCCCACTCTTGGCTGATCTCCAGGTCAAGCACCTCGAACCCCTTGCCGACAAAAATTCGTTGTATATTGGCGACCTGATCGCCTGCCAGAATGCCGGAGAGAATCAAGAAACCGGCCTCGGCGGTAAGCCTGGTCAGATCGTCGGCCAGAGCCAGCAGGACATCATGAACAATATTGGCGACAACGATCTGATACTGACCGGACAATTGACCAAGGGGCGTCAGGCTGACCTCCATCTTGTCGGCAAGTCCGTTTCGCCGGGCATTGTCGCCGGCTGCCGCGACCGCCTCGGGGTCGTTGTCGATGGCCGTCACCGCCGATGCCCCAAAAAGCGCTGCCGCCATACCGAGAATGCCCGTGCCGGTACCGACATCAAGCAGACGCATGGCAGCCTTGCCTTCCGCCAGGGACTTGCGCAGCAACTGCAGGGAGAGGGTGGTTGTCGCATGGTGCCCGGTCCCAAAGGCCATGCCCGGATCCATGGTGATAACCAACTCTCCGGCATTCGGCCGGTAGTCTTCCCAGGTCGGAGCAATGATCAGGCCGGGGACGATGGAGAAGGGCTTGAAGTGCTCCTTCCAGGTTGAACCCCAGTCCTCTTCTTCAATAAACGAGGAGGTAAGCATCGGCACCGGCACGGCAAAGGCCTTTGCCAGCTCGGCAAGGTGCGTGGAAACCCGCTGGATGGTGTCGGCCACCTCCTCCGGCTCTGGATTTGCCTTCTGCACGTAACAGGTAAGGACGCCGTAATGCGGTTCATCCGGCGCACCGGTTTCGACCCCGCCCTCGATGACCCCGACGAGGAAATCGCTTATGGAATCGGCCAGCACGGGGTCGGTTTCTATGGTAAGTTTCAGCCATCTATTGGCGCTCATTGATACCCTCTTAATTCTTTTTATTCGGCGATGCAAACGGTGGAAGGACCACCCGCCATCTCTGCCGATGTCGCCCGGCACCGGCATGCCTGACCTTGTCAGCGGGCTTTTTTCATATGACAAAGTGCCGCGATGACGTTACTATCATTTAAAAAATCAGAATCTTGCCAAAAACCAGCCATTCTGAGGATAGTATTTTGCCGTCCTTAAGCGATTACACAGCCTGTCCCGATTGTGACCTTTTTCTGCATGAGGCTAAAGCCCCGGAGGGTTACAAGACCATCTGCCCCCGCTGCCGCAGAACAATAAGCAGGAGCTCAACCGCCTCGATCAGCAAGGTGCTGGCCCTTTCCATCGCCGGTCTCTGCCTCTATCTTCCGGCTATTCTGCTGCCCCTGATGACCTTCAAGGCCTACGGCTTCAGCGGCTCCGCCAATATACTCCAATCGATTCTAAACTTTTACCGAAATGATTATTATTTCGTCTCGGTCATGGTCCTGCTCTCGGCGGTTGTCTTTCCGTTCATCCTCCTCACAACGATATGCATCATCTCCTGGCAGCTGCAGCGCCGGAGATATCCTTCCTACCTGACAGGCCTATTCCGGATTCATCTGCACCTGGAAGAATGGGCGATGGTCGAGGTGTACCTGCTGGGTATCCTCGTCACCATCATCAAGATGTCCCACACCTCGGAAATTGACTATCATTCTGGAATATTGTGCTTTTCCTGGCTGGTACTGATCACCCTGGGCATCTCCACCGTCATTGATCGCGATCTCTTCTGGCACCGCATCGAGACAAAGGGGAGGGAAAATGGTATCAACCAGGAAGAAGCAGCAGAGTCCGATGGAGCAGGGCTCACCGCCGCCGAAAGGGGTCTCATCCTCTGCCATACCTGTCATAAGCTTTCCCCGGCTGCCCTCGCCGGGGAACGATGCCCCCGCTGCCGGACCATTCTCCATATGCGCAAGCCGCAGAGTACCGGCCGCACCTGGGCCCTGGTGGTCACCTCGGCAATCTTTCTTGCCCCCGCAAACCTCCTGCCGATCATGGAGGTCGATTTTCTCGGTATCCCCGATCGTTCAACCATCATTGACGGTATTATCTATTTTTTTCAGGACGGCTCCTATCTGATCGGTCTGATCATCTTTGCCGCCTCCGTCCTCGTACCGGTCTTTAAAATCGCCGGCCTGATCATCCTCCTCCGGGCCACCCGACCGGGCAGCAATACCAGGCTCCTCGTGCACAAGGCCCAGCTGTATCGTTTTATTGCCTTTATCGGCAGATGGTCGATGCTTGACATATTCGTTATTGCCCTGCTCAGCGTTCTCGTTGATTTTGGCTTTTTCACCTCTATTCATACCGCCCCGGCCGCCACCTATTTTTCCTTTGTTGTGGCGGCGACCATGTTCGCCGCCACCGCCTTTGATCCCCGAATTATCTGGGATAATTGCTCTTCCGGAGAAAAAACGGAATTTCAAGGCCGGCTTGCAAAACCTTACTGGAAGCACTCATGACCACTGCGCAAATCACGAAAAATCGCGGAATCTCACCAATCTGGACTCTTCCCCTGATCGCCTTGGGCATATGTTGCTGGCTGGTATATTCCAGCTATAAAAATGCCGGGGTGGAAATCACCATCGTTTTTGCCGATGCTACCGGTGTCACCCCGGGCAAAACCCAGGTCATGGCCCGGGGCATCCCCATCGGCCTGGTGACGAAGATCCGGCCCGACCTGAAAAACCGGCAGATAGAGACAAAGGTCAAGATGGAAAAGTCGGTGGTAGACGAGCTTGTCGACGACACCCTCTTCTGGATAGTCCGGCCGGAACTGTCGGCGAGCTCCATCCATGGCCTGGAGACCATTCTCTCCGGCAGCTATATTAGCGTACAGGTCGGGACATCGGATATCCCTCGAAGGGAATTCGTCGGACTGGACTCCGCTCCACCGGTGGCCCTGGACACACCGGGCCTGCACCTCAGGATCAAGGCCGAGGTGCTCGGCTCCATCCAGGCGGGTACCGGTATTTACTACCGCAATATCCAAATCGGCGAGGTGCAGAAATATCAGCTGGAAGGGGACAAGAACGTCATGATCGACGTCTTCATCAAGCCGGAATTCGCCGGTCTGGTGCACGAGGGCAGCCGGTTCTGTAACGCCAGCGGCATCCAGATAAGCGGTAAATTGCCGTCGCTGAAGATTCAGGTCGAGTCTCTGGCCTCACTGCTGAGAGGGGGAATTCTCCTCCATACCCCGGAACAGCTGGCGGAAACCCCCCATGCGACAAATGGTCGGGTATTCCCGCTGTACCCCGACTTCGAATCGGCCAACTTCGGTATTCCAATGACCCTGACTCTGGCCTCCAGCGAAGACATCGTCGAGGGGGCAACGAAGGTCATGTATCGCGGCCTCGAAGCAGGTTTTGTTAAAGAAATTCAAATAAATAACGATAAAGATCGGACGGTTACCGCCCATATCATGCTCGATCCGAGGACAGAACTGATTCTCCGTGAAAACACTAAGTTCTGGTTGGTCAAACCGGAGATCTCGGCCGCCGGTCTCAATAATATGCAACTGCTCCTGTCCGGGGCCCATATCACCTTCCAGCCGGGCGGCGGCGACTTTAAGGACCACTTCGACATTCTTTCCGACCCACCCCCGCAGGTCCCGTTGCGCCCCGGAAAAACCTTTGTCCTCAATGCCGACGGCCCGGTTAGTCTTTCAGTCAAGTCACCGGTATATTTCAAAAATATCCAAGTCGGGGAAGTCGTCAATGTAGAGATCGACAAAAGGGGGGCGACAATCCGAACAACCGTGTTCATATACCAGGATTCCCTGAAGCTCCTCAGCAAGAAAAGCGTCTTCTGGCTCCATTCCGGGCTTGAGGTGAATGGTTCTCTGGCGGATGGTGTATCTCTTTCCACCGGGCCACTGGCCAAAATGCTGCAAGGTGGAATCAGTTTCACTTCCCCGGATATCCTGAAAAAGCAAAAATATATTCAGCCGGATGAGGGTACCGAATTCCACCTCTACAGCAGCCTCAGGGATGCCACTCTGGCGGTGAGTGACCTGCAGCCCGCCGGCAAACGCTTTACCCTCATGGCCCCGGACGCCGAATCCTTGGCGGCCGGGTCACCAATTCTCCACAAAAAAATCAAAATCGGCGAGGTGGAGAACTTTCGCCTTTCCGCCGACCAGAAAACGGTGCTCATTGAATGCATCGTCTTTGACGAGTACAAGAACATCATCCAGCAGAACAGCCGGTTTTTCAACACCAGCGGCCTGCAGATCTCCGGGAGTTTGGAGGGGATAAAATTGCAAACCGGGTCGCTGCAATCGGTATTGACCGGGGGGATTGGCTGCATCAATCCGGCGCCGGGCGCTCCATCGATCGCAGCCGCGCCCTACCCGCTATATGCCAGCCAACAGGAGGCCCAGCAAGCTGACGATACAGAGATGACCATACTCCTTGACAGGGCGCAGGACCTTAAGGAAGGCTCGCCGGTCCGCAGTAACGGCATAGAGATCGGCAGGGTGAGCAAGTTGCGCCTGAGTGATAAACTGGCCATTATCGCCACGCTGCGGATTGATGAAAATGCCACCACGCTGTTTCGTACCGGGACGAAAATCTGGGTCGAGCAGGCCCAATTCAACCTCTCCGGCATCAAAAATGCCGAAACCCTGATCTTCGGTTCTTTCTTCAATATCCTGCCCGGAAACGGCAATCCGACGCGGTCATTCAAGGCCGAGGCCGAACCGCCGCTCACCGAGATTGCCACCCGGAAAGGCCTGGGGATTATCCTCGAAACCGGTCATCTCGGTTCTCTTGACACCGGCTCACCGGTTTATTATCGCCAGTTGCAGATCGGCGAGGTAACCGGCTACGATCTGTCGCCCTCCTTCCAGAAGGTCCGGGTCTTTGTCAGTATCCGGCCGCACTATGCGGCGATAATACGGGCAAATACCCGGTTCTGGCAGGTCAGCGGCGCAAGGATTGAGGGCGGTATCTTTTCTGGAGTGACCGTTTCGGCGGAATCGCTTACCGCCATCCTCCGTGGCGGCATTGCCCTGGCCACGCCGGACGGCCAAGATTCCGGGCAAGCAGTCAGCACCGGGCACCTCTTCACCCTGCACAACCTGCCGGAAAAACACTGGCTGGACTGGAATCCCGATGTCATCTTATTCGACCAGGATGCAGCAAATTTTTTGCCCGCCAAAGGGCAATAGCCGCGCGGTACAGACAACCCTTGGTTGCCCAAATCGGCGGGTCTATGGTAAAGAAGAAACGTGATCGTGAAATTGTCGCACGCCAACCCCAATCCCTACAACCGGGAAAAGTGTCTGCTCAATGAAATTTCTTGAAATTCCACAGAATATTCCCTCAAGATACTGACCCACAGCACATTACAGCAAAAGGAGAATCCATGATTAAGAAGATCGTACTGCGCGATGATGAGATGCCTACCCAATGGTACAATGTCGTTCCGGACCTGCCAAACGGCCTGTTGCCGCCGCTCGATCCGGAAACAAAGCAGCCGATGGGCCCGGAAAAACTCGCTAAGATTTTCCCCATGGGATTGCTTGAACAGGAAATGTCCACCGCCCGTTTTATCGACATCCCTGAAGAGGTCCAGGAAATCCTCAAGATCTGGCGGCCTTCGCCCTTAGTCAGGGCCGCCAATCTTGAAAAGGCCCTGGGCACCAAGGCGAAGATCTTCTTTAAAAATGAGGGGGTCTCCCCTGTCGGCTCTCACAAGCTGAACAGTGCCGTGGCCCAGGCCTATTACAACAAGCGGGAGGGCGTCAAACGGCTGACCACCGAGACCGGTGCTGGCCAGTGGGGCAGCGCCCTGTCGCTGGCCGCCAACAAATTCGGACTGGAATGCAAGGTCTATATGGTCAGAGTATCTTTTGACCAGAAACCCTACCGCAAGTCGATCATGCAGACCTTTGGCGCAACCGTCGTTGCCAGCCCAAGTAACGAAACCAAGACCGGCCGGGCCATCCTCGAAAAGATGCCCGACACCGCCGGATCCCTGGGTATTGCCATCTCCGAGGCACTGGAAGACGCCTTCTCCCGGGAAGACACCAAATACTCCCTGGGCTCGGTACTCAACCACGTCATTCTCCACCAGTCGATTATCGGTCTGGAGGCGAAAAAACAGATGGAAATCGCCGGAGAGTACCCGGACGTCATCGTCGGCTGCTGCGGCGGCGGCTCGAACTTCGCCGGTCTGGCAACCCCCTATCTCCCCGATTACCTTGAAGGCAAGAAGGTCCGTTTCGTCGGCACCGAACCAGCATCCTGCCCGACCCTTACCGCCGGCAAACTGGCCTATGACTTTGGTGATGTTGCCCAGACCACTCCTCTCCTCTACATGTACACCCTCGGCCATGATTTCATTCCGCCGGGTATCCATGCCGGCGGCCTGCGCTACCATGGGATGTCACCGATTGTCTCGGCAATGGTCCGGGAGAAAATCGTCGAGCCGGTGAAATTGCATCAGCTGGAATGTTTCGAGGCGGGCGTGCTCTTTGCTAAGACGGAAGGAATTATCCCCGCCCCGGAGACCTGCCATGCGATTCGCGGTGCCATTATCGAGGCCATGAAAAACCCGGATGAACCGAAGACCATACTCTTTAATTTCTCCGGCCATGGTCTCATCGACATGGGCTCCTACGACAGATACTACGCCGGCGATCTGCAGGACTATGATTATCCGCGTGAGGCAATCGCCCAATCGATGGCCAATTTGCCGAAGATCTGATCCTCAACGGCTTTTTAAAAAAGAAATCGGCCCGTTACCCACGTAAGGGTAACGGGCCGATGGTTTTTTCAATTTCAAGCTTCCGGCAAACGATGCCGGTCAGGATCTAGAGTGGGCTAGCGCCCGCAACCCAGGGGCTATAATCCCCTCCCACTGCAGAGGGATATAAGTGCCTTGGTGGTGGTGTACTCATCACTGCCTTCACAACCTTAATTTATTGTTTTTATGACATTTTTATGGAACAAGGCACTAAAATGTATACTGCATGACAACCTTGAAGAGTGAGGATGTCTGCGACATACCGGCACCATCCTCAAAATAGTAGACAACCCCTTCATCACGATAATCCCATTCCGAATCTCCCTGCATCTCATCGTAGCGCTGGTAGCTGTAACCCAATTTGACGGCGAGGTGATCGGTGAAGGAGAAGGTCCCGGCCACATCAAGGCCGAAAAGCTCTCCCTCTTCCCCTTCGTCATAGGTAACCAGGTTGCGAAGATAGTGGTTGTCGGTCGCCTCACCCTCCACCAGCGGGGAATAAATAAACCGGCCGCTTAGTTCAAGGGCATTGAATTTTGCCGCAAACCCTACACCGATATACGGTGCGGTAAAGGTTTGTTCGTAGCCGATAATCGTGAGATTGTTAGAAAACGTTCCGCTGCTATCACGAAAACCGTCTTCCGAGTAGGTGTACTGGCCGCCGGAGGCCTCCCATGCAAAGTTATCGCGCTTATAGCCGACAATACCCTTCAAGGCCACATTGTCGGTCCTGAGAAAGGCGAACTCGGCATTGAAATCGAGGATACTGCCTTCGGTAACATCGGTATTTTCATGACGGGACCAGTCGGTCCAGTCGCCACCGACATTGCTCCAGTCATAATCGTCCAGGGAACCCTCACCGTCGGTGGCCTTGACCCAACCGGTAAAGTTGACCGCCATCCAGTTGCGAACCTTCAGGGATGCGCCAAATCCGATCATATACAGGTCTTCAATCTCCCAGACCAATTCGCTGGCCTTATGATTGTTGTAGTTCGGCCAATACACCAGCTCCTTTGACTCGCCGGAGAGATAGCCGGCGCCAAGATCAACACTGAAGGTGACCGGCGATCCCGGCTGTTCCGCAACCAGACTGCCGGATCTCGCCGGGGCAACCGCCACCGGCCCGGCCGCCGCAGCACTCTGCGCCCAGGAACAGACCAGCAACGATGCGGCCAACAGGCGGGAACTGCGGGCAAGTATCTTTTTCGATTTCATATTTCCTCCTTCTTATGGTTTGTTGAAACGATACGTCGATCTGTTGCCATCCATTGTACAATACCAGCCGTCTTTTGCCAGAGATTGCCGCAAGAAAATTGCCAGGCTGCAGGAAATTCCACCACCGGCAGCCGCCTTGCAAATTAATTACCAGTTCTTACATTCATAACTACAAAACAGACGGTTATTTCACCCTTTTCCCGGAGCCATCGGCCAAAACTTATGCCCGTCCCCAAACCTCATCATCTTATCTACGGAACCCTTGTCGACTACCTGAGTGGAGAGGTACTCACCGACACCGATGATGAGCGCATTCGCCAGAATCTGAGCAAGATCATGGTCGAGGCCAAGGGCTATCCCAGGGAATCATTGACTCCACGGCTGCGCATCGACACCCTGTTTTCCCGCTGTTTTGTCACCTCGACAATTGAACTCACCGTATCGCTCAAAGGTAAAAGCTTTATGATCCTCCGCTATGGCCCGGGCTCTCTGGTGAGCAGGGAACGCGCCGCCATTGCCGCTGCCCGGGTTCTCTGCCCTGACTACCGCATACCGCTCGCCGTGGTCACCAACGGCCAGGATGCCGAACTATTAGACACAAAAACTGGCAAGATTCGCGGATATGGTTTAGATTCTATCCCTGATTATCCCACCGCTGTCAAAATGTTTGACCAACTGGAGTTCCCTGCCCCACTCGACCACGTTCGAAGGGAGCGGGAACTGCGAATCCTCAATGCCTTTGATGTTGAGCGGTGTTGTTTCTAGTCCCTCCACCAACAATTCTTCGCAACGCTGTTCGCAGCCTCCTTTACTGCGACAGGGAAACATGAAGGTTGAGACAGAAGCCAAACCATGATGCGGCGAAAGCCTGCCACAATCAGAATACTTTCTTAAATTTAAGGTAATTACCATGCCGACTACGCAAAAAAACTGGACCAAATCGAGCTGGAAAAATTTCAAGGCACTGCAACAACCAAATTGGCCGGATCCCCAGGCCGTGGAGAGGGTACTCGCCGACCTGTCGACCCTGCCACCATTGGTTTTTGCCGGGGAAATCCGCTCCCTTAAGCAACTCTTAGCCCAGGCCTCGCGAGGCGAGGCCTTCCTCCTGCAGGGCGGCGATTGCTCCGAAAATTTTTCCCAGGTCACCGCGCCAAACATTCGCGAGACCTTAAAGATTCTCCTGCAGATGGCCGTAGTCCTCACCTATGCCGGCGGCAAACCAGTCATCAAGATGGGCCGGATTGCCGGACAATTCGCCAAGCCCCGCTCCGCCGATACCGAGACCATTGATGGTCTGGAACTGCCGTCCTACCGTGGTGATATGGTCAATAAAGCGGAATTCACCCCGGAAGCGCGGATACCCAACCCGAAATACATGCTCAAAGGCTACAACATGGCCGCCTCGACCCTCAACCTCCTGCGGGCCTTTACCCGTGGCGGTTTCGGCTCGTTGCAGCGGGTCCAGGCCTGGAACCAGGAGTTCGTCGCCCAGTCGCCGATGGGCAGATCCTACGACCGCATGGCCAAACAGATCAGCCAGGCCATCAAATTCATGGAGACCATCGGAATCTCCGCTGACACCCCACAGATCAATCAAACCCAGCTCTTCACCTCGCACGAGGCCCTGCTCCTCCAGTACGAAGAGGCGCTTACCCGGGTTGATTCCATTACCGGCGATTACTACGACTGCTCCGCCCACATGTTATGGATCGGCGAGAGAACCCGCCAGGTGGACGGCGCCCATGTCGAGTTTCTCCGCGGCGTCCACAACCCACTCGGGGTAAAAATCGGTCCCAGCTACGATCTTGATGACATCAAACGGCTGGTGCAGATCCTTAACCCCGACAACGAGGCAGGCCGCCTCACCCTCATTACCCGTTTTGGCATGAAAAAAATCGATAAGGTCCTGCCACCACTCCTCCGGGAAATGAAAAAAGAGGGTTTCAATATCGTCTGGAGTTGCGATCCGATGCACGCCAACACCTACACCGCCACCTCCGGCCATAAAACCCGCAATTTCAATGACATCCTCTCGGAAATCACCTGCTTTTTTGAGACCCACTGGTCGGAAGGCACCGTTCCCGGCGGTGTGCATTTCGAGATGACCGGCAATAACGTCACCGAGTGTACCGGCGGCGCCCATAACATTGTCGATGACCAACTCTCCGCCAACTACCTGACCTCCTGCGACCCCCGACTGAACGCCGAGCAGAGCCTGGAAGTCGCCTTTCAGATCGCCGACATGATCAGAAGCTGAGCTCCATCTTTTTCCTTTCACATGGCGGCATCCCCTGCATACTGGGGTGCCGCCATTTTTTTGCAAGATTACATTTCGGTAATCTTTCTTGACGCCCCATGGTTTTCACTTACAGTTCTTCGGAGAAACAGACTAATTGGCTTACGGTGGAGCAACCCACGGCGGGTCGTCCTCCACGCAGCCCAGAATGCCCTCATAAGGAGAATTGCAATGACCATCAACAAAGCCCAACTTTCAGTTCGCGGCTTGCTCACCCTCCTGCTTCTCTGCCTGACCTTTGCAGCCGGAGAGAGCCTGGCCAGGACCGATGACAATGGCGACACCGCCATCCTTGATAAATCGTCCAAGGCCTTTGTCAATGTGGTGAAGAAGGCCAAGCCGGCGGTAGTGCACATCAAGGTGGAAAAGACCTCGAAAGGCAATTATTTCCGCGATCAGGACCAAGAGGAGATCTTCAACCATCCGTTTTTCGAACAATTTTTCGGCCCGCAATTCCGCCAACAACAACGACAGCCCCAGCAGGAATTCAAACAGCGCGGCCAGGGCTCGGGCTTTATAATCAGCGAGAAGGGACATATCCTCACTAACAACCACGTGGTTGAAGGCGCCGACGTCATCAAGGTCATTCTTTCCGATAACCGCGAGTTTGTCGCCAAGATTGTCGGCACCGATCCGCAGACCGACGTTGCCCTCCTGAAAATTGATGATCCGGCCAACCTGCCCGTTCTGCCACTCGGTGATTCAAGCACCTTGGAGACGGGCGAATGGGTCATCGCCATCGGTAATCCCTTTGGCCTCAGCCAGACGGTCACCGTCGGGGTAGTCAGCGCCACCGGGCGCTCAAGTGTCGGCATCAACGAGTATGAGAACTTCATCCAGACCGATGCCGCCATTAATCCCGGCAACAGCGGCGGACCGTTGATCAATGCCCACGGTGAGGCAGTAGGCATTAATACCGCCCTCTTTTCCCGGACCGGCGGCTATATGGGTATCGGCTTTGCCATTCCCATCAATATGGCCAAGTCGATCGAGGATCAGCTGCAGAAAAAAGGCAAGGTTACCAGGGGTTGGCTGGGGGTTGTCATTCAGAATGTCGACAAGAATCTGGCGGAATCCTTTGGCCTGAAACAGGCTGGCGGTATCCTGGTCAGCGAGGTGCAGAAAGACTCTCCGGCAAGCGCCGCAGGCCTGCAACGGGATGACATCATTATGAAACTAAACGATACTACCCTGACCGATGTGTCCGATCTGCGCAACCGTGTCGCCCTCATTGAACCGGGAAACAAGGCGACTCTGGAGATCATCCGCGACGGCCGGGAGAAGAAGATCCAGGTGACGATCGGCGAACAGCCGACCAGTTTCAGCACCACCGGCAAAACGGCGAAGACTCAGGAAACCCTTGATAAATACGGCCTGACCTTGCAGGAACTGACCCCCGAGCTCGCAGAGAAATTTGATTACAAAACCGCCAGCGGGCTTATCGTCAGCAACGTCCAACCAGGCAGTGCGGCGGATGTCGCCGGTCTTAAACCGGGATATCTGGTGGAAGAGGTGGATAAGGTAAAGGTCAAAAATCTCGAAGACTTGAAGAAAGCGACGGCGGGTGCCGGAAAATCCGGCAAGATACTCCTGCGTGTCCGCTTTGGTGATTTCTCAACCTATGTGGTGCTCGTCACCAAATAGGCCGACTACAAAGACCGCATTTTCTTCAATCTCCAGCGAGTGGAGGAAATGCGGTCTTTTTCTCCGGGACTCCCTTTCTGCCACCAAACTTCTCGCGACGCGCCATGGCGATACGCTCGACAATTTGGATAATCACCGGCAGTTTGTGAAAGTCTTCGGTGGAAATCTTCCGCAGCACGACATCGGTCTTGGCGACAACCGTCGCCGTACGCTTCAGCTCCCCGCCGAAATAGGCCATCTCACCGAATATGGTGCCCGCCTCGATAGTCGACAGCAACTCACCCTGCTCATTGATGGTCTCTGCGGTACCGCTGTCTAAATAGTAAATACCGTCCGGCACACTGTTGATAAGGATTATGGTTTCACCCTTTTTCCGCCATTCGAGCTTGAAGTATTTCTCCCACTCGGTGTTGACCACCAGGGCGTGGTAAAAGTCCGGATTCATTGCCTGCAGCAGCTGTTTTGAAAAGTGGAAGAGCCTCTCCCCCAGGGAATCCCGTTTTTTCTCCATGAGCTTTATGCCGGTTACCGGAAAATCAGCTGCAGGCAACGGCGTCTCGCGAATATACTCAAGAATTCGGTTAATTCCAGGGTCTTCTTTGGTGGTAAGCGACCGGAAAAGTTTCTGGGCCTTGAGGAGCTCTTCCCGCACCCGCGGAAAATCCGGGACGATATCCAGCAGCTGGTTGCCGGTAAAATAATCCATCGCCTGGTTTTTTAAGCGGATGAACTCCTGCAGCCGTGCCGCATCGATATCCGGAGGGCAATTGTGGATGCCCGGTTTGTACAGGGTGAATACGTTCATGGGGTGTTCGACGCTGGCAAGGCTCACCTTGGCAATATTCACCAGTGACTGATCAAAGCCTCTTTGATACCGGGCAACCTCCCGGTCCACCAGAAAATGGGTGCCGAAATAGCCGCACAGCTCCTCAAGCCGGTTGGCCACGGCAAAACTTGCCCCGAATTTGGCCATTCGTGACCCAAGCCGGGCCTCGATGATCCGGCCGAGCAGTACCCCCATGCGGGTGGGGGCCAGGCTGCCCTGGGCCACCGCCTCGGCCATCCGCAATACCGCCTGCAAGGCCCTGGTGCATATCCCGGAGCGGTCCTCGCCCGGCCGTTTTTCAAAAATCACCAGGCAACCATCCCCGGCAGAGGGTTCGATCTCTATGGGATAATTCTCTTCTTGGTGGAGAAGATCATAAATTTCGCCGTGGTAGGTGATAAGGAAATCCCGGATCTCCTCGGGAACCATCCCGAGAGATTTCCGGGAATACTGGACCATGTCGGTCATCAGGATGACGACCTCCCTTTCCAGTCCGGTTTCTACCGTGCCATGTCCCAAATGCAGCCTGTTTTCAACCCGTTCTTGCGCCATACAATCGCTACACCCTTGCAAACAGCATTAGTTGATAAGGCCGATAAAGGTGATGGCGGCAAGTACCATAATAAAAAACAGGGCAATCTTAACATTTACGGAATTATCTTCCTTATGGTGATCATCATGGGCAGCATGAGACATGGTTTTCCCCTTAATTTTATGAGAATTTTTAACTATTTCGAAAATATACCCTGCAAGACCTCGTGAAGATTGGCAACCCCGATAAGCTCGATCTCCGGCTTCCAGGTCAAACGCTCCTTGTTGCCGGCCGGCAGAACGAAACGGGTAAATCCGAGGCGCTGGGCCTCGCGAATCCGCACATCGACGTGGCCTATGGCCCGGACCTCGCCGGCAAGGCCGACCTCGCCACAGACCACAGTGCTTGAAGATATCGGTTTTTCCAAAAGACTTGAGGCGAGGGCACTTATTACCCCGAGGTCAAGGGCCGGTTCGTCGATTCGCATCCCCCCGGCGATGTTTAAGAAGATATCATGGCCATAGAGATCCAGGCCACCCTTTTTCTCAAGCACCGCGCAGAGCAGGGAAAGCCGCTGCTGGTCAGCGCCGATCGCCGTCCGCCGGGCCGTCCCGAGGTTGGTCGGACTGACCAGGGCCTGTACCTCGACGAGGATCGGCCGGGTACCCTCAACGCTTGGCAGTACCACCGATCCGGGCTCATTGAGGGGCCGCTCGGCGAGAAAGATCTCCGACGGATTGCTGACCTGCACCAGGCCCTCTTCCTTCATCTCAAAGACACCGATCTCGTTGGTCGAACCAAAACGGTTTTTCACCGTGCGCAGGATGCGAAAGGCATGGCTGCGATCGCCCTCGAAGTACAATACGGTATCAACCATATGCTCCAGCACCTTCGGCCCGGCAATGGCTCCGTCCTTGGTGACATGGCCGACCAGAATAACCGGGATGTTCTCTTTCTTGGCCATGCCGAGCAAGCGGTAGGCCGATTCCCGGACCTGGCTGACCGAGCCAGGGGAGGAGGCGAGTTCCCCGCACACCAAGGTCTGAATCGAGTCAACCGCCAGGAGGCTTGGCCGCATCGCACAGGTCATGGCGATGATCTGGGCCACCTCATTTTCGGTGGCGAGAAACTCGTCAGGGCGAATGGCATCGAGGCGCCTGGCGCGCATCTTGATTTGCCGTGCCGACTCCTCGCCGGAAACGTAGAGGACTTTCTTATTTTGCCCGGCAATGGCGGCAAGGAGATGGAGGAGCAGGGTGGATTTACCGATCCCCGGCTCGCCGCCGATGAGCACCACTGAACCGGGAACGATCCCGCCACCGAGGACCCGGTCCAGCTCCTCGATGCCGGTGCCGATCCGTTCTTCATCGCCATCCGGCGCCAGGGCAAGGGGCACGGGCGGAATATAGCCGGACGCGACCGGTTGCCGGGTATCGATAATCTCCTCAACCAGGCTTTCCCATTCGCCACACCCCGGACAGCGCCCCAGCCACTTGCCGCTTTGGTAGCCGCACTGCTGGCAGAGGTACACCGGCCGGGGAGGTTTTTTGCTCATAGTGTTCATAAATTTTCCGCTTGACCGAAGGGGAAAGCTTCGGGGGATCTTTACACCCTGCAAAAACGCTCTATACTTTGCAAAGTCGTGGAACGATATCGCCTGGTGCCCGACTGCCCGGCGATAATTCATCGGCATTATCTCCTTGCAACGCCTGGAAAATGCCGGCAACGGTCGATAGACTTCCTTGTTATACCAGCAAATACAATGCAAAAGCAACCGAATGTCACGAGGGGCTTAGCCCCCGACTGGATCCCCCTCAGCCGCTCGCTGCTGCTGATGGTCAGCCGCAAACAACTCTTTGGCTGGAGTCTGGTTCTGATTTTTGTCACCATCCTCCTCACCTGGCTGGGCTATCAACTGTCCATCGATTTTATCGACGGACTAACCGGCAGCTTTACCGCCACCGCTCCGGCCACCGATACGGTCTGGGGCTGGGTCAAACATAAGGGATGGCTGGTTGGGACGTGGCTGCTGCTCATCGTCTCACGGATTGTCGCCTTCTACCTCTCCTTTCTGCTCGCCTACACCCTGACGACGCCTGGTTATGCCATGCTCTCCGCCGCAGCCGAGAAGCTCCATGCCGGAGAGGCCTTCGATACCGGTGCCGAATTTTCCGTGGCCGGGATTATCCGGGATATCCTTGAGGGCATTAAAATTGCCGTGTTTGGAATTGTTGTGACCATTGCCGCCCTCATGCTGAACTTCATCCCCGGCGTCGGCCAAGTGGCGGTGGTGCTTTTGTATTCTTTTTATTCGACCCTGATGTTTATCGATTACCCGGCGTCCCGCAGACGCTGGTCGCTCGGCGAAAAACTGGACTGGCTGCGCACCCACAACGGCAAGGCCTTGCGTATCGGCCTGCTGCCGGCCTTTATCAGCATGATCCCGCTGGTGAACATTTTTGCCATCGCCCTGCTTTTTCCCCTTCTGACCATTCACGCCACCCTCAATTTTTCCGCCATTGAGTTGGCTCACCGATATCCCGCCGTATCACCAGGAGACCGACAATATGGGAACAGAGATTGAAAAAAAATTCTTGCTCGCCTCCGATGATTGGCGGGGCCTTGCCGCCGGTAAGGCCTATTGCCAGGGCTACCTCAACTCGGAAAAGGGCCGGACAGTGCGGGTGAGAATCGTCGGCGACCGGGGGATTTTAACCATCAAGGGACCAAACGACCACGGGGCGCGCCCCGAGTACGAATACGATATCCCCGTCGGTGACGCCCGGGAGATACTCGACCGCTTGTGCCTGAAACCCCTCATCGAAAAGATCCGCCACCGCATCCCCTTTGCCGGATTCATCTGGGAAGTCGATGAATTTAAAGGAGAAAACGACGGCCTATTGCTGGCCGAAATTGAGCTAACCGATGTCGGCCAGGAGTTTGCGAAACCACCATGGATTGGCCGGGAGGTCACCGGCGACAGCAGATATTACAACGCCAATCTGGTGCGCCATCCGTATTCTGCCTGGAAGGAATAAACGCAATTTTCTGGAAAAAAATGGTAAGCATCTCGCCAACACCACGCACTGTCTCTTCACCTTCAACCCTGGAGAAGTCATGAAATATCTACCTGTTACAGCAGAACACACCATCCCAGCCCTTGGTCTTGGAACCTGGAAATCAAATAAAGGAGAGGTCGGGGCGGCGGTCGCCAAGGCAATCGAGATCGGCTACCGGCATATTGACTGTGCCCCAATCTATATGAATGAGCAAGAGGTTGGCGAGGCGCTGCATGGCGTCCTGGTGTCGGGCCAGGTAAAGCGTGAAGAGCTGTGGATCACCTCCAAGCTGTGGAACAATGCCCATGCCAAAAAACACGTTCGCCCGGCCCTGGAAAAGACCCTCAAGGATCTGCGGCTGGAGTATCTCGATCTCTTCCTCATCCATTGGCCCGTACATTTTCAGCCGAACGTCCTTTTCCCACGGAAACCCGAGGAATTCCTCGCCCCGGAAGCCATCCCGCTGAGTGAGACCTGGCAGGCCATGGAGGCCTTGGTCGACAAGGGATTATGCCGGTTCATCGGGGTGTGCAATTTCCATCTTGGCCGGCTGCAGGCCCTGAAGGAGCAGGCAAGAATCCAGCCACTGATGAACCAGATTGAGCTGCATCCCTATCTGCAGCAGGTGGCGATGCTCGAATACTGCCGCGCCAATAATACCCTTCTTACCGGCTATTCGCCCCTTGGCTCGGGCGATCGGCCGGCGGCGATGAAACAGGCCGACGAGCCCTCCCTGCTCAGCCACCCGCTGATCATGGAAATTGCCGGCAGACACGGTTTTACCCCCGGCCAGGTTCTTCTCGCCTGGGCCCTGGCAAGGGGGACGGTGGTCATCCCGAAATCGGTGAATCCCGGACGCCTGCAGGAGAACCTTGCGGCGGCAGATCTGGTTCTTAATGCCACCGATATAGAAACAATAAACACCTTGGAGGCGGGCTACCGGTATGTCGCAGGCTCGTTTTTTACCACACCGGGTTCACCGTATACCCTCACCGAACTCTGGGGATAAAGCTGAGTTGAGCAACTTGCTTGCTCAAACGAAACTCATGCCCTTGCGGTATAAAGCTGAGTTGAGCAGCTTGTCTGCGCAAACGAAACTCATGCCCTTGGGGTATGATCTTAAATCACCGTTTATAGATCAACCCCACCACGGCCATGGCCTTGTCGAGCATTTTACCGTGATACCGAAGCGATAACCCGGCGATAAGCATCTCCCGGGTAAGAAGTCCCTCTCGGGCAACCACGGCAAGAGCCGCCTGGCCCCGCTCCGACGCCCCGATACCCAAACCGGCAAAGTCGACACTGACGACCCTTGCCCGGGTGTCCGGCAAGGGAAGGGCACTGTCTTTGACGACCAAGGCGTCTTCCGGAAGCGCGCCGAAGATCTCTTTTCTCCTCGCCACACCCTCGGCGGCGACGCAGACGACAACAGCCGGAATACCAATGCCCGTATAATCAATCGGTTGGTGATCCAGCACCACCTCGGCAATGGAATGGCCGCGCAGCACGGTGATCGGATAATCGTTTTTCTGGCTGACATGCAGGCCGCCGCTCATCCCGGCAAGGCAAAGGATTTCCCCGAGGGTATTGATGTACTGCCCTGCCGCCCCAAGGAGCAGCACCCCGCAACGCTTGCCAATGGGTGCCTCACCCACCACCGCAACGGACAAAGGTGGCGAAGCGGCGGGGGCGCTGCCCGCCAGGCGGCGATAATGGGCAGCATATTCTTCTCGCTCATTGGCGGCAACCGGCCCCGGCACCACCCCGCTGGCCTTGATATCATCTGCCATCTGCGCCAGGGTGAGTCGATTTTTCTTGGTATAGCGCCCTGGGCACAGGCCCCAGATATCTACCAGGGAAAACCCGGGATAGCGCATCGCCTGTACCAGCTCGTCCGCCAGGGTCTTGCCGGTGGCGAGGGTTCGCTGCACATAGGGGGCGCCTGCGGCCACAGCCACTCGGCAGATATCAAGAGGTGCCTCCAGCTCACCGAGAAAGCCCGAGGCGGTCCGGCCATCCGTCGGTGTGGTGGCGGAACACTGGCCGCCGGTCATGCCATAGTTAAAATTATTGAGTATAAGCAGAGTGATATCGAGGTTTCGCCGACAACTGCTGAGGACGTGGGCGCCGCCGATTCCCAGCCCGCCATCGCCCATGACGACGATAACCCGCAGCTCGGGCCTGGTCATTTTAATGCCGGTTGCATAGGTTAAGGCGCGACCGTGCAAACCATGCATGGCGTGGGTATTAAAAAAGGTGTCAAAGAGCCCGGAACAGCCGATATCACTGACAATTGCCACTTCCTGGCCGGTGAGGCCCTGCTTCTGCAGGGCCTGGTCAAGGGCGCGAACCACCGCTTCATGGCCGCAGCCCGGACAAAAGGCCGGAGGCCGCTGCCGGTTAAGTAAACTGGTCATGACATCACCTTTTCAACTATATCTTCAGGGCGTATCAGTTCGCCATTCATCCGGCCATAAAAGCTCACCGGCAGACCACCGGCCAGCCGTTCGATCTCGCGGACATACTGGCCAAGATTCATCTCGATGACGACGACCCTGCTTTTACCTTGCAGATGTCTGCGGATACAGGCTTCCGGCACCGGATAGAGGGTTTTGAGGATCAACAGGGCGACCTTATATCCCAAGCGCCGCAGCTCCCCTACCGCCCTTTTCGCAGCCCTGGCGGTCACTCCGTAGACCACCAGGAGGATGGAATCGTCGGCTGTGCCATCGTATTCATGGTAGCTAAAATCGCTGATCGCGCCAAGCAACTTTGCCTCCATCCGCAAGATCCCGGCCTCAATGGCTGCCGGGTCGGTGGTGATATAACCATCCTCACCATGGGTCGATGAGGTCTGCCGCGACAACTTCTCTCCACCTACCGGGAAAAAAGAGGGGACATTCCGGCCGGACAGGGGCGTAAAGGGGCCACCCGGAAATCCTTCCGGACACGTCAGTCGCTCTTCGAGGTTTGGCACAGGAAGACTGTCCAGATCGACGTTCTCGCGGGTCATGCCGATTTCCTTGTTCGAGGCGATAAACACCGGGCAGCGGTAACGTTCAGCGAGGTTGAAGGCGTCGATAGTGAGGAGAAAGCAATCCCGAACATCAACCGGAGCAAGGACGATGACCGGCATCCCGCCGCTGTTACCCCAACGGAGAAATTGAATGTCTCCGTCCGCCCCCTTGGTGGCCGAGCCGGTCGACGGCCCGAGCCGCTGAACATCGACGATCACCAGGGGAATCTCACCGCCGATGGCAAAGGAAATCTGCTCGCTGTACAGGCTGATTCCCGGACCCGAGGTGGCGGTCATGGCCTTTGCCCCGGCCATCGAAGCACCCAGGCAGAAACCGATGGAGGCGATCTCGTCCTCGCCCTGCATGCACACACCTCCAGCCGGCGGCAACAATTGCAACATCTGTTGGTAGATCGATGTCGCCGGGGTGATCGGATAGCCGGCAAAGAAACGGCAGCCGGCCGCCATTGCCCCCCGGGCTATCGCCTCATTGCCTTCGAGAAAACTCTGGGTCATTCCCTTTGCTCCTTGTTTATTGCTGCCTTCGCCTAGAGGACAAAGGTCCTGTTCAAGATCGCCACTTTTTAGTAATCCGCTTGTAACATAGCCGTTGGTTTGGAGAAACCATATGCAGAATGATCCAGTATTGGCAGCTGGATGCAAGAGAAAAAATATTGCGGAAACATTTTTGAGAAGGTAGTAGTCATTCGATCAAGTGCCCTGCTAGGGCAGGCGCTTTCACGGACCTCCGAAAAACCCCTGACATCTTAACGAATACGCCGTCCGGCATCATCGGTTTATTCTGCCGGGCAAATACCCTGCTGGTTATGGTTTTTTCATCAATTACCTTTCTCTTCTTCTTTCTGCCGCTGGTTCTCCTGGTATATCCCTTTGCCGGCGCCAGGATGCGCAATGGCATTCTGCTGGTAACCAGCCTGCTTTTCTACAGCTGGGGCGAAGGGCTATACCTCCTGGTCATGCTTGCCTCCATCGGCCTCAACTACCTCTGCGGCAGGCTGATCTTCCTCGGAAACGCCACAAAACCGTCGAAAATGCTTTTAGCGCTGGGCATCACCGGCAATCTCTGTCTTCTCGGGTATTTCAAGTACGCGCATTTCCTCACCGACAACGTCAACCTTCTGCTGACCCATGTACACCTGCCGACGGTTGACCTTACACCGGTTCATCTGCCGGTCGGCATCTCCTTTTTCACCTTCCAGGCGATAAGCTACATCGTCGATGTCTACCGGCGTGAGGTGCCACCCCAGAACAACATCATCTCGCTGAGCCTCTATATTGCCCTCTTCCCGCAACTGATCGCCGGACCGATCGTCCGCTATAACCAGATAGCCTTAGAACTCACCAACAGGCGGGTGACCACCAGTGATTTTGCAGCAGGAGCGGAGCGGTTCTTCTACGGCCTTGCCAAGAAGGTATTGCTCGCCAACCCCATGGCGGCTATTGCCGATCAGGTCTTTGCCCTGCCGGCTGCCGACCTTACTACGGGCCTCGCCTGGCTCGGAGCACTCTGCTATAGCCTGCAGATATATTTTGATTTCTCCGGCTATTCCGATATGGCGATTGGCCTCGGCAAGCTCTTCGGCTTCACCTTCCCCGAGAATTTCAATTATCCCTACCTCTCGGCCTCAATACGAGAATTCTGGAGACGCTGGCACATCAGCCTGTCCACCTGGCTCCGCGACTATATTTATATCCCACTGGGAGGAAACCGAAAATCACCGATGCGGACTCACATCAACCTTGTCCTGGTGTTTTTCCTCTGCGGCCTGTGGCATGGCGCCAGCTGGACTTTTATCGCCTGGGGCCTGTATCACGGCCTGTTCCTGGTCCTCGAAAGGGGCTGGTATGGCAAGGTGCAGTCGGGTTTATGGCTGCCACTCCGCCACATCCTTACCATGTTCCTGGTCATGATCGGCTGGGTTCTCTTTCGCTCGGAGACCCTGACCGCCGCCACCGGCTACCTGGCAACCATGTCTGGATTGACTGCAACCGCAGGCGGCCTGAGCCTTGGTATGATCCTTAACAACAAATCGACCTTCGAGCTCGGCTGTGCCATCCTCTTCGCCTTGCCGGTCTTTCCCTGGTTGCGGGGATATATGACCCGACTGGCAAAAGCTCCTCAGATGGCGGGCCGTACCTGGCTGCAGCACGGATTTTCTGCCGTCCATCTCGGCACCCTCGGCGTCCTTTCCTATCTGACCATCATCAGTTTGGCGGCGGGTGCCTACAATCCTTTCATCTATTTCCGGTTCTAGCAGATGAAGGCAACAGCCATTACCCACAGCTGGCACCAGAAAGGGATCATCCTACTCTTTCTTGCCGTGGTCTTTATCCCCGGCCTGAAAATGCTCTTTCTCCCGGAACCACGCTGGTCGGATGCTGAAAAAAGAGCGCTTGCCGATCCACCTCCCCTGCCAAGCTCGATTGCCGACCTGCCGGCCTTTATCCACAATCTGGAGAGTTTCCTCAGCGATAATTTCGGGTTTAGGGATTTTTTTATCAACCGCTATTACAAAGAGATACGGCATCGGTTCGGCATCTCCGGGGTTGACAAAACGGTTTTGCAGGGCCAGGAAGGATGGCTCTATTTTATCGCCGAAGACCAATTGCAGGACTACCAGGGGAAAGCCGTCCTCGGTGAGGAAAAATTGACCGCATGGATACACGCAGCCCAAAAAAAGCACCAGTGGTTGAAGGCAAGGGGCATTCAATACCTGCTGGTAATCGCACCCAACAAGCAGTCGATCTATCCGGAATTCATGCCGGGTTCCCTGTCACAACTGAATGGCGCCAGCCGTTTTCAACAGCTCCGCCAGCGACTGCAGAGCCAACCCCTGGAGTTTGTGGTGGACCTGCATACGCCAATGCTCTCCGCCAAGTCGCAGCATCAGTTGTTTCATAAAGCCGACACCCACTGGAATCATCGGGGGGCCTTTGTTGCCTATCTGGCTATAATCGGTTCCCTGCAGGAAAAATTCCCCAACAAGGAGTTTCGCCACGATTTTCACTTCGGCCAGGACAGGACCGAACGCTGCTCGGAGACGATAGGCTGCGACCTGGCCCTGATGGCGCGGAGCGACCTCGAGATCTCTGAAACCTATCCGGTGGTCGACGACGTCCACCTGTGCAGGTGGCCCTTTCCCGTATCCCAATTCGGCCTGACCAACATTGACACCAGCAAGGGTCAGTATCATTTTTCCAAGAGATGTCAGACAAAGCAGATGCGGGCGGTCATCTTCCGCGATTCCTTTATGAATGCCCTCGAACCTTTCCTTTCAGAGAACTTCAAGGAATCGATCTACCTGTGGAAACCCTACGACCAGCAAAATATGGAGGAGATCCTTTCTCGCTTCACCCCTGATCTCGTTATTGAAGAGGTGGTTGAACGGGATTTCTATAAGGTACCGACACGATAAGCGGTCGCATGGCAAGAGAAGCTCAGCGGTTTATTGGACAAATTATCGACGATTTCAAAAAGAGCAGTACCCAGGTGCAAAAAGGCCTCAGCATGGAACTCATCGACACCCATTGTCATATCGACATCTGCCAGTTTTCAAGCCGTTTCGAGCATTTAGTCTCCAATGCCAAAGGGGTGGGCGTGGGGAAAATGGTCATGCCGGGGGTTGACCGGGCGGGGTGGCAACGAATCATGCACCTAGCCAGTCAGGATGATGGCCTCCTCGCCGCTCCCGGCCTGCATCCCATGTACCTTGCCCACCATCGCCCCGAGCATCTGCAGGAGCTTGAGGGGTTGGTGGCCGGGGGTGGCCTTGTGGCAATCGGCGAGATAGGCCTTGACTACCATGTCCCGGGTCTTGATCGAAACGTCCAGCAGCAGCTCTTTGAGCGGCAGCTGCAGATTGCCGCCAGCGCAGGTCTGCCGGTTCTCCTCCATGTCCGCAAGGCCCACGACCAGGTCCTGGCAACGCTCAGAAGAAAGGCCTTCCGCCATGGCGGCATTGTCCATGCCTTCAACGGCAGCAAGCAACAGGCAGACCAGTTCATCCAGCTCGGCTTTCTCATCGCCATCTGCGGTACCATCACTTATGACCGCGCCAGACGGATCAGAAAAACCGCCACCGAACTGCCGCCTGAGGTTCTCGTGGTCGAGACCGATGCCCCCGACATACCCCTTGCCGGCCACCGCGACGAAGACAACCTGCCGGAACACCTCCCCGAGGTGGTTGCCGCACTGGCCGCTCTGAGGGGCGAAGGGCCGGAGGTCGTCGCCCGATACACCACGGCCAATGCCAAACGGATACTGCGGCTGCCGGACTAATTGCATAAAGGAGGAAAATGCCCTCGCTCTCGGCGACTCACGGCTCCAGCCTAATCGATTTGCCTTTCCGTTAAAGGTTGTTATAATCTTGTCGTCAAAACGAGGATACACAACACTGTGCGTCCTCCTTACCCACCTTTACCACAGGCCAAAAACACCATGTTCAACGCTGAACAACTATTGGGAAAAGTTCTAAGTGAGGTGATGGGATCAGGTCACTCCCACCATAAAAAAAAGAAGAGTTCCCTCCTAGGCAGCCTCGCCACCGGTGGCGGTTTGATGACCGCAATCGGCCTTGGAATAGGTGCCTATGAAATCCTGAAAGAAAAAAAACAGAGCCCGGCACCGCCCGCCAACCTCCCGGCCCAACCGCCGCCACCGCCATCCGCTCCCGCCTGGGGCGGTCCGGCCACACCACCACCGCCGCCGCAACCACCGCAGGTTTCACCGGCGATGGCGGAGCCGCAACCGGGTGCTTCAGTCGCTGTAGCTCCGGGGGGCGCCGGCGCAATGGACACCCAGGAACTGGCCATCCGGATGATCAGGGTAATGATTGCCGCCGCCCACGCCGACGGCACCTTTGATGAGGAAGAGGAAAAGGCCATCCTGGCGCGGTTGCGAACCACCGATCTCAGTCAGGAGGAACGGCTGTTCATTCTCGATGAGCTGCACCAGCCACGGTCGATTGCCGAGCTGACCGCCGGAATATCCGATCCCTCAATCGCTAAAACCATGTACATCCTGGCCACCAATGCCATCGCCATCGACAGCCCCGGCGAACGTGCCTGGCTCGATAATCTCGCCGCAGGGCTCTCGCTGAGCAAGGCGGTTCAGGATTTTATAGAGGAGCAACGCTGAACGAGCACTCTTCAGTCAAATACCGCTACGCCGGCCACAATCTGGGCTGGCGTAGCAGCGTCCCCATACCAAATGCTGCCGGCTACCCCTTCTCAACCACCTGGAAAATTGTTTCAATAGCCGGTCTATCTGCCGGCCCCCTACCAATATGGTGGAAACGCACCCACCCTTGCGGATCAATGAGCACATCTCCGCCGCGCTGGTGGATATCAGCTGCCGACGACTCGATTTTTCGCCCTTTCAACAAAAGCAGGAGATAGGCAAAGAGACTGCGCGGCCCCCAAAGATCCCAAAATCCCGCCTTCAGCATGCCGAAATGCCGATAGAGTTTCCTTTCATCACTATCTGAGCAATATGTAAACATCCCAGTGGCTTTCTGTTGCGGCACCTGAAAGGAGACAACCATCACCTTCATCCGCAAATCTTCTATGCGCTCCTTTTGTTGCCACAACTGTGACACATGCTCCCGGCAGGGCAGTCAAGAGAGGTGGCGGTGAAAGACCAACAACAGCCAGTCCCCCCGAAATTGCACAAGATTGATCTCGCGACCACTCTGATCTTTTACCGTCAGCGGCGGCAGCAGCTGCCCGACCCGGCTACCAGGCAAGGTTTCGAACATCATTGTCTTCCTCGGAAAGGGTTTTTATTGGGAACCGGTGGTAAACCTCACCGGTAAACCCATCCATTCTCCTGGATCCCGGTCAGCAAACCTGGAAAAATCTTGACATCTCCGCCCCACCAAAGCATATCTGACAGGTAAACGACCACAAGATAGGATCAAAAACCCTCAAATACCCACCAAAATGGAAGTACTTGTCACCATAGTACCAATCTTCGCCATTATTATTCTGGGATGGGTGGCGCGGCGGAGAGGCTTCATCACCGCGGAATTTCTCGAACCCGCAAACCGCTTGGTGTACTACCTCTCCCTCCCGGTACTGATCTTCAATTCAATTGCCAAAGCTAGATTTCACGAGCAATTTGATGCCCATGTACTCGCACTCACCCTGCTCGCCGCCGCACTTGTCTATCTGGTCAGCTACCTCCTCGCCAGGCTGACTAAAATGCCGCCGGCCCGCATCGGTCCCTTTGTCCAAGGCTCCGGCCACGGCAATCTCGGCTATATCGGTTTGCCCATCGCTCTGTACTATCTCGGCGAACCTGGTCTTGCGAAGGCCGGTATCATCAGCGGATTTCTCATGATTCTGCAAAATCTGCTGTCAGTTGTCGCCCTGCAAATGCACGACACCACCACCTCAAAACGGCCCGGAATTAAATCGTTTGCTAAAAAGCTGCTCGGCAATCCGGTAATTTTTGGTGCTATGGCCGGGGTGGTCGTCTCGTTCCTGGCTGTTCCTATTCCCCAAGTCATTCTCCGCTGTTTCGATATCTTGGGGGGCCTGGCTCCACCGACCGCCTTATTACTTATTGGGGCATCCTTGTCAGTCCAGCTCATCCGTACCCACCAACGCCCAGCCCTGGGCGCAGTCTGCCTGAAACTTGTGTTGCTGCCGGCAATAGGGCTGCTGCTCTTCAGCCTCTTTCACTTAGCCGCCACTGACTACCTTCCGGCGATAATTCTCCTCTGCTCACCGACCGCAACCGTTGCCTACGTCATGGCCAGAGAGATGCACGGAGACACTGAAGTTGCGGTTGCCACCATTTCGGCAAGCACCTTGTTGTCGTCAGCAACCTTCGTCTTCTGGCTGGCCCTCGTCGCTGCTTTATAGGCAGTTGAATCACCTTGTATGGCAATGCCAAAGGGCCAACTTTTTCTGTACCGATGCAACTCTCTACGCGACGGATGCCTTGCATATCGTCCCGATTTTCCACCGAATTCCCACTATGGTCGGGAGGTGGACCGGTTGACGAAAGATATCCTCATCGCCATGACCTCCCTTCTCGGCGGTCTTTCCTACCTGCAACTTACAGTTACACCACCAACTGCTTACTGTCGGGCAACGAGTGCTCGAATTTCCTCATCCTGAGTAATCTGCATCATGATATTGGCAAGCTGCTCGTTGAGCATTCTTTCCAGTTCCGGCAGACGTGGACGGGTTGCCGAATCGTTGTTAGCCTCTCTTTTAAAAATCTTGGTAAACACGGTACCACGGCTTTCTACCGTAAAGGCAATATGGGTTTTGGCATTGGCGGTATACAGCATTTTTTGGTGAGTTACCTGTACTGAGAGTTCGTTGATGACGAACTTGAGGTGCACCGGTGAAGAAGGCTGGATGTCGAGGCCCTGGTCACGAAATCCGTCGGCGAGCCTTGCCGAGATAAGAATCGGCGGGGTATCGGCGTTGGCGAGACGGGTGGCCGGATCGTCGCTGTGATAGATTATAACCTCCGAAGACTTTCGTGCATCCTGTCCGCTGATAACGGCCGTTGACCCACTCCTATAGATGCCGGGTGGCTGCTCACCAAGAAATGGATTGAGGTTGGCGATCACCGGTTGCTTCGCACATCCGGCGAGCAGCAAAAGACATACGAGAAGTAATATTCTTTTCATGGTATTCTCACTCTTGGAGTTAATGATTGCGATACCCAGCATCCACAGTGGACAAGCTGATATCCTTAAATTTCTTTCTCCTTGGCATGGTATATCATCCGCAAAAGGGAGACAATGCCTGTTTCGCCCTTGGACGGTTGCATTGAAAAAAATATCCGCCACCGCCGCTGGCAAAGACGTAAACCGGCCAACACATATCAGAGGTCATCATCCCATGAAAATTTCCCTGCCCATGGCCAATGGCGGCGAGTACCTGGTTAATCCCAGCAAGATCGTCGCCCTCGGCCTGAACTATCTCGAACATATCAAGGAAAGTCAATCGGTCGACGTACAAAATTTTGCCAATGAAATCCCCAAAGAACCGGTGCTCTTTCCAAAAACCCCGAACGTCCTTATCGGACCCGGCGAGCCGATTATCTTACCGGCATTCGTTCTTACCTACGGCTTTCCCAATTGTCGAACCGATCATGAAGCAGAACTGGCTATAATCGTCAAGGATCGCGTAAAAAACCTCAGGGCAGACGAAGCCATGGGGCACATCCTCGGTTTTACCTGCTTCAACGACATTAGCCAGCGCAACCTCCAGAAAAATGATAAATCGGGTTGGTACCGTGGCAAATCCCTGGATACCTTCGGCCCGATAGGGCCGATTATCGTTCCACCGGAACATATCGGCAATCCACAGAATCTCGAAATAATCTGCCGAGTGAACGGCAAGGTCACCCAACATTCCAACACCCGCCACATGATCTTTAAGATTCCGGAAATTCTTGCCTTTGTCTCGAGAAACTTTACCCTTGAACCGGGCGACATCATCATCACCGGCACACCCAGCGGCGTAAGCCCTCTCAATGATGGAGATATGGTGGAGGTGGAGATTGAAAATATCGGCATCTTGCGCAACCCAGTGCAATCTGAGCCAAGGTCTTGATTTTCTTCACGCCACCGCTCATTCGTTAATTGGAGGAATTCACCGGCACGGGGATGTACGGCTTTTTCGAGAAAATGCCGGCGGTACCTTCCATCTCAGGTGGTATTTCTGCTATGATGATGCCATGGTAGGATTCTCGCTATCCGGGCGAACTCCTCGAAACCATTCCAAAGGGTAGTGTTGTAAGGTTATGGGTATTTCCGAAAAGCGTCAGCATTCTCTTCCGACACAGTCGATTCTCGATCTTGTCAAAGAGCTCACCGTCGGCCAACGTACAGCTAACACTCTGGAAGAACTCGCAATATTTCTCCATAGCAGTATTTTCCCAAAACTTGGCCCGTTCTCAATCGAGATCTACTGTCCGGATCAATCTACTGCCAACTACCTGCCCCTTGAAAGTAACAACAATAAAGTGAGGCATGCGGGCTGGAATGTGCCGCAGCGTATTCCAGCGAATCACCAGCTCATTGCCGATATACGTAACTCCGCCTGCCCATTGGCATTGAATAACGACTCATCCTCACCGGAATTTCTGGCTGCCACCGGCAATGCCAGCCACCTCATTGCTCCAATCCGGGATGGCTGGGATATCTTCGGACTCCTTTATCTAGGCAGTGGCGAATCCGATTCATTTTCAGCCCTGTATCTTGGTGCCATTGAGACCTTGGCTGCAATTATCGGCTCCCGGCTGAAAAGCATGAGTACCATCCTGCAGCTGAAGGAATCGATGCACGCCCTGGAATACTCCGAGCGACTACGCACCGCCCTCTACGAGATCAACGATCAGGCGCATCACGCCAAAGATATCAATGACCTGTACGCCAACCTGCACCAAATTGTCGGACGCCTCATTCACGCCAAAAACTTTTATATCGCCTTGGTCGAAAACCGTAAGGATGGCCAATATATTACTTTTCCCTACTTTGCCGACAGCCAGGCGCCCCAGATTCAGGGAATGGCCGTGCAACTTGGTGAGGAAGACCGGCCGATATGCGGCTACCTCCTCAAAACCGGCCAGCCCTTACTCCTGACTCCCGAAAATTTCCAAAGGATCTGCCAGGAGGAACATATCAGCCACATCGGGCAACGCCCCCATTCATGGCTGGGCGCCCCCTTTTACCTCGATGACCTGGCCGGTGCAGTCGCGGTGCAGAGCTATAATCAGATCGTCTACACTGAAAAAGACAAGGAACTGATGGCCTATGTGGCGCGGCACCTCGGTGATGCCCTCAAACGAAAACGGGCGGTCGATGCCCTGGAACAGGCTAAGAACCGGGCGGAAGTGGCTGAAAAAAACAAGAGCGCCTTCCTTGCTAACATGAGCCACGAAATCCGCACACCGATGAACGGCATCATCGGTCTGACGGAACTTGTCCTTAAATCAGATATCGCCGGCTTCCAGCGCGTCTATTTGGAGATGGTGCATTCGTCGGCGGAACGCCTGTTGAAATTGATCAACGATATTCTCGATTTTTCGAAAATCGAGGCAGGCAAACTCGAACTGGATATCAGCCCGTTCAGCCTGCGCTGCACTATTGCCGACGCCCTTGAGATCCTCGCAATCAGCGCCGCCAAGAAGAACATTGCCATGGACGTCGAATGTGACGACGCTATTCCCGATCAGTTATTGGGCGACCCCGGCAAACTCCATCAAATTCTCATTAACTTGGTGGGCAATGCCATTAAATTTACCCATCAGGGGGGAGTCACCCTGGCTGTCCGTCACCTTGCCACCCACCCTGGGATAAATCCGCAGGTCGAACTTCGTTTTCTTGTTACAGATACCGGCATCGGCATTCCAGAACGGGAAATTGCTAATGTTTTTAAGGCTTTCAGTCAGCTTGGCACGACCCGGGACTCGAACCACCCCGGCACCGGACTCGGTTTGGTAATTGCGGCGCAATTGGTTGAAATGATGGGTGGGAAGATCTCGGTAAAAAGTAGCCCGGGCGAGGGGACGACATTTTACTTTACAGTCCGCCTCCCAGTCGCCCCGCCAGACACCAAAGCTGCCACCATCTGCGGCAAAACTGCATCGCCTGCAGCCAATATGACGGAAAAAGCACGACGATCGCTGCAAATCCTCCTCGTTGAAGATGAGTACATCAATCAAACACTTGCAGTAACCGTCCTGGAGCGGGAGGGCTGGGTTGTTACCGTAGCTGAAAACGGTAATCAGGCCCTCGACCGTCTGAAAAAGCAAGCCTTCGACCTCATCCTTATGGATGTCCAGATGCCGGAATTAAACGGCTATGAAACCACCCGCGCCATTCGCCAGGAGGAACTGAAAACCGGCCACCACCTGCCGATCATCGCCATGACTGCCTACGCAGTTAAAGGCGACCGGGAAAAATGTCTCGCGGCCGGGATGGATGGCTACATCTCCAAACCGATTCGCCGCGACCTGCTGCGTCAAGAAATCGAAACAGTTCTGCTCCGCCAGGAACACCCCTCCTGATTACTTAAGACGTTTCGCTCAGCACGGCTGTCTCCCTTTGAAGCCCGCCCATACAACGGTTCTCCTGGACCTTGGCAACTCCGTCGGTCCATGGTACTCTTTCTTTTTTCAATCAAATCCACAGCGAGAGGTGCCATTCCATGCAGGATCTACAAAGACTTTTTGCCGAAGCGGTTGTCCTCCATCAAGGCAAGCAGCTTGTTGAAGCGGAAAGACTGTATCTGCAGGTGCATCGTTTGTTGCCGGATAACATCAACGTTCTTACCAACCTGGCCATCGTCTGCCGCGATCTCGGGAAACTTGATGCAGCCGAGGCCTACTGCCGACAAACCCTTGCCACAGCACCCGATGATCCAGCCCAGCACCTTAATCTCGGGGCTGTCCTTGAGGCGGGAAATGATCCAGCCAAGGCAAGGGCCGCCTACGAAAAAGCTTTGGAACTTGCCCCGGACCATCCAAAAATCTTAAATAATCTTGGGAAACTACTCCATCAAGAAGGTTTTACGGAAAAAGGCCTGGAACTGATCGAAAAAGCCATCCGGATTGAACCAAACTACCCTCTGGCCCTCAATAACCTCGGGGTCATCCTGAGCGAACGAGGCGATCTCGCCCTGGCTGGCAAGTATCTGCAAAAAAGTGCCGATCTTGATCCCGGAAACGTCAGTACCCTCTATAACTTGGCCGGGCTGTATAACGCTCAAAACGATTTTAATGCAGCCGTAACCATCCTTGACCGACTCCTGGCTATCGATCCAGGGCACCAGCCGGCGCAACATATGCGGGCAGCCCTTTCAGGAACCACGCCAACATCGGCACCACGGCAATATGTGGAAGAAATCTTTGATAAATACGCCCATCGCTTTGACAAGCATCTGGAAAAAACACTCGGGTACACGGCACCCAAGGCCCTGGCGGCGATGGTCCGCGAGACCATTCCGGCGGCCCTGCCTTTTGCCGCCGTGCTCGATCTCGGCTGCGGCACTGGACTTTCCGGGGCGTCTTTTAAGGAGATGAGCAGGCGCTTGGTGGGCGTCGATGTTTCCGGGCAAATGCTTGCCAAGGCCGCCGGAAAAAATCTCTATGATCGTCTTGAACAGGAAGAAATTCTGTCCTTTCTGGAGCGGGACAAAGAAACATATGATCTCTTTATCGCAGCAGATGTCCTGGTGTATTTGGGCGACCCCAAACCCTTGTTCCCGATGCTTGCCGCCAGGTCAACCGCCGGTGCAGTGGTTGCCTGTTCCATTGAACGTGCGCAACAAACCGACAGCTATCAGCTTCACCCATCAGGACGCTACGCCCACAATCCACTCTACCTGGAGCAATGTGCTGCCGACGGGGGGTTTGCCGTACTCAGCCATCAGGCCCATCAAATCCGCAAGGAAAACGGGCAATGGCTGGATGGTGATCTGTATCTCTTGAGAAAAAATAGTTAAATAATTACAGCTGGTTCGTGGTTATGCTCAGCATAACCCCCATATTCCGTAGTTGGGACCAAAGAGCTGCCAATTTTTGGTGTTCTGGACCTCAAACCATTCCTTGAAGCGAAGATCGGTCCGAGTACCAACATAGGGAAAAGACAGATAAAAGCGGGCTGTCCCCTGCCGGTCCGGTTTCCGGCTGAGACGCATATTGGGATAATTGGCCTGAACCATGGCGAGGAGGGCAATTGCCTCCTCGCATTCGGCCAATGGTATTGTCAGGGTAAAATTGTATTCCTCTTTCACGGCACGCGCTCCCGGCAATTACCGGTGAAATTGCGCCCCCAGCACCAGGCCAAGGTCAAAGGCCCGATTGTTCATGGTCAAGAAATCCTTGGGAACCCGGTCGGCAACCGCCGCCATGACCGATTGCGGCTGCAAGATCTCGGTTATGCCAATAAGGGCGCCGAGGACACAGATGTTGAATACCACCGGTTTACCTATCTTTTCCATAACCGCCTCGTACATCGCCAGCTCAATTTGTTTGGCATCCACCTTGCGGGTTGTTTGCACAAAGCGTTTGTCGGTCAATAAGGTGCCACCCGGCCGAATAATTGATGAATAGGTGTTATAGGCCTCCTGGGTTAAACACACCAGGATGTTCGGCTGGCTCACCTCGGGAAAGTTGATTTCCTGCTCGGAGATGATGATATCGCTGCGCGTTGCCCCACCCCTCGCCGCTGCGCCGTAGCTCTGCGCCTGGGTGGCATTTAAACCTTCATAGATGACTGCGGCCTCAGCGAGAATAATGGCCGCGGTAATCACTCCTTGCCCGCCTGAGCCTGAGAAAACCATGCGTACCCTGCTGTTCATCATGATGCCTTCTCCTTCATTGCCATGGCAATAATCTTGTCATACTCTTCGCAGTACTCAGGTCGCTCCTTTTCGACGAAAATACCGCGGGGAATAAGGCCCGGCCGTTCCTCCAATGCCTTAGAGCCAAGTTTGGCCGTGTTGTCTTTGTAAAGCCCCAGCATGCTGACGGCATCGCCCTCCTTGTTTTTCCGGCCAAAATGGGTCGGGCACTGGGACAGTATCTCAACCACCGAAAAACCTTTATGGAGAATGGCTTTGGTCAACATCTCGGTGCATTCCTTGGCATGAAAGGCGGTGGAGCGGGCGACAAAGGATGCCCCCGCTGCCTTGGCCAATTCGACCACATCGAAACTGCTGTCAATGGTCCGGTACGGTGCGGTAGTCGCCTTTACCCCCGGTCCGGAAAGTGGAGAAAACTGGCCGCCGGTCATCCCGTAAATCCGGTTGTTCATGACGATGGCGGTTATATCAATATTGCGGCGTGCCGCGTGGATGAAGTGATTGCCGCCAATGGCCAGGGCATCGCCGTCACCCATGGGTACCAGAACCTTCAAATGCGGCCGGCTCAACTTGACTCCGGTAGCAAAGGTCAGAGCCCTGCCATGCAGGGTATGCAGGGAGTGAAAATCGACATAGCCGGAAATTCTCGCCGAACAGCCGATTCCCGAGACCATGACGATCTCGTTTTTATTGAGCTGCAGGTCTTCAACGGCTCGAGCAAGAGAGTTGAGGATGGTTCCGTGGCCACAGCCCGGGCACCACATATGGGGGAAAAACCGTTCCCGTAAATAATCTTTCACTGCCATGTTTATACTCCCCTCCCCTGGATAACCCGAAGGAGTTGTTTGATGTCCGAGGGGGTAATGAGCTTCCCGTCGATCCGATTGGCAAGAAACACCCTGTCAGGGTTTTTAACTGCTGCCTTAACCTGTGTCAAAACCTGGCCCATGTTCATTTCCACGACAAGCACGGCCTTGGCATCAGAACACTTTTCCTTTACCAGCTCGACTGGGAATGGCCAAATGGACTGGAGCTCAAGCACCCCAATCTTTTCCCCCTTATTCCGCCTGTTTTTCGCCAGGTGAATGGCCGATCTGGCGGACGAACCATAGGACACCAGGATATACTCCGCACCCTCCAGAAAGTGTTCCTTGTGGCGGGTAATGGCGTGAACGTTTTTCTCTATCTTGTCCACAAGATGATGCAGCAACTCGTTGACAATTTGCGGATTATTGGAGGGAAACCCCCACATATCGTGGAACAGTCCGGTAACATTATAGCGGTGTTCGCCACCAAAATCAGACATCGGCAGGCGTCCGTCTTCGCGGGGAAGGTAGGGGTGGTAATCGACGTCCTTGGCCACGGAGGTCCGCAACCGATCGACGATATCCAGCTCACCTTTCTCGGGAAGGATCAGCTTCTCACGCATATGACCGATAACCTCGTCGAAGAGGAGAATAACCGGGGTACGATAGGTTTCCGCCATATTAAAGGCATCAACAGTCATCCGGAAGACATCCTGATGGTTGGATGCGGTAAGGGCAATGATCGAGTGGTCGCCGTGGGTGCCCCAGCGGGCCTGGTTGATATCGCCCTGGCTTACATGGGTGGGATTGCCGGTAGACGGCCCACCTCTCTGTATATTAGCAATAACACAGGGAATTTCCGCCATGCAGGCATAACCGATTGCTTCCTGTTTCAGGGAAAATCCGGGACCGCTGGTGGCCGTCATAACCTTTTTGCCGGTAAGAGATGCCCCGATAATGGCACACATCGAGGCAATTTCGTCCTCCATCTGGATAAACTTGCCGCCAATCTCCGGAAGACGCTCTGAAAGGTGCTCGGCAATCTCTGTCGAAGGGGTTATTGGATATCCCGCAAAAAACTCGAGCCCGGCATAAAGTGCCCCTTCCACGCAGGCTTCATTTCCCTGCACAAATCGAATATTATTTGGCATTTTCATCCCCCTCCTCGTCGATCAACACCTCAATGGCGAGATCCGGACAGCGGAGTTCGCACATTCGACAACATATGCAGTCATCCGGCCGAACCACCACCGATTTATCCGACCCGTCCAATTCGAGGACCTTTTTTGGACATAAATGCACGCAGATACCACAACCCTTGCACCAGTCCCGGTTGATCACAATTGTCTTCAGCTTCAGTTTGGCCATACGTCCCTCGTACTCATGTTGTTTTGCCAACAACCAACTGGTTTTCAGTCTTCCCGTGTACTACTCTGCCGCCATAAAAGGATACGAAAATTCAACAGGAGAAACAAATGTTTCTTTTATCGTCCGGGTTGAAACCCAACGCATCAGATTGGCCATGGAACCCGCCTTATCATTGGTCCCGGAGGCTCTGCCGCCGCCAAAGGGCTGCTGGCCTACCACCGCACCGGTCGGTTTATCGTTGATATAAAAGTTACCCGCGGCATGCTCCAGTCGAGCCATCGCCAGACTCACCGCCGCCCGCTCCTGGGCAAAAATGGCCCCTGTAAGGCCATAGGCTGAAGAGCTGTTACAGAGTTCCAGGGTCTCGGCAAATTGCTGATCTTCGTACACATACACTGTCAATACCGGCCCAAAGATCTCTTCAATCATGGTTTTGAAATGTGGGTCGGACGCCAAGATTACCGTTGGCTCGATGAAATAGCCAATGCTTTTGTCACATTTGCCGCCAATAAGGATCTCCCCTCCCGGATTTTTGCCCGCGTAGTCGATATATCCGGCAATGGTATCAAAGGCCCCTTCATCAATCACCGCTCCGACAAAGTTGCGGAAATCGGTTGGCGGCCCCATCTTGATCCGGGCCATCTCCGTCCGTACCCCGGCCTCAACCGCCGGCCAGAGCGAGCGGGGGATGTAGGCCCGGCTGGCTGCAGAACATTTCTGGCCTTGGTATTCAAAAGCCCCTCGGACCATGGCAGTTACCAGCGGCTGGACAGCAGCGCTACTGTGGGCGAAGATGAAATCCTTGCCACCGGTTTCACCGACAATACGTGGGTACGACCGGTATTTACCGATATTTTCGCCAATAGTCCGCCACATCTGGTGAAACACCCGGGTCGAGCCGGTAAAATGGACTCCCGCGAGGTTTGGATCGGTGAGGCATATGTCCCCGACCGTCGCCCCTGAGCCTGGGACAAAATTGATCACGCCCGGCGGCAGGCCGGCCTCTTCAAGAATCCCCATAATGAGATACGGCGTATATACCAGGGAAGATGCCGGTTTCCAGACCACGGTATTGCCCATGATTGCCGGGGCGGTTGGCAGGTTTCCAGCAATTGCGGTAAAGTTGAAGGGTGTTACCGCAAAAACAAACCCTTCCAGCGGCCGATGCTGGGTGTAATTCCACACTCCCGCCGAGGACTCAGGTTGCTTCTCGTAGATCTCCTGGGCATAGCTGACATTGAAGCGGAGAAAATCTATAAACTCACAGGCCGCGTCGATCTCCGCTTGAAAGGCGTTCTTCCCACCGGCCAGCATAGCACCGGCATTGATCAAAGCCCTGTATTTGCTCGACAAAAGCTCGGCGGCCTTTAAAAAGATCGCGCAGCGCTCTTCCCAACGGAAGGCCTGCCACATACCCTGGGCCGCCACCGCCGTATCAATCGCAAGTCGTACCTCTTCCGGCCCGGCCTGGTGATATGTGGCCAGAACATGCTGGTGGTCATGCGGCATGACTGCTTTACCTAACCGGCCGGTTTTAATCTCTTTTCCGCCAATGATGAGCGGTATCTCCAACTGTTTGCCGGCAGCATCGGCCAGGGCCTTTTTTAAGGTAGCACGTTCCTGGCTGCCAGGGGCATAACTGTAGATCGGTTCATTGACCGGTTTCGGGATATTGATAACTGCATTATTAAGAAGATTCATAACTGCCTTTCCTCCTGTGGAAATCAAAGCACGGAAATATATCGTGAAGGTATCTATGCCCTTCGCATGAACACTCGACGGGTACTACACAAAGCCCAGGCAATTTATCCCTTCACAAAAAGGGCCTTGAGAATTACCCCCGCCATCTTCGGGTTTTCTTTCAATCTTCTGGTGCTATAGCCGAACCACTGTTTACCGAAGGGGACATAAACGCGCATGCGGTGACCTTTGTCGACAATCGATTGACGCAGAGAAGGCGTTACGCCATAAAGCATTTGAAACTCGTACGCGTCTCGGGGAACTTGATATTTCTCAATGAGGGCATACGCCGCATTGATTATCTGTACATCATGGGTAGCGATGGCCGGATACATTTTTTGTTGAAACATATACTCAAGGTCATTTATAAACGCCTGATTAATCTCAGCATATCCTTTATAGACGAGTGTCTCGGGTTCAACATAAATGCCCTTGCAGACCCTGAGGTTGACAGGAGATTCTATCGAGTGAATGTCATTTAGATTTTTGATATCGTTAAGCGTTCTTTTTAAATATGCTTGAACGACTAAGCCGACGTTCGCTGGAAACTCCGCCTTGAGTTTTTTATAGAGTTCGATCTCCATGTCGGTACATGGCGAATCCTCCATATCAATGCGGACAAAGTTGCCAAATGACGCAGCCTTGGCTACGACCTCACGGATATGACCATAGGCGACGTTCTTATCGAGCAGTAAGCCAAAAAAGGTAGGTTTCAGAGAATAATTGCCATTCACGCCCGCCTTTTCAGCTTCTTCAATGACCTCCAGATACTCCCTTTTATTGGCTTCTGCCTCATCCAACGTGGTAATAAATTCCCCCAGAACATCAATGGTGGTCATTATGCCCTGAGAATTCAGCTTTTTGGCATTTTCAATTGCCTCAACGAGGGTTTCCCCGGCTATGTACTCCTTGGAAAACATCCACACAAACTTCTTTGGCAGATAAGGGAGAAGACCGGCAATTATGGTGTTAATCATGGTGCTACCTTTTACTAAGTGGATTGTGAAGTTAACCATTCATGGAAACAAGCACTGGCAGTTGAGGCACTAAGATGATAGCTTTCTCAATCCAACCGACGACGACAGATGGAATGGCGTTCCACTGTCAATACGGGTCAGGATTTGACCGGCAACCCTATAGTGTATCCAATTATGCCAGAAAGGTTTTTGAATGGCAAATCGCCCTGTTTGGGCACAAAATTCTTATTGAGAGTTATTGTATACAATTATTGGACACAATATTAGTACGTCATTTACAGCTGGTATGTCAACATTTTTTGTGTATAGTGGATGTATCCAACTGATCGGTTTTTGTCCTGGAAAATCTTCAACCCACTTAAACAGTTGATTAATATGGCCCAATCCAAAAAAACCAATTCGGAAGATGCCGTTTATCGCAAGCTGAAAACGGCTATTCGTAAGCGATATATAAAACAGGGTAGCCAGCTGGTGGAGATATCCCTTGCCCAACAGCTCGGAGTAAGCAGAACTCCAGTAAGAAGTGCCATCAAGCGCCTCGAGGCCGAAGGTTTGGTCAACAGTATTCCCAACCGGGGAGCCTTTGTCATTACACCGACACGGCGTGAGATCGAGGAAACCTTTCTAGTCCGAGCGCAACTTGAAATAATGGCAGCCCGCCTTACCGCTACGCGTATCACAGGAAAGCAACTTGAAGAACTCCGCGAGCTCATTGTTATCGAAACAAAGGTCTTTGATGAAAGTAATCTTGATGAATATTATACGGCAAACGACAACCTCCACCTCAAGATTGCCGAGCTGAGCGGAAACCGTGTCCTCTATTCGTATATCAAAGAGCTCCTTGATAGAACACGAATATTTCTAATTCTTTATGATCCCTTCTACAAACTTGAGTATAAGCCGACCTCCGAACACGAGTCGATTATTACCGCTCTTGCTGCCGGCGATGCAATTGGAGCTGCGATTGCCATTGAGACACACATAAACAGTTCCATCAATGGCCTCGAGTCGGCAGGCAACATGCCTGAAGATTATCTCTCGATTTAAAAGGCTACACCAGCTCCGCCATAACCCAATTGGCGAGAGATCGACCCTTGGCCGTAAGCTTCAATGAATGCGCCGTAAGCTCGACAAGTTCCATCTCTAAAAGCCTTGTGAGGATCCCACCATAATATTCAACGAGGTCGATACGATAGCGATCTGCCAGCTGTTGCAGCGCCACCCCTGGCGTCATCCGTAGCCCCAGGATCACTGATTCCCGAAATGATGCCTCAAGGGGCAAACACTCCCGCTCAATTATCACCGATTCTCCTGCCTGGATCCGTCGAATGTAATCTTTGGGATTAGCAACACGCCTCTCCCGGACGCCGTTGATGCAGCTGACCGCAGCAGCCCCAGCTGCAAGATAATTACCGTTTTGCCAGTAGATTATATTATGGGCACATTCAAATCCGGGAAGAGCAAAGTTGGAGATCTCGTACTGCTTGATCCCCGCATCGGCACACAGACGATAGGTAATCTCATCCATCAGCAGAATTTCGTCTTCGTCCGGCAAGGTAATCTGCCCTGTCTGCGAAGCGTGATGGAATGGTGTCCCATCCTCAATGGTCAATTGGTACAGAGACAAGTGCTGGGGTCCAAGCGAGATGGCCTCGGTCAGCGTGCTCCTCCATGATTCGGCAGTTTGTCCCGGAAGGCCGTACATGAGATCCAGGCTGATGTTTTCACAACCAGCTGTTTTTATCGCTGCAAATGCTGTATGCGCCATGTAACTGTCATGAATTCTTCCGAGAACCTGCAGTTCATGGTCGTTAAAGGTCTGTACCCCAAGAGAGATGCGATTTACTCCTGCGGCTAAGAGGTGTGCAATATAATGCGCATCAACGGTCCCGGGATTTGTTTCAACAGTAATTTCTGCATCTGGCAGTAAATGAAAATTCTTCAAACAATCATCAATGAGCTCTTCCAGGAGGGCGACGGGAAGGATACTCGGTGTGCCTCCTCCTATAAAAACTGTACTCAATTGCCTTTTGGTATTTTCAAAGGTGTATCCTGTAAGTTCTTTCTGCACTGCAGCAACGTATGAGGAGAACAGCCCAACGCCATTCACGCTTGAGCTAAAGGAACAGTAGTAGCATTTTTTTTGACAGAAAGGGATATGGATATAGAGAGAACACATCAGACTTACAGAGAATTAACAAGAGCGGTACAGTCCTGGCGAATTGAAGTGATCAACCCGTTATCGGCAAAGCTATAGCTTCCATCACCAATTACCAGATGATCGAGAAGCTGAATCTGCATAAGGCTGCACAGCATGTATAAGCTTTTGGTAAGCTTCATATCCTGGGTGGAGGGGTGGAGCGAGCCGGAAGGATGATTATGGGCAATAATCAATGCCGCAGCATGAAAGTCCAGCGCCATTTTCATAATTTCCCGCGGATATACCGTATTGACATTAAGAGTCCCTTCTGCAACCACGGCTGAATCGATAATAGCGTGCGAGCTATCAAGAAAAATGACCGACAGAACCTCTTTTTTCAAACCACGAAGCGAATGGGTAAGATAGTCGATCACCTCCTCAGACGAATGGAGATATCGCTTGCCGCGTATTCGCTCTTTCAGATAATAGCTGGCAACAGCATGAACAAAGTGCAGAGCGAAACTATTTTTCGGACCAACCCCCAAAACATCCTGAAGTGAAACCAATGGAGCTTCCAGGACTTTGGAAAAAGTGCCAAATTTCTTTAATAAGCCACGTGCCGGCTCCTTGCAATCGGTGCGCGGCGTGCCGAACGAAAGAAGAAGCTCAAGAACTTCAGTGTCGCTAAAACCATGAAGTCCATTTTCGAGAAAACGGTCACGTAGACGTGCACGGTGTCCGTCCCCTTTTTTCTGCCAAAGCTCCTTTTCCACCCTATACCTATTGTGTTAACCGGCAAGGACTCTGACAAACAGCTCATTGGCAATATTTGGATTTGCCTTGCCTTTGGTCCGCTGCATCAGCTGGCCCACGAAGAAGCCCAATATTTTGGTCTTGCCATTGCGATAATCCTCTGCCTGCTGTGGATTAGCAGCGATTATTTCGTGGACTAGGGCAAGTATCTCTCCTTCATCGGAAACCTGGAGAAGATTTTGTTCTTTTACGATTATTTGCGGATCCTTGCCAGTCTCCATCATCGATTGAAATACGGTTTTTGCAATCTTACCGCTGATGGTATTTGCCTCAACCATCAAAAGCAGTTCTGCGAGCTGCTGTGGACGTATTCTGCAGACAGTAATAGCCTCCCCTTTCAACTCACGCAGCATTTCAGTCATAATCCAGTTTGCAACCTTCTTCGCCGATCCTCCTGCACGAACGGTCTTCTCAAAGTAATCCGCTAATTCACGATCTCCAGTGAGCAGTGCCGCATCGTAATCAGGTAAACCATATTGATCGATGAATCTTTCTTTTCGTTGATCTGGAAGTTCCGGCAATTGCAGGCGAATTTCCTCAATCCAAGCCTCATCGATTACAACCGGAACAAGATCAGGACAGGGAAAATAACGGTAATCGTGGGCATCTTCCTTGCCTCGCATAGATTCCGTACAGTTTTTATCTGGATTCCACAGAAGAGTCTCCTGAACAATTGTTTCACCCTCCAAAAGTAAATCTCTCTGGCGGCGAATTTCATATTCCAAAGCACTTTGAACATGGCGAAAAGAATTCATGTTTTTCAGTTCTGTACGGGTTCCAAATTCCTTCTGGCCATACGGGCGCAGAGAAATATTGGCATCGCATCGAAAACTGCCCTCCTGCATGTTGCCGTCACAAATATCTAAGTAACGCAAAATGGCATGCAATTTCCGTAAATATGCTGAAGCCTCCTCCGGTGTACGCAGATCAGGGTCTGATACGATCTCCAAAAGGGGTGTGCCAGTACGATTCAGGTCCACGTGAGACAGTGGTTCTGCTTCGTTATGCAGGAGTTTACCGGCATCCTCCTCCATGTGTATACGAGTGATGCCAATATTTTTCCTGTACCCATCAACAGAGATTTCGATGCTCCCCCCTCCAACAATCGGCAGATCGAACTGCGATGTCTGATATCCCTTGGGCAGATCCGGATAAAAATAGTTCTTCCTTGCAAACTGGCTGAAATTGTTGATGGCAGAGTTGGTAGCAAGACCAAGTTTTATAGCGAACTCAACAACTCGCTTGTTGAGAACTGGCAAAACCCCTGGCATGCCTAGACAAATCGGACAGGTATTGGTATTTGCCGGTGCGCCAAAGGCAGTCGAGCAGCCACAGAAGATTTTTGAGTCAGTCTTCAGCTGTGCATGAATCTCCAGACCTATTATTGTTTCAAGCTCCATAGCCTATGAATATCTTTTTGAATTTATTAGGAAACGACAGCCATTCTGGCTACCCATTCTCTTATTTTTTGCAGTTCATCGCGCCAATGATCACCGAGTCTTACAAATAAAAACATACTGAACAAGATATTGACTAGCCGAACAAGTTCTTCAAAAAGAAAGATTCGCTCGAGAATCATTCCTTCAACTTCTTCAGGGCGGTCATCCTTTTCGTTTTCCGTAGTTTCGGTTTTCGGTAACCGTACATTTCTGAATTCCATTAATCCACCAGCCAAAGTAAAGCTGTATTCATAGCTGTTATGATTGATGACGATCCGTGCCTGTTCCAGTTTTTTACCCATTTGCAGGCCGGTCCTCGCTTCCTGCAACTCGGTTTGTAATCCAGTGCAGATAAGTTTCTCGCTGGACTCACCTTCTCCAGATTCAAGCAACATATGTTTTTCGAAAGCTACTGTTATATCACCTTCATTCGCCAAGTATACACTACCACCCCGCTCCTCGCTTTTCCACCAAAGCCATGTAAGAAACTCTTGGCCAAGAAACCTCTTTTCAACTATCAGGTCTACTAAATCCATCTTCTGCCCCCAACTTTATTTATCGCACTAGCAGCATTTAAACGAAAATCTCCTGTGTGAGCCGCTCCAGCCGTGGCAATTGCTCCCCTCCAACCAGGTGCTCAGCAGTGGTGTACGGTATTTGCTGGCGTAAAAGGAGGCCAAAGCTTTCTTTGAAAAAGTCCTCCAAAATCGAATGGACCTTCTTATTTGTCGAGAAAAATAGCAAAGTAGAATTTGTAAGGTTCCAGCATAATTCAAAAGTTGAAGGAATTGGGATAGCTTTTCGCATCAGCTCCGTTCTGATCCGTTCCTTGATCTGTACCTTAGTCGACCGGCTCAGCTTTGGCACCTGCTGCTCCTGCCGAACTCTTTCTTCTTCCTTTTGTACAATCTTTTTCAAAATCGCCGGTGAAACCTTTCTCTCATCAATTCTGAGCGTCAATGTTATATATTCTCCGGCTACATACGATGCAAAAGCAAATTTTGTGTCAAACATATTAAGTACAGATACCCACCCAATTGAGTATTCATCGTATGTTTCATCGATATCTTGGAACGAGAAACCGATGATTCTTTTTGCAATAAAATCTAGCGGGTTGTCCGGCAGAGTTCCATCCACTGAAAAGCGCACGAAACTCGCTGAGCCTTTTAAAAATCCCATACAATTTAACTCCTATCTCTTTGATTAAGCCGACAACTGCAACCAGCCTTGATACAGAGTAATCACTCCGTCTCAAGGCAGAGTTTCGTTTCTTTAAGCTTTTGCTTCTACTTTGCAAGTTTTGTCATATAGCATTCCTTGCTTTTGTGCTCAACTTTTTTGTCGGTACATAGGTTTCCCTACTTACTTCACACGATCTATTGGTTTCTTCTTCAAGAAGTACTTTTTATCATGCTACTGGCAATTGACTGCAAGAAATTTCTTGACACTCCGTACACGAGCAAGTATATAGACTTCCTCTACGGGTCGTTAACTCAGTCGGTAGAGTATCTGACTTTTAATCAGAGAGTCGCGCGTTCAAGTCGCGCACGACCCACCAGAAAAGAAAAAAGTCCCCATCGTCTAGGCAGGTCCAGGACATCGGCCTTTCACGCCGACAACACCGGTTCAAATCCGGTTGGGGACGCCAATAAAAAGGGCAATCAGGAAACATCCTGATTGCCCTTTCTCATTTGTTCATCACTTGAGTTGTACAGCAGCCGCCGCAATTATTTTTTGGTTCTCTTCATCGTTTTATCATAGCGTTCTTGCTCACTATAGATGCAGCCGCAATACGGTTGACGATACATATTATGTTCTATCGATTGATCAATCCCATTCTGCCATCCTAATCGGAAATCACTATAATAAAAGGGAATTTGATATTTGTTTGATAACATATTGCCGATTGAAATAATAGAATTATGCTTTTGATACCTGCTATAAAGAAGAGTTGTGGTGAACGCATCATAGGCAAACTCTTTAGCCAGTGCAGCGGTTTTCTCCAAACGCATTAGATAACAAATCTCACACCTATTTTCCTCGTTAAACACAACTCTCCTCAGGAAATCTTTAAGACAATATTCATATTCTAAATGAAGACCAAAGGATTCCTGTCGGGAATACAACTCCAGAGTTTCAATTCGTTTTTTAAACTCACGATAGGGATGTATATTAGGGTTATAAAAATACACGTCTACTTTGGAAAATTCCGATTTCAACTGTGAATATGGATAGATAAGACATGGAGCACAGCAAGCGTGGACGAATATTTTCATTAAATCAAACTCTATAATACTTTGGATCTATTGAATACTGATGAATCTTGTAATTTATGATTCTTAAGCTTGTGTCGAGATCCTTTGCAGTTTTTGTCTGGTTCCCGTTATTTCTTTTTAACCCCTCTATAATCAATTCCTTTTCAAAATTGGCAACAGCAACTGATAGTGAATAAGGATTGTCTCTTTTTGAGACTTCAGCTGTTTGTAAAGTTGGTGGCAAATGTATTCCTTTTATCGTATCACAATCACAAATAATTACAGCCCTTTCAATACAGTTTTGCAGTTCACGCACATTGCCAGGCCAGTGGTATTGGATAAGCATATCGATCGCTGATGTGGAAATTCTTCTTATTTGCTTCTTATTTTCCTTGGCATATTTTTCCAAGAAAAATTCTGCAATGAGTAAAATATCCGTTCTTCGTTCTCTAAGTGGTGGAATATAGATAGGAAAAACATTTAACCTATAATAGAGATCCTCGCGAAAAAAACGATCGGCGACAGCCTTTTCGAGATCACGATTAGTAGCAGCCACCAAGCGGACATCACAGCGTATTTGTTGAGTAGAACCTAGACGTTGAAATATTTTCTCTTGCACTACATTCAGGAGCTTTACCTGCACAGAATTACTAATCTCTCCTATCTCGTCCAGAAATAGCGTGCCCCCTTCCGCCTGTTCAAATCTTCCTATTTTTCGTTCGTGAGCCCCGGTAAAAGCACCTTTCTCGTGACCAAATAGTTCACTTTCTAAGAGTGTTTCTGGTAATGCTGAGCAATTAACCGACACGAACGGCTGGTGTTTTCTGCCACTATTATAGTGCAGTGCTTTGGCGACGAGAGTTTTTCCAGTTCCGGATTCTCCGCGAAGAAGTACAGTTGCGTTTGTATCAACCACTCTATGTATCATCTCATAGACATCCTGCATTCTGCTCGAGCTGCCAATTATGTCATTGATTTTATTTTTATCCGACAGTTCTCGTTTCAGTTTCAGGTTCTCATTTTGCAACTCTTCAGTTTCTCTCGTCACCTTTTGTATTCTGATCACTGTCTGAGCAATTATGCTCGACAGTACAGTTAGATACTGAAGATCCGTATTTGCTTGTTCGCCAATCCCATCTTTATAAAATCTATCGATACTCAAGGCACCGATTACATTTTTCCCATCCTTTATTGGGACACAGAGAAAGGATTTTTTCTGGTCAGAGACATTACCCCTAGTTCTTGTTCTATTGAGAAACAGTGGCTCTTCAGATATTTGAGGTACAATTATCGGCTCACCTGTCGAAACTACACGGCCCGTTATTCCTTCGCCTATAGAATATTTTCCGCGTTTTTTTGCCTCAGCGTTTATGCCATGCGCAACTTCAATTTCGAGTTTTCCAGTTAATGGATTGACAATAGTAACCGTCCCATTATCCATTTCCTTCATATCAGCTAACACCTTCATCGTCTTTTCGAGGCATTCTCGAACCTCAAGTGATGAAGCAAGCTGTTTTGTTATTTCATAGAGAACAGTTAGGTCCTCTAATTGTCTTGAAATATCGTTTGTTTTATCCATAATACATCTAATTAAAAGGGTGACAGGGAAGCAAAACATGTTTCAACTAATATAACAAATAACTACCACCCTTTCGACATAATATTACAAATATGTCATCCTGTGGCAACGCAAACTGAATTTATTCAGCAGAAGGTTGACAGAAATTCTACCAAATGTTACAAGAGGGATCCACGGAGGAATGGCCGAGTGGTTTAAGGCGGCGGTCTTGAAAACCGTTGTACGAAAGTACCGTGGGTTCGAATCCTACTTCCTCCGCCAAATATGCCAGTTTTTTTTTTTTAATGCGGAGAGGTGACCGAGAGGCCGATGGTGCTCGCCTGCTAAGCGAGTGTGGGGGTAAAACTCCACCGAGGGTTCGAATCCCTCCTTCTCCGCCATTAGCCCAACACCAATGCATTTTCCAGACTATTACTTCCCCTTTAAATTACCCCATAGAAACTCAGGTTTAGTCCAACCGTTATTTCCCGATTCATGGCTGACCTGAATCCATGAATCCTTTCTTTCTTGTGCAGAGAAGACAACGCCATAGTATGCGTTTGCAACAATTGGATTTTCGATACCCGGGCCGCTGCGAATATTAATTGCCTTCTCTCCCCGAGGGTTTGCTTTAACAATCACAGCTTTCCCTTTTTGTAGTTTGGACTTATGAATCCAGCCAGAATCATTTTCAAAATCCTTCACCATCACCCACTCGCCTTGCCGTTTCAACACCTCCAAAGGAAAACCACTTCCATATTCCCAAATGACCTTTGCCTTTGGATCAGGATCGGTTCGCAGGCTCACTTTTTCACCTTGGACGCTCAATATCTCTGAACTGGCATTATCAGCCAGTGCCAGGAAAGCTGAACAGAAAAAAATAACAAGCACCTCTTTTTTAGAAATTCGCATAAATGAAAATATCATTGTAACCTGTTGATTGTATTTATTGGGTCTTTCCCACTACTTTTCACCCAGAAGAAGATTAAACACGCGAACCAAGTCATCCTGAGAGTAGTATTCTATTTCTATTTTACCGCGCGTACCATTTTGTTGAAGAACAACCTTTGAGCTCAAAACGTTAGTTAACTGCGTAACGAGCGCATTTAAATATGCTTGAGACATTTCGTTTTCCGAACTTACCGCGGTATTTCTAGCCGGAGTTTTATTATTTGCAACCGATTTTTTAATAATCTTTTCCGCCTCTCTAACAGACAAGCCTTTTTTTACTATCAAATCTTTTACTTCTTTCAGTTTGTTTGGTTCCTCAGCGAGTCGTATTAGTGCTCGGCCATGCCCCTCACTCAACAAACCTAATGAAATATCTTTTTGTACGGTTTCTGGAAGCTTTAATAGTCTGAGTAAATTAGTGATAGTCGATCGTTGCTTTCCTACCTTTTTCGCGGTTTCTTCTTGGGTGTATCCAAATTTATCAATCAATTTTTTATATGCATCTGCTTCCTCAATTGGATTGAGGTCTGTTCTTTGAATGTTTTCTATAAGAGCCAATTCAAGAAGTCCATTTTCGTCTATACCATCAATTACCACCACCGGGACCCTTGTCAATCCCGCAAGTTTTGATGCACGTAGCCTTCTCTCTCCAGCAACCAACTCATATGTTCCATTATTGCTACCTGACGTGACGATTAGAGGTTGAATTACTCCCTTTTCTCGTATAGATTCAGCCAACTCTTCTAAATCTTGCTGGTTAAAATTTGATCTTGGCTGATGTTTGTTAGGGATAAGTTTTGATATATCACACTCAAAATACTTCTCCTTATCTTCTCCAAACAAAATGCCCACTCCCAAGCCGAGTCCCGTTTTTTTAACCATTTAGTAACCCTTGTTTTTTAATAAATTCTTTAGCGAGATTCATGTAAGCAATAGCTCCAGAAGATTGAGAGTCATAATCAAAAATAGACTGACCGTGACTAGGACTCTCGCTTAACCGAACATTTCGCGGAACTACAGTTTCAAAAAGCTGCTCATTAAAATGATTTTTTATCTCTTGAGCAACCTGAAAAGTCAATCTGTTCCTTTTGTCAAACATTGTCAGCAACAAACCTTCAACAAACAACGCGGAATTAAAGTTTTTCTTTACTGATCTTATGGTATTTACCAGTTGTGCTAAGCCTTCCATAGCAAAATACTCGCACTGCATAGGTATCAGAACCGAGTTTGCAGCAGTTAGTGCATTAAGTGTTAAGAGACCCAAAGACGGTGGACAATCTATTATTATGTAATCATAAAAGGGTAAAAGAGAGGAAAGTATTTTTTGCATCTTAAACTCTCTTTTTTCCGAACCTATAAACTCGAACTCGGCAGCGACAAGATCTATATTCGTTGGGATTACATCAAGTCGCTCCCTACATCCTTTAACAACGACTTCCCTTGCAACCTGATGGTCAGTGAATGCATGATAAAGATGTAGATCGAGTTTTTTAGTATTTATACCTAACCCACTTGAGGCATTCCCTTGTGGGTCTGAATCAACAAGCAATGTAAATTTTTTCTTCAACGCAAGTGCCGACGCGAAGTTTATCGCAGTAGTTGTTTTACCAACACCACCTTTTTGATTTGCAACGGCAATTATTTTTGATTTTCTTTCCATGGCGATCCTTAAAAAATTTGTTTTTAGTAGCTCTAAATTACCCTTTTTATACTAAAAGTACCTTACATTTTTCATTCAATAATCTTTCTTTCTTCTTTTTCGATTCATAAGTGTCCTTGTGGCGCAATTTTAAACCCTATGTTTCACGTGAAACAATTTTTACGGAGTTGAGTAATGGAAACGGATTTTCTGGTTATTGGCAGCGGAATAGCAGGTTTATCTTTCTCCTTGAAAGCGGCAGACCTTGGAAGTGTCTGTGTCATTACCAAAAAAGGTGAAATTGACAGTGCAACAAATCTTGCCCAAGGAGGCGTTGCTGCAGTAATGAGCAAAGACGATTCGTTCGACGAACATATTCGTGATACTCTTGAAGCTGGAGCTGGTCTCTGTGATCAGCAGGTGGTTCGAATGGTAGTTGAGAATGGACCTGCGAGAGTAGAGGAACTTATTCGAATTGGTGTCGATTTTGTGCGAAAAACCGATGGGGAACTAAGTTTAGGGCGGGAGGGTGGTCACTCGAGAAGGAGGGTTGCTCACTCATACGATTTAACAGGGAAAGAGATAGAGAGAGCGCTCGTTGATAGCGCAGCAAAGCGCCGAAATATTAAAATTCTAGAAAATCACATGAGCGTGGATTTGCTGACTACTTTTGGGCAAAATGGTGAAAAAAGGTGTGTTGGTGCTAGTGTAATAAACGAAAGAGGAGAGTTTATTCATATTTTTGCTAAAAACACCCTTCTCTGTACGGGTGGTGCAGGAAAAGTCTATTTGTACACTAGCAATCCAGACATAGCTACTGGCGATGGTGTTGCGATGGCACATCGAGCAGGTGCTAGCATTATTAATATGGAGTTTGTGCAGTTCCATCCAACCTGCCTTTTTCATCACAAAGCAAAAAATTTTCTTATCTCTGAGGCGGTAAGGGGGGAAGGAGCATTCCTAAAGAACAAATCAGGCGAGAGGTTTATGAAAAATTATGAACCGAAAGAAATGGAGCTTGCCACAAGAGATAAGGTTGCTAGGGCTATTGATAAAGAGATGAAAACATCAGGGGCTGAATGTGTATATTTAGACATAAGCCACAAAGACAAGGATTTCCTTAAAAACAGATTTCCAAATATTTATTCTAAATGTATTTCGTTGGGGATAGATCTGACTACAGATCCAATTCCCGTAGTTCCAGCGGCACATTATATGTGTGGAGGGGTAAAGGTTGACTCCTCTGGAAGAACAAATATTGAAAATTTATTTGCTCTCGGAGAAACATCTTGTACTGGTTTGCATGGAGGCAACAGATTAGCAAGCAATTCGCTTCTTGAGGCCCTTGTATTTTCTGAAAATGCTTTCCAGTTTTGTAAAATCAACAGTGAATGGGAAAAGAATGAGATTGGTAACCTTGCTTTTAACAAATCTTTTCCGGAGAGTTTTAAAGAGCAGATCGATGAGGAAATCCTAATAAATCATAATTGGGATATAATTCGTCGAACAATGTGGAATTATGTAGGAATTGTAAGAAAAACATCGAGACTCTTGGTTGCAAAACAGCGAATTGAAGATGTGAGAAGAGAGATTGATTCAATTATTTTAAAATACAAACTAACCCCAAATATGCTTGAATTGAGGAACATTTCATTAATCGCTTCTTTAATAATTGATGCAGCACTAACAAGAAAAAAATCCATCGGGCTGCATTACATTTTAGATAACAGCTAATTATGATCATCAATTTGTAGCTTTAACAACTCGATTTATAATTTTTTAGATTTTTGGCTATTTTCGTTTTTTAACAAGGATGAACTTCCTACTGTTCGAAAAACGAAAATAGCTGCATTATTAATCAGAATGCCAATTTCATCTTAAGCACCTCCATGGGTTTTTTTCCCACCAAGAGATACACTGGGGCAACAATAGCTAGAAGAAACCTCCCAATCGTCCAGCATCTTTTCTAGATTAAGATCGTCTTTACGACAACATCAAATAGAATTCATGCTAATCATTGTTTTGAGATCTCATTACTTTTTTATTCAAGTAAGGACTTCTCTCGGACTTTTGTAAACTTTTTAAGCCTAGATCATCAACAGGCTGTGAAGATTTGATTGAAATTTGCTTCTAGGTACAGGTTCGTCTTTAACAGTATCCAATCCAAAAGCATCACAACAATCGACATGGTTAATTCTTTACTGAACACATTCAAAGCTAAACCAAATTTTTCCGGAGGGTGTTCGTTCTGTAATAGCCATCCTCCCGGTAAGCTACCTCCAATCTTTACATAAAAGGTGGCCACCATTTATAAAAACGAAATTCAATTTCAGCTAGATCTCGGTTTGCAAAGTTTCTTATCACAATTCGGAATGGAAAACCAATGTTACAAAGCCCTGATTGGTTTGGGGTGGCAAAAAGGTTTCGTTTCCTTTCATGTGGTCATACAAAGTGTTGTCTGCTTAAAAACCAGGGATCTTTTCCAATGTAACAGGTGACGATCTCAGATCTATCACCGCAGGAATAATTTTTTCTTCCACAAACCTCTCGCTGACTACTTGGTTCTCTGCTATCTAACTACCAGATCAAAAATCGTTATATCGAAACTGATCCTCAAACGTACAATCTGTGTTTCATTTAACGCAGCTCAGTTGCCCAAGCATAAAATACAGCAGACTATTTAAGAGAGTGATGATAGCAAACCTCGTGATGTGAACATCAAGATCGACGAGGCCTACTGTCGAGGTAAAAAACGTTATGGCAAGCGAGGAAGAGCGGCTATCGGAAAAAATCCCTTTCTCGCAGCTGTATCTATAGGTGAAAAAGGTGATCAACTCGCCATTCGCTTCAAACCAAGTGACTGCATTTTCCAAATAGGCGATCAAAGACTGGGATCAAAACATCTGACTCTAAAAAGAAATGTGGTCACAGATAGTCTTGAATGTTTCACCCCTTTTCAAGAGAGCGGCCATGAGCATATTGCCATAGATACCGGTGTTGGTACCCAAAACGTTGAAATATCCAAATTCAGATAGATAAACACGATTATTAGTAATGTGAAATTACTCCTTGCATTGTTCTTTTCACGCGATCAATAAAAAGCATTTTCCGCGCTACCTTACTGAGTTTTACTACCGATTTAACCGGTGGTACGACATGAAATACAAAGTCGCCCGCTTCAGTTATATTGCTGTGAAAGCCGTAACCACACCCATGCGGCTGTTCAAATGGGCTAAACTGAAAGATTGTGGGTAGTCAGGTTAAAATATGATCTCCAGGGTCACTTCGCTTTTTCTTGCAAGGCTTTGCCTTAAAGTCTACCTTGATCACGGATGTTCAATTGTTATAAAAAATGCCAATCGATCTTAACCTGATTTGCCATTCCAAATTCGTTATCTGTCTCTATTTAAAACTAAATTGCTGCACCAAATCCTCCCGCTAATAAACATACGTCGAAGCTATCTATCCTTCGCCTCGTCTAAATCAAAATAATTCGATCGGAATCCTTTTGTCATTTTCATCACCTTTTTAATGTCTTTTTTTCGGCAAAGTATGTTGAAGATATGTATTCAGGGTTTGCTCAAAACATTTCTGCAAAGTCTAACACTATTATAACCAAGAAATCTCTCTGCAGTTAGAACCTCAAAAGCTTCTCAACGTAAACCTAATCCTTAAACCATTGTAGTCCTTTGACCTACATCCTAGTAATAGTTTTACCTACACAAAATGCTTTAGATATCAATAACATGTGCGTATAGGTTGTTTTTTGCTATCTAAAGGAATTTTGTTGTATGGAAAAGCGAGAGTGCTATACATCCTTTCGTACTCTACAAAAGGCATCCAAAGTAATCTCTATCCAGCTGATATTTCGTCATAAGGAATAAAAAAACTTTTTCTCGTTTGTTGTTAGATCATATTTGATATATGGGCAGCGACAGTTGAATATATCTAGTATTACAGCACATTTCTCATTAATTAATCCGTGGTACAATCCACGGGTCATTCATTAACCTCATCTTAAGGAGAGCGTATGAAAATTACCAGGAGGAGATTTCTTTCCATGTCCGGAGCGATCGGATCAGGGGTAGCCCTGTCTTCGCTCGGGCTGGATTTGACCGCCTTGAACGCCCATGCTGCCGAACTCGGTAAAATGGACCGAATCAGGACGGCAAAACAGTCAACAACTATCTGCTGCTACTGTTCAGTCGGTTGCGGACTCATTTGCAGCACCGATAGGCTTACCGGAAAAATCTTCAACATCGAAGGCGATCCCGACCATCCTATTAATGAAGGATCGCTTTGCGCGAAAGGTGCAGGTCTTTTTGGTCTTACTGAGGTTAATAAAAATCGTCTTCGAAAGGTTCTCTACCGAGCCCCTAAAAGTGATAAATGGGAAGAGAAAGACTGGAATTGGACTTTTCAAAGAATTGCCCGTCTTGTGAAAGACACTCGCGATGCAGATTTTATAACGAAAAATGAAAAAGGCGAGGTTGTAAATCGGCTCGAGAGTATCGGTCATTACGGTTCCTCTAATATCGGTAACGAGGAGTGTTGGACCCTCAGCGTAGCTTGCAGGGCATTGGGTCTCGTCAATATCGATCACCAGGCTCGCGTCTGACACAGCCCATCTGTTGCGGCTCTGGGAGAGTCGTTCGGACGTGGTTCAATGACCAATCATTACACTGATTTGGCAAACAGTGATTGTATCCTTATCATGGGTAGTAACGCCGCTGAAAATCATCCAATCGCATTTAAATGGATCATGCGCGCCAAGGATCGCGGCGCAAAGATTATTCACGTCGATCCGCGATTTACACGTACATCAGCAAGATCTGATTTCCATGTCCCTCTTCGCTCAGGAACAGATATCGCGTTTCTGGGGGGAATGATCAAACATATTATCGATAACAACCTTATCCATGACGAATACGTTAAATATTATACCAATGCTTCACAGATAGTCAGCCCGGACTATGAGTTTAAAGATGGCCTTTTTACAGGTTATGACGCTGCGAAGAGATCCTACAAGAAAGACACCTGGACGACCATTAAGGACGAAAAAGGAATACCGGTTAGGGATTATACCCTCAAGGACCCTCGTTGCGTCTACCAGATGTTGAAGAAGCATTATGAACGATACACCCTTGATGCCGTTTCATCAATTACCGGCGTTACTAAGGAGAATCTCCTCAAGGTTTACAATGAATACGGTGCAACCGGAGCGAGGGACAAAGCTGGCACCGAATGTTATGCACTAGGCTGGACACATCACACTACCGGTAGCCAAATAATCAGAACTATGTCGATTATCCAGCTGCTTCTCGGTAACATGGGTATCTGCGGTGGAGGAATCAATGCTCTGCGCAGCGAACCTAACGTTCAAGGATCAACCGATCATGCTATCCTCTACAACATCCTTCCGGGTTATCTTAAGATGCCAAGTGGATCAATAGATACCTTGCAAAAATATCTCGATAAGTACACCTCTAAATCAACCGATCCACAATCTGCCAACTGGTACCAGAATTATCCCAAGTATGTTGTCAGTTTCCTTAAGGCTATGTGGGGCGACAAGGCAAATCCGGAAAATGAATTTGGTTACTCTTGGTTACCCAAGTTAGACGACGGCAAACATTATTCAACTTTGCACACCATCGATGCCATGTACGCTGGTAAACTCAAAGGTTTTTTTGCTTATGGTAGTAATATCGCTGTCAGCTCACCAAACTCGAATAAGGTTCGTAAAGGTCTTGCAAAACTGAAGTGGATGGTAAATGTCAATATCTTCGACAGTGAGACATCCTCCTTCTGGAAAGCTCCGGGTGTTGATCCAAAATCTGTCGATACAGAGGTATTTCTCCTTCCTGCAGCTGCCAGCATGGAAAAAGAAGGCAGTCAAAGTAACTCCGGCCGTTGGGTTCAGTGGCGCTACAAAGCAGTAAATCCACCTGGTGACTGCCTCTCCGACGGTGATATAACAATGCGTATCATCGATGCTATCCGTGACCTATACAAAAAAGAGGGTGGCACATTTCCTGAGGCCATTCTAAACCTCAAGTGGGATTACAGGGACGCGTTCGGCAACTTCAACGTCCGTAAGGCCTCACAGATTATTAATGGCCATTACACGAGAGACCTTACCATAGAAGATCCAACAGGCAAGTCTCCAAAAGAGGTTAATCTAAAAGGTGAATTAGTCCCGACCTTTGGTAAACTTATGGCGGATGGCTCCACCTCCAGCGGCAACTGGCTTATGGCTGGCAGCTTTGAGCAAAAAGGGGCAAACAAAATGATGAAGAGGGGCAAAGACGATCCCACAGGTCTTGGCCTTTTCGCAGACTGGTCGTACGCCTGGCCGCTTAACCGCAGAATTATTTACAATCGAGCATCATGCGACCTTGAAGGTAAACCCTATAATCCTAAACGCAAGCTTCTTGAATGGGTTGGTGATAAATGGGTAGGTGATGTTGCCGATGGACCATGGCCTCCTCTTGCCGACAAAGAGAAAGGCAAATTCCCGTTCATTATGAAGGCGGACGGTGTTGGAGCAATATTCGGACCTGGCATGGTTGAAGGTCCTTTCCCAGAACATTATGAGCCCCTTGAGGGCCCACTGGCAAAAAATCCCTTCTCGCCTCAGCTGGTAAATCCAACCATCGCTATCTTCAAAGCCGATGTCGACAAGGTCGCCAATGCAGATGATAAATTTCCTTATGTTTGCACCACATACTCCTGTACTGAGCACTGGTGTTCCGGCTTCACCAGGTGGCAACCATGGCTCCTTGAGTTGCAGCCTGAGGCCTATATGGAGATAAGTGAGGCGCTTGCCCAAAAACTCTCCATTAAAAATGGGGAAAAGGTAAAAGTATCCTCAATAAGAGGGGAAATAAAAGTGGTGGCAATGGTTACAAAACGCCTCAAGCCAATGCAGGTTGAAGGTAAGACCGTTCATGAAGTTGGTATTCCTTTTAACTATGGCTGGCGATGGCCGGAAGGGGCTGCCGATGCATCGGTCAACTACCTGACACCCTCTGTGGGTGATGCCAATACTTTCTGTCCTGAGTATAAGGCATTCATGGTCAACATCAGTAAGGCTTAAGGGGGTGGAAAGATGAAACAGGAACTAATAAAACTGATCGATCTCTCACGTTGTACAGCTTGTCGAGGCTGTCAGGTTGCCTGCAAACAGTGGAACGAGCAACCGGCCTCCAAGACAAATAACTTCGGGAGTTACCAAAATCCACCGGACCTTCAGTGGAATACTTGGACACTTATACGTTTCCAGGAGATAGAGGATAAAGGTATCGTAAAATGGCTGTTCAGAAAAGACGGTTGTATGCATTGTACCGATGCAGCTTGCGTCAAAGTTTGTCCAACCCAGGCCTTATATCATACGGAATTTGGGAGTGTTGGTTTGAAAGCCCAGAAGTGTATTGGTTGTAAAGCTTGTATCCCGGCTTGTCCTTTCGGCATTCCGAAACTGAACGAAGCTACCAATAGGGTTAGCAAATGCGATCTCTGCTATACACGACTTCAAGAAAACCAGCCTCCTGCATGTGTTCTTTCCTGCCCAACAAATGCCATCACTATCGGCGATCGTGACTCAATTCTTGCTAAGGCTCACAAGAGGGCAAAACAATTAGGTGGTGATGCTAATGTCTACGGTGATAAATTTGTTAATGGAACACATGTTGTCTATGTCTTGACAGAAAAACCGGAAGTTTATGACAATCTGCCAATAGATCCTCAGGTGCCAACTTCTATCATGGTTTGGAAGGATATTTTGAAACCGGCGGCTCTAATCGCCGCTGGTGGTGTTGTGGCTGGATCTTTCCTCCATTATATCACCCACGGACCCAAGAACCCTGATGAAGAATCTACATGTGAAGGAGGGAAACAGTCATGAGAAAAGGAATGATCAAGGCCACCGGGCCCTTTGAAAGGGTGGTGCATTGGTGTGTTGCCCTTTCCTGTCTTTTTTTGTGTGTTACAGGAATGGGAATGATGTACCATTCATTGAATGTCTTAGGAACACTAGTTGGAGGTATGGAAAACTTAAAGATTCTCCATAATTATGGTGGAATTTTCTTTGGTCTGAGTTTAGTTCTCACCATTCTTATGTGGTGGAAAGAAGCTGGCCTTTTCTCATTTCCTGAAGATATTCAATGGATAATGGCAGCCGGTGGGTATCTCTGGCATGTAGAAAATATGCCAGAGGTCGGGAAATACAACCCAGGCCAAAAGATGTTTTTTTTAGCTGTAGCTCTCTTTGGCGCAGTAATGGTCGCAAGCGGTTTAATCATATGGTTCCCAGACGGATTTACAGTTGACACATTGCGCTTGATGTATGTTTTTCACGCTCTTGGCTTTGTTGTAATTTTTGCCTTCTTCTTTGTTCATTTGTACCTTGTAACAATTGGAGCCCCTGGTTCGGCACCGGCTATGTTCACAGGCTGGGTAACAAGAGGCTGGGTGAAAAAACAACATCCAAAATGGCTAAAAGAAATGGAAAAAGATGGAACATTAGTTGTTTATAGCGAGAAAAAGTAATACCTATCGCTAACGACGAGTGATTGAAGTAACAAAAAGAAAATGGTCTGATTTATTACATATCAGACCATTTTCTTTGTATACAAAACTGTACATTTTATTAAGGACTTTGGGGATATCTGAATCCCTATCTCACTCATATGTCCACCACATATCTTTCGTTTATAACAAATAGACAAAGTAATAAATAAGGTAAACACCATGACTGTCGAAACAACGGAAGCGGAAATCCTTGCGAATGAACTGCAACTTCTTCGTGAAACTCACCCTCATCTGGAAAGTTTGCTTAAAGCCTTTGGTCCTATTTTTCTTGAAAAAAAACGTTGGCTCTCAGAAAATACCTCTATTCTGCCCAATATTTCTCTTGATCCACTACGCTTCACTGAGGGTGTACCTCTTTGCCGACAAAATCCAATCTTTTCTGCTGAAGATCCCTGGGAAAGTGCAAGTCTGTCTGCAACCAAAGCAATTCGTCTTGGATTTCAAAAATCTGCAGCGGACATGGATAAACTTTCTCTTTATTTCTCTAAAGAAGGAACCTTTAAATGTTTCTCTGGTATTTTCATTGAAAAACAAAATAGTGATCATCATATTGAGGAGTTAGCTACAAAACTTAATATTTCCTCGATTTCGTTATATCTATTTTTAAGAACTCTTTCCCACCTAATTCTAAGTAAAAAAGCTCAATCTGCTAAAGCAGAGCTGTTGAATCATTCCTGGAAAAAAGGATACTGCCCAGTCTGTGGCAGTTTCCCTCATCTTGCAATTCTTGGAGACAATGGACAACGCCACCTTCATTGCCCTGATTGTGGACAATCTTGGCTTTTTTCTCGCCTTACATGTCCTTACTGTGAATATGAAAATCCGGAAAATACAAACTATTTTTATATTGAAGGACAAAAAGAAGACTCAGCTTTTACCTGTGACAAATGTAACAGATATCTCCTCACCGCAAGCTACTCTGCTATTTTGAATATTCCAAATTCCGATATTATCGCCCTTCGATTATCGCCACTCGATATTATTTTACAAGACAAGGGCTTTGTTCCTGTAGGAGAATGTGAGTGGAATATTTATGGTAGCTCTGAAAACCGGGAAACTGTTGTATGAACTTCAGCAGGGTATTTCCCTGCTGGGTTTTGAAGTGATACAGCTACAAACCACTTTAAGGAATGTATTACTTTTATTTCTTCTTTAATCTGTTTATTGAGTTGTTTGTATCTGCTTTTCCGAGCTTTCTATGCGAGAGATAAAAAACTATTTACAGATTTTGCTTTTGAAATTTATTCAGTTTTTTTAATCTCCTTTTTATAAATCTCGGACCGTTATTTTTAACTGTTTTCCTTTATAAAGATCTTATTTACCTGTTCTGTTATTGGCATATCAATTTGAAATTTATCGGCCAAAACATAAACAGATTTTTTTGTATTAACCCTCCGCAACCATACTCATTTCTTTTACAATTTCAGCTAAACATTAACCCTTGCCTTGCTACAAACCAACCATTCTTTTACTACAGAAATCCCATATGCAGATTAAAAACTAACCCTAAAATGTAACATTTACTTTTTAATTGGACGCACATTGAATGTCGAACACTAGATTGTAGTTGGTTATTGGATGCCTAAAAAATAATTTGATCCTACTTGGTAATTTCTACAAAGATCGCAGGATTCCATCATAGTTCCTATGGAACTGCCATAACGACAATTTTTAGCATCTTCTATGGCAACTTTTACATCACCTAAAGGTTCTAGGCGATCATCAAACTGAAAGCCGGGTAGATACTTCAGGTTTTCTCGGTTGGTTTTTATTGTTTTTACATAATCTTAGCTATGTCCAAACAGACGAACGCTGTGCCTGTTTCTAGACAACATCACAACTAATGCAGCCAGCATGGCGCTGAACCAACAACCGCAACAGTAATAGAATTACTCTTCCTGATCAGAGGCTTGATCGCTATTCAAATCTATTTCACTTATACTATCATCGTTCTCAGGATCAAATTCGTCGCTTCTATCCTTTGCCACACTATCCATATCGACAACTTTTTCGTTTTCTTCAAGATTAATAAGTTTAACACCCTGAGTACTCCGACCTATAACTCGAACTGAAGTTAGATCCATTCGTATCATTTTACCAGAATCAGCTATCAGTATGACTTGCTCTTCATCATTCACTTGTTTAGCGGCAATAACGTTTCCGTTCCTTGAACTTCTCTTTATTCCGGTTACGCCCTTCCCTCCTCTTCGTTGAATCCTATACTCCTCAACAGGACTTCTCTTTCCAAAACCGTTCTCGGTTGTTATCAAAATTGAATCATTGCTATTAATTACAATAGCACTTACAACAAAATCGTTATCTGCAAGGGTAATTCCTCGAACACCTGCTGCTGTCCTTCCCATAATACGAATGTCTGATTCTTCAAAATGAATACACATTCCTTTTTGGGTAACAAGAAGAATTGTATCGGAGCCGTTCAAAACATGAGCTGCAATAATCTCATCACCTTCATTTATTGTTAACGCTCTTTTCCCTTTTCTTAATGGTTTAGCAAACTCCTGAATGCTAGTTTTTTTAATTCTCCCATATTTTGTGACCATGAGAAGACTCTTTTCGTTATTTTCGTCTTCGAAATTTTTTATTGAGAGAATTGCAGCAAGTTTTTCATCATCGGCAAGATTCAATAAATTCACTATCGCCTTCCCTCTGGCAGTCCTGCTTGCGAGAGGCAGCTGATAAACCTTACGCCAAAAAACTTTTCCATGATTTGTAAAGAACAAAAACGTGTCAAGAGTTGAAGCCACATAAAGATTTGAAACAAAATCCTCTTCAATGTTTTTTACCGCTGTTACACCTTTACCACCACGGTGTTGAGCTCTATAAAGAGACACAGGGTTTCTTTTTATGTAACCAGAATGGGTTACAGTTACCGCCATGTCTTCTGGAGCAATAAGATCCTCTGGCAGAATTTCGTCTATAGCATCAACAATTTCAGTCCTTCTCTCATCCCCGTATTGCAAGATAACGTCTTCAAATTCACTTTTGATAATATTCATAATCAAAGATTCATCATTTAAAATCTCTTTTAAACGATCAATTTCTAGTAAAACATCTTTATAATCCTGTACAATCTTATCCCTTTCAAGTCCTGTCAATCTTTGTAACCGCATATCAAGAATTGTTTGCGCTTGTATATCACTCAATTCATAAATCCTGGACAACTCCCTTTTTGCTTCACTTGGATTTATCGAACTTTTAATTAAATTAACAATGTCATCTATATTGTTAACGGCAACATTCAATCCTTGCAGAATATGGGCCTTTTCTTCGGCTTTCTTAAGTTCAAAAGTAGTGCGTCTGAAAACAATAACCTTTCGATGAAGAATAAAATGCTCAAGAATTTGTTTAATATTCAGTGTCTCTGGGCGATTATTAACAATAGCTAAAAGGATGATACCAAAAGATTTTTGCATTTGTGTCATAGTGAAAAGCTGATTAATTACAACATCAGAATTTTCATCTTTCTTTAACTCTATGACTACTCGTAAACCATGTCTGTCGGACTCATCTCGTACTTCGTAAATTGAATTAATTTTTTTGTCTTTCACCAATTCTGCAATTTTTTCAACGAGTGCAGCCTTGTTTATTTGGTAAGGAATTTCTGTAATTACTATTGCTTCCCTTTTACCATCCTTTAGTTTTTCAATATGGGTCTTAGCTCTTACTAAAATAACCCCTTTCCCTGTTTCGTAAGCTTCCCTTATACCAGCTCTACCGCAAACTTGACCCCCTGTGGGAAAATCTGGCCCAGAAACAATGGATATAATTTGGCCTACTGTTAGATTGGGATTATTTATTAAAGCAATAAGCGCATTAATTACCTCTACAAGATTATGAGGAGGTATATTTGTTGCCATACCCACAGCTATTCCCGATGACCCATTTATTAAAAGATTGGGAATTTTACTGGGCATTACCGACGGCTCAAGAAGCGAATTATCGTAATTTGGTGTCCAATCAACAGTTTCCCTGTCTAGATCCTCTACAATTTCCCTATCAATCTTCGTCATTCGCGCTTCGGTGTAGCGCATAGCCGCAGGAGAGTCTCCATCTAGAGATCCGAAGTTACCCTGTCCGTCTACAAGGGGGTATCGCATAGAAAAATTCTGCGCCATACGAACAATGGTATAATAGGCAGCAGTATCACCATGTGGATGATATTTACCAATCACATCACCGACTATTCTTGCTGACTTTACATACGGCCTGTTATAATGAACACCTAGTTCGCGCATGGCAAACAAAGCTCTTCTATGAACAGGTTTCAAACCATCTCGTACATCTGGTAAAGCCCTCCCAACAATTACACTCATTGCATATTCGAGATACGACTTCTTCATCTCTTTCTCTATAGAGACGGCTTGAAAAATCTCTTTATTACTCTCAATCTCTGTATTCATATAATAAGGGAAATATAATTAAGGAAATTTTTAAAAACTCTTAAATCAATATATTCAACTCTTTTTGAGCAGATATTATATTACACCACTTTTCTCTTTATCATCAGACATCTAATTCTGTAATTTCTAAAGCATGTGTCTGTATAAAATCCCTTCGAGGCTCAACTTTATCACCCATCAAAGTGGTAAAAATATCGTCAGCTTGTTCTGCGTCATCTATTGTTACTTGAGATAATGTTCTATTTTGAGGGTTCATTGTGGTATCCCATAGTTGTTCAGGATTCATTTCCCCCAATCCTTTATATCTCTGAAGATGACTTCCTTTAAAGGACTCATCTCTGACAATTTTCAACATTTTACCCCAATCATCAGCTATAATTTCTTTTTCTATGCTTCCTTTAGCAGAGTAGGCAACAATGTACTTTGAGTGAAGATATTCTTTAATTGATCTAAAAAGTACTAGTGCGCTTCGATACTCATTGATCAGTGGTATATGTGGCCCTAAAATCATTGCTACTTCAAGTTTACCACGTAAAGTCACATCTACTTCGTAACACTCAGGTCTCCAGCGACAAACTTTAACCGGTCCGATAACAAGCTTATCTGATGGAAGTTTTTCTCTAAGATTTTTTACAAAAGTCTCGTCCTTAAACTGATCAGCCGATCTAATTTCATTTTCTAAGAGAAAAAAAAGCATCTCTTCCCAAATATTTATGCGATTTAAAAATGCAACTATACGTTGATATTTGCTTAATTTTTCTAGAAGATCGATAAAAAGATCTTCATCAAGAAAAAATCCTTCCTTTCCAACAATAGAAATTTTTAACAACTCGCTTGCTTGCTTAAAAAGAAATTTATCGAGTTGACTTTCATCCTGAAAATAATTTTCTTTTTTACCCTTACCAAGCCTATAAAGGGGTGGCTGCCCTATGTAAATGAACCCTTGTTCAACTAACGGCAACATCTGTCTGTAGAAAAATGTCAAAAGGAGAGTTCTTATGTGTGCACCATCTACATCGGCATCAGTCATTATTATTATTTTATGGTACCGAAGCTTTTCTAAATCAAACTCATCCTTACCTATTCCACATCCTAAAGCGCCTATTAGATTTTTTATTTCCTCACTGGATAAAATTCTATCAAAACGAGCTTTTTCAACGTTAAGAATTTTCCCCCGAAGAGGAAGAATAGCTTGATTAGACCTATCCCTTCCTTGTTTAGCCGAACCTCCAGCTGAATCTCCCTCTACTATAAATATTTCTCTTTTTGACGGATCTTTTTCTTGGCACTCGGCTAATTTGCCTGCCATCAGCAAACTAGTTGACCCCTTTTTTCGTGATAAATCTCTCGCTCTTTTTGCAGCTTCCCTGGCTCTTGCCGCATCAACAACTTTAGCTAATATTTTTTTAGCAATTACTGGATTTTGCTCAAGAAAAAAAGTCAATTTATCAGTACAAATTGATTCAACAATTGATTTAACTTCGCTATTTCCGAGTTTTGTTTTAGTCTGACCTTCAAATTGCGGATTTGGAACACGAACAGAAATAATGCAAGTAAGTCCTTCACGAACATCATCTCCACCCATTTTTTCCTTAAGATTTTTTGGAATTAAATCATCGTTTGCATATTTATTAATACATTTAGTTAATGCTGACCTGAAACCAGCTACATGACTGCCACCTTCACGTGTATTTATATTATTAACAAATGAAAAAAGCCTCTCGGAATATCCATCAAAATGCTGCAAAGCCACCTCAACTTCAACACCATCCTTGGCCCCCGAGATTAAAATAGGTTGATCGAAAATAGGCGTCCTATTCCTATTTAGATACTCTACATATGAAACAATTCCTCCAGACGCAAAAAACCTATCCTCTTGCCCACTTCTTTCATCTTTTAGATATATTGATAAACCTTTATTTAGATAGCTTAATTCTCTTAATCTTCCTTTGACAGTCTCATAATCATAAACTGTTGTTTCTGTAAAAATTTCCGAATCAGCTTTAAAGGTAATTTTTGTCCCAGTTTTATCACTATCTCCTATTATTTCAAGATCGCTAACTTTTGATCCTTTTTCATATCTCTGTCTATATATTTTCCCATTTCGTTTTATTTCTGCTTTTAATTCAATTGACAAGGCATTAACTACTGAAACACCAACTCCGTGTAAACCTCCTGATACTTTATAACTAGAATGATCAAACTTACCGCCTGCATGCAGCGTTGTCATAACCAGTTCGAGTGCTGTCATATTTTCAGTCGGGTGTTTATCAACGGGGATACCTCTTCCGTCATCTTCAACTGAAATAATGTCACCTTCATGAATATAGACTCCAATATTGTTGCAGTGTCCAGCAAGGGCTTCATCAATACTGTTATCAACAATTTCCCAAATAAGATGATGTAAACCCTCGCCTGAGGTGTTTCCAATATACATAGAAGGTCTTTTTCTTACAGCCTCAAGACCATCTAAAACCTGAATTTGTTCTGCGCCGTAGCTATTACTATTTTCTGTCACAGATATACCTTTTTTAGTATTAAATTTTTTCTACTAAAGTTGCATTGGCATTATAATACTAATAAAACCTGCATCCTCAAATGATTTCATAAGACATGGACTACTGTTAGAATTAATATATGCTTCAACAATTTCACAATCCATAACCTGTAGCGTTTCTATGAAATATCGACAATTGAATCCCAAAGTTAATGGCTCTCCGTCGTATTCAATATCCAATTCGTCTTTGGCGTTTCCTAAATCTGCATTTTGCGAGGATAGAATCATTTTCCCTTTTTCAATATTCAATTGAATTGTATGAAAAATATCCTCTGTAAAAATATTAATTCTTTTTAAAGAATCTAAAAATAAAGTTCTTTTAATTTTTAGACAATTTGTTAACTCTACTGCGTTTACGATTGTAGAATATTGAGGAAATTCTCCACCCTTTAGACGCACTATTAATATAGCATTACTGTCACGGATGACGAGTTGTTTTTTCTCAAACGAAATTTCAATATTATCTCTGTTTTCACAAAATTTTTTCCACTCTTGTAAACCTTTTTTGGGAATAAGTGTAATATCATTGATTTTCAATTTATCAATATCTACAAAAACCTCTTTTTGCATAATTGACAATCTATGTCCATCAGAGGAAATCATTCTTAGAAAACTTTTATTATCAATCCTTTCTTTTTCAAAAAGAACAGAAGTCAGTGAATAAATATTCTCTTGTTCATTGGCTATGGAAAAAATACTCTTTTCTATTAGTTCAAGAAAGTAATGAGATTCTATAGATAGAAAATTATCCTGCTTATACTCTGGAAACTCCGGAAATTCATAACTCGGCATACCGGCTAGATTATAAGTACTTAATCCGGCTTTTATTATTACCCAACTATTTTCTTTTTCTTCAATGGAAATATTGTCAGAACCTGATTCCCTCACAATCTCGAAAATTTTCTTCGAAGGTAGAGTTATAGAACCATCTGTCTTTACTTCAGCCAAGACAAATAGGCGTAAACCCACCTCTAGATCTGTGGCTGTAAGAAAAATTCCCCCAACAGTTGATTCTATTAAAATGTTTGAAATAATAGCTAACGTACCTTTTTTACTAGTTATATTTTGAAGACTGTTAATATTATTAAGAAAATCATTTTTATTTACTGTAAAATCAAGTGCCATAAAGGAGCTCCTTTATTA